>NZ_JBIBJJ010000004.1:0-747744 GCF_042958465.1 Microbacterium sp. NPDC007973
CATTTGACAAGTGCACGCTGTTGAGTTCTCAAGGAACGGACGCACCCACAGAAACGATCTCCCGACCTACCCGTGAGGCAGTTCACTACCTTCACACCATCCGCACACAACAAGACCACCTCAAACGAAGCAGATCTCAGGAAGTGTGCCGAACGGCAGAACCCCAACTGTAAACCAGAGAACCGAAACTCTCAAGAACAGATGTTGGGGGTGGTTCGCTACTTGAGGGGCTGCGGGGCCTTCCGGCCGCTCCGCTCTCCCCTGTGGGGCGAACAAGTAATAAGTTACGCCCGAACCACCACCCCGTCGAATCGAGCACACACCCCGGGCGTGTCGCGACCGTGATGCCGCGGAAACACGCCTGAAACGCGGGAGGGCCCGGCCGACGCGTCGTCGACCGGGCCCTCCGGGAATCCCTCGGCGAACCGTGAGCGTTCAGGCGTTCGCGGCCTCGGCGCTCTTCTGCGCCGGAGCGGGCCAGAGCGCATCGAGCAGCTGCCGCACCCAGGCGATGAGGTTCGCGTCGTCGGCATCCTGAGGAAGGGGGACGACCATGGCATCCCCTCCTGCCACCAGCTTCGCCTTCGGGTAGAGGCGCTGGAGACGCACGCGGATGGAGTCGGGGAGGTCGGCGGGGGCGATACGCAGGTTGGACCCCATGGCCACGACGTCGGCGAGTCCGGCCTGGGCGGCACGGCGCCGAAGACGGGCCACGGCGACGAGACCCTCGACCTCCGCCGGGGGCTCACCGTACCGGTCGCGGAGCTCTTCGACGACGAGGTCGATGGCATCGTCCTTCGCCGTGGCGGATGCCGCGGCCGAAAGCTTCTGGTACGCCTCGAGGCGCAGCCGCTCACTGTCGATGTAGAACTCCGGCAGACGCGCATCGACCGGCAGCTCGAGGCGCAGCTCGGTCGGGCCGTCGACGTCTTCACCGCGGAATGTCGACACCGCCTCGCCGATCATGCGCAGGTACAGGTCGAAGCCGACGCCGGCGATGTGACCCGCCTGCTCCGCTCCCAGCAGGTTGCCGGCGCCGCGCAGCTCGAGGTCTTTCAACGCCACCTGCATTCCGGAACCGAGGTCGTTGTTGACCGCGATGGTCTCGAGGCGGTCGGCCGCGGTCTCGGACAGCGGCTTCATGTCGTCGTAGAGGAAGTACGCGTAGGCCCGGTCGCGGCCGCGCCCCACGCGCCCGCGCAGCTGGTGCAGCTGCGACAGGCCGTACTTGTCGGCGCGATCGATGATGATCGTGTTCGCGTTCGAGATGTCGAGACCGGTCTCGATGATCGTGGTCGACACGAGCACATCGGCCCGGCGCTCCCAGAAGTCGTCGACGACCTGCTCGAGGGCGTGCTCACCCATCTGCCCGTGGGCGACGACGATGCGCGCCTCAGGTACGAGCTCGGCGAGATGCGCGGCGACCCGCTGGATCGACGACACGCGGTTGTGCACGTAGAACACCTGGCCTTCGCGCAGCAGTTCACGGCGGATGGCCGCGGCGATCTGCTTGTCGTTGCGCGGGCCCACGTACGACAGGATCGGATGCCGGTCCTCCGGCGGGGTGGCCAGGGTCGACATCTCGCGAATCCCGGTGACCGCCATCTCGAGTGTGCGCGGAATGGGCGTCGCGCTCATCGCCAGGATGTCGACGTTGGTCTTCAGCTTCTTCAGTTGGTCCTTGTGCTCGACGCCGAAGCGCTGCTCCTCATCGATGATCATGAGCCCGAGGTCCTTGAAGACGACCTTCTCGGTGAGGATGCGGTGCGTTCCGATGACCATGTCGACCGTGCCGTCGGTGAGGCCCGCGAGCGTCGCTTTCGCCTCTTTGTCGGTCTGGAAGCGAGAGAGCGGGCGAACGGTGACGGGGAACCCGGCGAAGCGCTCGGCGAACGTCTCGAGATGCTGCTTCACCAGCAGAGTCGTCGGCACGAGCATCGCGACCTGTTTGCCGTCCTGGATCGCCTTGAACGCGGCGCGAACCGCGACCTCGGTCTTGCCGAAGCCCACGTCGCCCGAGAGCAGGCGATCCATCGGGATCGGCTTCTCCATGTCGGCCTTGATCTCGTCGATCGTCTGCAGCTGATCCTGCGTCTCGGCGAAGGGGAACGCTTCCTCCAGCTCGCGCTGCCACGGGGTGTCGGGCCCGAAGGCGTAGCCCTTGGACGCCATGCGCGCCGAGTACAGCTTTACCAGCTCGACCGCGATGTCGCGCACGGCCTTGCGGGCACGGCCCTTGGCGGCAGCCCAGTCGCTGCCGCCCATCTTCGACAGCGTCGGCGCCTCACCGCCGACGTACTTCGACAGCAGATCGAGCTGGTCGGTGGGGACGAACAGCTTGTCGCCGGGGTAGCCGCGCTTGGCCGGCGCGTACTCCAGGACGAGGTACTCCTTCGTCGTCTTCACCGCGTTGCGGCCACCGCTGGAGACCTCGCGCTGCGTCAGCTCGAGGAACTTGCCGATGCCGTGCGTGGCGTGCACGACGACGTCGCCGGGCTTGAGCTGCAGAGGATCGACGACGTTGCGCCGACGGGATGCGAGCTTCTTCGCGCCGCGGTTGTCGGAACCCACCGACCGGCCGTAGAACTCGGTCTCGGTGATCACGGCGAACCGCGCCTCGACGAGCTGGAAGCCCCGTTCCATCGGCGCGCACACGACGTGGGCCACCCCGGGCTCGGGCGGGAGGCGCAGATCGTCGACCCGTCGGGCCGCGATGCCGCGCTCCGCGAGGACGTCTCGGGCGCGATCCACCATCCCCGGTCCGGATGCCGTGACCACGACGGACCAGCCGTCGGCGAGCAGCTGACCGACGTGCGCGGTGGCGCCCTCGACGTTGCCCTGGAACGACGGCACCGCGTCGGCCTTGACGCGCTGAGCGGAGGCGTCGCCGATCACGAGGCCCTCGTCCTCGGCATCAGCCGCTCCGGAATCGAAGGCGCTGAGCTGCCACCACACGCCTCCGCGACCGCTCGCGCGCTCGTGCAGGTCGTCGAGCGTCACGAAGTCGCCGGAGTCGAGATCGACGGGGGTGTCGGCCCCCGCGGTCGCCGCCGACCAGGCGGCCTCGAGGAACTCGCGGTTGGTGTCGCCGAGTGTCGTCGCGCGGGCGAGAGAACGCTCGGGATCGACGAGGGCGACGGCGCTACCTCCCGGCAGGTAGTCGACGAGGGTGACGAGATCGTCGACGAGCACGGGGATGAGGGACTCCATGCCCTCGGCGGGGATTCCCTCGGCCATCTTCTCCAGGAGCTGACGCAGGCCCGGGTACCCGTCGCGCAGCGCGGCCGCTCGGGCGCGCACCTCCGAGGTGAGGAGGAGTTCACGGCTGGGGACGAGGGTGACCCCGGTGACCTCGCCGGGCAGCGATCGCTGGTCGGCGACCGAGAAGGCGCGGATCTGATCGACCTCGTCGCCGAAGAACTCCACGCGATAGGGGTGGTCGGCCACCGGCGGGAAGACGTCGAGGATGCCGCCGCGCACGGCGAACTCGCCGCGCCGGGACACCATGTCGACCCGGTGGTACGCCAATTCGACGAGGCGGGTGGTCACGCTCTCGAGCTCGTGCCCGCGTCCGCCGACGACGAGTTCGACGGGCTCGACGTCGCCGAGCCCGGGCGCGAGGGGCTGGAGGGCGCTGCGGACGGACGCGGTGACGACCAAGGGCGACTCGCCGTTCCACGCGGCGATGCGCCGGAGGACGTCGAGGCGGCGTCCGACCGTCTCGGGGCTGGGGCTCAACCGCTCGTGCGGCAGCGTCTCCCAGGCGGGGAAGTGCAGCACTTGGGCGCCGGGGAGCACGGCATCCAGTGCCGGACCGAGCGACTCGGCCCGACGACCCGTCGGCGCGATCACCAGAACGGCGCCCGGATCGCCCGAGGCGCGACGACGCTCGATCAGGCCCGCGATGACGGGCGCGTCGAGGCCGTCGACGAGGGAGAGAGACAGGTCGGCGGAGGCCGCGGACGCGGCGTCGCGGTACGACTCAGCCTGCTCGAGGGCGCGGACGATCCCGGGAACTGTCACTCGGGAAAGTCTACGCGGGGCCACCGACACCGGGCGGGGCTGGACGAACACGGGCACGGTCATCCGTGCGGTGTCGACCCGTGACGTCGACGGGTTCAGCCACCTCCGCGTGAAGCGAAGCCACCCGGGACGGGGCTCGACGGGCGGAGCCACCCCGGAGGGAGGGTGCTGCGTAGAGTGGCGGCATGTCCTCCCCCAGCGCTCCGGACGGACCGGTCTTCACGGCGCCCCACGTCGCGCCGCCGGTCGG
The DNA here is from genome assembly GCF_042958465.1 of Microbacterium sp. NPDC007973. Classification (NCBI taxonomy): domain Bacteria; kingdom Bacillati; phylum Actinomycetota; class Actinomycetes; order Micrococcales; family Microbacteriaceae; genus Microbacterium; species Microbacterium sp. NPDC007973. The sequence continues at coordinate 4,274 of NZ_JBIBJJ010000004.1, forward strand.
GACCCTGCTCGCTCCTGTGCCGACGAAGCGCCGCGGGCGGCCGCTGGGAACGTGGGCTCTGCTGCTGGCGCTGATCGCGGGGGTGCTGGCATCCGCCGTCGCCGGATTCGTGGCGTTCCGCATCGCGCGGGGTGCCGGGCCCGGTCTCCTCGCCGCCGGCCCCTCGACCATCGATCTCCGGGTGCTCTCACCCGTCCGCGATCTGGTGCTGGTCGGCGAGGTCACCTTCTGGACGGCGACGGTCATCGGCGTCACCGCGGTCGCGATGGGCATCGTGGCGACGGTGCGCGGCTCCGCACGCGGGGCGGGCATCGCGGCGATCGTGATCGGCGTGCTCGGACCTGTGCTCTACGGGATCTTCGTCGCCCTCGCGCTCGTCGGCGGAATCGCGACCCTGCCGGGTGGAACCGGCGTCGCGGTCTGACCCCGCTACCGGTCGGCGCGCCCGCCGTCCACCCGGTGAGCGGCGACGGCGAATTTTCTAGGCTGGGGTCCGGGCAACGGCCCGTCGACCCATCCGAGGAGGATCCCGTGAGCAGCACCACTCCCCCGCCCTACGATCGCGCGAACGCCTACCCCGACGCCGGCCGGGCGCCCTCGGCGCCGGTGTACGACGGCGGTCGGCGATCGACGACCCTCGGGCTGATCGCGTTCCTCGCCGCGGCCGCGGGCGTCGTCGTGGGCATCATCCTCGCCGTCATCGCCGGCGTGCAGGCCGGCGGGTTGCAGCAGTACGCCGGGCTGGACGGGCAGAACGACCCGACGACCTTCCCGCCGGACGCGTCGCAGAAGGCCATCGCCGCCAGTGTGCTCGGCATCGCCGCGTTCGCCGTCTACGGGATCTTCGCGCTCTGGGGTTTCATCCAGGGCATCGTCGCCGCGGTCAAGAACCGCGGGCGCGGATGGGGCTTCGCCGCCGTCGCCATCTCGGTCCTCGGCGGCATCGCCGTCATCGTCGCGTTCGTGACGGGCATCGGGATCGGCGTCGGCTCCGGCATGTGACCCCCTCGACGCCACGACGGCCCCGGTCCTCACGGATCGGGGCCGTCGTGCGTACGAGGCGTCGACTCAGCGCCGCTCAGGCGCGCGGGGCGTGGAATCGCTGCTGCGCGGCGAGCAGTCCCTCGTCGACTAGGAGCTCCACGGCATCCGCGGCATCCGAGACGAGGATCGGCAGCGTCGTGCGCTCGGTGGCGCCGAAGGGGTCGAGCACCCAGTCGGCGGGATCCTGGCGACCCGCCGGTCGGCCGATGCCCACCCGCACACGCGGGAAGTCCGCCGTGCCGAGCGCCTTCGCGACGTCGCGGACGCCGTTGTGCCCGCCGTGACCGCCGCCGGTCTTGAGCTTGAGCGTGTCGAAGGGGATGTCGAGCTCGTCGTGGACGACGACGACGCGATCGGGGTCGATGCCGTAGAAACGCGCGAGACCCGCAGCGGGGCCGCCCGAGACGTTCATGAAGCTGTTCGGCTTGGCGAGGATGAGCTTCGCCGCGCCGGGGCGCACCCAGGTCTCGGCCACGCGCGCGTTCGCCTTGTGCGCACGGAACGCCTCACGCCGGCGGGCGGCGAGCTCGTCGACGACCATCTGGCCGATGTTGTGGCGCGTGGCCTCGTATCGCGGTCCGGGATTGCCGAGACCGATGATGAGCCAGGTGTCCGCCATGGCATCCATCCTTCCGGATCCGCGCGCGGACCCCGTGGGAACGACCGAGGGGACGCGAAACCGCGTCCCCTCGTCGTGTGCGGGTCTCGGAGGACCCGCGCAGGATCAGTTCTCGTCGCCCTCTTCGGCGGCCGTCTCGGCCTCCTCCGACTGCTCCTCGGCGACCTCGGCGTCGGCCTCGGCGATCTCCTCGTCGGCGGCGATGGTGTCGAGCGGGACCGAGACGCCCACGACGAGGGTCTCGGGCTCGGTGACCAGCGAGGCGCCGGCGGGGAGCGTCAGGTCGGCGGCGGTGATCTGCGTGCCGTCCTCGGCGCCCTCGACGTCGACCTCGATGTTCTGCGGGATGTGAGTCGCCTCGACCTCGAGCGACACCGAGGCGGCGTCGAGCATCGCGATGGTGCCGGGGAAGGGCTCACCGGTGACGACGACGGGCACGTCGACCTGGACCTTCTCGCCCTTCTTCACGACGATGAGGTCGATGTGCTCGATGATCTGACGCACGGGGTCCTTCTGCACGTCCTTGACCAGGACGAGCTGGCTCTGGCCCGCGATGTCGAGGTCGAGCAGTGCATTGGCGCGACGGATGAGCAGCGCGGTCTGGTGACCGGGCAGCGCGACGTGCTGGGGCTCGGTGCCGTGACCGTAGATGACGGCCGGGATCTTGCCCGCGGCGCGGAGGCGACGGGCGAAGCCCTTGCCGAAGTTCTCGCGGAGCTCCGCGACGACCTTGTTGTCTTCCGACATGTTGTTCTCCTCGCGGGCTCGTGTCCCGCAGCTTGTGAGCGGACGGTGTCCGCACCTGTGTGGTCTGGATTCGACTCGAACGCGAGCGCGTGAGGAAAGCCGGGAGCCTGCATCACCGCGTCGATCACGGATGCCGGGTGCTCCCTGCGGGCGCACGGCGATGGCATCCCTCGCCGAAGTACCCCGGAAGTCTACCAGCGACGGCCCGCGCTCTCGACCCCCGAGGTGCGGGGGCGGACGGGAGCACGCGACGGCGACGGTAGGATCGAGGGGCCACACCGACCCGGAGGATCATCATGGACAGCGGCTTCTTCTCTCACGTCGTGATCTGGGTCGTCGGCGGCCTGGCCGCGATCGGCGGCGTCGCCGCCATCGGCGCGCTCTTCTCGCTCGGCCGCAACGCCTCGTACAAGAAGCACTGACGCCGGCGAGGCGCGCGCACTTCCCTGCGACCCGCTCACGCGAGGGCGTCCTCAGCCTCCCGCGAACTCCAGCACGACCTTCGACGACACCGAGGGATCCCCCGCCGTCTGAAAGGCCGACAGCGATTCCGCCGCCGGCACGACGTGCGTGACGATGCCGTCGACGTCGAGCGATCCGTCCGCGAGCGCGCGGAGGACGTCGGCGAACTCGTCGCCGAAGCGGAACGACCCTTTGAGCGTCAGCTCCCTCGTGATGGCGGTGGCCACCGGAGCCGGCACCGACCCGCTCGCCTGCAGACCGAGCAGGATCACGGTGCCGCCACGACGGGCGGCGGCGATTGCGGATGCCAGGCCGGGCACTGTTCCGCTGGACTCGACCACCACGTCGGCGTGCAACGCGGCGAGACCCTTTTCGTCGCGGGCGTCGAGCACCCGCGCACCCCGGGACCGCGCGAGCGAAAGGGGGAGAGCGTGGAGGTCGGTGGCGATCACCTCGGCGGCCCCGTGATGGAGCGCGACCGCGACGGCGAGCAGACCGATGGGTCCCGACCCGATGACCGCGACGCGACGGCCGGCGACGCTTCCCGCCTGCGCCACCGCGTGCCAAGCGACCGCGGCGGGCTCCGCGAGGACGGCCGTGCGCAGGTCGAGTCCTGACGGGAGGGTGTGGAGCATGCGCGTGGGCAGAGCGACCCGTTCGGCGAAACCGCCCTGCGTGTGCGGGAGGTGCATCGCGGAGCCCAGGTAGGTCGACGCGGGCGCGAGATTCGGCCTGTCTTCGGGCCACGGGGTCCCCCCGTCGCCGCGCGGGATCAGGGGGTGGACAGCCACGGCGGTACCGATCGCGGGGCCGCTCCCGTCCACCGCCGCGCGCACGACGGTCCCGGAGAGCTCATGCCCGAGCACAAGGGGCTCGCGCAGGATCGAGGCACCGGCTGCGCCGTGGCGCCAGTAGTGCAGGTCGGAGCCGCAGACCCCGCCGTAGGCGACGGCGATCACGGCCTCATCGGCATCCGGGATCGGCTCGTCGAGGTCGTCGATGCGGAGGTCTCCGGCGGCGTGCGCCACCACGGCACGGTTGGTCATCTCACTCCTCAGAGGGTGGGGGTCGACAGACGCAGATCGCCGACGACGACCTCGACCGTCTCGCCCGCGCGGATCGGGGCCTGCGAGAGCGGGGCTCCCATCATGACGACGTCGCCGGGTCCGAGCCGCGTCCAGCTCGCCACGTACGCCAGGCACGCGCGCGGGGTGATGGGCAGGGCGCCGGCCGACGTCTCGGCCCGCGCGACACCGTCGACGTGCAGGGCGAGGGCCGCATCGTCGTCGAGGGACAGCTCCGTGTCGATCCACGGCCCGAGCGGGGTGTACCCCTCCCCCGACTTCGACTCGAAGTTGCGCGGATCGACCGCCGATCGGTCGGGGCTGGACAGGTCGTTGACAGCGGTGATGCCGAGGACGTACTCGTGCGCGTTCTCGGCGGTCAGACCTGTCGTGTCACGACCGATCACGACCGCCACCTCCGCCTCGGCGACCGTCTGTCCGGCATCTCGGCGCAGTCGCACGGCGACGCCGGACGCGATCACCGTCCGCGGGCTCTTGAGCCACGCCTGCACCGGCGACCCGTGAGCGGGGCCGTTCTGCGCGATGCCGACGACGAGCATTGGCTCGCACGGCGCCGCAAGGTCTCCGGCGACCCGGTCGGCGGCATCCCGAGGCTCGTTCCCCTCCGCGAAGGCGGCGTACGGGTCTTCGATCGGGATGAGTCGTCCGTCGTCGTCGATCCGGACGGTGACGATGCCGTCGGGCGTGGTGGCACGGGCGATGCGCATCAGACCACCGCCGTCATTCCGCCGTCGACGAAGATCGTCTGACCGTGGACGAAGTCGCTCGCGGAGCTGGAGAGGAACACCAGCGTCCCCACCAGATCACTGGTGTCCCCCCATCGTCCCGCCGGGGTGCGCGTGCGCACCCACGTCGAGAACGCCTCGTCGTCGACGAGAGCCTGCGTCAGCTCGGTCGCGAAGTACCCCGGCGCGATCGCGTTCGCCTGGATGCCGTGCGGCGCGAGGTCGGCGCATAGGCCCTTCGTCAGCATCGCGATGGCTCCCTTCGTCGCGCCGTAGGCGGCGATCGAGGGACGGGCGAGCTGCGACTGCACGCTGCCGATCTGCACGAGCTTGCCCGAGCCGCGCGCGATCATGCCGCGCGCCACCCGACGCGAGACATAGAACGCGCTCGAGAGGTTGGTGCGCACGAGGTCGTCCCAGTCGGTGTCGGCGAACTCCGCGATGGGTGCGCGGCGCTGGACACCCGCGTTGTTCACGACGATGTCCGGGGTGCCGTGGGCGTCCTCGATGCCCGCGATCCCCGCGTCGACGGCGGCGGAGTCGCCGACGTCGAAGGTCGCGACGTGGGCGGCGGCCCCGGTCGCCGCGGCGATCTCTTTGGCGGTACGGCCGGCCGTGGCGGCATCCCGCCCGTGCACGATCACTGTGGCACCCGCCTCGGCGAGACCGCGCGCGAGGGTACGGCCGATCCCGCGGCTGGAGCCGGTGACGAGGGCGAGTCTGCCGGTGAGGTCGAACGCGCCGGTCATCGGATGGTCCGCACGGTCACGGTCGTGGCATCCACGCCCTCGCCGGCCTCTTCGCGCGACACCTTGATCGCGTCGTCGGTGCGCGTGAGGTCGCGGCGGAGCGTCTCGGGGACGAGGAATGTCGACGCGGTCGTGATGAGCGCGAGGGTTCCCATGTAGATCGCCAGCAGCAGCCAGTTCGCCCCGCTCACCGCGATGATGTACGCCCCCAGGACGCCCGCGAGGCCACCGGCGAGGACCGCCGAGATCTCGCGCGCCATCGCCACTCCCAGGTAGCGGTGACGGTTGCCGAAGAGCTCGGGGAGCATGGCGCACTGGGGTCCGAGCATCGAGTTGACGGCGACGCCGATGCCGATCGCGATCACCGCGATGGTGATCGGGTAGCTGCCGAGCGAGATGAGCCACCAGGCCGGGAACGTGAAGACGAGCATGAAGAGCGCGCCCGCGCGGTAGACGGTGCGACGACCCATGCGGTCGGAGAGGGCACCGGTCAGCGGCACCGAGAAGATGCCGATGAGCGAGCCGAGCGTGACGCCCCACGTGAGCAGGCTGCGGTCGGCCTGACCGCCGACGGAGGCGACGAAGAACGTCAGCGCGAGGGTGTTGAACATGTACGACCCGCCGTTCTCGGCCATGCGCAGTCCGATGCCGACGATGATGCCGGGAAGGCCCCGCGTGAAGATGTCGCGGATCGGGCGGTCGGCGATCTGCTCGCTCTTCTCGAGCTCGATGAAGGTGGGGGTCTCGCGCAGGCGCATGCGGATGAACAGCGCGAGCAGGATCAGCAGGAACGACGCGAGGAACGGCACGCGCCAGCCCCAGCTGAGCAGCTGCTCTTCGGGCAGGAGCGAGATGAGGCTGAAGACCACGGCAGCGAGCAGCGTGCCGGCCTGGATGCCGATGAAGGGCAGGGCCGAGAAGAAGCCGCGGCGCTTCACGGGGGCGTACTCGGCCATGAGCACCGTCGCGCCGGCCTGCTCGGCACCGGCGCCGAAGCCCTGCAGCAGGCGCATGACCACGAGCAGGATCGGGGCGAGGATGCCGACCGCCTCGTACGTGGGGAGCAGGCCGATGGCCGTGGACGCCCCGCCCATCAGCAGGATCGTGATGACGAGGACCCACTTGCGGCCGAGCTTGTCGCCGAGGACGCCGAAGAACAGTCCGCCGAAGGGCCGCGCGAGGAAGCCGACGCCGTAGGTCGCGAAGGCCGCGACCGTGGCGAGGGCCGGGTTGTCCTGCGAGAAGAACAGGACGTTGAAGATCAGCGCGGTCGAGAGGCCGTACAGCGCGAAGTCGAAGTACTCCAGCGCGCTGCCGATGCTCGAGGCGAGGGTGGCGCGGCGAAGATTCGCGGCGTATTCGGGGTCATCCTGCGGCTGCGCTGTCGGTGTGGATGCAGTGGTCACGGCCATCTCCTTCGATCGGCTGGGGTCTTGCGACTCGGCCGACTGTACCAACCCTGTGGACACAGTTCAATATGTTGAACGAATCTCGACACCCAGCCCCGGTGGGCAACACAGAACACCGCCCCTCTCGGGACGGTGGAGCGCAGGTCTCAGCGGGAGCGGGACGCGCTGAACGGGTTCGTGAGGGCCCGGGCGGCCTCGCGCAGCGCGGCGCCGACGCGGGCGACGCGGTCGGGCGTGGCATCCGCCACCGGGATGCCGACGCCCAGGGCGAGCTGCGGATCCCCCGGCGCCCAGCCCTCGAGCGGAACGGCGACGCCCACGATCCCGCGGAACGACTCCTCTTCGTCGACCGACCACCCGCGCTCGCGCGCGGCGGCGAGCTTCGCGATCACGGTGTCGACGTCGATCGTGCTGTGCTCGGTGAGGCGCGGCAGCGGACCGCGCGTGAGCAGAGCCCGGACGTCGTCGTCGCTGCGCGTCATCAGCAGCGCGCGTCCGGTCGCCGACAGGGCGGCGGGCAGGCGCGAGCCCAGCGGCGTGCCCAGGCGCACCGACCGGGACCCCTCGTAGCGCGCGAGGTACAGAGCGTCGGTGTCGTCGAGCACGGCGACCTGCACGAGCTCGGAGGCCAGCGCCGGCGAGGTCTCGCAGACGGCGTAGAACTCGCGCACCTGGTTGAACTGCGCGGCGAAGGCGCCCCCGAGCTCGGCCGTGCGGATGCCGAGACGGTACCCGAGCGGCACGCGCTCGATCATGCGGCCCGCCTCGAGCGACAGGCAGAGGTTCGCGGTCGATGACTTGGCCAGTCCGAGACCGGCAGCCAGCTCGGTGAGCGTCAGGGCGCGTCCCGCCTCGGCCAACAGGCCGAGGAGGCGGATGCTGCGCCCGACAGCGGGCGCCGGGTCGCGCGCGATCGCGCTCGCTTCGTCATCGCTCACGGCGACCTCCCGTCGTGCCGGCGTCGCGAGGGCGCGACGCGTCAGTAGAACTCGACCGTATCGACAACCGCGCGCATCAGCTCGCCGTCGAGCAGACGCCTGGCGTTCTCGGCGAAGCGCCGCGCGATGCGCTCCTCTTCTTTGCCGTTCAGCGCCGCGGTATGCGGGCTCACGAGGACACGCGGATGCCGCCAGAGCGGCGAATCGCTCGGGAGCGGCTCCACCTCGAACACGTCGAGGGCCGCGAACGAGACGCGACCATCGTCCAGGGCACCGAGGAGCGCCTCTTCGTCGATCACGGTTCCGCGCCCGACGCTCGCGAGGATGACCCCCGGCTTGACCGCGGCGAGAACGTCGGCACCGAGCAGGTGGTGGGTCTGATCCGTCCCCGGGAGAGTGACGACGATGGCATCCACCTCCGCCACCGCGGTCGACAGCTCGTCGAGCGGGACGAGGCGGTCGACCCCCTCGACGGGGGTTCCCGAGCGCGTGGTCCCCCAGACCTCCGCGCCGAGCGCGTGGAAACGGCGCGCGCACTCGGCGCCGATTCCGCCGAGCCCGACGACGAGCACCGTCATCTCGTCGACCTGGCGCATCTCCCAGCGGTCGGTCCAGAGATGCTTCGCCTGCTGCTCCGCGAGACGCGGCAGGTCTTTCGCGCCGGCGAGGACGCCGAACACCGCGAACTCAGCGAGCGGTCCCCCATGGACTCCCGCGCTCGTGGTGAAGACGATGCGGTCGAGCGCCGCCCGGTCGAGATCGGCGGCCTTGACCTGGCCCCCTCCCCCCGCGGCGGTCGTCATCACCCACGTCAGATCGGGGTTCGCCGCGACCGTGCGGGCGAGGGCCGCGGGGTCGACATCGGGGATGCCGAAGAGCGCCTCGGCCGAATCGACCATCGCGTCGAACGCACGCTGCTCATCAGCGGAGCGCTCATGGTCGGGATCCCCCGACCAGTCGGCGGGCCCACGCATCGGACGCGTGAGGGAGGCATCGCGCACGAGCTCGATCCGCGGCTCGAGCCGCTCGATCAGCTGACAGAGCTCCTCTTTCAGGGGCACCGCCACCACCGCGCGTAGGCTCTTGCGTGTCGACATCGTCGTCGTCTCCTCCCGCCGCGGGGCTGGGACCCGTCGCGGCTCACCGAATCGTCGTTCACCATACTGAACCCTGTTCAACCCATTGTCCAGTCGATAGGATGCCGACATGACCACCCTCGACGAAGAGACCGGCCCGTTCCCGCCCGCTGCCGAGCTGCGCCTCGGCGTCTGGGGGCTCGGCGCGATGGGCGAGCCGATGGCTCACCATCTGCTGACCGCACGCGGGACCCTCACCGTGCACGCCCGCCGCGAACGCCCCGCCCTGACCGAAGCGGGAGCCCGGTGGGCACCCACGGCGCGAGAGCTCGCCGCCGCGACGGACGCGATCCTGGTGATGCTCCCCGACCTTCCGCAGCTCGAGGAGCACCTCGACGGGCCGGACGGCCTGCTCGCGGGCGTCGACGGACGGCCGTTCCTGCTCCTGATCGGGTCGACGTCCTCCCCCGTCGGCGTTCGAGAGCTGGCGGAACGCCTGCCCGACGGCATCCGGGTCGTGGACTGCCCCGTCTCGGGCGGGGAGGACGGCGCGAAGGCGGGAACACTCTCGATCATGCTCGGCGGCTCCCCGGCCGACACCGACCTCGCCGCGGCCCTCCTCGCTCCCTGCGGCACCCCGGTGCGCCTCGGCCCGCTCGGCGCGGGAGAGGTCGCGAAGGCGTGCAACCAGATGGTCGTCGCAGCGACCATCCTCGCGCTCGGCGAGGCGACCGAGCTCGCCGCCCGGTCCGACGTGGACCCCGCGACGCTGTGGGAGCTGCTCGGCGGCGGGTACGCGGGATCGAACCTGCTGAAGAGCCGCCGCGAGAAGCTCGTGACCGGCGACGACTCCCCGAGCGGCGTCGCCGGCTACATGGTGAAGGACCTGCGCTTCGCGGCCGACATCGCCGCCGCGACCGAGACGCGGCCGGCGCTGCTTCCCGCCCTGCGTTCGGCGTTCGACGAGATCGTCGACCGCGGCCTCGGCGAACGCGACATCGCCGTCACCCGCCGCTTCACGGCCGAGCGCAGCGAGGACTGACGACGCCCGAGGACCAGACGCGTCGACTCCGCCCCATCACACCGTCGACCACAGTGGCACGGAGCCGAGGGCCGGGTCAGGATCCCGTCGCGGAGGCCATCGCCTCGCCCGCCTCGCGCACGATGAGGCTCATGGCGTGCGCGGCGTCGTCCGCCCGACCCGCGGTGACGGCGAAAGCGACGTCCTGGTGCCACCTCACGGCGTGGGGGTTCGCGTCGTGCGGCATGAGATCGTGCAGCGTGCGCCCGACGAGCACCGACTCCACCACGGAGCCGAGGGCGGCGAACATCGCGTTCCCGGATGCCGCGAGAAGGGTCCGGTGGAAACGGACGTCGGCCGCGAGGTAGTCGGCACCGTCGGCATCGCGCTCTGTGCGGGCCATCTCCATGACCGCGGCGACGAGGTCGCGCCGTTGATCGTCGGTGGCGCACGCAGCCGCCGCCCGAGCGGCGAGAGGTTCGATCGCCCCCCGCAGGTCGCCGAGCTCGCGCAGTTGGGCGGCGCGACCGGGGCCGGCAAGACGCCACGCGATGATCTCGGGCGCGTAGACGTTCCACTCGCTCGAGGGGAGCACCTCGACGCCCGTCTTGCGGCGCACGCGGACGAGACCGAGCGACTGCAGGACGCGCACGGCCTCACGACCCGCGCCGCGCGAGGATCCGGTCGACAGCTCGGCGGTGACGAGCCGCGAGCCGGCGGCGAGGTCGCCGCGCACGATGGCCGAGCCGAGCCGCTCGACCAGGGCGTCGTGCAGAGAGGCCGCGTCCGCGCGATCCGTCGTCATGCCTCGATGATGCCAGACACGAGACGCCACGATGCACCAAAAGTCGTGCACTATTGCGCATCCTGTGGTTTTATGTACGACAAATAGAACTGGCACTGTCGCCACCCGCCGGAACAAGGACGCTCATGGCTCTCGCCCTCACCTCCCTCCCCGCACCTCTCGTGCTCGCCGCCGCCGAACCGGCAACCGCCGCACCCGCAGGACAGCTGATCACCGCCGCCCTCGTCGGCGTCGCCCTCATCGTGGTCCTCATCACGTGGGGCAAACTCCACCCGTTCCTCGCGCTCACCATCGGCGCTCTCACCACCGGTGTCGTCGCCGGCATGGCGATCCCGACGACGGTGACGAGTTTCACCGGCGGTTTCGGCTCCACCATGGGCGGCGTCGGCATCCTCGTCGCCCTCGGCGCCATCTACGGAAAACTGCTCGCCGACTCGGGCGGAGCCGACCGCATCGTCGACACGCTCGTCGCGCGCGCCACCCCGCGCACGCTGCCCTGGGTGATGGGACTCATCGGCGCGATCATCGGCCTGCCCATGTTCTTCGAGGTGGGACTCGTCCTCCTCGTGCCCGTCATCATCCTCGTCGCCCGCCGCTCCGGGGTCTCGCTGATGAAGATCGCGATCCCCACCCTCGCAGGCCTCTCCGCGATGCACGGCCTCGTGCCCCCGCACCCCGGACCCCTCGCGGCCATCGACGCCCTCGGCGCGAACCTCGGGCTCACCCTCTTCTTCGGCGTCATCGTGGCCATCCCGGCCGTGATCATCGCCGGACCCCTCTTCGCCCCGATCGCCGCCCGGTGGGCTCCGGTGCCGGTTCCCGAGCTGTTCCTCTCCGCCGAGGAGAAGGGCGACGAGCCCGTGCGACGCCCCTCGTTCGCGGCCACCCTCGCGAGCATCCTGCTGCCGGTGTTCCTCATGCTGCTCAAAGCTGTCGCCGACATCGCCGCCCCGGGGTCCACCGACGCGTGGAAGGTCGTCATCGACTTCCTCGGCCTGCCGATCATCGCCCTCCTGCTCGCGGTGCTCGTGGGCTTCGTCGTCCTCGGCCGCGGGGCGGGCTTCGACCGCGCCAAGCTCACGAGCGTGGTCGGCTCCTCGCTCGGTCCGATCGCCGGCATCCTGCTCATCGTCGGCGCGGGCGGCGGCTTCAAGCAGGTGCTCGTCGACACCGGCATCGGCAAGGTGATCGCCGACCTCGTCGCCGGCTCCAGCGTCTCCGTCCTGTTGCTGGCGTGGCTCGTCGCCGTCGTCATCCGCGTCGCCACCGGCTCCGCGACGGTCGCCACCATCACCGCCGCCGGGATCCTGCAGCCGCTCACCGAGACCCTCGATGCGCCCATGACGGCGTTGCTGGTCCTCGCGATCGGTGCGGGATCGGTCTTCCTCAGCCACGTGAACGACGCGGGCTTCTGGCTCATCAAGGAGTACTTCGGCCTGAACATCCCGCAGACGCTGAAAACATGGACAGTGCTGGAGTGCGTGATCTCCGTCACCGGTCTCGCCGGCGTCCTGGTCATCAGCGCGTTCGTCTGACCCGAGAGGAAACCGATCATGGCATCCGCCGCCCCCGTCCTCGTGTTCATGGGCCCCGCCGGCACCGGCAAGTCCACCGTCGCGGGCATGCTCGCCGGCCGCCTCGGCTGGGACTTCCAGGAGGGAGACGATCTCCACCCCGCCGAGAACGTCGCCAAGATGGCCTCCGGCCACGCCCTGAACGACGACGATCGCTGGCCCTGGCTCGACCGGGTCGCGGGATGGATCGACGGTCAGATCTCCGCCGGGCGGCCCGGCGTCATCACGTGCTCGGCCCTCAAGCGCAGCTACCGCGACGTGCTGCGCCGCGACGACGTGACCTTCGTGCTCCTCATGGGAGACCCCAAGCTCGTGCTCGAGCGTCTGCTGCGCCGCCAGGGGCATTACATGCCGCCGTCGCTGCTGACCTCGCAGTTCGAGACGCTGGAGATGCCGGATGCCGACGAGCGGGCGATCCGCATCGATCTCGACCTGACCCCCGGCGAACAGGTGCAGGAGGTCGTCGACCGCCTCAGCCTCTCCCCCGCCTGAAACACGCGGGAGTCGAGCCGATAAAGTGGCATCGGCAACCCCACGTGCGCCCGAAACCCCTTCTCGCAGCCGATTTACGGAGCAACGAATGACGTCGACCCCCTCCCCGACCGGACCCTCGACCGACCAGGATCAGGCCCCTCACGAGGCCGCGCAGGTGCACGAGGGTGCACCCGGTATCGAAGAGGTGGACCGCCCCACCGCCGAGGCCGACTCGCGCCCCGAGGGCGAAGGCGACGGCCGCGCCAACATCGGCGTCGTGGGTCTGGCCGTGATGGGCTCGAACCTCGCACGCAACCTCGCCAGCCGCGAGGGCAACACGGTCGCGATCTTCAACCGCAGCCAGGACAAGACCGAGCACGTGCTCGAGCAGCACCCCGAAGCGAACTTCGTCGCCTCATTCTCGTACGAGGACTTCGCCGCGTCGCTGTCGAAGCCCCGCACCGCGATCATCATGGTCAAGGCCGGCCGCCCCACCGACTTCGTCATCGACGAGCTGGTGAAGGTGTTCGAGCCCGGCGACATCATCGTCGACGGCGGCAACGCCCTGTTCACCGACACCATCCGCCGCGAGAAGGCCGTGCGCGAGACCGGCATCAACTTCGTCGGCATGGGCGTCTCGGGCGGCGAAGAGGGCGCGCTGCGCGGCCCCTCGATCATGCCGGGCGGCTCCGACGAGGCCTGGGCCACGCTCGGCCCCATCCTGAAGTCCATCGCCGCGGTCGCCGAGGGCGAGCCGTGCGTCACGCACGTCGGCCACGACGGCGCGGGCCACTTCGTCAAGATGGTGCACAACGGCATCGAGTACGCCGACATGCAGCTCATCGCCGAGGCCTACGACCTCATACGCCGCGCCACGGGCAAGTCGCCGGACGAGATCGCCGACGTCTTCGCCGAGTGGAACCGCGGCGAGCTGGAGTCCTACCTCATCGAGATCACCGCCGAGGTGCTGCGCCAGACCGACGCCGACACCGGCAAGCCGCTCGTCGACGTCATCCTCGACCAGGCCGGGGCCAAGGGCACCGGCGCGTGGACCGTTCAGACGGCTCTCGACCTGGGCGTGCCGGTCTCGGGCATCGCCGAGGCGACCTTCGCCCGCTCGCTGTCGAGCCACCCCGAGCAGCGCGAGGTCTCACGCCAGCTCCCCGGCCCCTCCGGCACCGACGTGCTGTCGGGTGAGGATGCCGACGCGTTCATCGAGCAGGTTCGCCTCGCGTTGTACGCCTCGAAGATCGTGGCCTACTCGCAGGGCTTCGACGAGATCCGCGCCGGCGCCGCGCAGTACGACTGGAACATCGACCTGGGCGCGGTGTCGAAGATCTGGCGCGGCGGCTGCATCATCCGCGCGCAGTTCCTCAACCGCATCGCCGAGGCGTACGACGCCGAGGCCACTCTCCCCGTACTGCTGACCGCCCCGTACTTCGTCGAGGCGCTCGGTCGCGCCCAGGACGCCTGGCGCCACATCGTCTCGCTGTCGGCGGCGAGCGGCACCCCGGCCCCCGCCTTCAGCTCGTCGCTGGCGTACTACGACGGCCTGCGCGCCGAGCGTCTGCCCGCCGCGCTCATCCAGGGTCAGCGCGACTTCTTCGGGGCGCACACCTACCGCCGCATCGACAAGGAGGGCACCTTCCACACCCTCTGGTCGGGCGACCGCACCGAGATCGAGGCGGAAGACACCCACTGACCATCGGTCGGGCGAGGCGGCGACGGGCACTGCTCGTCGCCGCCTCGTGCGTCTACGCCGCAGCGGTGTGGTGGATGACGCTGCGCCCCTCGATCTACGACGACCGGGTGGGCGGCATCCTGCACCGGGTGTTCCGCGCGCTGGCGTCGTGGCCCGGCACGGCGTGGATCACCCTCGACCTGGTGGAGTTCAGCGCGAACGTGCTGCTGTTCGTCCCCCTGGGCGTGCTCGTCGTCGCGTGGCGTCGACGGTGGTGGCAGGGGATCCTCCTCGGCCTGGTGCTGAGCGCCGCGATCGAGATCGCTCAGCTGGCGTTCCTGCCGACCCGGGTCGCCGACCCGCGAGACGTCGTCGCGAACACGCTCGGGGCGGCCGTCGGCGTGGGGGTCGCGATCGTCCTCAGCCGCCGGATCGTCCGCTCTCAGGAATCCCATAAGCCGCGCCATAGAAAGCTCATAGATAGGGGCGCACAATGAGTTCCATGACCGCGACCGCCGCCGCCCCCGCCTTCACCCGCCCCGACGGGAGCGCGCTGCGCGTGCTCGTCGTCGACGATGAGCAGATGCTCACCGACCTCCTCTCGATGGCTCTGCGCATGGAGGGCTGGGAGGTCAAGACCGCCGGCTCCGGATTCGATGCGCTCTCCGCCGCCCGTGACTTCGAACCGGACGCTATGGTGCTCGACATCATGATGCCCGACCTCGACGGCATGGCCGTGCTGCAGCGCCTGCGTCACTCGGGCAACGACGTCCCCGTGCTGTTCCTCACCGCGAAGGACGCCGTCGCCGACCGCGTCGCCGGTCTCACCGCCGGCGGAGACGACTACGTCACCAAGCCCTTCAGCCTCGAGGAAGTGGTGGCGCGCCTGCGCGGCCTGATGCGGCGTGCCGGGACCGCGCTGACGCGCGACTCCGAGCCCATCCTGCGGGTCGGTGACCTGTCGCTCAACGAGGACAGCCACGAGGTCGTGCGCGGCGACAAGGAGATCGAGCTCACCGCCACCGAGTTCGAGCTGCTGCGCTTCCTGATGCGCAACCAGCGCCGCGTGGTCTCGAAGGCGCAGATCCTCGACCGCGTCTGGAATTACGACTTCGGTGGTCGCTCGAGCGTCGTCGAGCTGTACATCTCGTACCTGCGCAAGAAGATCGACGCCGGCAACGAGCCGCTCATCCACACCGTCCGCGGCGTCGGCTACATGATCAAAGCCCCCCAGTGACCCCGCCTCCGCGGCCGGCTCCCCCGGTCCCCCCACGCGCACCCGCGACCGAGACCCGGTTCCAGCGGCTGCGGCGGCGACCCTGGACGCTTCAGGCGCGCCTCATGACGGCGGTCATCGGCATGGTCGCGTTCATCCTCGTGATGATCGGCATCTCCACCAGCGCGATCCTCAGCGGCGTCCTCTACGTCAACCTGGGGGCACAGGTCGACGAGGCCGCGGCCTCGATCCAGCCGCGCGCGGCGTTCCAGAGCTCGGCGGAGGAAGTGCTGGCATCCGGGTTCTTCGATCCGGGCACGCTGCTCGTCATGAACTCCCGCGGTACGGGCATCACCGGCGCCGTGGTAGGCGACGAGGGCGCCCGCGCCCTGTCGACGGACGACCTCAGCCGCATCGCCGACAGCCTGCAGGCGGCGGCGGACTCGAATGCGCAGACCGTCGAACTCCCCAACCTGGGCGAATATCTGGTCCGCACCTTCCAGTCCCCCGGCAGCGACAGCCTCTTCCTCGTCGGTCTGCCCCTC
Source organism: Microbacterium sp. NPDC007973 (assembly GCF_042958465.1). Lineage (NCBI taxonomy): Bacteria > Bacillati > Actinomycetota > Actinomycetes > Micrococcales > Microbacteriaceae > Microbacterium > Microbacterium sp. NPDC007973. The sequence goes on from NZ_JBIBJJ010000004.1 coordinate 20,444, forward strand.
TCGAGCGTCACGAGCACGATCGGAGCGATCCTCACCACCGTCGCCCTCGTCACCACCGGCGGTCTGCTGCTGCTGGGCGCGATCATCGCGATCGTGATCCGCCTCGGTCTGCGTCCCCTCCGTTCGGTCGCCGAGACCGCCACCCGGGTGGCCTCGCTGCGCATGGACCAGGGCGATGTGTCGATCACCGAGCGTGTCCCCGCCGACCAGGTCGACGACCACACCGAGATCGGACAGGTCGGCCTGGCGTTGAACACCCTGCTCGACCGCGTCGACGCCTCGCTGTCGGCCCGCCAGCGCAACGAGGAACTCATGCGACGGTTCGTCGCCGACGCCAGTCACGAGTTGCGCACCCCCTTGGCATCCATCCGAGGATTCTCGGAACTGTCGCTGCGCGCCATGCGGCAGGCCCAGGATGACGAGAGCCGCCAGCGCACCGCTCTCGCGGTCGAGACCACCGAACAGTCGCTCGAGCGCATCCAGGCGCAGTCGCTGCGCATGACCACCCTCGTCGAGGACCTGCTGCTGCTCGCGCGGCTCGACGAGGGGCAGGAGCTCGTATACGGATCGGTCGATCTCACGCAGCTCGCGGTCGAGGCGGTCGGAGACGCCCGCCCGGCCGGCCCCGACCACTCGTGGAGCATCGAGGTCCCCGACGAGCCGGTCGAGCTGGCCGGCGACGCGTCACGGCTGCACCAGGTGATCGCGAATCTCCTCGCCAACGCCCGCACCCATACGCCCGCCGGCAGCACCGTGACCGTGTCGGTCACGCACGAGGGCGCCGAGGCCGTGCTGCGCGTGCACGACGACGGCCCCGGCATCGACCCCTCCGTCGCCTCGCAACTGTTCGAGCGCTTCGCCCGCGCCGATCGCTCGCGCGACCGCAAGACCGGCGGCACGGGACTCGGCCTCTCGATCGCGCGCGCGATCGTGGACGCCCACAACGGCACCATCACCGTGCGCAGCGCTCCCGGCGACACGACGTTCGAGGTGCGTCTGCCCGCGAAACCGGCCGACCCGGTGTGAGCCGGACGGTCTGAGCCCACCCGGTGCGAGGCGGGCCGTCCGTGCAGACGGTGCGGGGCGACGCGGTCCGCGCCGCGCTGCGCCGGCCGGCCTGGGCCGTCAGGAGCAGCGCGCGCGCAGCTCGTCGCGCGCGCGTTCGAGGTCGCTCGGGACACTGCCCGGAGGGGCGAGGACGTCGGGCTCAAGGGAACCGTCGTACACGCGGCCCGTGCGGTCGACGTCGTACGAGGTGGTCAGCACAAGCCAGGCCCCGTCGCTGAGCTCGCGTATCTCGTTCCCCGTGGTCAGTCCGGCGGTCGGAGCCCCGACGCGCACGGTGTCGGCCTGACCCGCGAAGGCGATCGCCACGATCTCGGCGGCGCTTGCGGTGGTCGTCGACGTGAGCAGAGCGACGGGGGCGTCGATCGTGAAGCCGGCCGGCGTCGAGGTGCCGACTCCTCCCGGCGTCGACACGACACCCCCGTGCTCGACCCGCGCCCAAGCCGTCTCCCCCTCTCTCGACCGCAGACCGACCACGTCGCCGTCGTCGAGCAGCGGGGCCGCCACGGCGAGCATGGGCCACGCGTTCCCGCCACCGTTCGTGCGCAGGTCCACGATCCACCCGCACGTGGTGGCGTCCGCCGCCCGCTTCATCGCCGTGAGCCCGGCGGATCGGTACCGCTCCTCGGCCTCCGCGGACTGCCCGTTGAACGACGGCAGCGACACGGTCGAGATGCCCTCGAACGTCGACACCGACGGCACCGGGAACGTCGCGCCCGGCTGATCCACCGACCGCGCCGCGATAGCCTCCGCGGGGGTGAGGAAGAACGAATGGATGCCGCCCGCCGCCACCACCAGTTCGCCGAGACCGGCGTGCGCGTCGCTGATCGTCTCCCGCGCTTTCAGCTCGCCCTCCGCCGCGGTCACGGCATCCTGGAATTCGGCGGTGTCGGCATGGATGCCGTCGCGCAACTCTGCGACGGCGCGGTCGACGTAGGCGGCCACGTCGTCGTCGGCCGCCGTGCACCCCGGCAGGGACAGCGCGCCCAGGAGCACGACGCCGATGACGACGCGAAGGCGGGACGTCACCGCCCGCCGCCCTCGAACCGCGTCGCACCCGGCGTGAGAGCAGCGCGCACCCGCGCCGCCATCTCGGCGTCGAGCACCTCGTCGACGCGCGAGACGTCGTACCACTCGAGGTCGGTCATCTCGCCGTCGACCGGCGTCGGCTCCCCCGACAGCCACCGGCACGCGAAGACCAGATCAAGGTAGTCGGCACGATCGCCGTTGGCGTAGGTCACGCGCGGGATCTGATGCACCCAGGCGAGGCGGTCGACGCCGATCCCGACACCCGCCTCTTCCAGTGCCTCGCGCGCCGCGGCGTCGGCGGGCTCCTCCCCCGGGTCGACGATGCCCGTGAGGGGAGTCAGCCGGCCGTTGTCGCTGCGGCGCCCCAGCAACACCTCGTCGCCGCGGCAGATGACGGCGGTCACCCCCACGAGGGGGAGCGGAACCGTACCGACGTGTCGACGCAGCTCGAGAACGAAGTCCGGTGTGGGCACCGGCTCACTGTAACCGGTGCTCAGTACCCCGCGAAGGCGTCGGTCGTGAGCGACTTCGCTTTCGCGAGCGCCGGCGCGAGGGCGGCGATCAGCCGCGGCGGACCGGAGACGTACGCCGCGCGCTGCGCGATGTCGGGCACCGCGCGCAGCAGCGCACCGGCATCCACGCGATCCGGCCCCGCCCACGACCAGCCCGCCGGGAGGTCGCCCGGTTCGTCGCGCGAGAACACCACGACGGGGATGCCGCTGGCCACGATGTCGTCACGGAAGGCCAGCTCCGCCGCCTCCGACACCACGTACACCAGCACCGCGTCGCGCTCCTGGCCGGTGGCGACGAGGTGGCGCAGCTGCGCGACGAAGGGGGTGACCCCGATGCCGGCCGCGACCATGAGCACCGGGGCGGTCGGACGCGCCGGAAGGACGAAATCGCCCCACACGCCCGTGACCGCGAGGGTGGAGCCGTGCGCGACGGCGGCGAGGGCGCGCTTGTACGACGACTGCGACCCGTCCTTGTAGGCGATGCGCACCTCGGGCAGGTCTTCGGGTGCCGAAGCGATCGAGAACTCACGGCGCGTACCGCGGCGGTCGGGCCGACGGTGCGGCACGTCGAGTTCCAGGTACTGGCCCGGGGCGAACGAGAAGGGACGCGCCGCGCGGAAGGTGAGCTCGCGCACGGTGGGGGTCAGATCGCGCCGCTCCTCGACGCGCAACCGCACGGCCGCACGGAGGCAGAACAGGAACGCCACGAGGTTGCCCACGAGCAGGGCCCGCTCCTGGCCGAGGGTGATCCCCCCGACCGCGAGCGGCCACCCGGCCAGCACACCGACGACGACGGCGACGAGGAGCTGCTGTGCGCGGCGCGGCGGCAGCGTGAGCGGCTCCGAGAGCATGAACGCCCCAAGGAAGAGGAACGGCGACGAGAAGGCCACCTGCACCAGCACGCTCGGCACGTCGACCGGGAACCCCGCGGAGGTGAACTGAACGGTCGTGCGGACGAACGCGACCGTCATCGCCACGACCCAGAACGTCGCGACGACGGGCAGCTTGTCGGTGCGCAGCAGCAACAGCACTCCCAGCACCAGAACCGGCGCCGCGAGCCAGGGCGAACCCACCCACCACGCCGACGACCCCAGATCGGGCGCCCAGATGCTCACGATCGTCAGAACCGTCGCACCGGTCGCCGCGGGGTTGAAGATGTGGCGCCCCCGCCACGCCAGCACGTACTTCGACGCGGATGCCACGACCCCGGCCAGTACGAGACCCGCGATGCCCAGCGGTTCGACGCTCGGGCGCAGCACGAACAGCAGGATCGCGGCAGTGATGAGCGAGGACTCCAGGCGGCGCGGCATCCGGAGCACGCTCTGCGCGACGAGATCGGTCACCGCGCACGCCGCGACCAGGACGACGGCGCTGACGACGAGCTCGAGCGGCTCCGGCACGACCAGACCGGCGAACGACAGCACGAGCGAGAAGATCGCGAGCAGTCCGAGCGACGACAGGACCAGGCGGTACATCGAGACACGGCCGATGAGACCGCGCACGCGGGTGGAGCCGGCGGTGAGCGTGGTGCTCATGACAGGGGTCCCTTCCGAGGGGTGAAGAGGGTCAGGCGAAGATCTCGCCGGAGAAACCGGGCGACCACTCGACCCGGCCGTCGGTGCGCATGCGCACCCACTGCGCATCCCAGGATGCCGCGAGCTCGGGCCCGCCGTCGAAGAACAGCCCCGTCGCCAGGGCGTCGGCGCGCATCGCGGTGTCGGCGAGCGCCCACGTCGCCGCATACGCGCGGACGGGAGCGCCGGTGCGCGCGTCGAGAACGTGATGGAGGCCGTCGCCCCACGCGCGGCGATTGATGGCCGACGCACAGAGGGCGGCATCCTCCACCGTGACGACGCCGATCACCCGCGTGGGGTCGTACGGGTGCTCGAGGCCGACGCGCACGGGGGCCCCGCGAGCGGCGAGGTCTCCGGAGGCGTCGACGATCAGGTCACCGCCGATGTGCGGGGCGAGGGCATCGAGGACGAGATCCACGAGACGCCCCTTCCCGAGCGCCCCCACGTCGATCGTGGCGGGACGCGCGAGCCGCAGCCTCCCGTCGGACCACGACAGGTCCCGGCGCCAGTCGGGTGCCGCGACGGGCGCGCCCTGCGGCGCGAGGGAGAGGCGCGCGTCGTAGCCGAGCCGGGCGAGGGCGTCGCCGATCAACGGATTGACGGCGCCCCCGGTCGCCCGATCGAGCTCGTCGTAGAGCGAGAGCATGGCATCCGCGTCACCGGGAAGGTCGACGGATGCCGCACGCCCGTCCGCGAGGGCCGACACCACCGAGTCGTCGCGGAAGCGCGACCACTCGCGGTCGAACCGCTCGACGACGGCGGTCACCGCATCCTGGGCGACCGGCGGCACGGGTGCGGCCGAGTCGATCGCCCACGACGTGCCGATCGCGTCGAAGGCCCACGTCGAGCCCGTCGCGGTCGGAGTGCTCATCTCGGTCAGGCCTTCGCCTCGGTCTTGATGGTCTCGACGGCCGCGTTGAAGCCGCCGCTGGTGAGGGAGGATCCGGCGACCTTGCTCACTGAGATCTCGTCGAGCTTCTTGCCGACGACCTCGTCCTGGATGCCGCCGATGAACTCGCTCTGGTACCGCTTGGACTCCGCGGCCTGCGGGTCGCCGGTCACCTCGACGGCCGTGACGGTGTCGCCCGCGATCGTGAGGGTGACGTCGATCGTCTCGACGCTCTCGGGGGTCGCGTACTGCCCCGTGGCCTCGTAGGTGCCGTCGGCGTAGGTGCCCGAGGTCGCGGAGCCGGTGGCGGAGCTCGCGCTCGCGCTGGGGGTGGACGAGGCGGCGGGGGCCGCAGTGGTCTCGGCGGGAGCGGCGGCGTCGGTCGTGCCGCCCGCGCACCCGGCCAGGGTGACGATGCCGGCGACGCCCAGGAGGGCGGTCCCGACGCGGACGGGACGGGGTACGGCTGTGGTGCGGATCATGAGGGTCCTCCTTCGGTCGTGCCTCGCGGCGCGTGCATGCTCACGGTAGGGACACGACCTTCACGGCTCCCCGGTTCATACCTTTGTGCCGGCTATGAGCGGAGGCGACGCGGGAGGTCTCAGCGCCTGTCGTAGGCACCGGCGCCCCGCAGCGCCTCCTCGAGCTGACAACGGACGGAGGCGCCTGAGCCTGCCGAAGGGACCGGTGGCTTCGACAGGCTCAGCCACCTCGCGAGCGTCGGGAAAACGGACGCAGCCACCTCGCGCAGCCGGGACCGGTGGCTTCGACAAGCTCAGCCACCTGGCGACCGTGGGAGAACGGGCGCAGCCGCCTCCCGGCGGGGAGGCGGCTGCGTCGCGACAGGGGGGAGGGCGTTTACGCGTCGCCGCCGAACATGCTCGTGACCGAGCCGTCCTCGAACACCTCGTGGATGGCGCGGGCCAGCAGTGGTGCGATCGGCAGCACCGTCAGGCGATCGAAACGACGCTCGGCAGGCAGCGGAACGGTGTCGGTGACGACGACCTCGTCGATCGCGGCATCCTGGAGTCGTTCCGTGGCGGGATCGCTGAAGATCGCGTGGGTCGCGGCGACGATGACCTTGCGGGCCCCGGAGGCCTTGAGCGCCTGCGCAGCCTTCTGAATCGTGCCGCCGGTGTCGATCATGTCGTCGACGAGCAGGCAGGTGCGGCCCTTCACGTCACCGACGATCTCGTGCACAGAGACCTGATTGGCGACCTTCGGGTCGCGACGCTTGTGGATGATCGCCAGCGGGGCGCCGAGGCTGTCGGACCACGTGTCGGCCACGCGCACACGGCCCATGTCGGGAGAGACGACGGTGAGGGTCTCGCGGTCCTCCCCCGTGAGTCCCTGCTCGAAGTGCTCGAGCAGCACGGGCTTGGCGAAGAGGTGGTCGACAGGGCCGTCGAAGAAGCCCTGGATCTGCGCGGCGTGCAGGTCGACGCTCATGATCCGGTCGGCGCCCGCGGTCTTCAGCAGGTCGGCGACGAGACGAGCGCTGATCGGCTCGCGCCCGCGGCCCTTCTTGTCTTGACGCGAGTACGGGAAGTACGGCGCGACGACGGTGATGCGCTTGGCGGAGGCGCGCTTGAGGGCGTCGAGCATGATGAGCAGCTCCATGAGCCATTCGTTGACCGGCGGTCCGAACGACTGCACGACGAACACGTCGCATCCGCGGATCGACACCTCGAAGCGGGTGTAGATCTCACCCGAGGCGAAGGTGCGGTGCTCGGTGGGGGCCAACTCGGTGCCGAGGTGCTCGGCGACCTGCTTCGCCAGTTCGGGATGCGACCGGCCCGAGGCGACGACGAGCCGCTTCTTGGTCTTGGCGACGAGCCCGGGGGCGATGCCGTTGTCGCGGTCGAGGTCTACACGATTCTTCTTACGAGCCATCGGCCGCTTCCTGTTCAGCCCGAGCCCGCGCAGCCACGTCGGCCGCCGCGGTGCCCGGTCGGTTCTTCTCGACCCACCCCTCGATGTTGCGCTGGGGGGATACGCTGAGCGCCAGAGCACCGGCCGGAACGTCCTTGCGGATCACCGCCCCGGCACCCGTCTTGGCACCGGCTCCAATCGTAACCGGCGCCACGAAGACGTTGTGCGATCCGCTGTGCACGTCGTCGCCGATGACGGTGCGGTGCTTGGCGATGTCGTCGTAGTTGGCGGTGATCGCGCCGGCGCCGAGGTTGACCCCGCGGCCGATCTCGGTGTCGCCGATGTACGACAGGTGCGGGACCTTGCTGCCCTCTCCGATCGAGGAGTTCTTCACCTCGACGAAGGTGCCGACCTTGCCCTTGACGCCGACGCGGGCGTTCGCGCGGAGATAGGCGAAGGGACCGACGGTTGCGCCCGCCTCGACGACCGCGAGAGTCCCGTCGGTGCGCGTGACCGTGGCATCCTCACCGATCTCGCAGTCCACGAGGCTCGTGTCGGGGCCGATCGTGGCGCCCGAGGCGATGACGGTCGCTCCGCGCACGTGGGTGTTGGGCAGGATCGTCACGTCGGGAGCCAGCGTCGCCGTCACGTCGATCCACGTCGTCGCCGGGTCGACCACCGTGACGCCCTCGAGCTGCCAGCGGCGTACCGTCCGGGCGTTGAGGGTGCGTCCGGCTTCCGACAGCTGCACGCGGTCGTTCACGCCGAGGGCGGCCGCCGCATCGGAGGTGACGGATGCCGCGACGCCCAGCTGCGCGTCGCGGAGCAGGCCGATCACGTCGGTGAGGTACTTCTCGCCCTGCGCGTTGGCGGTGCCCACGAGCGCCAGCTGGGCGCGCAGCGGCGCCGCCTGGAAGACGTAGACCCCCACGTTGATCTCGGTGACCGCGGCCTCGTCGGTCGTGGCATCCTTCTGCTCGACGATGCGGCGCACACCGTCGGTCTCGTCGCGCAGGATGCGGCCGTAACCGAAGGGCTCGTCGACGCGCGCGCTCAGGAGCGTCACGGCCGTTCCGCCGGTGCGGTGGGTCGCGAGGAGCTCGGTGAGGGTGCCGGTCTCGAGCAGCGGCACGTCGGCGCTGAGCACGAGCACGTCGCCCTCGAACCCGTCGAGCGCGTCGAGTGCGGCCTCGACGGCGCGCCCGGTGCCCGGGACCTCGTCCTGATCGACCACGACGACGCCGGGGGCGAGCTCCGACACCGCCTCGGCGACGAGCTCGCGCTCGTGCCGCACGACCACGACGATGCGGGCCGGATCGAGGGATGCCGCGGTGTCGAGCACGTGCCCGACGAGCGGTCGACCGCCCACCGGATGCAGCACCTTGGGGAGACGCGACCGCATGCGGGCGCCCTGACCCGCAGCGAGGACGACGACGGCCAACTCGGTCGGTGATGTCATGCTCCGCCGCCAGGATTCGAACCTGGACCTAACAGCTCCAAAGGCTGTCGTGCTGCCGTTACACCACGGCGGACCGTGCCCGCGGGCACCGGTCAAGTCTGCCAGACGTCGGCCGTCCGCACCCTCCCGACGCCACGACCACGGCGTCCTCTCGCCATAATGAGGGAGTGAGCCGGGACAGCGACGAAGTCGACCGCATCGTCGATGCGTGGATGCGGCAACGCCCCGATCTCGACTTCTCCCCCCTCGAGGTGCTCTCGCGCGTGGCGCGGCTCTCGCGCCACCTCGACATCGCGCGCAAGGAGGCGTTCCGCCGCAGCGACATCGAGTCGTGGGAGTGGGACGTGCTCTCGGCCCTGCGGCGTGCGGGAGAGCCGTATCAGCTGAGCCCCAAGCAGCTGCTGCAGCAGACGCTGGTGTCGAGCGGCACGATGACCAACCGCATCGACCGCCTCGTGGCCCGCCGTTTCGTGCGGCGCGAGGCCGACCCCGGCGACGGTCGCAGCATCCTGGTGACCCTCACCGATGACGGACGCGTGCGAGTGGATGCCGCGATCACGCGCCTCGTCGACGCCGAGGCCCTGCTGCTGGAGGGTCTGGCGAAGAACGACCGCGAGCGCCTCGCGACACTGCTGCGCAAGCTGAGCCTGGGATTCGACGCATGAGCGCCCCCGTCTCGTCCCCCTCTCGATGGGCGCGCGTGCGCGCGTGGTTCGACGTGCGCTTCCGCTCCCCCGCGGCCATCTACGGCCTGATCGTCTTCGCGGCCTTCGTCACGATCGCCGACGACCACGCCGAAACGGTGTGGGAGGTGCTGCTGAGCGCGTCGACCTCGCTCGTGGTCTTCTTCATCGCCCACGTCTTCGCCCACACCCTCACCGAGCACGCCGACCACGGCCTGCGCCACGCCACGCGCGAGGGGATGCGCCACGGCGCCGGCATGCTGTACGCCTCTGTTCCCTCGGTGCTGGTGCTGGTGTACGCCGGTCTCACCGGGATGCCGATCGACGACGCGGCCGACCTTTCTATGTGGTCGACGTTCGTCGTGCTCTTCCTGCTCGGCTACAGCGCCTATCGTCGTCGCGGCGCCCGCCTCTTCGGGCGGCTCGTCGGCGGGTTCGCGACCGCGTGTCTCGGGGTCTTCATCGCGATCCTCGAATACGCGATCCACTGAGGCCCGCGGGTCGCATCCGATCGCGGGGGCGACGACCCCGATTCCCCAGCTGCGGCACGCGGAACGGCGCGAGCAGCGGCGCTCGGTCTCAGCCGATCGCCTCGGTGAGCTCGAACCAGCGCCCCTCGAGCTCGTCGCGCTCGTTCTCCAGGGCGCTGATGCGCTCCATCTCCTTGCCCAGACCGACGTAATCCGACTGATCGTGGTCGGCGAGGGCGGCTTTCGCCCTGTCGATCTGCTGCTGCAGCTTCTCGATCTTCCGCTCGGCGGCCGAGGCCTCCTTCTGCGCGGCGCGCAGGTCGGCGCCCTGCAGGCCCGGAGCCGCAGGGGCGGATCCGGATGCCGTCGACCTCGAGGGTTCGGCATCCTGGAGCGCCCGCAGGCGCAGGTATTCGTCCACTCCCCCGGGGAGGTGGCGGAGCTTGGCATCCAGGATCGCGTACTGCTGGTCGGTGACGCGCTCGAGGAAGTACCGGTCGTGCGAGACGACGATCAGGGTGCCCGACCACGAGTCGAGCAGGTCCTCCATGGCCGCGAGCATGTCGGTGTCGAGGTCGTTGGTGGGCTCGTCGAGGATCAGCACGTTGGGCTGGTCGAGGATGACCAGCAGCAGCTGCAGGCGCCGCTTCTGCCCGCCCGAGAGGTCTTTCACCGGGGTGGACAGCTGGGCGCTCGAGAACCCGAGGCGCTCCAGCAGCTGCCCGGGGGTCAGCTCCTGCGCCTTCGACCCGGTTCCGAAGGCGTAGGTGGTGCGGAGGTTCGAGATGACCACGCGCACCGGGTCGTCCAGGTGCTGGTCGAGTTCGTCCAGGCGCTGGGTCAACGTGGCGACTTTGACGGTCTTCCCGCGCTTCACGCGTCCGCTGGTGGGTTCGAGGGATCCGGTCACCAGGTTCAGCAGCGTCGACTTGCCCGCGCCGTTGACGCCAAGGATGCCGGTGCGCTCCCCCGGCGCGATCCGCCACTCGACGTCCTTCAGCACCGTCTTGTCGCCGAACGCGACGCCCGCGTCGAGCAGGTCGACGACGTCCTTGCCGAGCCGCGCGACCGCGAGCGACTGGAGCGCCACCTTGTCGCGGATTTCGGGGACGTCGGCGATGAGCTCGTTCGCGGCGTCGATGCGGAACTTCGGCTTCGACGTGCGCGCCGGCGCCCCGCGGCGCAGCCACGCGAGCTCTTTGCGCGCGAGGTTCTGACGGCGCTGCTCGATGGATGCCGCCTGGCGGTCGCGCTCGACGCGCTGCAGGATGTACGCCGCGTACCCGCCCTCGAAGGGCTCGACGAGGCGGTCGTGCACCTCCCACGTGGTGTTGCAGATCTCATCGAGGAACCACCGGTCGTGCGTGACGACGAGCAAGCCGCCGGCGCTCGGCGCCCAGCGCTTCTTGAGGTGCCCGGCGAGCCAGGTGATGGCCTCGACATCGAGGTGGTTGGTGGGCTCGTCGAGGAACAGCACGTCCCAGTCGCCCGAGAGCAGCTTCGCCAGAGCGACGCGGCGGCGCTGGCCGCCGGACAGGTCGCCGAGGCGGGCGTCCCAGGGCAGGTCGCCGAGGAGCCCCGCGATGACATCGCGCGTGCGCGCGTCTCCGGCCCACTCGTGCTCGGCGCGACCGCCGACCACCGCGTGGCCGATCGTGTCGTCGTCGTCCAGGGTGTCCTGCTGGTCGAGCACCCCGACCGTCACTCCCCCGCGCACCGTCACGCGCCCGCCGTCGGGTTCGCGGATGCCGGCGAGCATGCCCAGCAGGCTGGACTTGCCGTCGCCGTTGCGGCCGACGATACCGATGCGGTCGCCCTCGTTCACGCCCAGCGAAACGGAGTCGAACACGACCTTGGTCGGGTATTCCAGGTGCAGGGCTTCGCCCCCGAGCAGATGTGCCATATCCGTTCCAGGCTACGCGGTGCGGTGACCCGCCCGTGCGCCGCGGTCGCGGCATCCCTCCTCCCGCTCGCGCGGCAGCGCCGACGCAAGGGCGATTTCGACCCCGTGAGACGGCGACTCGGGCGCAGGATGGCGCCGAGTCGTCAGCGGACTGCTGTCTCGCGGATGCCGCCGACCCGGCCGCGGAAACACGGCGGGGCCGCCCGGCGAACCGGACGGCCCCGCACTGCGGAACGGGCTCAGAAGCCGTTGGCGGCGAGCCACTCCTTCGCGATGTCGGGCGTCGACTCCTGGTCGACGGTCGACTTCACGTTGAGCTCGACGAGGCCCTCGGGGGTGAGCGCCGCGCTGACCTTGTTCAGCACGTCGGACACCTCGGAGGCGACGTTCGAGTTGACGACCGGCACGACGTTCGACGCGAGGAACAGGCCCTTCGGGTCGGTCAGCGTGACGAGGTCGTCGGTCTGGATGCGGGGGTCGGCCGTGTAGACGTTCGCGACCTGGATGGTGCCGGCGACGAGGTCGTCGACCGTGGTCTCACCGGTCGGCGAGAACTGCACGTTCACGCCGTAGGTCGACTGCAGGCCGGTCGGGCCGTAGGGACGCTCGGCGAGCTCGGCGTTTCCACCGAGCGTGACGCCCGAGGTGACCTTGGCCAGATCGGCGATGCTCGTGAGGCCGTTCGCCTGCGCGAAGGCCGCGGTCACGGTGTACGAGTCCTGGTCGGTCGCGTCGGACTGGTCGAGCACCTCGAGGCCCTCGGGAAGCGCCGCCGGCAGCGCCGCGTACACGTCGTCCGCGGTGCGGGCCGTGGTCTCGGCGTCGAAGAACTGCAGGAGGTTGCCGGTGTACTCGGGGAACACCGAGACGGTGCCGTCCTCGAGCAGCGGGATGTAGGCGTCGCGCTGGCCGATCTGGAACTGGCGCGTGACCGTCTTGCCGGCGCCCTCGAGGGCCTGGGCGTAGATCTCGGCGATGATCTCATTCGAGTAGTAGGCCTGCGAGCCGACGACGATGGTGTCGGACGACGCCGACGCGTCGCCGCCGCCGTTGCTCAGCGGGTCGCTCGAGCCGCCACTGCAGCCGGCGAGGGCGATCGAGGCGACAGCGAGGCCGGCGAAGACGCCGAGGCCCTTCCGGGTTCGTGCTGTGAACATGGGTGCTCTCTTTTCTGGTGATGCGGGATTCGGGTGGATCAGGGGGTCGCGGGCGGCGCGGCGGGGGCGCCGACGGCGATGGCCTCGGCACGGCGCTGACGCGCGGAGCGTCGCTGCGGTTGCGCGGAGCCGGCGGCGCGGATGCCGCGCGGCACGACGAGATGCTGGAGCAGGGCGAACAGGCCGTCGATGACGAGGGCGAGAACGGCCACGAGGATCGCGCCGCCGATGAGGATGTCGAAGCGACGCAGCGGGATGGCGGCGATGATGTACTGCCCGAGACCGCCGAGACCGATGTAGGCGGCGATCGTCACGGTCGCGAGCACCTGCAGTGTCGCGGCGCGGATGCCGCCGACCAGCAGCGGGAGTCCGAGCGGCACCTCGATGCGCCAGAGGATCTGCGATTCGGTCATGCCCATCGATCGGCCGGCGTCGATGACGCGCCGGTCGATCGCCTCGAAGCCGGTGTACGCCCCGGCCAGGAGGGAGGGGATCGCGAGGACGACGAACGAGATGACCGCCGCCTCGGGCTTGTGCAGCACGCCGAGCAGGAGGGTCAGGAGGATGAGCAGTCCGAACGACGGGATCGCACGCGCGGCCCCGGAGATCGCGACGGCGATCTCTCGTCCCTTGCCCGTGTGGCCGATGTACCACCCGAGCGGGATCGCGATGACGCCCGCGATGACCACCGCGATGAGGGTGTAGAGCAGCTGCACGCCGATCGCGAGCGGGATCGCATCGAACCCGCGGCCGGGATCGCCGGAGAAGATCCACCCGATGGCATCCCCGAGAAGGTTCACGCGGCCACCGCCGTCCGTGCGCGTCGCGCCGAGGGCACCGCGGCACGGCGGGTCCAGGGCATCAGGAGGCGCCCCGCGATCACCAGCACGAGGTCGATGACCAGCGCGAGCACGACGACGGCGACGACGCCTGCGAAGACCTCCGGGATGATGCGGCGCTGCAGTCCGTTGGTGAAGAGGTAGCCGATGTTCTGGATGCCGACCAGGATGCCGACCGTGGCCAGCGCGATCGTGCTCGCCGAGGCGACGCGAAGACCCGCGAGCACCACGGGTCCGGCGAGAGGAAACTCCACCGCGATGAAGCGGCGGAACGAGCCGTAGCCGATGGCGGTGGACGCCTGGCGGACGCCCGCATCCACCGAATCGAGACCGTCGGCGACGGCGCGGACGAGGATGGCGACGGCGTAGATCGCGAGGGCGACGATGAGGTTCGTCTCACTGACGATGCTGTACCAGCCGGTGACCACCGGCACGAGGATGAGCAGCGCGAGCGAGGGGATCGTGTACAGCAGCCCTGTGATCGTGATGACGCCGCTGCGCACAAGACGGTAGCGCCAGGCGACCCAGCCGAGCGGGATGCTGATGACGAAGCCGACGACCAGGGCGATCAGACTCTGACGCAGGTGCACCAGCGTCAGCTGCCCGATGAGGTCGAGATTGTTGCCGACCCAGTTCACGGGCGCGCATCCTCCACGAGGGCGCCCTGCGTGCGGCCCTCGGCATCCACCACGACCGTTCCGGTCGCCGTCTGCTTGAGGTGGAGTGCGCGCTTGCCCTTGACGGCGCCGATGAAGCTCGCCACGAAGTCGCTCGCGGGGTTCTCCACGATCTCGCTCGGCGTGCCCACCTGGGCGATCTTGGCGCCCTTCTCGAGGATCACGACCTGGTCGCCGAGGAGGAAGGCCTCGTCGATGTCGTGAGTGACGAAGACGATCGTCTTGCCGATCTCGCTCTGCAGCCGCAGGAGCTCCTGCTGCAGCTCGTCGCGCACGATCGGGTCTACGGCGCCGAACGGCTCGTCCATCAGCAGGATGTTGGGGTCGGCGGCGAGGCCCCGGGCGACGCCCACGCGCTGCTGCTGGCCACCCGAGAGCTGGCTCGGGTAACGGTCGGCCATCGCCGTGTCGAGGCCGACGGTCTTCATCAGCTCGAGCGCGCGCGTGCGTGCGGTCTTGCGGTTCTGGCCCTGCAGCACGGGAACCGTGGCGATGTTGTCGGCGACGGTGAAGTGCGGAAGCAGACCGGAGTTCTGCATCACGTAGCCGATGCTGCGTCGCAGCTGCACGGCGGCCTTTCCGCCGATGTCGTCGCCGTCGATGGAGATCGTGCCCGACGAGGGCTCGACCATGCGGTTGATCATGCGCAGGAGGGTGGTCTTCCCGCAGCCCGAGGAGCCGACGAAGACGGTGGTCTTGCGCGAGGGGATGACGAGGTGGAAGTCGTCGACGGCGCGGGTGCCGTCAGGGAAGACCTTGGAGACGGCCGAGAACTCGATCATGCGAATCGCCGCCTCAGTCGGAGACCACGACCCTGCGGTCGAAGGCCACGTAGCTTGCGAAGTCCTTCCCGACGCGCTCGACGGCACCGTCGCGCAGGTCGGGGTACGACCATGCGCCGTCCTTCAGCTCGGCACCGTCGAGGGAGACGTTCCAGTACTGCGCGGCACCCTTCCAGGGGCAGGTGTAGGCCGTGGGGCTCTTCTGCAGAGCACCCTCGCGGATCGCCCGCGGCGGGAAGTACCAGTTGCCCTCGATCGAGGCCAGGTCGTCGCGGTCGGCTTCGGCGATCACGACGCCGTCGAGAACTGCCTTCATGGGTACCCCCTCCGTGGCGCCCCGCGGGCACAGCGCCGACGGGTGACGATCCACCTCGGTCGAGGCTAGCGAGGTACGGAACGCGTCAGCGGAAGATTGCTCCGTGTGTCGACCTGGGCTATGGTGCCCGGCTCCTGCGAGGCGACCCGGATCGGCCGGACCGGTGGCTTCGACAGGCTCAGCCACCTCTGCCACGACGCCGGGCACCCGACACGGTCGAGGGACCGGGGGCGCGGCGGGGTCAGACGACGCGGGCTCCGGGCACCGGTCCGTGCACGTGGAGAGCCACGTGACCGGCGGCGCTCAGCGTCACCTGGAGATCGATCGCCGACGACTCGTCGGCGGCGAGGAAGGCGAGGGTCGGTCCCGACCCCGATACGAGTCCCGCCAGAGCGCCCGAGCTCTCTCCGCGTTCGAGGACCCGGGCCAGGTCGGGCCGCAGGTGAAGCGCCGGAGCCTGCAGGTCGTTGCGCAGGGTCGCGGCGAGCATTCCGGCATCCCCCTGGCGCAGGGCGTGCAAGACGTCGGGGTCGACCGCCGGGACCCGCCGGGCGGGTCCGATGTCGACCGCGTGGCGTTCGCGGTGGGCGTCGAGTTCGCCGTAGACCACCGGCGTCGACATGCCGACCTCGTTCGTGACCAGCACCCAGTCGAAGCGTCCGCGCGCCAGGGCCGGGCTCAACTCATCACCACGGCCCGTGCCCACGGCGGTACCGCCGAGGAGGGCGAACGGCACGTCGGCTCCCAGCTGCGCCGCGAGGTGGGCGAGCTCGCTCGTCGGCATCCCGAGACCCCAGAGGGCATCGCAGGCGACCAGGGCCGCCGCCGCATCTGCGGACCCGCCGCCCATTCCACCGGCCACGGGCACGGCCTTGCGGATCGCGAGGTGCGCGCCGCGGTCGACACCGGCCGTTCGCGCGAGCAGCCGGGCGGCGCGGATGGCGAGGTTGCGGCCGTCGGTGGGAACGCCCTCGATGTCGACCGGACCCTTCGCACTCACCGACATCGCGAAGTCGTCGGCCGGGGTGGCGATCATCTCCTCGAACAGCGACACGGCCTGGAACGCCGTCGCGAGTTCGTGGTAGCCGTCGTCCTGCACGTCACCGACCTCGAGGAAGACGTTGATCTTCCCGGGCGCGCGCACGCGGACGGACGCGGGGGTGGTGAGGCTCACGACAGCCCCCGCTCACCCGTGCGCCGCGAGGCCCCGGCGTGTGCGAAACTGGAACGTCGGCCCGCTTCCCGCCGTCGCTCGCAGGGCGGTTCGGGACAGACCGGGCCGGAGCGAGCGATGAGAGTCACTCTTCGACAGTAGCGCTCCGCTCCCCGCCGTTCGGCGTCGCCGCCGAAACGTCTTCGTAACCCCGGAACCTTACGGTGTCCGGAACCCGTCACCTACCCCCGAGGAGGCAGTATGCGCCCGATGGTCCCCCTGTCGATCGACACCGACCCCTGGCGCGCGCTGCTCTCCCGCTCCGATATCCGGATGCACGACGGCATCCTGCACGTCGTCGACGACACCTCGACCCCCTCGATCGCCGAGCGCGACGATCTGCTCACCGCGGCATCCGCGATCGAAGCGGCCGGCGTGCGCGTGCTGCTCGTGCGCGACGCGAACCGTCGCCCGAAGCTCGTGGTCGACACCGCCGACGCCGAGGCGGCGCTGACGGCGCTGCGCGACCCCGAGCTCGGGCCGATCTACCTCAAGGCCCGCGGCGAAGACCCGGTGCCCGCGCACAGCGTGCATCCCTCCGCCGGTTCGGTGCAGGCGTACGCCGTCTTCCGTCCGCGCACCTCGACCGAGGGCTCCTACCGCTACGGCGCCTCGCTCGCGCCGCGGCTCGAGCTCTGGCGGTTCGGGGAGAAGACGATCGAGGCGCCCCGCCCCAGTGCCCTCACCCGCCGTCGATTCGCGGCGGCCGACCTCGACCTGGTCGAGATCGAGCGCTACGGGCGCCGGTGGATGACCGTGTCGGGCATGTTCGACCCGCACCCGAACGAGTTCACCGCCGAGGTCGACATGGTCTTCTCGTGGGTCGACGGCTCGTCGAGCGAGTTCCAGCGCCAGCGCGCGGCGCGGATGAAGGGCTACGTCGTGGGCGACGGCGACGACAACGCCGCCCGTTACCGCCAGGTCGACGAGCTTCGCTACGCGCTGCGCAGCGTGCACATGTACGCGCCGTGGGTGCGACGCATCTTCATCGCGACGGACTCCCCCACCCCCGAGTGGCTCGCCGATCACCCGAAGGTGACGATCGTGCGCAGCGAGGACTTCTTCGCCGACCCCTCCGTGCTGCCCACGCACAACTCGCACGCGGTCGAGGCGCAGTTGCATCGCATCCCGGGGCTGGCCGAGCACTTCCTCTACAGCAACGACGACATGTTCTTCGGTCGCCCGGTGACGCCGGAGCTGTTCTTCAGCGGCGGCGGCGTGAGCCGTTTCGTCGAGAGCGGTGTCCGCATCGGCAGCGGACCGGCGCACATCGAGCGCTCCGGTCACGACAACGGCCTGCGCGTGAACCGCGGGCTGCTGAAGGAGCGCTTCGGGCGCGTCATCACGCTCGATCTCGAGCACTGCGCCACCCCGCTGCGCCGCTCCGTCGCGTTCGAACTCGAGCGCGAGTTCGCCGACGACTACGCCCGCACCGCGGCCAGTCGCTTCCGCTCCGCCACCGACATCTCGGTGACGAACAGCCTCTACCACTACTACGCCCTGGCGACCGGTCGCGCGATCGTCACGACCGAGCCGCGCACCCGCTACGTGCAGACGACGCAGCTGGACTCGCTGCGCACGATGGAGCGCCTCGTGTCGCGTCGCGACACCGACATGTTCTGCCTCAACGACGGCAGCGTGCCCGAGATCCCCGAGGAGGTGCGCGTGCCCGCGCTGCGCGCCTGCCTCGAGCGGTACTTCCCCGTGGCGGCGCCGTGGGAGAAGGAAGCGCTTAGCGAAGGATCGGCAACGGCGTCGTCGGCGGCGACACCGGTCCGCTGAACGCCCGCGACGCCGGCACTACCACGCCGGCGTCGCGCAGCCGTCGCTGCGATTCCTCGGCATCCACGTACTGCAGGGCCGCGCTGGCTTCGAGCGGCACGACCGAGTGGACCACCGTCTCGTCGTAGACGTGCACGAGGTTGAATCCCTGGGCGGAGTCCTGCGGACGGGTTCCGCCGACGGGCACCATGAGGTCCTGCGTGTAGCAGGTGGCCGAGGCCACCGACACGGGGATGCCGGCGAACGTCGCGAACGTCGAGTAGTGCAGGTGCCCCGCGAGGATCGCGCGCACGTCGGATCCGCGGAGCACCTCGGCGAGGCTGCGCTGATCGCGCAGCTCGACGGATGCCGCGAGCTCGAGGACGCTCGGCACGGGCGGGTGGTGCATGGCGAGGATCGTGCCCAGGGGCGCGGGGGTGGCGAGCACGTCGGCGAGCCAGCGCAGCTGGGCGGGGGCGACCTCGCCGTGGTGGGCGCCCGGGACCGACGTGTCGAGGGTCACGATGCGCAGGCCGTCGAACTCGTCGACGCGGTCGACCGGCGCGGTCGGCGCGGCGCCGTCGCCCGGAAGGAGACGCGAGCGGAAGGCCGAACGGTCATCGTGGTTGCCCATGACCCAGACCACGCGCGTGGAGAGGCGCTCGGCGAGCGGTTCGACGAGGGCCGCAACACGGTCGTAAGCGTCGCTCTCGCCGAAGTCGGCCAGATCGCCGGTGAACACGAGCGCGTCAGGACGGATGCCGGAGGCCTCGATCGATGCGACCGCCCGGGCGAGATAGGCCTCGGAGTCGACGTCGTCGTACAGCGGCGCACCGCCGGCACGGAGGTGGGTGTCGCTCAGGTGCAGCAGCACCCGTTCGGCGCGGGGGTACTCGGCGTAGCGCATCTCGTTCCTCTCGGGCCGTCGGGTACGACCTCGTCACCGGCGTGATGCTCCCGGTTGGCTCGAAATGTTACCGGCATGTTTCAGGAACGCGTGGTGAACACGTCAAGAATTGCCTGACGGGCGTCTCCCCTCCCGGCGAGCCGCGCGAGTCGCCGAGACCGTCGCGGGAGCGCAGCCCGAAGCGACGATTCTTGGCGAGTCGGGCGAGGGGCGCGGGCGGCCGGGGCGTCAGGACGAGGCGGCGATGCGGGCGTAGTCGTCGACCGTGAGCTGCTCGCCGCGCAGGGTCGGGTCGACCCGCGCCGCCTCGAGGCGCGCGGACGCGTCGGCCGCCGTGCCGCCGAGCACCCCGGCCAGCGCCTGACGCAGCATCTTGCGACGCTGCTGGAAAGCGGCGTCCACGATCCGGAAGGTGCGGAGCCGGTGCTCCTCGGTGCCGCGGGGCTCGGCATCCCGCTCGAAGGCGACCAGCACGCTGTCGACGTTCGGCACGGGCCAGAACACCTGGCGCGACACGGTTCCGGCCAGGCGCCACGAACCGTACCAGGCCGCCTTCACGCTCGGTGCGCCGTACACCTTCGACCCCGGAGGGGCGGCGAGACGCTCGCCCACCTCGGCCTGCACCATGACGACGCCGCGCTGCAGGTAGGGGAAGGTCTCGAGGAAGTGCAGCAGCACCGGCACCGACACGTTGTACGGGAGGTTCGCGACGAGCACGCTCGGCTCGCCCGGCAACTCGTCGACGCGCAGCGCGTCGGCGTCGATGACCTGGAGGCGCCCCTCGGGCACGTCGTGCGCCGCCGCGGTCACGGGGAGGCGCTCGGCGAGCCGGTGATCGATCTCGACGGCGACGACCGAGGCTCCGGTCTCGAGGATCGCCAGCGTGAGGGATCCGAGGCCCGGACCGATCTCGACGACCCGGTCGGATGCCGTGACCCGGGCCGCCTGCACGATCTTGCGCACCGTATTGGCGTCGACGACGAAGTTCTGCCCGAGCTTCTTGGTGGGGGTCACGTCGAGGTCGGCGGCGAGCCGACGGATCTCGGCGGCACCGAGCAGCGAAACAGGCATTGTTCCACTGTAGTCAGGGCTCCGCCAGAACCCTTGCTGAGCGCGAGCCGGGAGTAGCGTGATCAGGTGAGTCAAACGCAGTCGATCCCCGCAAACGCTTTCACCCTGCGAAGCCCCTACGGGCGACGAGCCATCGGGCTGTCGGTTGCGGCGGCGGTCGGCGGCTTCCTCTTCGGATTCGACTCCTCCGTCATCAACGGTGCCGTCGACGCGGTCGAGGGCAACTTCGAACTCACCCAGGTGCTGACCGGATTCGTCGTCGCGGTCGCGCTGCTGGGCTGCGCGGTCGGCGCGGTGGTCGCCGGAGCCCTGTCGGACCGCTGGGGCCGACTGAAGGTCATGCTCCTCGGCGCCGTGCTGTTCTTCGTCTCGTCGATCGGTGCCGCCCTCACCTTCAGCGTCCCCGACCTGATCCTCTGGCGCGTCATGAGCGGCCTCGGCATCGGCATCGCGTCGGTGGTGGCCCCGGCCTACATCGCCGAGGTGGCTCCGCGTCAGATCCGCGGCTCGCTGGCGTCACTGCAGCAGCTCGCGATCACGCTCGGCATCTTCGGCGCCCTGCTCTCCGACGCGCTCCTGGCGAACTCCGCCGGCGGCGCGGCCAATCAGCTGTGGCTGGGTCTGGAGGCCTGGCGCTGGATGTTCCTCGTCGGCGTCATCCCTGCGGCGGTGTACGGCATCCTGTCGTTCACCGTTCCCGAATCCCCGCGCTACCTGCTCGCGAAGGGCAAGCGCGACGAGGCGAAGGCGATCTTCGCGCGCCTCGTGCCGCCCGCCGATCTCGACAAGACGATGAACGAGCTGTCGAACACGATCGAGGCCGACCGCAAGAACAAGAACGTCTCGCTGCGCGGCCCCGTGCTGGGCCTGCAGGGCATCGTCTGGACCGGCATCCTGCTGTCGGTGTTCCAGCAGTTCGTGGGCATCAACGTGATCTTCTACTACTCCACCACGCTGTGGAAGGCCGTCGGCTTCGACGAGAGCAACTCGCTGTTGATCTCCGTCATCACCTCGGTCACGAACGTGGTCGTGACCTTCGTCGCGATCTTCCTGGTCGATCGGGTGGGCCGGAAGCCGATCCTCATCACCGGCTCGCTGCTGATGACGCTGTCGCTGGGCGCGATGGCCCTCTCGTTCGCCTTCGCCACCGGCTCGGGCCAGGACGTGTCGCTCCCCGCACCCTGGGGCAGCGTCGCGCTCGTCGCCGCGAACGTCTTCGTCGTCGGATTCGGCGCCTCGTGGGGACCGCTGGTGTGGGTGCTCCTCGGCGAGATCTTCCCGAGCCGCATCCGCGGCAAGGCGCTCGGCGTCGCCGCGGGCGCGCAGTGGATCGCCAACTTCGCCATCACGGTGTCGTTCCCGGCCATGTCGAGCTGGTCGCTGCCGCTCACCTACGGCATGTACGCCCTGTTCGCGGCCTTGTCGTTCGTCTACGTGCTGCTGCGCATCCCGGAGACCAAGGGCATGGAGCTGGAGCAGACCGAGACGCTGTTCGTCCGCAAGCCGAAAGACGCCGCCACGGCCTGACCCCGGATGCCGAGAGGCCGGCGCCCTGCGGGGCGCCGGCCTCCGTCGTTCGGGCGTTGTCTGCGCCCACGTGATCTCTGCGATCTGCACAAGCTCAGCGGCATCCGCGGCTTCCCGGCTGAGGATGCGCGAATCACTGAGCCTGAGCAGTGCCAGCGGCACGCGCCGCCACAACCTCCGCGATCCGCACAAGCTCAGCGGCATCCGCGACGATCCGGCTGAGGATACGCGAATCGCTGAGTCTGCGCAGCGCACGCAGCCACGACCTCAGCGGCATCCGTCGCCATTCGGCTGAGGATGCGCGAATCGCCGAGATCCGCGCTCGCGTCAGTCTTCGAACGCGCCGTAGACCTCCAGGGTGTTCGCGGCGACCCGGGCGGCGAGCTCGTCGGCATCCATCGACAGTTCTGCGGCGAGGAAGCGCAGCGTCACGGGGATCAGGTACGGCGCGTTGGGGCGGCCGCGGTACGGAGCCGGCGTGAGGAACGGGGCGTCGGTCTCGACGAGGATGCGATCCACCGGGGTGACTGCGAGGGCGTCGCGCAGGTTCTGCGCGTTCTTGAAGGTGACGTTGCCCGCGAACGAGAGGTAGTAGCCGCGGTCGGCGGCGATCCGGGCCATGTCGGCGTCGCCGGAGAAGCAGTGGAACACCGTCTTCTCGGGAGCGCCGACGCGCTCGAGCGTCTCGAGCACGGCCTCGTGGGCGTCGCGGTCATGGATCTGCATCGCGATGCCGTGCTTCTTCGCCAAGGCGATGTGCGCTTCGAAGGAGCGGATCTGGGCGGGGATGCCGTCGGCCTCGGTGCGGAAGAAGTCGAGTCCCGTCTCGCCGATCGCGCGCACCCGCGGTTCGGCGGCGAGCTCGTCGATGACGGCGATCGCGGCATCCAGCTCCCCCGCCTGATCGTAGACGGGGGCCTCGTTGGGGTGGATCGCGACCGCCGCGAGAACGCGCGGGTGGGACCGCGCCGCCCACGCCGACCAGCGCGAAGAGTCGACGTCGCCGCCCGCCTGCACGACCCCGTGCACGCCGACCGCGAGCGCGCGTTCGAGCTGCTCGTCGAGCGACAGGCCGGTCTCGCCATCCTCGATCTCGAGGTGCGTGTGGTTGTCGTAGACCGGGACGCCGACGGGCTCGGGCGCCGGCGGATAGCTGACGTCGCGCCGACCGTCGGTGGAGCGCTCGCGGACGTACTGGCTGGGGTCGGTGCCGTCGATCGTTCCGCGCGGGCGCTCGACCGGGGTGGAACCGGCGGCGGGCCGGGGGGCGGAGGCGTCGACGGGCTCATTGGCCGCCGCTGCACCCCGGGCCGACGCCGACTCCGCGACCGACGCCCCCGGGGCCGCCGCCGACTCGGAGGGCATCGCCGTCACGCCTGCTCGACGCGCGGGAAGAGCGGCGTGAGCGGGGTCACCGTGGCACCCGCCGGCAGCAGGCCCCACGCGCCCGCCTCGCGGATCGGCTGGTCGACGAGTGCGCCGAGGCCCTGCTCGGCGCCGAGGGCGACCCACAGCTTCGCGGTCGCGGCGGGCATGACGGGCGACAGCAGCACGGCCAGGGAGCGCAGTCCCTCGGCCGCGGTGTAGAGGACCGTTCCGAGACGCTCGCGCTGAGTCTCGTCCTTCGCGAGCGCCCACGGCTCGTTCTCGGTGATGTAGCCGTTGAGCGCGTCGACGATGGTCCAGATCGCCGAGATCGCCTCGTCGATGCGGAAGCGTTCGATGGCGGCGTCGGCGGCGGTCGCGGCATCCGCCACCACCTTCTGGATCGCGAGGTCGAGCGCGGTCGAGGGTCCCGCCTGCGGGACGACACCGTCGAAGTACTTCGAGATCATCGCGACCGTGCGCGACGCGAGGTTGCCGAAACCGTTGGCGAGCTCCGCCTGGTAGCGGGCCGACAGGTCTTCCCACGAGAACGAGCCGTCCTGGCCGAACGCGATGGCCGAGAGGAAGTAGAAGCGGTACGCGTCGGAACCGAAGACGTCGGTGATCTCGGTCGGCGCGATGCCGGTGAGCTTCGACTTCGACATCTTCTCGCCGCCCACGAGCAGCCAGCCGTGCGCGAAGACCCCGCGAGGCACGTCGAGACCGGCGGCCATCAGCATGGCCGGCCAGATGACCGCGTGGAAGCGGAGGATGTCTTTCCCGACCACGTGGAACGCCGGCCAGCGACGCGCGAACTGTTCGGGATCGGTGCCGTAGCCGACGGCGGTGGCGTAGTTCAGCAGCGCGTCGACCCACACGTAGATCACGTGCGACGGGTCCCAGGGGACGGTGATGCCCCAGTCGAACGCCGAGCGCGAGATCGAAAGGTCTTTCAGACCGCTGCGCACGAACGAGACGACCTCGTTGCGGGCCGATTCGGGCCGCACGAAGTCGGGCTCGGTCTTGTAGAGCTCGAGCAGGCGGTCCTGGAACTCGCTGAGCTTGAAGAAGTAGTTCTTCTCCTGCAGCAGCTCGAGGGGCTTCGAGTGGATGGCGCACACCTTGAGGCCCTCGAAGGGCCCGGTGCCGTCGACGATCTCGGCCTCGGGCTTGAACTCCTCGCAGCCCACGCAGTACAGCGCCTCGTACTCGCCGGCGTAGATGTAGCCGCGGTCGAAGAGCGCCTTCACGAATCGCTGCACGCGCTCTTCGTGGCGCGGCTGCGTCGTGCGGATGAAGTCGTCGTTGGCGACGTCGAGCGTCTCGAGCAGCGGGAACCACGACTCGGACACGAGCTTGTCGACCCACTCCTGCGGGGTGACGCCATTGGCGGCGGCCGCGCGCAGCATCTTCTGCCCGTGCTCGTCGGTGCCGGTCAGCATCCAGGTGTCGTCGCCCGCCTGGCGGTGCCAGCGCGCGAGCGTGTCGACGGCCACCGTCGTGTACCCGTGCCCGATGTGGGGCAGATCGCTGGGGTAGTAGATCGGCGTCGTGATGTAGAAGGATCGGCCGGAAGTCACTCGGAGATTCTACGGGGAGGCTCCGACACGGCCGCGCGTGTGACGGGCGGTCAGGCCGAGGCGCGCACGACCAACGTCGTCGGCAGCACCACCGGCTCGACCGCTCGACCGTCGATCGCGTCGAGCAGAAGGGTGACCATGCGCTCGCTCAGCTGCTCCCACGGCTGACGCATGGTCGTCAGGGGCGGCTCGTGCGTCGCGGCGAGTCCCGAGTCGTCGAAGCCGGCGACGGCGATGTCGTCGGGCACCCGTCGTCCCGCGCGGCGCAGCGTCTGCACGGCCCCCGCCGCCATGAGGTCGGATGCCGCGAACACGGCGTCGATGTCGGGAGCGCGCTCCAGCAGCCGCTCCATGGCCGCGGCACCGGAGTCCTGCGAGTAGTCCCCCACCTCGACCAGCTCCGGGTCGAAGTCGTCGCCCATCTCGTCACGGAACCCCACGAGGCGGAAGCGTCCGCCCGGCGTGTCGTCGGGCCCGGCGATCATGGCGATCCGCCGATGCCCGTGCGCCCGCAGGTGCGCCGTCATCGTGCGCGCCGACCCGGCTTCGTCGACGGAGACGCTCAGCACCTCGCTGCGATGCCCCAGGGGCACCCCGCACGCCACGGTGGGGATCCCGGCGTCCATCAGGGATTCCAGCAGGGGATCGGCCTCGTGCGAAGAGATGAGGAGAACGCCGTCCACGTGCCCGGCGCTGACGTAGTGCGCGACGTTCGCGCGCTCGGCCGGGGTGCCGGCGATGAGGAGGACGAGCGTCATCTGACGCTTGGAGAGGGCCTCGGCGGCACCGCGCAGCAGCAGGGCGAAGGTCGGGTCGTCGAAGAGCAGGTGCTGCGGCTCGGTCATGAGGAAGGCGAGGGACCCCGCGCGTCCGGTGGCGAGACTTCGCGCGGCGTGGTTGGCGGTGTAGCCGGTGCGCTCGATGGCATCCTCGACCGCCGCGCGCGCATCCGGAGACACCCAGTGGCCGCCGTTGATGACGCGCGAGACGGTGCCGCGTGACACGCCCGCGGCTGCCGCGACGTCGCGGATCGTCGGCTTGCGCCGAACGGTCGGGGTCTGCTCCATGCGGGAATGCTATCGGCCGCGAGACGGTCCGGGACGCCGACACCGAGCCGAGACTGGGACCGGTCACAGTTTGGTAACGAACATCGACCCGTTGTTGCGCGATGCGGCCGGACCGCCGGAGGCTGTGACCGGTCCCAGTCCGGGACGCACGAAGATCCGATGGAGTGTCATGACCCGCGTTACCCCCTGGCCCGCTCTCGACGGCATCGCGTACGGCGGTGACTACAACCCCGAGCAGTGGCCCCGCGAGGTCTGGGACGAGGACGTGCGCCTCATGCGCGAGGCCGGCGTCAATCTGGTGAGCGTGGGCATCTTCTCGTGGGCCCTCCTCGAAAAGTCCGAGGGCGTCTTCGACTTCGCCTGGCTCGACGAGCTCCTCGATCTACTGCACGCCAACGGCATCCATGTCGACCTCGGCACCCCCACCGCCTCCCCTCCCGCGTGGTTCTTCCACGCCCACCCCGAGGCGCGGGTCGTGACCCGCGACGGCCGCACGATGGGCTTCGGCTCGCGGGGCATGGCATCCCCTTCCTCCCCCGCGTACCGCACCGCCGTCGCGCGCATCGCCGACGCGCTCGCGACGCGCTACGCCGCGCACCCCGCGGTCGTGATGTGGCACGTGCACAACGAGTACGGCGTGCCCGTCGGCGAGGACTACTCCCCCGCCTCGGTGGCCGCCTTCCGCGACTGGCTGCGCGAGCGGTACGGCTCGCTCGACGGCCTCAACGCGGCCTGGGGCACCGCGTTCTGGGGCCAGCACTACGGCGAGTGGGAGCACGTGGGCGCCCCCGCCGACGCCCCGAGCGTCGTCAATCCCGCGCAGCGCCTCGACTTCGCGCGCTTCACCGACCACCAGTTGCGCGCGTGCTTCCGGATCGAGCGGGATGCCATCCGCGCCCACGCCACGCAGCCGGTCACGACGAACTTCATGGCGAACCAGAGCTGGACCACCGACCTGTGGGCCTGGGGCCACGAGGTCGACATCGTCTCGGACGACCACTACCTCTGGGCCGCCGACCCCGACGGACACGTGGGCCTCGCCATCGCGGCCGACCTGTCGCGCTCGGTGGGTCGGGGTGCGCCGTGGATCCTCATGGAGCACTCCACCTCGGCCGTGAACTGGCAGCCGCGAAACGTCGCCAAGCGCCCGGGCGAAATGGCCCGCAACTCGCTCACGCACCTGGCCCGCGGCGCCGACGCGATCCTCTTCTTCCAGTGGCGCGCCTCGCGCTCGGGGGCGGAGAAGTTCCACTCGGCGATGCTCCCCCACGCGGGCACCGACTCCCGGGTCTGGCGCGAGGTCGTCGATCTCGGCACGGCCCTGGGTCGCCTGGGCGAGGTGCGCGGAGCGCGCGTGCAGGCCGAGGCCGCCGTGCTGTGGGACTTCGAGTCGTTCTGGGCGCAGGACCTCGAGTGGCGTCCCTCGGTCGACGTCACCCACCAGGCGCAGGTGCGCGCGTACTACGAGCAGCTGTGGCGCGACGGCATCACCGCCGACTTCGCTCTGCCCGGTCACGACCTCTCGGGCTACCGCCTGGTCGTCGTCCCGGCCCAGTACCTGCTGTCGAAAGCGGATGCCGACAACCTCGCGACGTACGTCCGCGGCGGCGGCACGCTGGTCGTGTCCTTCTTCTCGGGCATCGTCGACGAGAACGACGCCGTGCACCCGGGCGGCTACCTCGCTCCCCTGGCCGAGGTGCTCGGCGTGCGCGTGGAGGAGTTCCTTCCGCTCCGCGAGGGCGAGACGACGACCCTCGAGCGGGCCGACGGCGCGGCCCTCACCGCTCGCGCCTGGGCGGAGGACCTCATCGTCGACGGGGCCGACGTCGTGGCCCGCTACGTCGACGGCCCGGCCACCGGGCGCGCCGCCCTCACCCGCCACGCGTACGGCGCCGGGACCGGCTGGTACGTCTCGACGAGCCTGGATGCCGACAGCCTCGCGCACGTGATGGCCGCCGCCTACGCCGACGCCGGGGTCTCGGCATCCGTCGTCCCGGCCGGGTGCGAGGTCGTCGTGCGGCGCTCCGCCGAGCACGACTTCACGTTCGTCGTCAATCACCGCGACGACGCCGTCGAGCTCTCGCTCGATGGCACCGAACTCCTCACCGGCGCATCCACGGGCGGTGCGCTGACGGTTCCCGCGGGCGGCATCGCCGTCGTCCGCTCCGCACGGGAGGAGGCCGGCCGGGCCTGACGGGCCGGCATCCCACTCCGAACGACACCCGGCCGCACCGATGCGACCGGGTGGACGGGCCGCGAGGACCGCGACCCCGCACGACCCGACCGCGACCACCGCGGTCACCCGAACCGACCGCAATGGCTGCGGTCGCACAGAAAGGGACTCCTCATGCGCATGACAGCACCCCGGCGCACGCTCCTCGGCTCGGCGGCGATCCTCGCCGTCTCGGCCCTCGCCCTCACCGGCTGCTCCGGCGGCGGATCCGGCGACGACTCCGCCCCGGGCGGCGACGGCCCCGAGATCGTCGTCTGGACCGATGCCGAGCGCGAGCAGGCCATCGGCGACGCCGCGAAGGCGTTCGAGGAGGAGACGGGCGCGACCGTGCGGCTCGTGCAGAAGAACTTCGAGGACCTCCGCAACGACTTCATCGCCCAGGTCCCCACCGGCGAAGGCCCCGACATCACCGTCGGCGCGCACGACTGGCTCGGCGCCCTCGTCGCCGCGGGCGTCGTCGACACGATCGACCTCGGCGACACCGCCTCGAACTTCGAGCCCGTCGCGCTGGAGGCCATGACCTACGACGGGCAGCTCTACGCCCTGCCGTATTCGCTCGAGACCGTCGCCCTGGTCCAAAACACCGCCCTCGTCGGCACCGAGGCGCCGGCGACGTGGGACGACATGATCCAGCGCGGTCTGGCATCCGGGGCCGAGCGCCCGTTCGTCATCAACACGGCCGGCGAGACCGGCGACGGCTACACGATGTACGGGCTGCAGACCTCGTTCGGCGCCCCCGTGTTCGTCCAGGATGCCAGCGGCTCGTACACGTCCGAGGTGGGCATGGGCGGGGCCCCGGGCGAGAGCTTCGCGCAGTGGCTGTCGACCAACGGGAAGGCCGGCTACCTCTCGACCACCATCGACTACGACATCAACAACGAGCTCTTCGCGAGCGGCAAGGCGCCGTACACCATCCAGGGCCCGTGGGCGATCAGCTCGTTCGAGGGCATCGATGTCGCGGTGAACCCGATCCCCAGCGCCGGCGGCGAGACCGCCGCGCCCTTCGTCGGCGTGCAGGGCTTCTACCTCAGCGCGCAGAGCAAGAACGCGCTGCTCGCGACGGAGTTCCTCGTCAACTACCTCGGCACCGAGGACGCCCAGCGCGCCCTCTACGAGGCCGACCCGCGCATCCCCGCCTACACCTCGCTCGGTCAGGAGGTGGCATCCGACCCGATCATCGCCGGCTTCCTCGCCTCGGCCCAGAACGGCGTGCCGATGCCCTCGATCCCCGAGATGGGGTCGGTGTGGGACCTCTGGAACGCCGCCGAGGCGCAGATCATCTCCGGCGCCGAGCCCGTCTCGACCTGGAACCAGATGATCACCGACCTGCAGAGCACGCTGGCCGGCTGACGACACGCTCCGTGGGCGGGCGCGGTTCCCCCGCGCCCGCCCGCGGTACCACCCCGACGAATCCGGAGCACCCATGTCGGTCACCCCTCCCGTCGCGCCCCCGGGCGCGGCCCCCACCGCCCCCGCGCCCCTCCCGGCACGCGAATCGCACGCCCGCAGCTTCCGCGGCATCGGCGTGGGCTTCGTCGTGAAGCTCATGATCATGGCGGTCGTCAACGCCTTCGGCATCCTGACGATCCTCACCGCCGTCGGCGCCGAGTCCTGGCTGCTGGCCTCGATCACCGCCGTGCTGCTGATCGTCGCCGACATCGTCTACTTCACCCGGCGCGCCCTGCCGCTGAAGTACCTGCTGCCGGGGCTGATCTTCCTTCTCGCGTTCCAGGTCTTCATCTTCGGGTACACCGCCTACATCGCCTTCACGAACTACGGCACCGGTCACGCGGGCTCCCAGTCGCAGGCGGTGGATGCCACTTTGATCCAGGGCGAGCGCCGGGTCGACGACTCCGCCACCTACCCGATGGCCGTCGTCGAACGCCTCGGCACCTACGGCCTCGCGATCGCCGACGACGACGTCGTGCGCGTGGGGACACCCGACGAACCCCTGGCGACGGTCGAGGGCGAGATCGGGGCGAGCGGCGCCCCCACCGAGGTGTCGGGCTGGACCGTGGTGCCGCGTGCCGAGGTGCTCACCGACCCCGCGGTGCAGCAGGCCGCCGCGAGTCTCCGGGTGCCCCTGTCCGACGACCCCAACGACGGCGCGTTGCGCACACGCGACGGCTCGACCGCGACGGTCTACACCTCGACCCTCGTGTGGGACGAGGAGGCGCAGACCATCACCGACACCACGACGGGCACGGTCTACGCCGCGACCGACCGCGGCAGCTTCACCTCCGCCGACGGGCAGAGCCTGCCCACCGGCTGGTACGTCAACGTGGGGTTCGAGAACTTCCTGCGCGTCTTCACCGACGGCGCGCTCCTGCAGCCGCTGCTGTCGGTCACGGGCTGGACGTTCGCGTTCGCGATCCTGTCGGTCGTGGTCAGCTTCGGCCTCGGGCTGCTCTTCGCGATGATCTTCAACGACCCGCGCGTGCGAGCGCGGAAGTTCCTGCGGACTCTGTTCATCCTCCCGTACGCGTTCCCCGCGTTCATGTCGGCGCTGCTGTTCCGCGGCATGTTCAACTCCGAGTTCGGCGTGATCAACGACGTCTTCTTCTTCGGTCTGCCGATCAACTGGCTCGGCGACCCCGTGCTCGCGAAGCTCGCCGTGCTGTGGGTGAACGTGTGGCTGAGCTACCCGTACTGGTTCCTCGTCTGCACCGGCGCCCTGCAGGCACTGCCCTCCGACACCCTCGAGGCCGCGCAGCTCGACGGCGCCGGCCGCTGGCGCTCGTTCCGCTCGATCGTGCTGCCGCTGCTGCTGGTGTCGACCGCTCCGCTGGCGATCTCGTCGTTCGCGTTCAGCTTCAACAACTTCACCGTCATCTACATGTTCAACAACGGCGGACCCGCGATACCCGGGGCGCCCTACGCGCTGGGCTCGACCGACATCCTCATCTCCGCCATCTACGACATCTCCGGGGTCTCGGGCGGTGCCGCCGACTACGGCCTCGCGAGCGCCCTGTCGATCGTCGTCTTCGTCGTGGTCGGCGCGATCTCCGCCCTCGCCTTCCGCCAGACCCGCAAGCTCGAGGAGTTCGCATGACCGTCACCGCACGCGGCACCGGGCCCGACGCCGCCCGCAGCACCCCCGCGAGAAAGCGCCGCTGGCTCGCCGAGGTCGGGTGGAAGTACCCCGTCGCCGCGCTCATCGCCTTCTACGCGCTGTTCCCGCTCGTCTACGTGCTGTCCGCTTCGCTCAACCCGCGCGGGAGCCTCGCCTCGTCGAACGCGCTGTTCTCGGCGGTCGATTTCTCGAACTACGCCGCCCTGTCGGACACGAGTTACTGGACCTGGGTCGGTAACACCCTCCTCGTGGGCGGTGTCGCCTCGGTCGGCGCGGTGCTGATGGGCGCCGCCGGCGCCTACGCGTTCTCGCGCTTCCGCTTCTCGGGGCGGCGGGCGAGCCTCACCGGCCTGCTCATCGTGCAGATGTTCCCCCAGGCGCTCGCGTTCGTGGCGATCTTCCTCATGCTCCTGACCATCGGCGAGGTCGTCCCCGCGCTCGGCATCAACTCGAAGCTCGCCCTCATCTGCGTCTACCTCGGCGGCGCGCTCGGCGCGAACACCTTCCTCATGTACGGCTTCTTCAACACGATCCCGATCGAGATCGACGAATCGGCCAAGATCGACGGCGCGACCCACGCGCAGATCTTCTGGAAGCTCATCATGCCGCTGGTCACGCCGATCCTCGCGGTCGTCGCGCTGCTCGCCTTCATCGCCGCGTTCGGCGACTACATCCTGGCGCGCATCATCCTCGTGTCCGAGGACAACTGGACCCTCGCCGTCGGCATGTACCAGTGGGTCTCGAATCAGCTCACCTCCCGGTGGGGCCTGTTCGCCGCGGGATCGGTGCTCGCGTCGATCCCGGTCCTCGCCCTGTTCCTGTCGCTGCAGCGTTACATCGTCGGCGGCCTCACCCAGGGGTCGGTCAAGGGCTGAGCCCCGACCGCCCCGTCCTCGATCGATGGAGATCCGGATGCCGAATCACCCCCGTCCCACGGCCCTCGCGGCCCTGACCCTCGGCGTCGCCCTCGCGGTGGCGCCCCTCACGGCGGCCCAGGCCGCACCCGCCGACGAGCCGGTCGAGGCCGGGATCACCGTCCCGCGCGTCGAGGGCCTGGCATCCGACTTCGCCCTCGGCGTCGACGTGTCGTCGGTGCTGTCGCTCGAGGCGTCGGGAGTCGTGTTCCGCGACGACGACGGCGCCCCCGCCGACCTGTTCGAGGTGCTCGCCGATCACGGCGTGACCGACGTGCGCGTGCGCGTGTGGAACGACCCGTTCGACGCCGAGGGCCGCGGGTACGGCGGAGGCAACGTCGACGTCGACCGCGCCGTCGAGATCGGCGAGCGCGCGACCGCCGCCGGCCTGGGCGTCGCCGTCGATTTCCACTACTCCGACTTCTGGGCCGACCCCGCCAAGCAGAAAGCGCCGAAGGCCTGGGCGGGGATGGATACCGCCGAGACCGCCGACGCGGTCGGCGACTTCACCCGCGAGGCACTCACCGAGTTCGTCGCCGCCGGGGTCGACGTGGAGCTCGTCCAGGTGGGCAACGAGACCAACGGCGGGGTGGCCGGCGTGACCGGCTGGCCCGACATGGCGCGGGTGTTCTCGGCGGGAGCCGCCGCCGTGCGCGAGGTCACGCCCGACGCCCTCGTCGCCGTGCACGTGACGAACCCCGAACGCCCCGGCCATTACGCCGCGTACGCCGCGGAGCTGGCCGCGAACGAGGTCGACTACGACGTGTTCGCCTCGTCGTACTACCCGTTCTGGCACGGCACGACCGAGAACCTCACCGCGGTGCTGCGCCAAGTCGCCGAGACGTACGACAAGAAGGTCATGGTCGCCGAGACGTCGTGGGTGCGTACGCTCGACGACGCCGACGGTCACCCCGACGTGATCGACGCGGCCTCCGAGGCCGAGGCCTACCCCATCAGCGTCCAGGGTCAGGCGACCGCGCTGAGCGACGTCGTCCAGGCCGTCGCCGATGTGGGCGACGCCGGCATCGGCGCGTACTACTGGGAGCCCGCGTGGCTGCCCGTCGGCTCACCCGACGAGCTCGCGCAAAACCGGGTGCTCTGGGAGCGCGACGGCTCGGGCTGGGCCACGAGCTTCGCGGGCGAGTACGACCCGGAGGATGCCGGTGAGTACTTCGGCGGATCGGCGTGGGACAACCAGTCGCTCTTCGACGTCGACGGCACCCCGCTCGAGTCGCTGCGCACCTTCGCCTACGTCCGCACCGGCGCGGTCGCACCCCGGGAGGTCACGGGCGTCGACACCGTGCGGCTCTCCGTGACCGTCGGCGACGCGGCGGCGCTCCCCGAGCGGGTGACCGTGCGCTACAGCGACGGAACGAGCGAGGAGAGCCCGGTGACCTGGGAGGCCGCGCCCGACCTGTCGCGCCCCGGCGTCTTCGAGATCGCCGGCGCGACCGCCGAAGGTCACGCCGCTCTCGCGGTCGTCACCGTCTCGGCCGAGAACCTCCTGCGCAACCCCGGGTTCGAGGAGCCCGACGTCTCGATGTGGACCGTCGAGGGCCCGCTCTCCCTCCGCGCGACCGACGACCCGCGCACGGGCGAGCACTCGGCCCACTTCTTCGCCGCCTCGGCGATGTCGTTCACGCTCGAGCAGCGCGTCGACGACCTCCCGGCCGGTCGGTACGTCGCCGCCGGAGCGCTGCAGGGCGGCGCGTTCGGCGACGGGACGGCGAGCATCGAGCTGATCTCGGATGCCGACACCTCGACCGCCCCGTTCACGGCGGGCGGATGGCGGGTGTGGTCCGAACCGCGCACCGACGAGATCGAGATCGCCGAGGGCGAGAGCCTCACCGTCCGGGTGAGCGCCGAGCTGCCCGCCGGCGCGTGGGGGACGATCGACGACCTCGGGCTCGAGCGCGTCGGCGATGCCGCGCCCGCCCCCGGCGGACCGACGCCCGGTGAGCCCGGCCCGACGCCCACGCCGGATGCTCCGTCACCCGCACCGACGGAGCCCGCTCCGGCCGAGCCCGTGCCGGCCCCCGCGGCGCCCGTACCCAGCAGTCCCGCACCCGCCTCGGTGACGCCCGTGCCGCCCTCCGCACCGGTGCCGGGTCTGGCCGAGACCGGCACGAGCGTTCCCCTCGGCATCCTCGCCGCCGGACTCCTCGCCCTCGCGACCGGAACGGTCCTGATCGCCCACCGCCGCCGCTCGCGCTCTCCACGCGCATAAGGGGTCGGAAAATGTCGCCTGGCAGCTCGCCAGGCGACATTTTCTGACGCCTCGCGCGGCTAGCGCGCGGCCAGAGCGGCCTGGTATAGCTCGCGCGAGGAGTGACCGGTCTGCGACGACACCTCGGCCGCGGCCTCCTTGAGCCGCGTGCCGCTGCGCACGAGCTCGAGGGTCTGGGTCACGGCATCCGGGAACGCCACCTCGCGCGCCGAGGCGCCGCCCACGACGATCGCGATCTCACCGCGCACGCCCTCGGCCGCCCACGCGGCGAGTTCGCCGAGGGGCCCCCGCTTGACCTCTTCGTAGAGCTTCGTCAGCTCGCGGCAGACGGCGGCGGGGCGATCGGCGCCGAACGCCCCGGCGAGGTCGTCGAGAGTGGATGCCAACCGCGACGGCGACTCGAAGAAGACGAGGGTCCGCTCCTCCGACGCGAGCTGCGCGAAGGCCCGGCGACGTTCGCCGGGCTTGCGGCGCGGGAAGCCCTCGAACGCGAACCGGTCGGTCGGCAGGCCCGCCACGGCGAGCGCGGTGACGACCGCGCTGGGGCCGGGAAGGGCTGTGACGGTGACGCCCGCGGCCGCGGCGGCGGCCACCAGGCCGAACCCGGGGTCGCTGACCGTCGGCATGCCGGCGTCGCTCAGCACCAGCAGATCGTCGACGCGGGCGAGCTCGACGAGCTCCGCCGCGCGCTCCTTCTCGTTGTGGTCGTGCAGGGCGATCAGACGCGGGCGGTTCTCGACGCCGAGGCCCGCGAGCAGGCGCTGCGTCGTGCGGGTGTCTTCGGCGGCGACGACCGTGGCGTTCTCGAGGGCTTCGACGAGACGCCGCGAGGCGTCACCCAGGTTGCCGATGGGGGTCGCCGCGAGGATGATCACCGTTCCACCTTAGGCTGGGGGCCGTGAGCACAGCCGTCTCCCCCCTGCTCCCCGACGAGCAGACGCGCCTCGATCGCTGGCGCGACGCCCTGCTCTCCACCCCCCGCGGGATGCGGCTCTGGCGATGGCTCGCGCCGACCCTCGTGACGCTCGTTGCCGCCGTGCTGCGCCTCGTCGACATCGGCAACCCGCACCAATTGGTGTTCGACGAGACGTACTACGTCAAAGACGCCTGGAGCCAGTGGGTGCTGGGCTTCCCCTCGACGTGGCCCGACGACGCCGACGCGAGCTTCGCGGCCGGCGACACCGACGTGTTCACCGGGATCGGCAGCTACGTCGTGCACCCCCCGCTGGGTCGGATCCTCATCGGCGCGGGGATGGCCCTGCTCGGACCGGACTCGGCCACCGGGTGGCGCATCTCGGCCGCCGTCATCGGCACGGCGACGGTGCTCGCGATCTACCTCTTCGCGCGGACGCTCACCCGGTCGATCCCCCTCGCCACCGTGGCATCCGGACTCTTCGCCATCGACGGTCTCGGCATCGTGCTCAGCCGCATCGCGCTGCTCGACATCTTCCTGACGTTCTTCATCGTGCTGACGTTCTGGTTCGTCGCCCTCGACCACCGTCGCTCCGGCGACCGGATGGCCGGCCTCGTCGCGGCGCGCGGACTCGAGCATCCGATGTGGGGGCCGATCCTGTGGAACCGTCCGTGGCTGCTCGCCGCCGGCGTCGCCGCGGGAGCCGCCACGGCCGTGAAGTGGTCGGGCCTGTACGTGATCGCCGCCGTCGGCGTCTACGCCGTCGTCACCGACGCGCTCGCGCGCCGCCGCGCCGGGATCGTGCAATGGCCGATGGATGCCGTGCGCCAGGGCCTGGCATCCTTCGTGCTGCTCGTGCCGGTGGCCGCCGTCGTCTACGTCGCCAGCTGGTCGGGGTGGCTCTTCACCACCGGCGGGTACAAGCGCGGGACGCCGGTGGATGCGACCGGCTTCTGGGCGTGGGTCCCCGAGCCGCTGCAGCGCCTGTGGGCGTACCACCAGGAGATGTACGCCTTCCATGTGGGCCTCGTCACCCCGCACAGCTACGCGAGCCCCGCGTGGCAGTGGCCGCTGCTGATCCGTCCCACCTCGATGTACTGGCACCAGGATGACGCGGGCGTCAACGGCTGCGCCCTGCCCACGGGCTGCACCGAGGCGATCTCGAGCATCGCGAACCCGATCATCTGGTGGGCGGGCGTCGCGGCATCGCTCTTCCTGCTCGTGCGGTTCGTCATGGTGCGCGACTGGCGCTACGCCCTCGCGCTGACGGGGCTGGCGGCGACCTACGTGCCGTGGCTGCTCTATCCCGAGCGCACGATCTTCCAGTTCTACACGGTCGCGATGCTGCCCTTCCTCGTGCTGGCCCTCGCGTTCACGCTGCGCGAGATCGCGCGCGGGGTGAGGGGCTCGACGCGTCTGAGCGGCCAGGTCGTCGTGCTCGCGTTCCTGGGGCTGTGCGTCGTCGTATCGGCGTTCTGGTATCCGGTGTGGGCGGGGCTCCCCGTGCCGTACGAGTTCTGGCGACTGCACAACTGGCTGCCCACCTGGATCTGACGGGGTCCAGACGGATGCCGAGGGGGCCAGCGTGACGCGAGGAGACGAGTGGCTGCACGACCCGCGGCCGGTGCAGCGGGTGAAGCTGTTCCGGGACGCGCCGGTGGACCGCGGGGCGTGGCCGGCGACGGTGCCGGCGGTGGCGCAGTTCCTCGACGTCGCCGGGGCGGACGGGTGGGAGTTCGACCCCGGTGTGACCTTCCTCGTCGGGGAGAACGGCTCCGGCAAGTCCACGCTCATCGAGGGCATCGCCGAGGCGGCGGGGCTGCCCGCCGAGGGCGGGTCGACCAACGGCGGGGGCGAGACGCGGCGCACCGAGAGCCCTCTCGGCGAGTGGTTGCGGATCGAGCGGAGCCCACGTGCCCCGCGGTGGGGCTTCTTCCTGCGGGCCGAGACGATGCACAGCTACTACTCGTGGCGAGACGATCTCGGTGGCCCGGCGCCGAGCCTGCACGAGATGAGCCACGGCGAGTCGTTCAGCACTCTCCTCGACGAGGTGCTCGACCACGAGCGTTACGTCGCGGGACTTGCCTGCCTGGATGAGCCCGAGGCGGCTCTGTCGTTCTCCTCCACGCTGCGCTGGCTGGCCTCCCTCGACCGCATGCGCTCACGGGGCACGCAGGTGATCTGCGCGACGCACTCCCCCGTGCTGGCGGCCCTGCCGGGCGCGACGATCCTCGAGCTGGGCGAGTGGGGCATCCGCGAGAGCTCCTGGGACGACCTGGAGCTGGTGCGGCTGCACCGGGGGTTTCTGGAGGCGCCGGGGAGGTTCTTACGGCACCTGTTGGAGTGAGCGGATGCCGGGAACGACCACTTCGACTCGCTCTCCTCAGACCAGCCGCCCCGGGTCCGTCGTCGGCAACGCGCAGGTGAACGCCCGGCAGTCGTAGGCCATGGCCTCGCCGCCCTGCGCGACCTTCCCTTCGAACAGCTCGAAACCGGCCGCGGCGAAAGCACGCGCCTGCGCCGGGGACACCACCGCGACGACGTCGGCGGCGACCCGGCGCGCGGCATCGGCGATCTCGGCATCCGCCTCTCCCACCACGACCACCTGACGCGGTGCCGTGGCGAGCCCCGTCGCGACCTCGAGGATGGCCCCGTGCGCGAGCGGCGAGGCGAGGGCGACGTCGGCGGCGCCGCGCACGAGGGTGTCGGCGGCGGCGCGGTAGCGCTCCCCCGCACCGAGGCGCCAGAGGTCGAGGGACGCGGCCGCGAACACCGATGGACCCGACGGCGACGCACCGTCGGTGGGAACCCCGTGGGGCTGCATGCCCTGCGCGACGAGCACCGCGTCTCCGCCGCCGGGCGGATGGATGCCGTCGTCACCCAGGCACAGGTCGACCAGCGCCCGTGCCCGCTCGGCGTAGGCCACCTCGCCGGTCGCGCGGGCGAGGGCGAGGAGGCCGCGGGCGAGGCCCCCGTAGTCCTCGAGAGTCGCGGGGGCCGTGGAGCGCACCTCGTCGAGCGAGGCGCGGCGGAGCGTGCCGTCATCGTCGACGTTGCTCTCGAGGACCGCGTCGGCGGCCCAGCGAGCGGCTTCGAGGAAGCGCGGGTCGGTACGGGTGCCGGCGGTGGCCAGCGCGGCGATCGCGTGCCCGTTCCAGCCGGTGACGACCTTCGCGTCGAGGGCCGGAGGCTGCAGCCCCGAGCGGTCGGCGACGCGGTAGTACCCGCCCTCGGAGCGCTGCCCGTCGATGATCGACTCGGAGTCCTGCGCCGCGGCAATTCCGCCCGACGGCAGCTGCAGGATGTCGACGAGGAAGCGCGCGGCATCCGTGGCCGCAGCCTCATCCCCCGCCGCGAGCGCGACCTCGACGAGCCCGGCGTTGTCGGTCAGCATCCGCTCGTAGTGCGGCACGCTCCAATCGCGCCGCGTGGCGTAGCGGAAAAAACCGCCCTCGACGGTGTCGTGCAGGTCGGAGCCCACCATGGCGGAGAGAGCGCGGGATGCCACGGCCGCGGCATCCGGAGCCTCCGGCGCCAGAGCGGGGTGCTGCAGGAACCGCAGCACAGGGGTGTTCGGGAACTTCGGCGTCTCGAACGCGGGGCCGGCGGCGAAGCCGGCATACTCGCGGTCCTCGCGCGCGGCGACCGTGCGGGCGGCGGCGGCGAGCTGGTCGAGGGTCGGTGCCGCGTCAGCGGGGGCCGTCGCGGCGGCGGCGAGGGCGTCGCGGAGCGAGGAGCCGGTGGCATCCACCTCGGCGCGTCGCTCGGTCCACGCCTCGCGGACCGCGGCGAGCACCTGGCGGAACGAGGGCTGCGGCGGGCGGGGCGCGGGCGGGAAGTAGGTGCCCGCATAGAAGACGCGGCCCTCGGGGGACGCGAAGACGGTGAGGGGCCAGCCCAGGTGCGGGGTGAAGGCGGAGGCGGCGTCGAGATAAGCGGCGTCGACGTCGGGGTTCTCTTCACGGTCGACCTTGATCGACACGAAGCCGTCGTTCAGGATGCCGGCGGTCTCGGCATCCTGGAACGACTCCCGCGCCATGACGTGGCACCAGTGACAGGTGCTGTAGCCGATCGAGATCATCACGGGGACGTCTCTCTCGGCCGCGAGCGCGAACGCCTCGGCCCCCCACGGGAACCACGCGACGGGGTTGTCGGCGTGGGCCCGTAGGTAGGGGCTCGAGGCGTTCGCGAGGCGGTTCACATCGCGCCCGGCGTCAGTTGAGGTCGTCGGGGTGGGTTCCGACGCGGCCCGAGCCGTCGCCGGGGTCGACGGCGTCGATCGCGGCCATCTCGTCGGCGGTGAGCTCGAAGTCGAACAGGTCGAAGTTCTCCTCGAGACGCTCGCGGCGCACCGACTTAGGGAACACGATGAAGCCGTGCTGGATGTGCCAGCGCAGCACGGCCTGAGCGGGGCTCTTGCCGTGGGCTTCGGCGGCATCCTTCACCGCGGGGATCTCGAACAGTTCGTACTTGCCCTGGCCGAGCGGGCCCCACGACTCGATGTGCATGTCGTGCTCCTGGCCCCAGGCCGCGATCTCGCGCTGGCTGAGGGCGGGGTGCAGCTCGATCTGGTCGACCACGGGGGTCACACCGGTCTCGGCGACGATGCGGTCGAGGTGCGGCACGAGGAAGTTCGAGACGCCGATCGAGCGCGACTTGCCCGCCTCGCGGATCTCGATCATCTTCTGCCACGCGTGGACGTAGTTGTCGTTCTTCGGCGTCGGCCAGTGGATGAGGTACAGGTCGACGGCGTCGAGCTGGAGCTTCTGCAGGCTCTCGTCGATCGCGGCGAGCGGCTCGTCGCCGTCGTGGCGGTCGTTCCAGAGCTTGGTCGTGACGAAGAGCTCGTCGCGCGGGATGCCGCTGGCGGCGATGGCGCGGCCGACACCCTCTTCGTTCTTGTAGATGGCGGCGGTGTCGATGTGGCGGTAGCCGACCTCGAGGGCCTCGGACACGGCGCGCTCGGCGTCGTCGGCGGGCACGAGGAACACGCCGTAGCCGAGCTGGGGGATGGAGTTTCCGTCGTTGAGCTGAACAGAAGGAACGGTCATGGATCGAGCCTAGAAGGGGCGGGCGGATGCGGCGCCGGGGTTGACGCGCCCCGCGAGGGTCACGACGCGGGAGGCGCGAAGGCCGCCCTCGCGAGCGCCTCGGCCACGAGCCGCACGTTCTCGACGACGGAGCCGCCCGTGACGCGGACCCACCCGCCGACACCCGCCCCCTCGGCACCGGCGGCTCCCAATTCGGCGGCTACCGATCCGGAGATCTCCGGGGCGTCGATGACGAAGGGCGTCCCCGCGGCCACCGCGATACCCTCGGCCGCGAGGTGCACGAGCGCCGCGCGTTCGTCGCGCACCGGCATCCACAGGTTGATCCCGTCAGGCTCCCCCACCTCGACGCCGAGACGGCGGAGCGCGGCGGCGAGGCGATCGAGACGGTCACGGTAGATGAGCCGCGCGGTGCGCACCGGGGCGATCGAGCGGGCATCGGTGAGGAGCTCGAGCAGGATCGACTGAAGGAGCCGCGAGGTCCACCCGGGACCGAGCATGCGGCGGCGGATGATGCGCTCGACGATCTCGGACGGGCCACCCAGGGCCGCGATCCGCAGGTCGGGTCCGTGCGACTTCGAGAATCCGCGCACGTGCACCACCTGCCCCGGGATCCACAGCGCGAGCGTCACCGGCGGCGCCGACGCGATCAGCGCCGAGTGGTCGTCCTCGATCACGGTCACCCGCGTGCCCCCGGGCACCGTCAGCAGAACATCGGCGAGCCGTCGCGCGCGATCGATCGACATCGAAACCCCGGTCGGGTTCTGGGCGCGCGGCTGCAGCACGAGGGTGGACGGACGCTGAGCGAGGGCGAGCGCGAGCGAGGCGGGAAGGATGCCGTCGCGGTCGCTCTGCAGGGGCAAGGGGACGCCGCCCGCCGCCTCGACGAGGTCGAAGATGTACGGGAACCCCGGGGATTCGACGGCCACGCGATCACCGAAGCGGACGACCTGTTCGACCGTGCGCGAGATCCCGTCGAACGCTCCGTCGACCACGGTGATCGCCTCGACACCGCGTACCGGCCACTGCTCGCGCAGCAGGTCGTGCAGCTCCGGCAGCACGGGCAGGTCGTGGTAGCGACCGGTGTCGGCGCGCGGTCGGGCGAGAGCGAGAGCGCGCTCGAGCGAGGGGAGCATCGCCGGATCGGGTGTGCCCAGAGAGAGGTCGAGGGCGACGGATGCCGCACCCCGGCGGCCGTCGCCGAGTCCGGGCGGTACGGCGACCCCCGCGCCGACCGCGGGAGCGGAGAGCCCCCGGACCCGCGGACTCAGCCATTCGCGCTTCTCGGTGCGCACGAACGTCCCCGCGCGCCCCCGGGACGTGACGACGCCGGCGTCGGCGAGCGCACGCCACGCGGTGGCGACCGTGCCGGTCGACACCTCGAGCGCGGCGGCGACCTGGCGCACGGTCGGGAGCCGGTCGCCCGGCGGGAGCGTGCCCTCGCTGACCAAGCGCGCGATCTCCGCGGCGAGGCCCGCGGCGGTGCGTTCGACGAGGGTGTCGGGCGCCAGCATCCGGTCCTCCAATTTACGGGGGTGTCACTCGTGGAAATCGTCGGGAAATGTTCAGACGCGACAGTAACAGAACACGACACGACCGGGCGGACGCGCGGTCGAGAGCGAGGAGAACCCGATGACGACGGTGCGAGCGGCCATCACGCAGACGACGTGGACCGGCGACAAGGAATCGATGCTCGACAAGCACGAGCAGTTCGCGCGGGATGCCGCTGCGGCCGGAGCGCAGGTCGTGTGCTTCCAGGAGCTGTTCTACGGTCCCTACTTCGGCATCACGCAGGACCAGAAGTACTACCGCTACGCCGAGCCGGTCGACGGTCCGATCGTGCAGCGCTTCGCCGCACTCGCGAAGGAACTCGGGCTGGTCTCGGTGCTTCCCATCTACGAAGAGGCACAGACCGGGGTCTACTACAACACCTCGGTCCTCGTCGACGCGGACGGCTCGGTGCTCGGCAGCTACCGCAAGAACCACATCCCGCACCTCGACAAGTTCTGGGAGAAGTTCTACTTCCGTCCCGGCAACCTCGGCTACCCCGTCTTCGACACCGCGGTCGGCAAGGTCGGCATGTACATCTGCTACGACCGGCACTTCCCCGAAGGCTGGCGCGAGCTGGGCCTGAACGGCGCGCACATGGTCTTCAACCCCAACGCGACCAAGCCCGGGCTCTCCAACCGCCTGTGGGAGGTCGAGGGTCCCTGCGCCGCGGTCGCCAACGGCTACTTCGTTCTGCAGCCCAACCGGGTCGGCCGCGAGGACAACGAGTACGGCGACGAGGCCGTGTCGTTCTACGGGACCAGCCAGGTGATCGACCCGCGCGGCAACCACGTCGGCGCGGTGGGCTCGTCGGAGCACGAGGAGATCCTCATCCGCGACCTCGACATGGATCTCGTGCAGCAGATGCGCGACGACTGGCAGTTCTACCGCGACCGCCGGCCGGACACCTACGGCGAGATCGTGGAGGCCTGACCGTGGGCACAACCCTCATCTCCGGCGGCACCGTCGTCTCGGCCACCGGCCGCAGCGCCGCCGACGTGCTGCTGGACGGCGAGACGATCGCCGCGGTCCTCGCGCCCGGCTCCACCCTGCTCGGCCACGACCTCGCGGCATCCGTCGACACCGTCATCGACGCCACGGGCAAGTACGTGATCCCCGGCGGCATCGACGCGCACACGCACATGCAGCTGCCGTTCGGCGGCACGAGCGCCTCCGACACCTTCGAGACCGGGACCCGCGCCGCGGCGTGGGGCGGAACGACCACCATCGTCGACTTCGCCGTGCAGCGCGCCGGCGAGCGCGTGCAGGACGGCCTCGCCCACTGGCACGAACTCGCGGCGGGCAACTGCGCGATCGACTACGGGTTCCATCAGATCGTCGGAGGGGTGGATGCCGACTCCCTCACCGCTCTGCCCGGGTTGATCGACGAGGGCATCTCGAGCTTCAAGATGTTCATGGCGTACCCGGGGGTCTTCTACGCCGACGACGCGCAGATCCTCCGCGCGATGCAGGTCGCTGCCGACACGGGGTTGCTGACGATGATGCACGCCGAGAACGGCCCCGTCATCGACGTGCTCGCGGAGCAGCTGATCGAGA
Organism: Microbacterium sp. NPDC007973; assembly: GCF_042958465.1. Classification (NCBI taxonomy): domain Bacteria; kingdom Bacillati; phylum Actinomycetota; class Actinomycetes; order Micrococcales; family Microbacteriaceae; genus Microbacterium; species Microbacterium sp. NPDC007973. The sequence goes on from NZ_JBIBJJ010000004.1 coordinate 63,675, forward strand.
AGAACAAGACCTCGCCGTACTTCCACGGCGTCGCCCGCGCGTGGCAGATGGAGGAGGAGGCCACGCACCGCGCGATCATGCTGTCGCACCTCACCGGGGCCCCTCTGTACGTCGTGCACGTGAGCGCCAAGCAGGCCGTCGAACAGCTCGCGTGGGCCCGCGACAACGGGCAGAACGTCTTCGGCGAGACGTGCCCGCAGTACCTCTATCTCTCGCTCGAAGACCAGCTCGGCGCCTCGAGCGAGGAGTGGGGCGACTTCGAGGGCGCGAAATGGGTGTGCTCCACTCCCCTGCGCTCGAAGCACGAGGGCCACCAGCACCACATGTGGCAGGCGCTGCGCACGAACGACGTCCAGATGGTGTCGACCGACCACTGCCCCTTCTGCATGAAGGACCAGAAGACGCTCGGACAGGGCGACTTCCGGGCCATCCCGAACGGCATCGGCTCGGTCGAGCACCGCATGGACCTCATGTACCAGGGTGTCGTGACGGGGCAGATCACCCTGGAGCGCTGGGTCGAGCTGACGAGCACGACCCCGGCGCGCATGTTCGGCATGTACGGCAAGAAGGGCGTCATCGCCCCCGGCGCCGACGCCGACATCGTCGTCTACGACCCGGCCGGACACACCTCGATCGGGGTCGGCAAGACCCACCACATGAACATGGACCACTCCGCGTGGGAGGGCTTCGAGATCGACGGGCACGTCGACACGGTCATCTCGCGCGGAAAGGTCGTCGTCGACGACGGCGCGTACCTCGGCGCCAAGGGCGACGGACGCTTCGTCAAGCGCGGCCTGAGCCAGTACCTGGTCTGAGAGGAGACCCCATGGATTTCGGTGTCGTCCTGCAGACCAACCCGCCCGCCGCTCGCACGGTCCAGCTCTCGCAGCTGGCCGAGGCCCACGGCTTCAGCCACGTCTGGACCTTCGACTCGCACCTGCTGTGGGAGGAGCCCTACGTCGTGCACTCGGCGATCCTCGCCGCCACGCGGCGAGTGACCGTCGGACCGTTCGTGACGAACCCCGCAACCCGCGACTGGACCGTCACGGCCTCCACCTTCGCGACCCTCAACGAGATGTACGGCAACCGCACGATCTGCGGCATCGGCCGCGGCGACTCCGCCGTCCGCGTGACGAACGGTCGCCCGACGACGCTCAGGGCACTGCGGGAGTCGATCCACGTCATCCGCGAGCTCGGCAACTCCCGCGCGGTGGAGTACAACGGCGCGACGCTGCAGTTCCCCTGGAGCCGTGGGTCGAAGCTCGACGTCTGGGTCGCGGCCTACGGGCCGCTCGCGCTGAAGCTCACCGGCGAGGTGGGCGACGGCTTCATCCTCCAGCTGGCCGACCTCGACATCGCGGAGTGGATGATCAAGACGGTCCGCCAGGCCGCCGAAAACGTCGGCCGCGATCCCGACGAGATCGCCTTCTGCGTGGCCGCGCCGATGTACATCGGTGAGGACACCCCCGAGAGCCGGGCGCACATGCGCGAGCAGTGCCGGTGGTTCGGCGGAATGGTCGGCAACCACGTGGCCGACATCGTCGCGAAGTACGGCGCCGGCTCCGACGTTCCCGCCGCCCTCACCGACTACATCGCGGGGCGCACGGGGTACGACTACAACTCGCACGGCAAGAGCGACAACGACCACGTCGATTTCGTGCCCGACGAGATCGTCGAGCGGTTCTGCGTGCTCGGCACCGCCGAGGAGCACATCGCCAAGCTCGAGAAGCTGCGGGCGCTGGGCGTGACGCAGTTCGCCGGCTACCTCCAGCACGACAACAAGGAGGAGACGATGCGGGTCTACGGCGAGACGGTCATCCCCGCACTGTCTGAGCACGTGACGGCGAAGCAGTGAGCGCCCCGTGACCGATCAGGTCCTGACCCCGGGCGCCACCGAGGTCGTCGGTGCGGCCCGCTCCTCGCGGGGGCGCGGGATGGCCGCCCGGATCGGCTGGGGAATCGCCGGGGTGACCGCGGTCGTCGTGCTGTGGGAGCTGTACAAGCTCCTCGGACCGGCGGACGGTGTGACCGTGGGCGGGGACGGATCGGCGGGGTCGGGTGTCATCCTGCTCCCCCGCACCCACGACCGCGCCATGCCGCACGTGTGGGACATGGTCGCGCGGATGTTCGCCCCGACCAGCGGGGGTGACACCCCGCCCCTGATCCTCTCGGTACTCCAGGCGGCCGGAACGACCCTCGGGCTGGCCGCCCTGGGATGGCTCATCGGCGTCGTCGTCGGCGCCCTGCTGGGGATCGCGATGCAGCGCTGGCGGCTGGTCGAAGCCGGCCTCCTCCCGTGGATCGTCGTCAGCCAGATCGTTCCGCTCATCGCCTTCGCGCCCGTCGTCAACGCCCTCGGGGCGCAGATCGACCGCTCCGGCTTCCCCTGGCCGCAGTGGCTCTCGGTCGCGCTGATCGCGTCGTACCTCGCCTTCTTCCCCGTCGCGGTCGGCATGCTCCGCGGGCTCGACGCCCCCGACGCCCTGCACCTTGACCTCATGCGGTCCGGCTCCGCCGGGTGGTGGCAGACGCTGGTCCACCTGCGCCTGCCCGCGGCCGTGCCGCATCTGCTTCCCGCGCTGCGTCTCGCCGCGGCATCCGCCGTCGTCGGCGCCGTCGTCGCCGAGGTGTCGATCGGACTGCGCGGCGGAATCGGCCGCATGCTCATCCAGCTCGCCGGGCAGGCGTCGTCCGACCCGGCCGCACCCTGGGCGCCGACTTTCGGCACCGTCGTCATGGGACTCGTCGCGGCCCTCGGCGTGGCCCTCATCGGCGTCGCCCTTCATCGTTTCCGTCGCGGGGAGGACACCGCATGACCACCACCACCGCTGTTCGAGCCCGCGGGCTCGGAAAGGTCTTTCCGAGCGCCGGCGGCGAGGTGATCGCCCTGACCGACGTCGATCTCGACATCGCCGCCGGGGAGTTCGTCTCGCTCATCGGCCCCTCCGGCTGCGGCAAGTCGACGCTGTTGCGTCTCATCGCCGACCTCGACACGGCCACCAGCGGAGAGCTCACCCTCGCGGGAAAGACCGCGCGGCAGGCGCGCCTCGACCAGGACTACGGCATCGCGTTCCAGCAGGCGGGGCTCCTCCCCTGGCGCACGGTCGCAGCGAACATCGCCCTGCCCCTCGAGCTGCACCGCTGGCCCCGCGCCCGCCGTGACGCGCGCGTCGCCGAACTCGCCGACCTCGTGGGTCTCACCGACTTCGTCGGGCGCTACCCCGACCAGCTGTCCGGCGGCATGCAGCAGCGCGTCGCGATCGCCCGCGCGCTCGCGGCCTCACCGCGACTGCTGCTGATGGACGAGCCGTTCGGCGCCCTCGACGAGATGACCCGCGAGCGTCTGCAGTCCGAGCTCGCGCGCATCGCCGCCGAGACCGGGGCCACGGTCGTCTTCGTCACGCACTCGATCCCCGAGGCGGTGTTCCTCTCCGATCGCGTCGTCGTGATGAGTCCCCGACCCGGACGGATCACCGAGGTCATCGACACCCGACCGGGCCGTGCCCGCGACGACCTCCTCCGGGAGTCGCCGGAGTATTTCTCGCGCGTCACCGCCGTCCGCGAAGCGCTCCACGGCTCGCCCCTGCACCGGGCGAACGAGCGATGACGGCCGCTCGACTCCCCGGGTGGGTGCGGCTGCTGGCGCCCCTCGTCGTCGGTGTCGCCGGACTCGCCGCGTGGTACGCCTTCGTCGCCTCGGGCAGCGCCCCACGGATGCTGCCCGCCCCCTTCGCGGTGGCGAACGAGTTCGTCGATCGCTTCGGCCTGATCGCCGAGGCCACGGGGATCACGGGAACGAACGCCCTCGTCGGCCTCGTCGCCGGCAGCCTGCTCGCGATCCTGTTCGCCGCCCTCGCCGCCACCTGGCGTCCCGTCGACGGCATGACCGCACCTCTCGTCGCCGCGCTCGCCGTCGTCCCCATCGTCGCGCTCACCCCGATCTTCAACACGATGTTCGGCGCGTCGAGCCAGTTCGGTCGCCAGGCGGTCGCCGGGATCGCCGCCTTCGTCCCGGTGTTCGTCAACACCCTCCGCGGCCTCCGCCAGACCAGGCCCGTGCAACGCGACTTCTTCCGCGCCACCGCCGCGGGCGGAGGGCAGACCTTCCTGCATCTGACCCTGCCCACCGCCCTGCCCTACCTCGTCACGGGCGTGCGGGTCGCGGCATCCCTCGCCGTCATCTCGGCCCTGGTCGCCGAGTACTTCGGCGGCCCCGCCGACGGGATCGGCACGGCCATCGCGACCTACGCCAAATCAGGGCGCGCAGCCCTGGCGTGGGCGTTCGTGGCCGGGGGCATCGTCATCGGCCTCGTCTTCTTCCTCGTCACCTCGCTGCTCGAACGTCTCGTCGCCCGTCGCCTCGGCGCCGGTCGCGCACGGGGCTGAACGGCATCCCTCCGCAACCGAAAGAGCCTGCACCACCCGACACACGCGCTCCACCGATTCGAAAAGGACCCCACATGAGACACAGCACCCGACGCGCCCTCGGCGCGATCGCCGGGGTCGGCATCGCCGCCCTCGCCCTCTCCGCCTGCTCCGGCGGCGGCTCGGCGCCCGCGGCATCCGACGCCGACTTCACCCCCCTCACCTCGGTGAAGCTGCAGCTCCAGTGGCTGCCGCAGGCGCAGTTCGCCGGCTATTACGTCGCCCTCGACAAGGGCTTCTTCCAGGAGGAGGGCTTCGACGACGTCGAGGTGCTGCCCTCCGGCGGCGACATCGTCCCGCAGGACGCGCTCGTCGCCGGCGACGTCGATTTCGCCGTCGCGTGGGTACCCAAGGTTCTCGGGACGCTCGAGAATCAGGGCGTCGAGCTGACCGACATCGCGCAGGTGTTCCAGAAGTCGGGCACCACCCAGGTGTCGTGGAAGGGCTCGGGCATCACGAGCGTCGACGACTTCGAGGGCAAGCGGATCGGCTCGTGGGGCTTCGGAAACGAGTGGGAGATCTTCGCGGCCATGGCCGACAAGGGCCTGGATGCCTCGACCGTGCAGATCACGACGCAGGACTTCTCGATGAACGCCCTCCTCGACAAAGACGTGGATGCCGCGCAAGCGATGACCTACAACGAGCTCGCGCAGCTGCTCGAGACGGTGAACCCCGCCACGGGGAAGCTCTACACGATGGACGACATCGACGTGATCTCGTACGAGGACACCGCGGGAGCGATGCTGCAGGACGCCATCTGGGCCGACACGACGCGCCTGGCCGACGACCCGGCGTACGCCGATGCCGCGACGCGCTTCCTCAAGGCCGTGATCAAGGGCTGGGTCTTCGCGCGCGACAACCCCACCGAAGCTGCGGACATCACGTACACCGCGGCGACGGCTCCGGGCGTCGACGCCTTCCCCGTCGGCCCCACGCACCAGCTGTGGCAGATGAACGAGGTGAACAAGCTCATCTGGACCGGCGGCGACTTCGGCATGATCGACGCCGACGCCTGGAAGAAGACCGTCGATGGCGCTCTCAAGGCGGTCAACCAGGACGGGCTGAACCTCATCACGGCGGAGCCGGCGGCATCCGCGTACTCCAACGAGTACATCGAAGCCGCCCTCAGCGCCCTGGAGGACGAGGGTGTCACCGTCGACGGGGACTACACGCCGATCGACGTGACACTCACCGAGGGCGGGCAGTAAGACGCACGGAAACGATGAGGCGGGGCGGTCGGGTCATCCGGCCGCCCCGTCGTCGTGTCTGCGCGTCGTCTCCTTCGTGCGCGGTCGGCGGAATCGAGCCGGGCGTTTGCTCGCTGCTCCCGGCTCCGCCGAAGGTGACCACCGCGCCGCTCGGGCAGCCGGTGCGCGGCCCGGCACCGGGACGAGCCGGCTTCCGCGTGGTTGACTGACCCCATGCACGCCAGCCCCGCCCCGAAGCACGCGCGCCGCCGGCCCGAGTCCGGGCTCCGCCGCGGGCTCACCCTGCTCGCGATCGCCGTGGCCGTGATCGTCGTCGCCGGGGTGGCGGTGGGAGGCTTCTACGCCTGGTCGCTGACGAGCCGCCTGCAGGAGGCCTCCGTTCCGTTGAAGGACGCCCCGGCCGAGCCCCCCGCCCTCAGCGAGTACAACGAGCCCTTCGCGGTGCTGGTGGTCGGCACCGACGAGTGCGACGACGTCGTGGCCGCGGCGTTCGGCCCGCGCTGCACCGACCCCGAGAACGACGGCGCGCGCAACGACGTCAACATGCTGCTGTACGTCTCGGCGAACCCGCGGCGCGCCACCGTGGTGTCGTTCCCGCGCGACCTGCAGGTCGCGATCCCGGAGTGCACCAACGACGACGGCGCCGTCTTCGGCGGCACCGACCGCGCCTCGATCAACACCGCGTTCGAAGACGGCGGTCTGTCGTGCGTCGCCGACACCATCTCGAACCTCACCGGGCAGAGCATCCCCTTCGCCGCGAAGGTCAGCTTCGGCAACGTCGTGAACATCACCGACGCGATCGGCGGCATCGAGGTGTGCATCGGCGGCGAAGGGATCGACGACCCGGATGCCGGCATCCAATGGGAAGCCGGCCCCCGCACGGTCAAGGGTTTCGACGCCCTCGCCTTCCTGCGCACGCGCAAGGGCATCGGCGACGGCAGTGACCTCGCCCGCATCGGCAACCAGCAGCAGTACATGTCGCGCCTGGTCAACAAGCTCCGCAGCGACGAGGTGCTGTCGAACCCGGGCACCCTCATCGGTCTGGCGAACACGGCCGTCAACAACATCCAGCCGAGCGAGAGCCTCGCCGACCCCGTCCGCATCGCGCAGCTGGCGTACACGCTCAAGGACGTGCCGTTCTCGGATATCACCTTCGTGCAGTACCCCGTCGTCGACGACCCGTACGACAGCAACCGCGTCGCGCCCGACGAGGCCTCGGCCCAGGTGCTGTTCGAGGCCCTCGCCGCCAACGCGCCCCTCACGATCACCGGCGAAGCCGGTCGCGGCGTGGTCGCCGACCCGTCGGCTCCCACCGAGGAGCCCACCGCGCCGGCCGAGGAGACCCCCGCTCCGGATGCCACCGATGCCACCGCCTCGCCCGACGCGAGCGCCGCCCCGGGCGTGGTCGATCTGCCCCAGAACATCAACGGCACGAAGGCGGACCAGGCGACCTGCTCGGCCGGCAACGGCTGATCCCGACCACGACGTCGCCGTCCGACGGGCGCACGCCCCCACGCACGGAGACCGGACATTCAGGTCGATGGGACAGCATCGAGGGGTGAAGACCTCCGCCCGCTTCTCGCTCGTCGTCGTGACCGCAGCGCTCGCCCTCGCCGGGTGCGCGCCCGCGGCCGCCCCGTCGACCCCGACGGCATCCGCCACTCCCACCCCCACCCCGACGCCCAGTCCCACGCGCACGCCCGATCCCCTGGACGGCATGAGCCTGGCCGACAAGGTCGGGCAGCTGTTCATGGTGGGCACTTCGGTCGACGGTGCCGATGCGACGACGGTCACGGCCGTGCGGGACGATCACGTCGGTGGGATCTTCCTGCACGGACGATCGGATGCCGGCACGGAGGCGATCGCGAACCTCGTGAGCGGATTCACCTCGACGGTGCCCGCGGGCCGACCGCCGCTGTGGGTCGCCACCGACCAGGAAGGCGGGACGGTGCAGGTGCTGTCGGGTCCGGGATACGACGACATCCCGTCGGCGCTCGATCAGGCGCAGTCCGATGACGCCGCCCTGCGTGCGAGCGCTGCGACGTGGGGGACGCAGCTCGCCGCCGCGGGGGTGAACATGAACCTCGCGCCGGTCGCCGACATCGTCACGAGCGCGGAGTTCGCGGCATCCAATCCCCCGATCGGCGAGCTGGCCCGCGAGTACGGCTACGACGAGGCGACAGTCGCCGCGAAGGCGGGTGCGTTCGCCGCCGGGATGCGAGACGGCGGGGTGCTGCCGACGTTCAAGCATTTCCCGGGCCTCGGACACGTCGACGACAACACCGACTACTCCACGGGCGTGACGGACGACACGGTCACCGCCGACGGACCCGACGTGGGCGTGTACTCCACGGTGCTGCCGCAGGGGCCCGCCGTCGTCATGCTCTCGACGGCGATCTCCGCGCAGATCGACCCCTCGGCCCCCGCCGCCTTCTCCCCCGCGGTGGTGGGCGTGCTGCGCGACCGCGTGGGGTTCGACGGCGTGGTCACGGTCGACGACCTCTCGGCCGCGCGTCAGGTGCAGCCCTGGTCGCCCGCCGATCGGGCGACGCTGGCGGTCGACGCCGGCGTCGACCTGCTGCTCGTCTCGGCCGACCCGTCGGTGTACCCCGAGATGCATCAGGCCGTGCTGTCGCGCGCCGAGTCCGACCCCGCCTTCGCCGCGAAGGTGGACGCCGCAGCCCGCCGCATCCTGGCTCAGAAGGCCGCGATGCCCTGAGTTCTCGCGCGAGTCGCCACGATTCGTCGCCTCCGACACCGGCGGAGCGACAGATCCTGGCGACTCACGCGCGCTGCGGGCGATACGCTGGAAGGCTGTGTCTGTCGAACCCGTCATCGTCTACCCGCCCGAGCTGCCCGTCAGCGCGGCCCGGGACGAGATCGCGCGCGCCATCCGCGACCACCAGGTCGTGATCGTCGCCGGGGCGACCGGCTCCGGGAAGACCACGCAGCTGCCCAAGATCTGCCTCGAGCTCGGGCGCACCTCGATCGCGCACACCCAGCCCCGCCGCATCGCCGCGCGCACGATCGCCGAGCGCATCGCCGAGGAGATGCAGGTCCCCCTCGGTTCCACCGTCGGCTACAAGGTGCGCTTCACCGACAAGGTGTCGGCCGACACGCGCGTGGCGCTGGTGACCGACGGCATCCTGCTCAACGAGATCCACCGCGACCGGCTCCTCCGCCGCTACGACACGATCATCGTCGACGAGGCGCACGAGCGCTCCCTCAACATCGACTTCCTGCTCGGCTACCTCCGCCGCATCCTGCCGAAGCGCCCCGACCTCAAGGTCATCGTCACCTCCGCGACGATCGACCCCGAGAGCTTCGCGCGGCACTTCGCCGCCGCCCCCGCCGCCGCGGGTGGCGAGCCGGTGCCGGCGCCGGTCATCGAGGTCTCGGGCCGCACCTATCCGGTCGAGATCCGGTACCGGCCGCTCGACGGGGCGGACGACGCGGGCTCAACTCCGGAGATTACGGATGCCGACGGCGACGACACCCCATCATCTCGCGGCCGCCCGTCACCCGCCCCCTCGAATCTCCGGAGTTCTGCACGGCCCGCCACGAAGTCCGGGGCCGCCGGCAAGGCGGGGTCACCCGCGAAGCCCGGGCGTACCGACGACGACGTCGACGAGGTCGGAGCCGTCGTCGCGGCCCTCCGTGAGCTCGACCGGGAGCCCGCGGGCGACGTGCTCGTGTTCTTCCCCGGTGAGGCCGAGATCCGCGATGCGGCGGATGCCATCCGCGGGGCATATCAGAAGGACGCCGCGCCCACCGAGGTGCTCCCCCTGTACGGCCGCCTCTCCGCCGCCGAACAGCACCGCGTGTTCGAGCGCTCCACCGTCGCGGGTGTGCGCCGCCGCGTCATCCTCGCCACGAACGTCGCCGAGACGAGTCTCACGGTCCCCGGCATCCGGTACGTCGTCGACACCGGCACCGCGCGCATCTCGCGCTACAGCAACCGCTCGAAGATCCAGCGCCTGCCGATCGAGGCCGTCTCACAGGCGTCCGCACAGCAGCGGTCCGGCCGCGCCGGCCGTACGTCGCCCGGTGTCGCGATCCGCCTCTACTCCGAAGACGACTTCCTCCGCCGTCCGGAGTACACCGAGCCCGAGATCCTGCGCACGTCGCTGGCATCCGTCATCCTGCAGATGCTGTCGCTCGGGTTCGGCGACATCCAGGCGTTCCCGTTCCTGACCCCGCCGGATTCGCGCGGCGTGAAGGCGGCGTTCGACCTGCTCGTCGAGCTCGGCGCGGTGAAGCTGCCGGCGCCGGGTTCGGAACGCCGCGATCCCCGCGGCGACGGCGACCCCTCGCGCCGGCGGGGTGGGCGGGGAGACGATCGCGGCCCCCGCCTCACCGAGATCGGCCGCGAGATCGCGCGCCTGCCGATCGACCCGCGCTTCGCCCGCATGCTCATCGAAGCGCGCCGCAACGACGTGTCGAGCGAGGTGCTCGCGATCGTCTCCGGCATGTCCATCCAGGACGTGCGCGAGCGCCCCGAGGACCGCCGCGAAGAGGCTGACCGGTTCCACGCGCGGTTTACCGACCCGACCAGCGATTTCCTGTCGCTGCTGAACCTGTGGGAGTACCTGCAGGAGAAGCAGGCCGAGCTCGGCTCGAGCGCGTTCCGGCGCCTCTGCCGCAGCGAGCACCTCAACTACGTGCGCGTGCGCGAGTGGGTCGACGTGCACCGGCAGCTGCGCTCCCTGGGAGGCTCGGGCGAGCGCCCCGGCTCCGGCGACGACGGGCGCGGCGCTTCTGCGCGCGGCGCGAAGAACCATGTCCCACTTATGGCGGGTGCGGGGCGCACGAAGCAGCACAATTCGGGACATGCACCGCCACAAGTGGGACGAGGGTCGACAGACAGCGCCCCCGAGGGACACGCCGCCGGCGACGCGATCCACCGCGCGATCCTGTCCGGGCTGCTGTCGCACCTCGGCATCCTGGATCCCCGCACGATGGCCCAGGCGAAGGACCGCAAGGCGCCCGGCGACGCACGCCCCGTCAAGGGCGAGTACATCGGGGCCCGCGGCGCCCGGTTCGCGATCTTCCCCGGCTCCGGGCTGAAGAAGAAGCGTCCCTCGGCCGTGATGGCCGCCGAGCTCGTCGAGACCTCGCGCCTGTTCGCCCGCACGGTCGCCGCCGTCGACCCGGCGTGGGCAGAGGAACTCGCCCCCGACCTCGTGAAGCGCTCGCTGAGCGAGCCGCACTGGTCGAAGGATGCCGGCTCCGCCGCCGCCTACGAGAAGGTCACCCTCTTCGGGGTCGAGCTCGTCGGCCGTCGCCGGGTGCAGCTCGCGCGCTTCGATCGCCCTCTCGCCCGCGAGATGTTCGTGCGCCACGCGCTCGTGGAGGGCGAGTGGGACCCGTCGGTGCTCGACAAGCGCCTCACGGCGTTCCTGCGCCGCAACGTCGAGCAGCGCCGCCTGCTGGAGAAGATCGAGGAGCGCGAGCGCCGCCGCGACATCCTCATCGGCGACGAGGCGGTCTTCGCGTTCTACAACGCGCGCATCCCCGCCGACGTCACCGACGTGCGCTCGTTCGAGACGTGGTGGAAGGATGCCGTCACCCGCACGCCCCACCTGCTCGACCTGCGCGAGTCCGACCTCACCGGCGACCGGGCGCAGGGAGATGACCGCGCCTTCCCCGCGCGATGGTGCCAGGGAGACCAGACCCTCAACCTCGCGTACCGCTTCGAGCCCGGTGCCCCCGACGACGGCGTGACGGTCGTCGTGCCGCTGCCGCTGCTGGCTCAGCTGCGCCCCGACGGGTTCGACTGGCAGGTGCCGGGCATGCGCGACGAGCTCGTGACCGCGCTGCTGCGAGCCCTGCCGAAGACGATCCGCCGCAACGTCGTGCCCGCCGCCGACTGGGCTGAGAAGTTCTCCGCCGAGCTGGCCGAGAAGGGCCCCGAGCACACGGACGGTCTGCCGAAGACGACGCTGGTCGACGCGCTCGCCGCCCAGGTGCAGCGCGTGGCCAACCAACGCGTGAGCGCGGCCGACTTCGAGCTCGAGCGCGTTCCGGCGCACCTGCTCCCGTCGTTCCGCGCGGTCGATGCGCGCGGGCGGGCGATCGGCAGCGACCGCGACCTCGGCGCGCTGCAGCGCCGCCTCGCCGACCGCGCGCGCTCAAGCGTCGAGTCGACGATCGCCCGACCGGTGCAGAGAGCCGCAAAGGTCGCCGAGGCCTCCCCCGCGTTCGCCGCGCGCACGAAGCTCACGACGTGGGACCTCGACGAGCTCACCGAGGTCGTCGACACGCCCGTCGCCGGCGGCGTCGTCCGCGGCTACCCGGCCCTCGTGGACGAGGGCGACAGCGTCACGCTGCGCGTCGAGGCGACGCCCGAGGATGCCGCGCGGCACACGCGCGCCGGCATCCGACGCCTGATGCTGCTGGCCGTGGCCTCCCCCGCCACGTACGTCCTCGACCACCTCACCGCGAACGAGAAGCTCGCCCTCGCGGCATCCCCGTACCAGAATGCGAAGGCGCTGATCGAGGACGCCCGCGTCGCCCTCGCCGACGACGTGCTCCTGCGCGAGGCGCCGGCCGGTGTCGTCCGCACGAAGGCCGAGTTCGAGCGCGTGCGGGATGCGTTCTCCGCCGTCTCGGTCGAGCGCACGTTCCAGACGGTGTCGCTCGCCGCGAAGATCCTGCTCGCGCAGCGCGAGGTGGAGCGGGCGATGAAGGATGCCGCCTCGATCACGCTGTTGGGCGCGCTGAACGACGTGCGGGGTCAGGTGGCGGGGCTGCTCTTCCCGGGCTTCCTCTCGCGCACGGGCCTGCATCGGCTGCAGCACTACCCGCGCTACCTGGCGGGGGCGCTGGAACGTGTGAAGACCCTGTCGGACAACCCCGGTCGCGACCGCCAGCGGCAGACCGAGTACGAGCGCTCCGCGACCGCGTTCGCCGAGGCGGGCGGTGTCATCCCCCTGCCCGCCGATGCTCCCGCGAACCTCATGCAGACGCGGTGGCTGCTGGAGGAGCTGCGCGTGAGCCTGTTCACCCAACGCCTCGGCACGGCCGAGCCGGTGTCGCCCCAGCGCATCACGAAGGCGCTGAAGGGCGCGTGAGTCGCAAAGATCTGTCGCTTACGGACCCTTCTTAGCGACAGTTTTCGGCGACTCGCGCGGCGTCACACGCCGAGCGACGCGCCCCACTCCCGCAGGAGGCCCTCGAGCGTCCGCCGCTGAGGCGGGGTGAGGCCCGCGAGCAGGCGTTCCTCGTTCGCCACGTGGGCCGCGAAGGCCTCATCGATCACGCGTCGCCCCGCCGTGGTGAGGCGGATGACGCGTCCTCGTCCGTCGTCCACGTCGGCGTCGCGCACGACGAGACCGGATGCCACGAGGCGGTCGACGCGTTTGGTGACGGCGCCCGTGGTGACCATCGTGTGCCGCGCGAGCTCGCCGGGGGCGGCCGCGAACGGCTCCCCCGCACGCCGCAGCGCGGCGAGGATGTCGAACTCGCCCTCACCCAGGCCGTGGCGACGGTACTCCGCGACCAGTTCCTCGCGCAGGTGGTCGGCCAGTCGATGCAGGCGTCCGATCACCTGCAGGGGGGAGACATCGAGGTCGGGACGCTGGGCGCGCCACTGGGCGGCGATGGCGTCGACGCGGTCGGGCGTGGTCATGGCATCCATCGTATCTTCCGCGGAAGCTATTATGTCTTCCATGGAAGCTACGTGGCGCACCGTCGCCGTCACCGCCGTCGCCCCGATCGCGTGGGGCGCCACCTACGTCGTGACGCGGCACGCGCTGCCGGCCGACGCTCCACTGTGGGGCGCGGCGCTGCGCGCCCTGCCGGCCGGGCTGGTGCTGTGGGCTCTCGCCCGACGCCGCCCTCGCGGGTCGTGGTGGGCGAAGGCGCTCGTGCTGGGGCTGCTGAACTTCGCGGCGTTCTTCGTGCTCGTGTACGTGTCCGCACACCTGCTGCCGTCGTCGATCGCCGCCTCGGTCATGGCGCTCGCTCCCCTCGCCCTCGCGGGGATCGCGTGGCCCCTGCTCGGGCAGCGGCCGACGGTGCGGTGGGCCCTGGCCTCGGCCGTCGGCATCGCCGGCGTGCTGCTCGTGGTGGGCGGGAGCACCGGAGCGATTTCCCCCGTCGGCGTCATCGTCTCCCTGCTCGCCCTGCTGGCGTCGTCATCCGGGGCGATCCTCACCACCCGCTGGCGTGACGAGACGCCGCTGCTCGCCACGACCGCGTGGCAGCTCACCGCCGGAGGACTCGTGCTCGTCGTCGTCGCCGCCGTCGGAGAGGGCCCGCCGCCTCGAGTGGATGCCGCGGGGGTCGCCGCCTATGCCGGGATCGCGGTCGTGGCCACCGCCCTGGCGTTCGTCTGCTGGTTCACGGGTCTGCGGCACCTTCCGGCCGGAACGGTGGGCCTCATCGGACTGCTGAACCCGGTGACCGGGGTGCTCCTGGGCGTCCTCGTGGGCGGGGAGACCCTCACCGGTCCCCAGCTCATCGGCATCGCCGCGGTTCTCGCCGCCATCGCCGCCACCCACACGCGGCGGCGGAGTTCGCGGCGTTCCCCGCGCGGACCCGTGCCCTCCCCGAAGGGATGAGCACGGGTGCGCGCGGGGAGCGGATGGTCACGAGCGCAGGCGCACCTCGCCCATCGTCGCCGTGACGTCGACCTCGGCGGTGGCTGTGGGGCTCTGCCGCAGACCGTTGTCGACCTGCCCCAGACCGTCGTCGATGCTCACGCGGTACTCGTCGTCGGGCAGACGCAGGTCCACGGACCCGGCCGTGAGCTGCACATCCGTGCGGATCGGGGTGGATCCGCGCAGGTGCGCCGTCACCTCTCCCCCGGCCACCTCGAACGCGGCGGTGCCGACGTCGCGCAGCTGCACCGAGGCCGATCCCCCCGATATGTCCAGCTCGAGCTCCCCCGCCGCGCCGTTCAGCGAGGTGGTCCCGCCGGCGACGCGGACCGAGACCGTGCCGTAGTCGCCCTGGAGGTCGAGAGCGCCACCGCTGACCTGCGCCTCGACACCGAGTCCCGTCCCCGCCCACTGGCGCGGAAGGGTGATCGTGGCGGACGATCCCGCGCCCCAGTCGACGAACGACCGGTTCGGCGAGGCGACGCGCAGCGCGTCTCCGCGGCGTTCGAAGGTCCAGCCCGCACGACCGGTCGCGGCGTCCAGCCGTGCGCTGTCGACGTCGCCGTAGGCGATCGTCAGGGCTCCCCCGGTGACGTCGATGTCGAGCGACCCCACCGCCTGCTCGGCGCCGTCGATGCGGACCGATCCGCGGTCGGCGTCGCGCAGCACGACGACGGCCGAGGCGGCGGTTCCGGCGACCGTGCCGAGGGCGACGCACGCGCCGACCACGATCGTGACGATCGACACCGCGAAGGCGGCGACGCGACGTCGGGGCGGCGCGGGGGCGGCGGGAGGTGTGTCGATGGTCATGAGGTCGCTCCGGTGTGGTCGTGGCCCAGGTGCACGAGAGCGGCGATGACGCGGCGGTTGCCGGTCTCGTCCTGCTCCAGGCCGAGCTTCGTGAAGATGGCGGTGATGTACTTCTCGACGCTCGCCTCGCTGACGAACAGCGCCCCGGCGATCGCCTGGTTCGAGCGCCCCTCGGCGATCAGGCCCAGGACGGCTCGCTCGCGGTCGGTGAGGCTCTGCAGTCGCTCGTCGCGGCGACGCCGTGTGAGCAGCTGCGCGACGACCTCGGGATCCAGCACGGTGGCACCGTCGGCGATGGAGGCGACGGCGGCGAGGAAGTCGGCGACGTCGGCCACACGGTCCTTGAGCAGATAGCCCAACGCGCCCTGCCCGTCGGCGATCAGGTCGCTCGCGTAGCGCTCCTCGACGTACTGCGACAGCACGAGCACCGGGAGCCCCGGATGCCGTGACCTCAGCGCGATCGCGGCACGGATGCCCTCGTCGGTCCAGGTCGGCGGCAGCCGCACGTCGAGGATGCACAGCTGCGGCGCCGTCTCCGCGACGGCAGCGTCCAGGCCGTCCGCGTCGGGCAGGGCCGCGACCACCTCGTGGCCGTCGTCGGCGAGCAGGCGCACCAGGCCCTCGCGCAGGAGGACGGAGTCCTCGCAGATCAGGATGCGCACGGGACGTTCACCTCCACCGTCGTCGGGCCGCCCTGGGGGCTGTCGATGCGGGCCGTGCCGCCCGCCGCCGTGACGCGATTGACGATCCCGTCCAGGCCGCCGCCGGGCACGATGCGCGCCCCGCCCAGACCGTCGTCCTCGACACGTGCCCACAGCGACCCGTCATCGCGCACCCGCACGTCGACACGGCAGGCGGCGGCACGGGAGTGTTTGGCGGCGTTGGTGAGGGTCTCCGCGATGGCGAAGTACACGGCCTCCTCGGCCGCCCGCCCGCAGCGGCGGGGCAGGCGCACGTCGAGGGTCACCGGGATGTGCGAGCGCGACGCGAGCGCCGAGAGGGCGGCATCCAGGCCCCGATCCTCGAGCACCGAGGCGTGGATGCCGCGGGCGAGCTGCCGGAGTTCCGTGATGGCCGACTTGGTCGAGGCGTGCGCCTCGGCGACGAGGGCCTTGGCCGCCTCGGGGTCGTCGTCGATCTTGGTCTGCGCGAGTCCGAGGGTCATGCCGATCGACACGAGCCGCGGCTGGACCCCGTCGTGCAGGTCGCGTTCGATGCGCGTGCGCTCGACCTCGGCCGCGCGGACCGCTCCGGCCCGACGGGTGTCGGACGTGCGCGCCTGCTCGACGAGCTGCGCCTCGCGGGAGGGGACGAAGATCGCGCGCACGATCACGCCGTGCAGGATCGCGAGGCCGATGGCGGCCGCCACCCCGACGATGACGGCGATGACCCCCACGAGGGGAACACCCGCGCCGCTCAGCGGGATCAGATCGAGGAAGCGCGTGTTCGACCAGCCGAAGATCGGGCTGACGGCGAGGGCGAGGCCCCACGCGAGTCCGGCGAGGGCGGTCACCGTCACGAGTCCCATCACCGTCGCGATCGAGAACGAGGCCACCGCGCGCCACTGCAGCGGGTCGATCGCCTGCAACCAGATCGAGTGCAGCACCCCGACGAAGCCCGGCTTGGCGCTGCGGCGCGGCCGCAGCGGCGCGAGACCGAGATCGTAGAGCCCGTCGACGCGCGCACGTTCGAACCAGGCGACGGCGAAGAGCGCGTAGACGAAGACGACCAGCACGACGACGCCCACGAGAAGCGCCGCGAGCAGCCCGACGCCCGAGCCCAGCATGCTGAACAGCCCCGTGAAGACGGCCGGCCCGATCACGCCCAGCGCGGCCAGGTGCGCGACGGCGGCGGCGACGCGCCCGGGCGAGGCGACACGCACCCGCTCCGGCACACCGCCCGTCGGCGGGGCGGTCTCGACGGGCCCGCCGGGAACCGGCGGAGGGGGCGGGAGGACGGATGCCGTGGTCATGCGTTCCACGCTAGGGCGCGGTCGGCGCGGGCACCGCCCGGTCAGCCCCCGCGCGCGTTCGGGTTATCCCGAATCACGCGGTCACAGCTCGTCGGCGGAGATCCACCCCGAGGCGATCAGCTCTTCCACGTCGTCGGCGCGCAGGATGCTCGGCGCCACCTCGTCACCGGCCTCGTCGGGCGCGTCGCGGTCGGCGATCAACGCCTCGACGGCGTCGGCGGTCGCCGACACGAGCGCCCGCGGATCGGCGAACACGGTGGCGTCGAGGTCGCCGTCGCGCAACGCGCGCACGGTCGGCGCGTCGGCTCCCGATCCGACCACGAGCGGTGCGGGGGCGGGCTCGGCATCGCCGTCGCCGCGGTCCGTCGCCTCCGGGGAGGGCGTCGGCGTGGCGGTCTCGCCTTCGGCCTCGGGAGCCTCGGTCGTGAGCGCGGTCACCACACCCCGGGTCACCGCGTCGCCGAGCGCGAGCACGGTCGTGGGCACGTCGCCGGGGTCACCCGCCCGGAGCTCGCGCACGCGCTTCTCCGCCGCGTCGGCCTGCGCCTGCGCGGTCCGACCGCCGACGGCGGCGGCCTCGGGGGTCGCACCCGACACGATCTCGATGCGGCCGTCCGCGACGGCCGGCTGCAGGGCGGCGAGGGCGGCGGCGTAACGCTCGACCTCCCAGGCGTCGGAATCCGCGCCGCTCAGCACAGCGACCCGGGCCGTCTCGGCCTCGGCGGTCTCGGGCGCGACCGCCTCGGGCTCGGCGGTCTCGGTGCCCGGCGATCCGGGCGTGGCTGCCGGGCTCGGGCTCGACGACGCCGTCGCGGTGCGCGGCGCGTCGGCGAGATCGGCGAGAAGCGCCTCCGCCTGTGCGCGCCCGAGGGCGGCGGCGTCGAAGGCGACCGCTCCCCCCACGTCGAGTCCGTCGAGCGACCGCCCGAACGCGACGACCGGCACCCCCGCCTCGTCGGCGGCGGCGATCGACGCGGACAGGTCTCCGGATGCCAGGGGCGCGACGACCACGGCATCCACGCTCTTCGTGAGCATGTTCTGCACCTGGGCGGCCTGCGTGCGAGCGTCGGAGGCAGCGAACTGCAGGTCGACGCGGTACCCGCGCGCGGAGAGTTCGCGGTTGAGCGCGTCGCCGCCGCGACTCCACAGCGCGTCGGCCGTCGTCGGCAGCGACACCCCGATGACGCCCGCGCCGTCGTTCGAGCCGGGGGCGGTGGCCGGCGCCGGGGAGCACGCGGCGAGAGCCACGGTCACGGCGACCAGGGCCGCGGCCGCACGGAGCGCGCGCGAAGGTGTCATCCGATCCATCCTCCCCCACGCGACAACGCCCCGCCGCACGAGGCGACGGGGCGTTGCAGAGAGAGCGGGACTCAACCGCGGGTGCGGTTCTTGTTCCACACGTCGAAGGCCACGGCCAGCAGCAGCACGAGACCCTTGATGAACTGCTGCACGTCGGTCGAGATGCCCATGAGCGACATGCCATTGTTCAGCACACCCATGACCAGACCACCGGCGATCGCGCCGACGACGCGGCCGACGCCACCCTGCACGGCGGCACCACCGATGAAGGATGCCGCGATGGCGTCCAGCTCGAAGAGGTTTCCGGCGCCGGGGCCGGCCGAGTTCAGGCGGCCCGTGAAGACGATGCCGGCGAGGGCCGCGAGCACTCCCATGTTCACGAAGAGCAGGAAGTCGACGCGACGGGTGTTGATGCCCGACAGCTTGGCCGCGGTGCGGTTGCCGCCGATCGCGTAGATGTGGCGACCGAAGACGCTGCGGCTCATGACGGTCGAGTACCCGATGATGAGCAGCGCCAGCACGACGAGCACGATGGGCGTGCCGCGCGATCCGGGCGCGACACCCAGCAGGTAGGTGAGGTACGCGATCAGGGCGCCACCACCGATGACCTTCACCAGGAACGCCGCGGTGGGCTCGTTCTGCAGCTCGAGGGCTGCGCGCTTGGCGCGCTGACGCACCTGCGACGCGACGAAGAGCACGAGGGTGAGCACGCCCAGGGCGACGGTGATCCACTCGGCCGGCGAGCTGGTCGCCGGGAAGAGGTCGGGGAACAGGTAGCCGCCGCCGAGCTGGCGGTACTCGGTCGGGAAGGGGGTGATCTGCGTGTTGCCGAGCGTCATCTGCGTGAGGCCTCGGAACAGGAGCATGCCCGCCAGGGTCACGATGAAGGCCGGGATGCCGATGTAGGCCACCCAGAAGCCCTGCCACATGCCGACCACCGCGCCCAGCACGAGGGAGAGCAGGATGCCGAGCCACCAGGGCAGGCCCCACTGCACGATCAGCACGCCCGAGACGGCGCCGACGAAGGCCGCGACCGATCCGACCGAGAGGTCGATGTGGCCGGCGATGATGATCATCACCATGCCGATCGCGAGGATCAGGATGTAGCTGTTCTGGACGATGATGTTCGACACGTTGCCCGCGGTGAGCAGGCGCCCGCCGGTGAGGGCCTGGAACAGCAGCACGATGACGATCAGCGCGATGAAGATGCCGATCTCGCGCAGGCGCGAGGTGAAGAACTGCACGATGCCGCCGGCACCGCTGCCACTGCCGTTACCGGCGCCACCGCCGACGGGGCCCTTCGGCGTGGAGGGACCCTGCGGGGTCACCGTGTTGTCAAGCGCTGACATGGTCGGCTTCCTTTTCCTTCGTCATGAGCACCATGAGGGCCTCCGGTGTGGCCTCTTCGATGGGCAGCTGGCCGGTGATGTGGCCTTCGCTGAGGGTGTAGATGCGGTCGCAGATGCCGAGGAGCTCGGGCAGCTCCGAGGAGATGACGAGCACCCCCTTGCCCTGTGCCGCGAGGGAGTTGATGATCGTGTAGATCTCGTACTTGGCACCGACGTCGATGCCACGGGTGGGCTCGTCGAGGATGAGCACCTCGGGGTCGGAGAACAGCCACTGCGACAGCACGACCTTCTGCTGGTTGCCGCCGGAGAGCTTGCCCACGACCACGTCGACGCTGGGCGCCTTGATGTTCATCGACTTGCGGTAGCGGTTGGCGACCAGGTACTCCTCGTCGCCGTCGACCCAGCCGCCCTTCACAAGCTTGCGCATCCCGGCGAGCGAGATGTTGCGCTTGATCGTGTCGATGAGGTTGAGCCCGGCGCCCTTGCGATCCTCGGTCACGTAGGCCAGACCGCTGCGGATCGCCGCGGGGACGGTCGAGGTGTCGGCCTTCTGCCCGCGGATGTAGACACTGCCGGAGATCCGCGAGCCGAAGCTCTTGCCGAAGACGCTCATCGCGAGCTCCGTGCGACCGGCGCCCATGAGACCCGCGATGCCGACGACCTCGCCGGCGCGCACGTTGAGGTTCGCCTGGTGGATGACGGTACGGGTGGCATCCGTGGGGTGGCTGACGTTCCAGTCCTCGATTCGCAGGACCTCTTCGCCGATCTCCACGTCGCGGTCGGGGTACCGGTTCTCCAGCTCACGGCCGACCATGCCGCGGATGATGCGGTCTTCGCTGGTGCCGCCGGTCGCGACGTCGAGCGTCTCGATCGTGCGGCCGTCGCGGATGATGGTCACCTCGTCGGCGATCGCGCGGATCTCGTTGAGCTTGTGGCTGATGATGATGCAGGTGATGCCCTGGCCGCGGAGATGGCGGATCAGATCGAGCAGGTGCTCGGAATCGTCGTCGTTCAGGGCCGCGGTCGGCTCGTCGAGGATGAGGAGCTTGACGTCCTTCGACAGCGCCTTGGCGATCTCGACGAGCTGCTGCTTGCCGACGCCGATCTCGTTCACCGGCACGTCGGGGCTGTCGCCGAGTCCCACGCGCGCGAGGAGCTTCGAGGCCTCGCGGTTGGTGGCATCCCAGTCGATGAGACCACGGTGGGTGATCTCGTTGCCGAGGAAGATGTTCTCGGCGATCGAGAGGTAGGGGCTCAGCGCGAGCTCCTGGTGGATGATGACGATGCCGGCCGCTTCGCTGTCGCGGATGTCCTTGAACTCCACGGTCTGGCCGTCGAAGACGATCTCCCCGCGGTAGTCGCCCGCGGGATACACACCGCTGAGCACCTTCATGAGGGTCGACTTGCCGGCGCCGTTCTCGCCGCAGATGGCGTGGACGGTCCCGCGCTCGACGGTCAACGACACGTCGGCGAGCGCGATGACGCCGGGGAACTCCTTGGTGATCGAGCGCATCTCGAGGATGGTGCTCACGAGGTCCTCCTTGCAGAACCGGCTCGTGGCCGGTCGGGATGGTGGGGCGGGCGCCGGAGGCGGACCCGCGGGAGCCTCCGCCGCGACCCGATGGGGCCGCGGCGGAGGCGGGGTGGGAGACCGGGGTCCCCCGGGGGATCAGCCCAGGTCGGACTCGGAGTAGTAGCCGCTGTCGACCAGGATCTCCTTGTAGTTGTCCTTCGTGACGATCGTCGACTCGAGCAGGTACGACGGGACGACCTTCTCGCCGTTGTCGTAGGTCTCGGTGTCGTTGACCTCGGGCTCGGTGCCCTTGCGGATGTCGTCGACCATGGTCACGGCCTGCTTGGCGAGCTCGCGCGTGTCCTTGAAGATCGTCGAGTACTGCTCACCCGCGATGATCGACTTGATCGAGCCGACCTCGGCGTCCTGACCCGTGATGACGGGCAGGTCGGAGGCCGAGTAGCCGCCCGAGGTGAGGGCCGAGATGATGCCGATCGACAGGCCGTCGTAGGGCGAGAGCACGCCGTTGAGCTTGGTGCCGCCGATGACGGTGAGGATGTTCTCCATGCGCTTCTGCGCCGTCTCGGGCAGCCAGCGGAGGATGGCCGCCTGGCCGAACTCGGTCTGGCCGGAGGGGACGACGAGCGTGCCCTTGTCCAGGTACGGCTGCAGGGTGTCGATGGCACCCTTCCAGAAGAACGTGGCGTTGTTGTCGTCGGGGCTACCGGCGAACAGCTCGACGTTGAAGGGACCGGCGGCGCCCGTCTCCTTGCCCGACGCGTCGAGGACGCCCAGGCCCGTGAGGAGCGAGGTGGCCTGCTGCACGCCGACCTTGTAGTTGTCGAACGTCGTGTAGTAGTCGACGTTCTCGGTGCCGTTGATGAGGCGGTCGTACGCGATGACGGGGATGTTCGCGTCCTTGGCCTGCTGCAGCACGTCGGTCAGCGTGGTGCCGTCGATCGAGGCGATGATCAGGGCCTTGGCGCCCGTGGTGATCATGTTCTCGATCTGCGAGACCTGCGTGGGGATGTCGTCGTTGGCGTACTGCAGGTCGACCTGGTAGCCGAGCTCCTCGAGCTGCGACTTGACGTTGTTGCCGTCGGCGATCCACCGCTCCGACTGCTGCGTGGGCATGGCGACGCCGATGGTGCCGCCGGCCTCCTGCGAGTCGCCGCTGCCGGCGCCGGTGCGGTCTCCCGCGCAACCGGCGAGGCCGATGCCGAGCGCGAGGACGCCCGCTCCCGCGACCGCCTTGAGCATGCTGTGCTTCTTCACTCTGGTTCCCTCCGTTGGGTATGTGGCGCGGTCTCTCCCCATGGAGCCCACCGCTTCAGCGAGCGACGCACCGGCCGGGCGCAGAGGTCGGCGGGGCGAAACGAAGCCGTTCGGCGAGGCGGTCACCCGCATCGTTCGAAACCTCTTCGTCTCGACGGATCCGCTCCGCAGCGAGTCCCGTCGGCCTGTGCGACCGGTCATGTGACCGTTCACATCGTGTGTGAGATGCTACCCCGCCGCCGAAGGAAGCTGTCAAGTCCCGGTGCGCTCACCGACCAGCCGTTGCCGAAACGTGACGATTCGATGCCAGGGCCGCACGCGCGACGCGGGCGCGTTCAGCG
Organism: Microbacterium sp. NPDC007973; assembly: GCF_042958465.1. Lineage (NCBI taxonomy): Bacteria > Bacillati > Actinomycetota > Actinomycetes > Micrococcales > Microbacteriaceae > Microbacterium > Microbacterium sp. NPDC007973. The sequence continues at coordinate 86,470 of NZ_JBIBJJ010000004.1, forward strand.
GGAAGGCGGTGCGGTGGAGGAGCGCACGATGAGGCGCAACTGGGCGGGGTCCGACGACGTATCTTCACCCGCCACCTCGCCCAGAGCGGCGAGGAGGTCGGTCATCGCGCGGGTCCCGATCCCGACGAAGTCCTGCCGGACGGTCGTCAACGGGGGCCAGAGGTGAGCGGATTCGGGCACGTCGTCGAACCCGACGACCGAGATGTCCTCGGGGACGGAGCGACCTATGGCCCGAACGGCATGCATGAACCCGAGCGCCATATGGTCGTTACCCGCGAACACCGCGGTGGCGTCCTCGGTGCGCAACAGCTCCAGCCCGGCCTCGAAACCGAACTGCGCGGTCCAGTCGCCCAGCACCGGCGGACGGGGCGAGAGATCGTTGGCATCCATCTCGGCGAGGTAGCCGCGCATGCGGTGATCGGCCTCGACCCAGTCGCGGGGTCCGGCGATGTGCAGGATGCGGGTGTGCCCCAGCTCGATGAGGTGGCGCACGGCGGCGCGGGCACCGGCCGTCTGATCGTTGTGGGATGTCGCGGTGCCGGTGGACGCGACGATCTGCACCGGAACCGGGAGCTTCAGCTCGTCGAGGATCGGGACCACCCGTGTCTGCGGCGCGACGGCGATCAGCCCCTCGATCGACTGCTGCATGAGGTGGTCGATGGAAGACCGCACGTCGTCGGGGGCACTGGTGGCGAGATTGGTGATCGTGAGCCGATAGCCCGCAGCGCGGGCGGCCGACTCGATCGCCTGGACCATCGAGGCGACGCCGTGCGTGGGCGTGCGCGGACCCAGCACGCCGATGAGCTTCGACCGGCTGGTCGCCAGCGCGCGGGCCGCCTGGTTCGGCACGAACTTCAGCTCGGCGATGGCGGAACGCACCTTGGCGGCGGTCTCGGGGCGCAGCGCGGAACTGTTGTTGATGACCCGCGAGACGGTCTGGTACGACACCCCGGCGAGCCGCGCGACATCGCGGATGCTCGGGGCGCGCCCCGTGGTCTCCGGGATGTCGGTGTCGCTCATCAGCCGCCTCATTGCGGGTCGCGCGCGTTGCGTGACCGGTCACACGAGGATAGCCGACGCGGCGCGATTCCCCGTTCCCGGCCCGTTCTCCCCGCTCCGACCACTCCCCGCAGACTCCCGTCGCCGACGAAACCGCCGCCGGCTGCCGCCCCGATGTCAGCCGGATGCCGTCTCGCGCGGTCGGCGGCGCGAGGCGCCCCGCTCGGCGACACCCCGCGCACGCGGGCCGGCACGAGTGCGCTCAGGAACGCAGCAGGGCGCCGTAGAACCGGATGCCGCGCAGCCACACGTCGACACGGATGCGCTCGTCGGGCGCGTGCAGGGCGTCGCGCTCGGAGCGGGTGAGGTGGAACGGGGCGAAGCGGTACACGGCATCCGTCAGTCCCGTGTAGAAGCGGCTGTCGCTCGCCCCCAGCTGCAGGTACGGCAGAGGGACGACGTCGTCGCCGAGGGTCTCGGTCACGGTCCGAGACAGCCGCCGCCACGCCTCCCCCCGCCAGGGCGAGACCGGCGACGGATCGTCTCCGTGGCGCAGCTCGATGTCGACGAGGGGGTCGCGCACCGCGCGCCGCAGATGGATCGCCGCGTCCGCGAGCGTGTCGCCGGTGAGCAGCCGCACGTTGACGCTCGCCCGCGCGGTGGTGGCCAGGACGTTCTCGCCCGGCGATCCCTCCAAGCGGGTGACCACGGCGGTCGTGCGCACGAGGGCGTTGGTCTCGGGACCGAGCGCCGACAGCACGACGGTGAGCACGGGTGCCGCCAGCCGCGGGCGTCGGAACGCCGAGGCCAACGGCTCCGCGACGTGGGCGGCGGCGGTGGCGAGCATCGCGTGCACGGGAGGGGCGAGACGCCGGGGGAACGGGTGGCGCCGCAGGCGGTCGATCGCCCGCGCCAGCCGCGCCGTGGCCGGTATCGGCGGCGGCGTCGACGCGTGTCCGCCCGCCTCGCGGGTGACGAGGTCGAAGGTGGCGACCCCGCGCTCGGCGACCCCGATCATCGCCGTCGGCGCCGCGACCCCGGGAACCGCGCCGTCGACGACCGCTCCACCCTCGTCGAGCACCAGCGCCGGTCGCACGCCCCGCTCCGCGAGGAGCCGCGCCATCGCACGGGCCCCGGTCCCCCGGGTCTCCTCGTCGTGACCGAACGCGAGCCAGACGTCGGCCCGCGGGACGACGCCCTCGGCGAGCGCCTCCTCGACCGCTTCGAAGACGGCGACGAGCGCCCCCTTGTCGTCGATCGCGCCGCGGGCGTGGATCGTGGCATCCGGCCCCTCGCCTTCGATATCGGCGGCGAAGGGGTCGTGGCGCCAGGATTGCCCCTCGATCGGGACGACGTCCTGGTGCGCGAGGAGCAGCAGCGGCGCCTCGGTCGAGGCGCCCGGCCAGCGGTACAGCAACGAATGACCGGCGACGACCTCGCGCTCGAGGTGCGCATGCGTGAGGGGGTAGAGGCGCTCGAGCGTGTCGCGGAAGAGCACGAACGCGTCGTCGTCGACCTCGGCCGGATCGGGTCGGGAGACCGTGGGGATGGACAGCAGCTCACGGAAGCGCTCGACGGGCGTCATGCGACGAGCCTAGGGGCCGTCCCCCTGCGCGTGCGGGGCCGCCCGCGTCGCCGGTTGAGGTGCGTGCGGCGTCCTGTCGGCGCCCGGGCGGCCCGGGCACGGATACGGTGGAGCGCATGACCGGACTGCACTGGGGCATCCTCGCAACGGGCGGCATCGCGCACGCCTTCACCTCCGACCTGCGCACCGCGGGCCTCGACGTCACCGCCGTCGGCTCGCGGAGCCTCGACAGCGCGCGGAAATTCGCCGCGGCGTACGACATCCCGCACGCGCACGGCTCGTACGACGACCTCGTGGCCGACCCCGACGTCGACATCGTCTACATCGCCACCCCGCACCCCTCGCACGTCGAGAACGCGCTGCTCGCCCTCGACCACGGCAAGCACGTGCTGGTCGAGAAGCCGTTCACCCTGAACGAGGCGGAGGCCGCAGCCATCCGCGAGAAGGCGGCCGAGAAGAGCCTTCTCGCGATGGAGGCGATGTGGACGCGCTACCTGCCGCACATGGTGCGCATCCGCGAGATCATCGCCGCCGGAACGCTCGGTGAGATCCGCGTCGTCGCCGCCGATCACACGCAGAAGATCTCGACCGACCCGGCGCACCGCCTCAACGACCTCGCCCTCGGCGGCGGCGCCCTGCTCGACCTCGGCATCTACCCGATCTCGTTCGCCGTCGACGTGCTGGGCCTGCCCGAGCAGGTGTCGGCACTCGCCCGGATCTCGGATGCCGGCAGCGACGCCGAGGTGGCGACCATGTTCGTGCACGAGAGCGGCGCCCTGTCGACCACGGTGTCGTCATCGCGCGCGGCGGGCGCCGACACGGCGCAGGTCGTCGGGACCGAGGCCCGCATCGAGATCGACCGCGTCTGGTACACGCCCACCTCGTTCCGGGTGATCGCCTCCGACGGCACGGTCACGGAGGAGTTCACCAGCGAGATCGAGGGGCGCGGCATGCAGTTCCAGGCTCTCGCGGCGGAGCGCCTCGTCGCCGACGGCGCGATCTCGAGCGACGTGCTGGGGATCGACGAGACCGTCGCGATCATGGGCGTGCTCGACGAGGTGCGTCGTCAGATCGGCGTGGTGTATCCCGGCGAGCGCTGAGCGCGCCGCCCGTCACCCGCCCCGTCCGACCTCGTGGTCGGGCGGGGCGTCGCGTCCCGGCGTCTCGGCGGGACATCGCGGGAGGCGGCTGCGCGCCGGACGGACCGGGACGCGGCCGTGGCGCCCCGGTGCGCGGACCGGGGCCCCGGCCCGGCAGCATCCGGGATGCCTCGTCGGCGCGATGACCACACGCAGCGCGTGACGGACCACGGCGGGACGGATGCCGGATCGCACCGCGGCTACCCGGGAGGGGGCGCGACCGGTCAGACTGGAGGCATGCCCGACACCCAGACCGCCCGCGTCGCCGTCTACCTCGACTTCGACAACATCGTGATGTCGTGGTATGACCGCGTGCACGGGCGCAACGCGTATTCGCGCGACCGGCAGAAGATCGCCGAGAACCCCATGGACCCCGAGATCGCGGAACGCCTCACCAAGGCGACCATCGACGTGGGCGCCGTGATCGACTACGCAGCCTCGTTCGGCACGCTCGTGCTCACGCGCGCGTACGCCGACTGGTCGGCTCCGGTGAACGCCGAGTACCGCTCGCAGCTGGTGGCGCGCGCCGTCGACCTCGTGCAGCTCTTCCCCGCGGCGGCGTACGCGAAGAACGGCGCCGACATCCGGCTCGCGGTGGATGCCGTCGAAGACATGTTCCGCCTCCCCGACCTGACGCACGTCGTGATCGTCGCCGGCGACAGCGACTACGTCCCGCTCGCTCAGCGCGTCAAGCGCCTCGGCCGCTACGTCGTGGGCGTGGGGGTGGCGGGGTCGACGGCGAAGTCGCTCGCCGCGGCCTGCGACCGGTTCGACGCCTACGACTCGCTGCCCGGCATCCCGAAGCTCGCCGAGACGAAGAAGGATGCCGCGCCCTCGCGGCCCCGCGCCCGCAAGCGCTCGAAGGACCCCGCTGTCGACCTGCTCGACCGCGCCATGCAGCTGGAGGCCGAACGCGCCGACGGCGAGTGGCTGCACGCCTCGGCGGTCAAGGACCTCATGAAGCGCCTCGATCCGTCGTTCAGCGAGAAGGCGCTCGGGTTCCGCAGCTTCTCGGACTTCCTCAAGGCCCAAACCGACCACGTCGAGGTCGACGAGGAGTCGAACGTCGTGCAGGTGCGCGCCGTCGCCAGAAGCTGAGGCGCGCGGCCGGCTCCGCCGCCCCGCGCTGGACGAGTGTCCAGAACACCCGGACGCCTGAAAAATCGTCCGGATGTCGTGGACACTCGGTGGTGGCGGAGGGCGCGCGGGCGCGCGGGGGCGTGGGCGCACGGCGCGCGAGACCGCGGTGCGCGGGCGCGCGGGCGCGGCGGGTCAGCGGCGCTCGGTGCCGGGCGCGACGTGCGCGAGCACGCGCTCCCAGACCGACGTCAGCGTGACGTGGCCGTTGACCGAGCCGATCTCGTCGGCGGGGACGACCTCCATCTCGGCGACGCGCATGCGATCGACGTACCACTGCGCGTCGTCGGCATCCGCGGGCCCTTCACCGCCCACGATCACGAGCGCCTCGGCATCCAGGTGGTCGAGGAGAGGGGTGCGCAGGTCGCGACTGAGGGGGTCGACGGGACTCTCGACGCCCACGATCGCGAGACGGTCCACGACCGGGCCCATGGCGGCGGCCAGATAGATCGCGATCGGCCCCGCCGATCGTTCGCCGACCAGCCCCACCGTCGCGCCGGGGGCCTCGCGGTCGAGCAGCGCCCGGAGCGCCTCGACGGTGAGTCCGGCGGGCGTCTGGCCGCCGAAGACCGGCGGGTCCTCGAGCTCCGGAGCATCGAGGCCGACCGCCACGACGCGCACGTCAAATGTCGAGGTCACGCGGGCATCGGGATCGGTCGTGGCGACGTCTCCGGTGCGCAGCACGACGACGACGCGCGGAGCACCGGGGGTGCCGAAGCTGCGGTAGCCGAGCTCACCGTCGAGCCAGGGGGCCAGACTCATCGCGTCATCCTTCCGTCGCCGCACCGCCGCCGGGCAGCAGCGCGCGCAGGGTGTCGATCGTGTCGGCCTCGGCCGCGGGCTTGTCTGAGCGGTACTGCTTCACGCGGGCGAAGCGCAGGGCCACTCCCCCGGGATAGCGGACCGACCGCTGCACGCCGTCGATCGCGATCTCGACGACGGTGTCGGGGACGACGCGGATGCCGCCGGGCACCTCGCCCGTCTCGCGGTCGGCGAAGTGCGCCGTCTGCCAGGTCAGCAGTTCGTCGGTGAGGCCCTTGAACGTCTTGCCGACCATGACGAAACCACCCGGTTCGCCGAAGACCCCCTCGGGATCGCGGGCGCCGAGGTGGAGGTTGGAGTACCAGCCCGACCGGCGACCCGAGCCGCGCTCGACGCCGAGCACGACGAGGTCGAACGTGTGTACCGGCTTGACCTTGAGCCAGCTCTTGCCGCGGCGGCCCGCGGTGTAGGCCGCGTCGAGCCCCTTGATCATGACGCCCTCGTGACCCGCCGCCAGGGCGTCGCGCGCGAAGGCCTCTGCGGCGTCGGAGTCGTCGGTGACGACGGCCGGGATGCGCCAGCCCGCCGCCACCCGCTCGAGCGCGTCGAGGCGCGCTCCGAGGGGTTCGTCGACGAGGTCGCGCCCGTCGAGATGCAGGATGTCGAAGAACCACGGTCGCAGGGCGATCTCGCGCGCGGCCTCGGCGCCGAATCGCGCCATGGTGTCTTGGAAGGGGCGCGGGGCACCGTCGTCGTCGAGTGACAGCGTCTCGCCGTCGAGGATCACCGCCTCGACGGGTAGACCCCTCACGACCTCCACGATCTCGGGGACGCGGTGGGTGACGTCGGCGAGGGTGCGGGTGTACACGTGCACCTCGTCGCCCTGGCGGTGCACCTGCACGCGCGCGCCGTCGAGCTTGTACTCCACCGAGGCGCGCCCCGCGACGGCCAGCGCCTCCGCAACGGAGGTCGCGGTCGAGGCGAGCATGGGCTGCACCCCGCGGCCGACGACGAGTCCCACGGCATCCAGCTCGGCGTCCGAGCCCGTGAGCGCGACGAGCGCGGTGCCGCCGAGGTCGCCCGAGAGCATCGCCGCGCGTCGCACGGCGGCACCGTCGCGATCGGCGGCCCGGGCGACGGCATCCAGGAGCACGCCTTCGAGGGCACCCGTGCGCAGTTCGCCCGTCATCACCCGCACGAGCAGGTGCCACTCGGCGGCCGTGGCGCGACCGGCCACCTCGTCGAGCAGAGCGGTGCGCTGCGCGCCCGATCCGCTGCCGCCGAGGGACACGAGTCGGTCGAAGGCCTCGTCGACGTCGGAGACGGTCAGCGACGGGGTGTCGGCGTGCTCTCCCCCGCGGCTGGACAGCGTCTTCCATCCGACGCCGAGTCGCCCCTGGCGCGGGGAGGCGGTGAGGATCCCCACCGCGGGGACGATCTCGTCGGGCGCGAGCCCGCGCAGCAGGTGCGCGAGGGCGTCGACCTTCGCCAGACGCGAGCGTGTGCCGGTCACCGTCGCGAGCGCCGTCTCGATGTCGCCGAAGAGCATGTCGGCATCCTGGCATCCCCCTCCGACATCGCCGCGCCGCTTGCGTCGGCGCACGGCGCGTGCCATCTCGCCGGACGGTGCGGCTCACGCGTCGCGCACCACACGTCGGCCCCGCCCGCAACCCCCGAGCCGTTGCGGGATGCCTGAGGTGTGCTGGGAACCCTCCCCCAGGAATGAGGTCTTCGTGAACGCTCCCGCCACGCTCGAACAGTCCGCCCGCACCGCCCGTGAGGTCTTCGGGTGGGACGACCTGCTCCCGGGCCAGGCCGAGGCGATCGACGCGGTGGTCAGCGGACGCGACACCCTCGTCGTCTTCCCCACCGGCGCCGGCAAGTCGGCGGTGTACCAGATCGCGGGGTGCGAGCTCGGCGGCGTGACCGTGGTCATCTCGCCCCTCCTCGCCCTGCAGCGCGACCAGATCGACTCGATCGACCGCGCTCCCGACGCCCCCGCCGCCGTCGCGCTGAACTCCCGCACGAGCGCGAGCGCCAAGCGCACCGCGTGGGCGGCCATCGAGGGCGACGAGCCGGTCTACGCCTTCCTCGCTCCGGAGCAGCTCGCCAACAGCGAGGTCTTCGACCGGCTCGCGCGCGCCGACGTGCGGCTCGTGGTGATCGACGAGGCGCACTGCGTCTCGGCGTGGGGGCACGACTTCCGCCCCGATTACGCCCGCATCGGCGACGCGATCGAGGCTCTGGGCCACCCCCCGGTGCTGGCGTTGACCGCCACGGCATCCGCCCCCGTTCGCGACGACATCGTCTCGAGCCTCGGCATGCGCGCCCCGCACCTCGAGGTGCGCGGGATGGACCGCCCCGAGATCCACATGGCCGTCCGTCGACACGAGCACGACGACGACAAGCGTCGCGCCGTGATCGCGGATGTGCAGGATGCCGACGGCCCGACGCTGCTGTACGTGGCGACGCGCAAGGAGACCGACGCCTACGCCGACGAGCTCGCCGACCTCGGGCTGCGCGCGGCGCCGTATCACGGCGCGATGGCGCAGAAGCGTCGGGACGAGGTGCACGCCGCGTGGAGCGCGGGCGACCTCGACGTCGTCGTGGCCACCTCCGCCTTCGGCATGGGCGTCGACAAGTCCGACGTGCGCCTGATCGTGCACGCCGACGTGACGGAGTCGCTCGACTCGTACGCCCAGGAGATCGGCCGCGCGGCGCGCGACGGCCGCCCTGCCCGCGCGATCCTGCACTACCGCGCCGAGGACTTCTCGCTGCGCTCGTTCTTCGCCGGTGGGCACAGCAAGCGCGCCGATGTCGCCGGGGTCTGGGACGAGCTGCGGCGGGCGAAGAAGCCGATGCGCGCGAAGGACATCGCCGCGTCGTCGGGCCGCTCGGTCCGTGCCATCGGGCGCGTGCTCAATCAGCTGGTCGCGTGCGAGCTCGCCGAGTCGGGTCCCGACGGCGTCTCCGCGCGCACGAAGGCGTCGGCGGGCGATGCGGTGGCCGCGGTCCGCGATCGCGACGAGGCCGAGGAGCGCATCCGCGCCTCACGCATCGAGATCATGCGCGGCTACGCCGAGACCTCGCACTGCCGCCGTCGAGCCCTGCTGGAGTACTTCGGTGTCGAGACCCCGACCCACTGCGGGTCGTGCGACCGCTGCGACGCGGACGCCACCGCTCCGGCCCCGGTCGAGACGACGGCCCCGGATGCCGCGGCGGCCGACGCGGACGGCATCCGCATCGATTCCGTCGTCCACCACGGCGAGTTCGGCACCGGGACGGTGATGGGCGTCGAGGAGGACCGCCTCACGGTGTTCTTCCCCGAGCACGGGTACAAGGTGCTGGCGCGCGCGGCGTTCGAGACCGGCGTGCTGGAGCTGGGCGAAGCGGCCTGAGGCGCGGCGGCGCGGGCGGGGCGCAGGCGGCGGCGCGGCGGCGGCGGCGCGGCGGCGCCGCGGTGGCGGCGCGGCGGAGGGTCCTACGGCTGCGAGAGGCCGACATGTCCCAGATATGGCGGTGCGTGTCTCACATGTTGTGGGTTGACGCCCCTCCAACCGACCACAAGTGGGACATGGTCCATGCGTGATCGCTGCTGCACCTGGCGGCGGCGCCCCAGGGCATGAGGGACAGGCTCTTTGTGTCAGCGTCGGCGGGTCGACCACCACGCCCACGCGATGAGCGGGGGCTGCAGGAAGAGACGGATGAACCGGGACCGGTCGGTGTTCAGGCCCGGTGCCGGGCGGCCGGTGCGCCACTGGTGCACGTTGCCCGGGAACACCGCGACGAAGAATGCGGCGATCGCCGCCCCGATACGCCGACGCTCGGCCGGGAGAGCGATCAGCGCGACCCCGAGCACCATCTCCACGGCGCCGGATGCCACGACGATGGCGTCCTTGTCCGTGTGCAGCAGTCGCGTCGCCCATCCCGGGACGACGATGCGGTAGCCACGACGTCCCCACGTGAGATGGCCCGCGCCCGCCGCCACCAGCAGGAGGGCCAGCGCGCCGCGCGAGACCGATCGGAGCGTGGGGCGTCGTCGTCGTGGCATCCGGTCAGTCTGCCACCGCGCTCGACGCGCGGGGCCGATCGTGGGGGATCTCGGCTTAGGGAAGCCGCGGCGCCGACCCGCGTGCCCGGAGGCGCCCGATGCCCGCGTCTCCTAAGCTCTCGCCATGACGCCCGCGGAGACGACCATCACCATCCGTCCGGCCCGGCCCGAGGATGCCGAGGGAATCGCGTTCGTGCACGCGACCTCGTGGCGCGAGACGTACGGGCGGTTCGTCGACGATCCGGAGACGAACCCGTGGTTCGCCGTCGAGCCGCGGATCGGCATGTGGCGGTCGAACCTCGCCGATGACGTCCTCTCGACGGTGGTGGCCGTCGCCGGGGAACGCATCGTCGGGTTCGCGTCCGTGCAACCGACCCCGGATGCCGATGCCGCGCGACCGGAAGAGCTGACCATGATCTACGTCCTCGCCGCCGCCCACGGGACGGGAGCGGGGCAGGGCCTTCTCGATGCCGTCCTGGGCGAACGACCCGCCTCGCTGTGGGTGGCCGCCGACAATCCCCGCGCCCGTGCGTTCTACCGCCGGAACGGCTTCGTCGCGGACGGGGCGCAGTCCTCGTTCGGCCCGATGAAGGAGACCGTCCGGTTGGTGCGCTGAGGCGGACGACGCGGCGCGGCGGCGCAGCACGAGCCCCGGGACCAGACCGGGCGCGGACGCGCGCGGGTCGCGCCTCTCAGCCCGGGTTCGGCGCCGTCCGTCGCGCGAAGTCGACGTAGGCGGCCACGGTGTCGTCCGGCACGATCGCGCGGAGCACGACCTCGTCGGCGGCGGCGGCGTAGGCGTCGAGGGCGTCGGCGAGCTCGGTGACGTCGCGGATCGTCGTGTCGATGGCATCCACCCCCATCCGCGCGAAATTCGCGGCGTAATTCGGGAACGACGCGTAGCGCGCCGTCTCGGCCTCGAGGCGCTCGCGCGCCGCGGGCACGATGGCGGTGCGCACGTAGACCGCCACGTGCGTCTCGGGCGCGATGTCATGCAGGGCGGCTGCCTGGTCGGCGGCCTCGGTCGGGGGTACCCAGTTCAGCAGCACGCCGTCGGCGCGCTCGGCGGCGAGGCGGCGCATCTTCGGGCCCAGTGCCCCGACCAGCACGCGCGGCATACCGGCGGCGTGCAGCTCGTCGGCGGCCGCGCGCAGGCGCGCGAGGGCGCCCTCACGCGCCATGCCCGAGCCGATGCCGATGGTCACGCGATCGAGCGGGAGCGACAGGGATGCCGCATCGGCGGCGATCGCGGACGCGGGACGCCGATCCACCGGCACGACGCCCGTCGCCAGCCGGAGGCGTTCGGTCACGCGCGCGGCCGCGGCGAGCGCCGCGAGGGCGTCGCCGTCGGGGGTGTCGTTGACCCACAGCGTGTGGAAGCCGGCCTTCTCGACCTCGGGGGCGATCCTGGCGATCGCATCGGGGCCAAGCGACCCGGCCACCCCGAGCGAGACCACACCGCGGGTCATGACACGCCCCCGGCCTCGGGAACGGCGACCGCGACCTGGCCCACCGCCGAGAAGAACGCGCGGAGGTCGACGTCGTCGGTGGGCAGCAGCACCACGTCGTCGACGCCCGCCGCCTGGAACCGGGCGACGCCCTCGGCGACCTCGGACACGGAACCCGCGAGCACCCGGTCGGCGGCGTCGGGCCGATCGTGCAGCACCGCGGTCGCGCGCTCGCGCGCGTCGGGACCGAACGCCGTCAGCACGTAGGCAACGACGTCGGCCCGTCCCGCGCGGCCGACCGCGCGGCGCGCGGTCTGCACGGTCTCGACGGCGGCGGCGATCTCGGCGACCGTGTGCCGGCTGTCGAGCACCACGCCGTCGGCAACCTCGCCCGCGAGAGCGAGCGTCTTGGGTCCTTCGGCCGCGGCGTACACGAGCGGCGCGGTCGCCGGCGGCCAGTCGAGGGCCACGTCGCGGAGCTTCACGTACCGCCCCTCGGCGGACACGGTCTCGCCGGCCAGCAGGGCGCGCAGGGCCGGGAGCTGTTCCCGCATGAGCGTCAGCGGAGACGCGGCCTTGGCGCCGACCTGGCGCATCCAGTCCTGCACGCCGTGCCCGAAGCCCGGCAGGAGCCGCTGCGGGAACATGCGCTCGATCGTGGCCACCTCCATCGCGGAGGCGGCGACGTTGCGCAGCGGGAGCGGCGCGATGCCCACGCCGATGCGGAGGTGGTCGGTGACGGCCAGGGCCGCGGCCGCAGCCGCCCAGGCGGACGAGCGGAAGCAGTCCTCCCACAGCCACAGCTCTTCGACACCGGCATCCTCCGCCGCGCGTGCGGCGTCGCGAATCTCTTCGGGCGGGTGGGGGTACGGGCTGAAGATCGTGCCGATACGACTCATGCGTCTACTCTGCCCCGAACCTCCGACATCCGGGCAGGGGTGGCGCCCGCGGACGACGCGACGCCCCCGGCGCCGAAGCACCGGGGGCGTCGAAGAAACCGCGCGTCAGGCGGCGACGGCCGACACGACGGGCATCACCACGAACGCCGAATCCGTGGCATCCACCGTCACCGTCCCGCCGTCGCTCAGAGCGCCGGAGACGAACAGGTCGGCGATGCGATCGTCGACCTCGCGCTGGATGACGCGGCGCAGCGGCCGGGCGCCGTACTCGGGCTCGTACCCGACCTCGGCGAGGCGGTCGATCGCCGCATCCGTCACCTCGAGATTCACCTCGCGGCCCGCGAGCCGGCGCGAGGTGGCGCCCAGCAGCAGCCGCACGATCTCGCGCAGCTGCGTCTTCTCGAGCTTGCGGAACAGCACGATGTCGTCGATGCGGTTGAGGAACTCCGGCCGCATCGCCTCGCGGAGCTTGCCCATCACGCGGTCGCGCAGGTCGTCGTCGGCGAAGTCGCGACCCGTGGTGGTGAAGCCGATGGCCCCCGAGCGGGATGCCAGCACTTCGGCGCCCAGGTTCGAGGTCATCACGATCACGGTGTTGCGGAAGTCGACCGTCCGCCCCTGACCGTCGGTCAGTCGACCGTCGTCGAGCACCTGCAGCAGCAGGGTGAACACGTCGGGGTGGGCCTTCTCGATCTCGTCGAACAGCACGACCGCATAGGGGTTGCGGCGCACGCGCTCGGTGAGCTGACCGGCCTCGTCATAGCCGACGTATCCCGGAGGGGCACCGATCAGACGCGAAACGGTGTGACGCTCGCCGAACTCGCTCATGTCGAAGCGGATGACGGAACCGTCGTCGTCGAAGAGGGAGCCGGCGAGCGCTTTCGCGAGCTCGGTCTTGCCGACGCCGGTGGGTCCGAGGAAGAGGAACGATCCGACGGGCCGGTTCTCGTCCCCCATGCCGGTGCGGTTGCGGCGCACGGCCTTGGCGACAGCGGCGACCGCGTCGTCCTGCCCGATGACGCGGGCGTGCAGCTCCGTCTCGAGCTCGGCGAGACGTCCGCGCTCGGTGGCGGTGAGACGGGCGACCGGGATGCCGGTCGCCCGGCTGATGACCGCGGCGATCTCGGGTTCGTCCACCACCGCGGCGCCGCGCGGGGCGGTCGTCGCATCGTCGAGCCGGCTCTGCACGGCGGCGATCTCGTCGCGCAGGCGCGAGGCCTCCTCGTAGTGCTCGGCGGACACGGCGGCGTTCTTATCGGCCTCGAGGGTGGCCAGCCGTTCGAGGAGCGCCGAAGTGTCGACCGAGACGCCCAGGCGCAGGCGCAGCCGGGCTCCGGCCTGATCGATCAGGTCGATCGCCTTGTCGGGCAGCACGCGGTCGGGCAGGTAGCGGTCGCTGAGTTCCACCGCGGCGCGCAGCGCGTCGTCGGTGTAGGCGACGGCGTGGTGCTGCTCGTAGGCGGCGCGCAGGCCGCGCAGGATCTCCACGGCATCCGTGATCGAGGGCTCCCCCACGCGCACGGGCTGCAGGCGCCGCTCGAGGGCGGGGTCCTTCTCGATCGTGCGGTACTCGCGCAGGGTGGTCGCGCCGATCAGGTGCACGTCGCCGCGAGCGAGCCGGGGCTTGAGGATGTTGCCGGCATCCATCGATCCGTCGCCGCTGCCGCCCGCGCCGACGAGGGTGTGCACCTCGTCGATGAAGACGACGAGCTTGTCGGATGCCGAGATCTCGTCCATCGTCTGGGTGAGGCGCTCCTCGAAATCGCCGCGGTAGCGGGCACCCGCGAGCATCGCGGCCAGATCGAGCGAGACCACGCGGGTGTCGCGCAGCTGCTCGGGCACCTCGTCCGCGACGATCGCACGGGCGAGTCCCTCGACGACCGCGGTCTTGCCCACGCCGGCCTCGCCGATGAGCACGGGGTTGTTCTTCGTGCGACGGCTGAGGATCTCGATGGTCTGCTCGATCTCGTCGGTGCGGCCGATCACGGGGTCGAGTTCGCCCGCCGCGGCGCGCGCGGTGAGATCGGTGCCGAAGCGGTCGAGGTTCGGGGTCGTGGATGCCGCCTCGGTCGGGGCACCGCTCTGCTCCCCGCCCACGACGGTCTCGCGCACGCCCTGGGTCAGGGCTTCGGCGGTGACGCCGGCCTGCGCGAGGATCTGCCCGGCCGGGGCGTCCTGCGCGAGCACGAGAGCGAAGAAGAGGTGGTCGGGGTCGACGTAGGTCGAGCCCGCGGCGCGGGCGACCTGGAAGGCGTGGAAGAGGGCGCGCTGCACGGAACCCGCGACGACCGCTCCGTCGACGTGCGCCGGGGCGCCCGCGGCGGGCAGGCGGCTCTCGGCGGCACGCGCGATCGCGGCCGGGTCGGCGCCGAGTCGGGCCACGGCGTCCTTCGCGGGCGAGCGCCCCACGAGCACGTGCAGCACGTGCAGGGCGTCGAGTTCGCGCTGCCCGCGGCCGAGGGCGAAGCGACCGGCCTCCTGGAGCGCGTCCTGCGTCCGCGCGCTCAGGAACCGGCTGAGGTCGATCGAGCGCTCGGCGCGTGCCTGCTCGCCCGCGAGGTAGCGCGCGAGGAACTCGTCGAACGACTGGGCGCCGTCTTCCCCGGCGCCGGGGGTGAAGTCTTCGGGCAATTCCGTCTCCTGTGATACGTGAGTGCGGTTGGCTCAAGTCTGCAACTTGAGCACCGTCGTATCAACTTCAACGCGTCACCCGCGCGGCTATTCCCGGGTGGCCGCGATCGACGGGTCGACCTCGTCCCAGAGCTCCACCGTCTGAACGATCCAGAACACCGCGAACAGGGCCAGCGCCACCGACTCCCCCACCAGCACCACCGGGATGCCGCGCTGCTCCACCCCCGCGAGAACCCCGACGATCAGCAGCACCAGAGTGGCCGCGATGGCCCCCGCCACCGTCGCGTACGCCACGCGCAGGCGGCTCCGCCTCACCCGCGCGGGCCGGGGGCGCCACGCGGCCAGGCCCGCCACGACGGCGATGAGCACGAAGAACGCGACGGCGGCGGCCTCGTGCGCGCGCGCGAGGAAGGCCTCGGGCGCCACCCGGGCCCAGACGCCGCCGCCGAGCACGATCGCCGTGACCACCGCGGCCGTCGTCACCACCCCGCGACTCAGCGTGCCCTGCACCCGCGCGAGCACGATCGCGACCACGACCCCCACAAGGACCACGGATGCCACCGCCCCCGCGTTGTTCGCGACCGTCGCGCGCACCTCGGGCGGGATGCATCGCACGTCGACACCGCAGGAGACCGAGGTCGGCACGAACGCGATGACGAGGGCGAGCACGGCCGCGACGTCGAGCAGCCCCTGTTCCACACTGCGCCCCGACAGGGCGAGCAGCGCCAGCGCGATGGCGCTGAGAGCGCCCACGAAGACGGGACCGGCGGGCGTGTAGTACGCCGCACTCACCGAGGGCAGCACGCCCCTCCCGACCAGTTCGATTCCGACGCCGACGGCGAGGAACACCGTGGCCCCCACGATCGCGAGCCGCACGTACCGGTACGTGCGCTGGGTCGACGTCGTGCGGATGCGCATACCCGCATCCTGGCAGGAGCCGCCGACAAGACCGGTCGCCCGGCGGGTGTCGGCGGCGTCTGGAAGACTTCCCGCATGCGCGAATTCCTCGCCGGAGCAGGTCTCCTCGCTCGTGGGCTCGGCCAATGGCGTCGCACGCCGGGCGCGATGGCACTCGGACTCATCCCCGGGACGCTCGTGGGCCTCGTCTTCGGCGGCGCCCTCGTGGCCTGGGGGCTGGTCCTGCCCGGCCTCGTCGACGACTGGACGCCCTTCGCCGACGGCTGGGCGCCCTTCTGGGCGGGGGCGCTGCGCACCGCGATCGGGGTCGCGTCGTTCGGCGCGGCCCTGCTGCTGGCCGTCGTGTCGTTCACCGCCGTCACCCTCGCCGTCGGCGAGCCGTTCTACGACCGCATCTGGCGCGCCACCGAACGCAGCGCCACGGGCGAGGTCCCCGAGGCCGAGTACGGCTTCTGGCGAGCCGTCGGCGACAGCGCACTGCTCATCCTCCGCGGCATCCCGGCCGCTCTCCTCGCCTGGCTGCTGGGCCTGATCCCCTTCGTCGGCGGGGTCGCGGGGTTCGTCGCCGGCGTGCTGCTCACCGGCTGGCTCCTCGCCGACGAGCTCACCTCCCGAGCCCTCTCGGCGCGGGGCCTTGACCGGCGCGCGCGTCGCGCGATCATCCGCGCGCATCGCGCCCGCGCCCTCGGATTCGGGGTCGCCACCCAGCTCTGCTTCCTCGTGCCGTTCGGCGCGGTGGCCGTCATGCCCGCGGCCGTCGCCGGCAGCACCCTCTGGGCGCACGACGCCCTCGGGTCCGCCGCGTCGCCCCCTCAGACGAGGGAGGCCGGCGGGGCCGTGACGCAACCCGCGCCGGCCGCGGACCGTTCCTCCGACGCGGCACGATAGCCTGGAGCGACCGAAGGGATCTTCATGTTCATCGTCTCGCTCATCCTGTTCGTCGGCGGCATGCTGCTGACGGGACTGTCGTTCTCGCTCGCGGCCCCCGCGCTGTTCTTCGCCCTCGGCATCCTGCTGGTCACGGCGTCCCTGGCCCTGCCCTTCCACTTCGGCACGCGGTAAGTCCTCCGCTCGGCGTCCGCGTGAGCGGCGCCGAGCCGCCGGGTACCGTTGCACGGTGCCCTTCTCGTTCGACGCCCTCCGTCGCCGCCCCGATCTCGAGGGTCCCGACCTCGTCGCCCTCGACGCCGCCGATCGCCTGATCCTCGACGAGTCGGCCGTCGCCCGCGCCGACCTCCCCGACGGCGCCCTCGTCGTCATCGGCGACACGCACGGCGCGCTCACCCTGGCCTCCGCCGACGCGGGGGCGCGCGGCATCCGCGTGCACCAGGACGAGCTGCTCGGCGAACGGGCGCTGGCCGCGAACGCTTCCGACGCCGGGCTCGACGAGGCCTTCACCTCGCTCCCGCTCGATGCCGACCTGCTGCGCGGTGCGCGCGTCGTGCTGATGCGCCTTCCCCGCTCGCTGCGGGCCCTGGCCGATGCGGCCGGGCTCATCGCCCTGCACGCCCACCCTGAGGTGCAGGTGTTCGCGGGCGGGCGCATCAAGCACATGACGCTCGCGATGAACGAGGTGCTCCGCGAGCACTTCGACCGCGTCGACGTCTCGCACGCGCGGCAGAAGTCGCGCGTGCTCCTCGCCCGCGGACCGCGCGGCGGCGCGACCCCGGTCCCCGACGAGGCGGAGGTCGACGGCATCCGGATCCGCGCCTTCGGCGGCGCCTTCGCGGGAGCCTCGATCGACATCGGCACCCGCCTGCTCCTCGCCCACCTGCCCGCCCCGCGCGGCGACGAGGCGATCGACCTCGCGTGCGGCACGGGGGTCGTGGCGGCGGCGCTGGCCGTGCGCACCCCCTCGCTGCACGTCGTCGCGTGCGATCAGTCCGCGGTCGCCGTCGCCTCGGCCCGGGCCACCGCGGCGGCCAATGGCGTCGCCGACCGCGTGCGCGTCGACCGCGACGACGTGCTGGGGGCGAGACCGGATGCCAGCAGCTCCTTCATCGCGCTCAATCCCCCGTTCCACGCGGGTGCGGCCCTCGCCGACGGTCTCGCTCCGCGCATGTTCGCCGACGCCGCGCGCGTGCTGCGGCCGGGCGGCGAGCTGTGGACCGTGTGGAACTCCGCCCTGCAGTATCGACCCGCCCTCGAGCGCCTCGTCGGCCCGACCCGCCAGGTCGCCCGCGATCGCAAGTTCACCGTGACGGTGTCGACCAAGCGGTGACCGACCGAGGGGGCGCGACGGCGGGACATGCCGTGTCCCCGTCGCGCAGGCAAGCCGTCGCATCGGCACGCGCTTCGGCGTAGATTCGGGGACGCTCGACGAGGAGGGAGGACAGCACCATGCGCGTGCCCGCCGTCGCCACCACTCTCATCGTCCTCGCCGCTCTGCTCTCCGGCCCCGCGCCCGCCCTGGCCGACACGCGCGCCGACCCGCTGGATGCGACGGTGTCGACACCGGCGCTCGCCGACTGCTCGAGCATCACGGCGACGGGACGCGAGTACGCCCGCCTGCACGGCATCGCCCTGTGCGGGGCCGATTCCGCTCCGGCATCCGCGCCCCTGCGCACCGAGCAGGTCGGCGGCGAGGAATGCGGGTCGGCGACGCTGGTCATGACCAGCCGCGGCGGCGGCGTCGCCACGGTCGAGTGGCGCGTCGAGTCGACGACCGGGCCGGTGCTGGGGGTCGAGCTCGACGTGTCGACCGCGGGCCGCTCGGGTGACACGATGCGCCGGTTCGTCGATGACGCCGCCAGCCAGCGCGTGCGCCGGAGCACGGTGGCGTTCCTGGGCGTGGGGCGGGCGGCGGCGACCGTCTCGGGCACCGTCACCACCTTCCTGGCGACGTGCCGCATCGCGCCCGCGAGCGTGCGCATCCACGTGCGGTGACGCCCGCGCACCACCGCGCGAGCGGTCAGCCCTTGCCGCCCGGCGGACCAGCGATCAGCAGCACGACGAACACCAGCGCGACGACGAGGACCAGCACGAGGCCCAGAATCGCGGGTCGGCGCAGGAAGAAGCGCAACAGGCGGTCGAGCGGGCGACGATCGCGCGGATCCGGCGTCTCGTCGAGTCGCCAGGCACCCCGCAGGCGTCCCGTGCGGTGCAGCCAGATCTCCGTCGGCACGGTGGCGTACGGGATGACGGCGCTCACGACCGCGATCGCGGCCGGGCCGACGCCCCACCGCTGGTTCAACGCCACCAGCACGGCCGTGGCGCCGTAGGCGAGGAACACGAAGCCGTGGATGCCGCCGCCGATAGACACCGCGATCGGCAGGTCGGCCGTGGCCCGCAGGATGAGGCCGGCGATGAGCAACGTCCACGAGACCGCCTCGGCGATCGCGAGGATGCGGAACAGGGTCAGGGGCGTGCGGAACACGTCTCTCCTCGATCGGTCGGGACTTCCCACCCTACAGAAGGGCTCGACGGGTCACCCGGGCACCCTTCGACGTCGAGACGTCCCGCCGCCCATCACTCGATCGGCTGGTCGTCGCCGTCCAGGCTCGGGTCGGAACGCTCCCCCTCGGCGGCCGTGGTGGTGTCGGGCTCGGGCCCGGGTTCGATCGGGGGCTTCTCGCGGTCGGCATCCATGCCCCCACCTCACCAGATCCCCGCGCGCAGGCCACGGCCTTGACGCCGCCATCTCGGAACGGATGCCACCCACCCGGCGCGTAGGCTGGAGGGGTGGCGGAATCCCGGGGGCGCGTGTGGACCGGCGTCATCCGGGTCGGCCCCCACCGCGGCGATCATCGGGTCGCGGTGCGCGCGGTGCTCAGCGTCGGCATCCCCCTGATCGCCCTCCTGCTGCTGAACCGCCTCGACCTCGCCGTCTACGCGAGCTTCGGCGCGTTCGCCGCCCTGTACGGCCGCACCGACGCGCCGCGAGCCCGTGTGCGCATGCAGGCGACGGCGGGGGTGATCCTCGTCGGTTCGATGCTCGTGGGCACCGCCCTGTCGGCCCTGTCGACGCCCGCCCCCGTCAGCGTCGCGGTCGTCGCCGTGCTCGCCGCGATCGTGACGCTCTTCGCCTACCGCGCCCAGTGGCATCCTCCCGGCGCGCTCTTCGCGGTGTTCGCCGCGGGGGCCACCGCGAGCTTCCCGGCGACGGCGTCGACGTTCGCAACCGTCGTCGTGGTCGGCGGGGCGAGCGTGGCGTGGAGCCTGCTCGTCACGACCGTCTTCGTGCTGGCGCGCCGGGGGTCGTGGGCGCGTCCGACGCGCCCCCGGCCGCCGATCGGCGCAGTGGCGTGGGAGATGACCGCGACCGTCGGAATCGCCGCACTGCTCGCCGGCATCGCGGGGGCGCTGCTGGTCGGGACGCACTGGTATTGGGCGATGGTCGGCGCCGTCGCCGCCGTCGGCGGGGCTCACGTCACCGCGCGCCTCATCCGGGGCGTCCAACGCCTCGTGGGCACCCTGCTCGGCGTGCTGATCGCGGCGGGGCTGCTCACCCTCCACCTCCCGCCGTGGCTCGTCATCGCCGTGGCGGTCGTGCTGCAGGCCGGGGCCGAACTGTTCGTGGGGCGCAACTACGGCATCGCGATGCTCTTCATCACCCCGCTCGCGCTGCTGATGATCTCCCTCGCCTCGCCCGCCTCCCCCGACCTGCTGTTGCGCGACCGCGTGATCGAGACGGTCATCGGCGTCGCGGTCGGCACCGCGGTGGCGATCGTCTCCGCCGGACTCCGCCGCCGCGGAACGCGGGGGTGACGACGATGGATGCCCGCTCCCCCCGCCGCCTCGGACACGACGCCGCCGAGCGCATCAGTGCGGGCTGCTACGGCGCGCTCGTCTCGGCATCCACGCTCATCGGGCTGAGCGACAGCGAGCTCGGACTCGTCGTGGCCGTGGTCGCGCTGACGAATCTCGTGTACTTCGCGACGCATGTCTTCGCGTACTCGCTCGGCGACACCTCCCCCGAGCGCCCGTCGAGGATCTTCCGCCACCACCTCGCGGTGAGCGCGCCCATGGTGTCGGTGACGTTCCTACCGCTGCTCGTGGTCGTGCTCCTCGTCGCGTTCGGTGTCGCCCTGGCGACCGCGCTGCTCTGGGGCGTCGGGGTGGCGATGGCCTACCTCGTCGTCGTCGCGACGGCCGGAGCGCGCCTGCGGGGGTACTCCCTCGTGGGCGTCGTCCTGACGGCGATCGGGGCCGCGCTGGTGTCGGCGCTGCTGATCGTGGCGAAGCTGTTGCTGCACTGATCTCGAAAGGACCCGCGCATGCCGTCCCCCTCCCTCACCGTCGTCGGTGCGATCAACGTCGACCTCACCGCGCGCGTGGACCGCGCGCCCGCCGCGGGCGAGACCGTCGCCGACGGCGTGCTGCAGCGCGGACCGGGGGGAAAGGGCGCCAACCAGGCGGTCGCCGCGGCCCGCCTCGGCGCCGCCGTGCGTCTGGTCGGCGCGGTCGGCGACGACCTCGACGGGCGCGGGATCCGCACGCAGCTCGCGGCCGAGGGCATCGACGCCTCCGGGGTGCAGACGGCGTCGGCCGCCACGGGAACGGCGCTCATCGTCGTCGATGCGACCGGCGAGAACTCGATCGTGGTGTGCCCGGGGGCGAACGCCGAGATCGACGCGACGCACCTGCGCATCGAGCCCGACAGCGCCGTGCTGCTGCAGCTCGAAGTGTCGGATGCCGTCGTGATCGCCGCCGCGCGCGCGTCGAGCTTCCTCGCCGTCAACGCCGCCCCCGCCCGCCCGCTCCCGCCCGGCGTGCTCGAGAAGTGCGACGTCGTCATCGTCAACGAGACCGAGTACGCGCAGCTCCCCGAGGTGCACGACGTGCCGCTGCTGTGCGTGACGCTGGGCGCCGCGGGTGCTCGCCTCTACCGTTACGGCGATCTCGCGGCATCCGCCCCGGGACTCGCCTCGACCGTCGTCAACACCGTCGGCGCGGGCGACGCGTTCTGCGCGGCCCTGGTCTGCGGTCTGCTGCGCGGCGACTCCGATGAGACCGCGCTCGTGCGCGCGTGCGCCGTGGGGGCCGCCGCGGTCGCCGATCCCGCCTCGCAACCCCGTCTTTCCCACCTCGACACCTACGGAGCCGACGCATGACCCGCCGCCCGATCCTCGTCGACTGCGACACCGGCATCGACGACGCGCTCGCCCTGGCGTACCTGCTGGCCGAGCCGGCGGTCGAGGTCGTCGGCGTCACGACGGTGTCGGGGAACACGGATGCCGCCCGCGCGGCCGCCAACACGCTCTCGCTGTTCGAGCTCGCGGGGGTGCACGACATCCCGGTGGCGATCGGCGCGCACGACTTCCGCGGTCGGGCCTACGCCGGAGGCGCTCCCCATGTGCACGGCGACGACGGTGTCGGCGGCATCGCCCTGACCGCCGCCGCCCGGGCCCACGACGCGCGACCCGCGGTCGAGCTCATCGATCACCTGGCGACGCGGCATCCCGATCTCACCGTTCTCGCCCTCGGTCCGCTCACCAACCTCGCCGCCTACGCCGAGACGTCCGGAGTCGCCGCCTTCGACCACCTCGTCGTGATGGGCGGCGCCTTCGCCCACTCGGGCAACGTCACGGCGTGGGCCGAGGCGAACATCCACAACGATCCCGAGGCGGCGGCCGTCGTGTTCATGCAGGACTGGGACACCACCCTCGTGCCGCTGGACGTCACCATGACGCAGACGCTCGATGAGGCCGACCTCGTGCGCCTCGAGGCGATCCCGGGCGCCCTGCCCCAGGCGCTGGCCGCGATGCTGCCGCTGTACCTCGACTTCTACGCCGGACGCGTCTTCCCCGATCGCCGGTGCGCCCTGCACGATCCCCTCGCCGCGATGGTCGCCGCGGGCGTTCTGCGGGGCGTGAGCGTCACCTCGGGACACGTCGACGTGCGCCTCGAGCGCGGCGAACGCGGGCGCACGGTGTCGTCGCGCGGCTCCGACACGCAGCGCTGGGTGCGCGGCATGGAGGGCTCCGCGGTCGAGGTGCTGCTCGAGCGGCTCGAGGCGCGGGAGTGGCCGTTCTGACGCGCTCGCGCCGGGCCCCGACGGCCCGCTAGCGGCTGAGCGGAGCTCCGGCGCCGAACGCCGCCGCCGCGAATCGCTCGCCGATCAGGCGGTGCGTCGCCGTGTCGGGGTGCAGCCCGTCCGGGAGCGGATGGGTGACCGCCTCGTCGGCGCCGTACAGCGACAGACCGTCGAGGTAGTGCAGCGCGGGGTCGTCAGCCCGCGCGGCCACCACCGACGCGAGCAGATCCCGGATCACCTCCAGAGTGAGCGCTCCGCGCGCGACCTCGGCGGGCGACCCGGTGGCGACGAATCGCGCCGACCCGGAGCGCAGGCTCTCCGGATCGAAGGCGCCCGGGCCGGGGGTCTTCTCGTGGATGCCGCTGAAGATCGGCGACACCACCAGCAGCGGGGTGTCGGGATGCCCCTCGCGGATCGTGTCGAGGAACCCGTGCACCGCCGGGACGAAGGCGCGCGCCCGCATCGCGTCGGCGTTCACGACGTTGATGCCGAGCTTGACGCTGATGAGGTCGGCATCCCGGTCGCGGATCACCCGGGCGAGGAAGGGGTCGACCATCGCGCTGCCCCCGAAGCCGAGGTTCTGCAGCTGCACCCCCGCGGCGCGCGCCGCGACGACGGGCCAGATCTCAGTGGGAGCGGCGGCGTTCGAGCCGTGGCTGATGGAGCTGCCGTGGTGCACCCAGACCGGTCGGGCGTCGGCGATCGGGGCGAGCGGCGCGTCGGACTCGAGCGAGACGAGGTCGATCTGCTCGTTGTGGGGCAGCCAGATCTCGACGGTCTTCTCGCCCGGAGCGAGGTCGCGCATTGCGACGGTGTCGGCCGCCCCGGGCCGAGGAGTCGCCGCTCCCGTCGCCAGGTCGAGCTCGAGCGCGTCGCCGTCTTCGAGAGATCGACGCCGCACGAGCACGTCGTCGACCAGCACGTCCACCTGCCCACGTGCACGATCGAGCCCGCGGTACGACACCCGCGTGGCGTGCAGGCGCAGGGTCAGGGTGGTCGCCGTCGTCCGCAAGCGCAGATGGATGCCGGACGGCTGACGCTCCACCATCGCGAGCTGCCCGTCGGCCTCTCGGGAGCGGTACGGCAGCGGCAGGCGATGCAGGCGCAGGCCGCGCTCGACCGGCTCGAGCTCCGCGCCGCCGCGAATCAACTCCGGGGTCAGGGGGGTCGTGATCACTTCTCGTCCTTCGCGTTCCAGTGAGCCAGGAGACCGTCGAGACGGTCGATGAGCAGGCGCCAGGAGTCGTCCGCCGGCGGTGCGCTGTGCGCGAAGCTCCCGATGTGCTCGAGGTGCAGGAAGCCGTTCAGGAACGACCCGATGAGCCGCGTCGCGTGCACGCGATCGTCGTCGGGAATGCCGTAGCCGCGCAGCACCGCCGCCGACGCACGGCTCGATCGCGCGGCCTCCTCGGTGCGCACGACCGCCTCGCCGGCCCGGCGCTGCAGGCTCTCCCAGCGGCCGGGGTGGGCGCGCGCGTACTCGCGGTGCGCGTCGCACAGCGCGCGGAGGGCGTCTCGCCCGGCGCGACCGGCCACCGCCTCGCTCGCGCGGTCGCCCACCTCGCCGAGCGCGAGGGTCGTGATGCCGTCGCGGAGGGCCGCGAGATCGCGCACGTGGCCGTAAAGGCTCGGGGTGCGCACGTCGAGTTCACGGGCGACGGCGGAGAGGGTCACCTCGGTGAGGCCACGCGCGTCGGCGAGGTCGGCCGCGGTGCGGATGACGGATCGCGGGGTGAGCGGGGGGCGTTGCATGCCACAAGACTATAGGTATTAGGCTATTTGCTACTACTCGTAGTTGGGGAGCGGCGAACGACGAAGGCCCCGCACGGTCGTCCGTGCGGGGCCTTCGTGGTCGGAACTCAGAAGTCCCAGTCGTCGTCTTCCGTCGCCTCGGCCTTGCCGATGACGTACGACGAACCCGACCCGGAGAAGAAGTCGTGGTTCTCGTCGGCGTTCGGCGAGAGCGCCGACAGGATCGCCGGGTTCACGTTCGTCACCGACGCGGGGAACATCGCCTCGTAGCCGAGGTTCATCAGCGCCTTGTTGGCGTTGTAGTGCAGGAACTTCTTGACGTCCTCACTCAGTCCGACCGAGTCGTAGAGGCTCTGGGTGTAGCCCACCTCGTTGTCGTAGAGCTCGTACATCAGCGAGAACGTGTAGTCCTTGACGTCCTGACGACGGGCCTCGTCGACGGTCTCGAGTCCGCGCTGGAACTTGTAGCCGATGTAGTACCCGTGCACGGCCTCGTCGCGGATGATGAGGCGGATCAGGTCTGCCGTGTTGGTGAGCTTGGCGCGGCTCGACCAGTGCATGGGCAGGTAGAAGCCCGAGTAGAACAGGAACGACTCGAGAAGGGTCGAGGCGACCTTGCGCTTGAGGGGATCGTCGCCACGGTAGTAGTCCATGACGATGCGCGCCTTCTTCTGAAGGAACTCGTTCTCGGTCGACCAGCGGAACGCCTCGTCGATCTCCTTCGTGGAGCACAGCGTCGAGAAGATCGACGAGTAGCTCTTCGCGTGCACCGACTCCATGAACGCGATGTTCGTGTAGACGGCCTCCTCGTGCGGGGTGATCGCGTCGGGGATCAGCGAGACCGCGCCCACCGTGCCCTGGATCGTGTCGAGGAGCGTGAGCCCCGTGAACACGCGCATCGTGAGCGTCTGCTCCTCGGGAGTGAGCGTGTTCCACGACTGGATGTCGTTCGACAGCGGCACCTTCTCGGGGAGCCAGAAGTTGTTCACCAGACGGTTCCAGACCTCGAGGTCTTTGTCGTCCTGGATGCGGTTCCAGTTGATGGCCTGCACGTGGTTCAGCAACTGCAGCTTCTCAGCCATGTCGTTCCTGTGTCCTTGATCGGTCGGTGGTCAGCGGATCAGAGCATGCACGAGACGCACTCGGTCATGTCGGTGCCCTCGAGCGCCAGCTGACGGAGGCGAATGTAGTAGATGGTCTTGATGCCCTTGCGCCAGGCGTAGATCTGGGCCTTGTTGATGTCGCGCGTCGTGACGGTGTCCTTGAAGAACAGCGTCAGCGACAGGCCCTGGTCGACGTGCTGGGTGGCTGCGGCGTACGTGTCGATGACCTTCTCGTAGCCGATCTCGTACGCGTCCTGGTAGTACTCCAGGTTCTCGTTCGTCATGAACGGGGCCGGGTAGTAGACGCGACCGAGCTTGCCTTCCTTGCGGATCTCGATCTTCGAGGCGATCGGGTGGATCGAGCTCGTCGAGTTGTTGATGTACGAGATCGAACCGGTCGGCGGCACGGCCTGCAGGTTCTGGTTGTAGATGCCGTGGGCCTGCACCGAGGCCTTCAGCTCACGCCAGTCGTCCTGCGTCGGGATCTGGATGCCGGCGAACAGCTCCTTCGTCTTCTCGGTCGCGGGAGCCCACACCTGGTCGGTGTACTTGTCGAAGAACTCGCCCGACGCGTACGTGGAGTTCTCGAAGCCGTCGAAGGCCGTGCCGCGCTCGATCGCGAGACGGTTCGAGGCGCGGAGCGCGTGGAACAGCACCGTATAGAAGTAGATGTTCGTGAAGTCGATGCCCTCTTCGGAGCCGTAGTAGACGTGCTCGCGAGCGAGGTATCCGTGCAGGTTCATCTGGCCGAGACCGATGGCGTGCGAGCGGTCGTTGCCGTCTTCGATCGAGCGCACCGAGGCGATGTGGCTCTGCACGCTGACCGCGGTGAGGGCACGGATCGCGGTCTCGACCGTGAGGCCGAGGTCGCCGCCGTCCATCGCGAGGGCGATGTTCATCGAGCCGAGGTTGCAGCTGATGTCCTTGCCGATGGTGTCGTACGAGAGGTCCTCGTTGTACGTGGTCGGCGTGTTGACCTGCAGGATCTCCGAGCACAGGTTCGACATGTTGATGCGGCCGGCGATGGGGTTCGCCTTGTTCACCGTGTCCTCGAACATGATGTACGGGTAGCCCGACTCGAACTGGATCTCGGCGAGAGTCTGGAAGAACTCGCGCGCGTTGATCTTCGTCTTCTTGATGCGCGGGTCGTCGACCATCTCGCGGTACTTCTCGGTGACCGAGATGTCGCCGAACGGCTTGCCGTAGACCTTCTCGACGTCGTACGGCGAGAAGAGGTACATGTCCTCGCCGTTCTTCGCGAGCTCGAACGTGACGTCGGGGATGACGACACCCAGCGACAGCGTCTTGATGCGGATCTTCTCGTCGGCGTTCTCGCGCTTGGTGTCGAGGAACCGGAGGATGTCGGGGTGGTGGGCGTTGAGGTACACCGCGCCGGCGCCCTGACGCGCACCGAGCTGGTTGGCGTAGCTGAAGCTGTCTTCGAGGAGCTTCATGACGGGGATGATGCCCGACGACTGGTTCTCGATCTGCTTGATCGGCGCACCCGCTTCGCGGATGTTCGACAGCAGCAGGGCCACGCCGCCGCCGCGCTTCGACAGCTGCAGGGCGGAGTTGATGCCGCGGGCGATCGACTCCATGTTGTCTTCGATACGGAGCAGGAAGCACGACACGAGCTCGCCGCGCTGGGCCTTGCCCGCGTTGAGGAACGTGGGGGTCGCGGGCTGGAAGCGGCCCGAGATGATCTCGTCGACGAGCTGGACCGCGAGACGCTGGTCGCCGTCGGCGAGGGCGAGGGCGGTCATGACGACGCGGTCCTCGAAGCGCTCGAGGTAGCGCTTTCCGTCGAAGGTCTTGAGCGTGTAGCTCGTGTAGTACTTGAACGCGCCGAGGAAGGTCTCGAAGCGGAACTTCGCACCGTAGGCGCGGTCGTTCAGCTCCTGGATGAACTCCATCGAGTACTTCGCGAGCACGGTCGGCTCGTAGTACTCCTTCTCGACGAGGTAGTCGAGACGTTCCTTGAGGGAGTGGAAGAACACCGTGTTCTGGTTGACGTGCTGCAGGAAGTACTCCCGCGCCGCGCGCTTGTCGGCGTCGAACTGGATCTTGCCGTCGGCGTCGTACAGGTTCAGCATCGCGTTGAGGGCGTGGTAATCCAGTCCCTCGAATCGCGCTTCGGTCTTGAAGTCCACGTCGGTCAGCTCAACTTCCACCATCGTTCCAATCCCTCGGTGACCCGCTCGACATCGTCGGGGGTGCCGAAAACTTCCAGCCGGTATAGGTGCGGCACCGCGCATTTGCGCGCGATGATGTCTCCGGCGAGGCAGAAGGCGTCGCCGAAGTTCGTGTTCCCCGCGGAGATGACCCCGCGGATGTTTCGTCGGTTCCGCTCCTCGTTGAGGAACCGGATGACTTGCTTGGGGACCGCGCCCTTCTCGACGCCCCGACCGGCACCCCCGCCATAGGTGGGGGTGACCAGCACGAAGGGTTCGTCGATGTGGAGGGGCGGGTCGGTCGGCCGGAGCGGAATGCGCACGGCCCGCTTGCCGAGCTTCTCGATGAAACGTGCGGTGTTGCCGGACACGCTCGAGAAGTAGACGAGCAGCGGGGCCTCGGTCGCCGACACGACAGCGCTCATGACGGGGGTCTGAGAGCCTGTCGCCGGATCAGGCGAGGCGCGACGCGAGCTCGTCGATCTTGTCGGGGCGGAAGCCCGACCAGTGGTCCTCGTCGGTGATGACGACGGGTGCCTGCAGGTACCCGAGCGACTTGACCTGCTCGAGCGCCGACGGGTCTTCGGACAGGTCGAGCACGTTGTACTCGATGCCCTTCGAGTCGAGTGCGCGGTAGGTCGCGGTGCACTGGACGCAGGACGGCTTGGTGTAGACCGTGATCGCCATGTCGTTCTCTCTCTCCCCTGGAAAATCGTCGTCCGGGCGGGCAGGGCTCGCCGGGACCTCAATACTACATATGGGGACGGACATCGGAAGGCACCACAAGGGGTAGTAGTTACATCCGTGTGATTTTCCACCGTCTCTCCCCATGTACAACACAGGTTGTCCACGATTTCATCCACAGATGACCCTCCCTCCCGAGCGCTGTTAACAGGCGCGATTCCGCGGTTGTCGCCGAGTCCGACGCCGTCTGTCCACAGATCGGACGCTAGACGGGGGTTCCGACATCGCACAGGCCGTGGAATTCGCCCACCGGCGTGTCGCGGCGTGTCGCCGGACCGGCCCCACCGGCCGCCGATCGAGATCCCACGGTCCGTGCAAGAGCACGGCATCCGGTCCCCGAGGACGACGTGATCTCGACACGATCGCGTGCGTCCGTGGCGCGGGGCCGGCGCTCCCCCTGCGCACGACACCCGCCGTCGACACGGATGTCCGAACCGCGCTGTAGCGTTGTGCGGTGGCCGGCTACCGCGAACTGCTTCGAACCCCTGGCGTGGGGCGCATCATCGCCGCGCAGCTGACCGCGCGGTTCCCCAACGGCATGACGAGCCTCGCCGTCCTGCTGCACATCGAGCACGTCACGGGGTCGTACGGCGCCGCGGGCCTGGTGCTGGCCGCCACGAGCATCGGGCAGGCCGTCGCGGGCCCGGTCACGAGCCGGTGGATGGGGCGCTGGGGCATGCGCCGCGTCCTCACCGTCACGCTGCTCGTGTGCGCCGCCGCCATCGCCACTCTCGCGCTCATCGAGATGCCGCTGCCCCTGTACATGACGCTCGGCCTCGTCGCGGGCCTCTCGACACCGCCGATCCAGTCGGCCGTGCGCACCATCTACCCCAAGATGGTCAATTCGAAGCAGCTCACCCCGCTGTACTCGCTCGACGCCTCGCTGCAGGAGATCATCTGGGTGCTCGCACCGGTGCTCATCACCCTCGTCGCGACCCAGGTCGGCACCGTCCCCGGGCTGTTGCTCGTCGTCGTCATCCTGCTCGGCGGCGGCGCCTGGTTCATCCTCAGCCCCGAGGTCGGCCGCGTCCGCATCCCGCGCAGCCGTCGGGGTCTGGGGCGCGTCCTGGCCAAGCCGCCCGTGATCCTCGCCACCGCGACCGGGTTCCTCCTCATCGGCGCGTGCGCCGCGGTCGAGGCGGGCGTGGTCGCGACCTTCGACCACGGCGGCCTCGAGGCCGGGCTCATCCTCGCCGTCTTCGCCGTCGGCAGCCTCGCGGGCGGACTCTCGTTCGGCCACATCCCGATCGGCCCCTGGGCCATGGCGCGCCGCTTCGCGATCGTCGCCTTGGGCCTGTCACTCACGATCGTCTCGCTCAACGCATGGTGGCTGGGAGCGACCCTGCTGGTCGCCGGCGCCGGCATCGCCCCCGCCCTCGCGGTGATGTTCGCGATGACCTCCGCGAGCGTCCGCTTCAGCGAGACCGCGGAGGCGTACGGCTGGATCAGCACCGGGCAGCTCATCGGCGCCGCCGCCGGCTCCGCCGTCGCCGGGCTCCTCATCGACGGCATCGGCCCCACCGGGGCCTACGTCGCGGCGGCGGCTTTCGCGATCGCCGGTTTCGTCGTCGCCGCGGTCTGCGTGCGCGGCTTCCCCGACCTGCGCCACCGCGACGCCAGCCCCATCCCCGACACCGAGCCGGTCGAGACCATCACCTGACCGGATGCCGGGCGCCCCGGCATCCACGGCCCTGCCGGAACGCACGGGAGCCGCTCGGGCACAGGCCTGGGTGCGGTTCGGGGTGCATCCCGCACGTCGGGGCGCGATTCCCGCGCGCGGAACGCAGGATCACGCCCCGAACCCGCTACCCGCGGCCCCGGCGGGGCCACCGCGAGCGAACGGCAGAGGGACGATCAGTGCGTGCGGCGCAGCAGCTCCAGCACGGCGAGCGCGTAGGCGTCCTCGGGAGCGGGGTGGTCGAACACGAGGGTGGAGCCGCCGATCGAGATCTCGACCTCGTAGGTGTCGGACAGCCGCCGCAGCGAGCGGAATGTCGAGCGCAGCAGCTCGCGCAGCTGCAGCTCCGACGGCAGCCACAGCGCCTCCTCGGTCGCCACGGAGTCCAGCGCCCACTCGGTCGTGCCGTTGAAGGCCAGGATGCGCCCCGTGGGGTACTCGCGCGGCTCGACCGTCATCTCGCTCACGGTGAACACGTCGGCCTCGAACTCGGGCTCGTCGAGTTGGAAACGGTCGCCGGATCGCGGATGCCACACCAGACCCGCCTCGCGCAGAGCCAGGGCCATCTCGGTCGAGATCATGGCATCCATTCTGGGGGGCGATCGGCGCACGGCGGCCGAACGGGCGCGCGCGCACGGAGCCTCGAGGCCTACGGTGCCTCGACCCCCCCCTGTCACCCCCGGCCGCGATGTCGGCGGTCACGAGCAGAATGGATGCCATGACCTCGTTCGATCCGGCTCGGTATCTGCCCGACGATCTGCTGGCGCGGGTGCGCGAGCGGGCGGTCGTCCACGACCGCGAGAACACGTTCCCCCACGACGACCTCGACGAGCTGCGCGCGGCGGGGTATCTCGGCATCCTGGTCTCCGAGGAGCGGGGCGGCGGGGGCCTCGGCCTCGCCGAGGCGGCGGTGCTGCAACAGCGGCTCGCCGGGGCGGCGCCCGCCACGGCGCTCGCGGTGAACATGCATCTCGTGTGGACCGGGGTGGCCAAGGTGCTGCGCGACCGCGGGATCGATGATCTGTCCTTCGTCGAGGAGGGCGCCGCGGCGGGCGAGGTCTTCGCGTTCGGCATCAGCGAGGCCGGCAACGACCTCGTGCTGTTCGGCAGCGACACGACAGCCGAGCCCGACGGCGAGGGCGGTTACCGGTTCACCGGCACGAAGATCTTCACTTCCCTCTCCCCCGCGTGGGACCACCTCGGCGTCCACGGGCTCGACAGCACGTCGCCCGACGGCCCGAAGGTGGTGTTCGCCTTCCTCGATCGCGATGACTCCGTCGTCAGCCGCGACGACTGGGACACCCTCGGCATGCGCGGTACCCAGAGCCGCACCACCGAGTTGCGCGGCGCGCACGCGCCCGCGCACCGGGTGGTGCGGCGGCTCGACCCGGGCCCGCAGCCCGATCCGCTGGTGTTCGGGATCTTCTCCGTGTTCGAGATCCTCCTCGCCTCGGTCTACACGGGCATCGCCCGCCGCGCCCTGGAACTCGCGGTCGAGGCGGCGACCTCGCGCCGCTCGAAGAAGACGGGCACCACCTACGCCAACGACCCCGATATCCGCTGGCGCGTGGCCGACATGGCCCTCGCGTACGAGGCGCTCCCCCCGCAGCTCGCCGCCCTCGCCCACGACGTCGACACCCTCGCCGACCACGGCGGGCACTGGTTCTCGCTGCTCGCAGGGGTCAAGCATCGGGCCGTGACGATGGCGAAGTCCGTCGTCGACGACGCGATCCTCGTCGGCGGCGGCTCCGCCTACTCGTCCCGCAACGAGCTCAGCCGGCTCTACCGCGACGTGCTCGCCGGGATGTTCCACCCCTCCGACCCGGAGTCCGCGCACTCGACCGCAGCGGCCGCGTGGCTCGGACCGGTGACCGCCTGATGGCCCGCACACCCACGGCCGCCCTCAGCCCGGCGGACCGGGAGCGTCGGCGCGCGCTGCGCGTGATGAAGGGAGTGGCCCTCGGGGCGCTGCTGGCGATGGCCCTCGTCTTCGCCGTCTCGTTCTCGCTGCAGCGCGAGGTCGAGTGGTTGCAGTACGTGCGCGCGGCGGCGGAGGGCGGCATGGTCGGCGCCCTCGCCGACTGGTTCGCCGTCACCGCTCTCTTCCGGCATCCGCTGGGCCTGCCCATCCCCCACACCGCGATCATCCCGCGCCGGAAGGACGAGATCGGTCGGCAGCTCGGCGAGTTCGTCGAGACGAACTTCCTCGAGGGCGACGTCGTGCGCACGAAGCTCGAGTCGACCCCGCTGTCGGCGCGGGCCGGAGCATGGCTGGCCGATCCTGCCCACGCCGACCGCGTCGCCGCGGAGGGGGCCACGCTCGCCACCAGCGTGCTCACGGCCCTCGACGACGACGACGTGCAGGGCCTGATCGAAGACCTCGCGCGCGAGCACCTGCTCTCGCCCGACTGGGGCCCCTCGATCGGTGGGTGGTTGCAGCGCGTGGTCGGCTCCGGCGCGCACCACGGCGCCGTCGACCTGGCCCTCGACAACATCGCGGTGTGGCTCGCCAACAACCGCGACACGTTCCAGGGGCTCGTGTCGCGGCGTCTGCCCTCGTGGGTCCCGAGCATGGCCGCGCGCCTCGTCGACGACACCGTCTACCGCGAGGCCGTGCAGTTCATCGACGCCGTGCGCGCCGACCCCCGCCACCAGGCGCGCGGCGCGATCGACGGCTACCTCGCGCGCCTCGCCGACAATCTGCAGCACGACCCCGCCACCATGGTGCGCCTCGAGGAGGCCAAGGCCGCCGTGTTCGACAGCCCCCGGGTGCGCCAGCTCGCCGCCGACGCGTGGAACACCGCCAAGGCCGGACTGCTGCGCTCCCTCGCCGACCCCGAGAGCGCCCTGCGCCGACGGGCCTCCGCCGCGTTGGCCGAGGTGGGCGAGCGACTGCAGCACGACGAGACCCTGCAACGGCGGGTCGACGGCTGGGTCACCGATGCGGCGGTCTTCGTCGTGGGTCGGTACCGGCACGACATCGCCTCGATCATCACCGACACCGTCGAGCGATGGGACGCCGAGGAGACCACCGAGAAGATCGAGCTCATGGTGGGCCGCGACCTGCAGTACATCCGCCTGAACGGCACGATCGTGGGGGCCCTGGCCGGGGTCGTCATCTTCACCGTGGCCCACTTCATCTGGGGCTCGTGATGATCCGCGGCCGTGTCGGGACATTGGTGTCGCGTCGCACCGCCCGCCGACGCGCCGCGCTGTATAGCCTGAGCCTCGTGAGCGACGGTTCGGGGCCGGCGGAGTGCCTCTTCACCTACGGGACGCTGCAGCTGCCCGACGTGCAGCTCGACACGTTCGGCCGTCTGCTCGAGGGAGAGGACGACGCGCTGCCGGGCTACCGTCTCGAATGGACCGACGTGGGTGACGAACGAGTCGCCCAGCTGTCGGGGCTCGACAAGCATCCGATCCTGCGCCGCACCGACGATCCGCGCGACCGCGTCTTCGGACGCGTCCTCCGCCTCACGCCCGACGAACTCGACGCGGCCGACGAGTACGAGGTCTCGCTCTACCGTCGCGCCTCGGTCTCGCTGGCGAGCGGCCTGCGCGCCTGGGTCTACGTGGCCGCATGAGCGCGCTGTCGGTCGATCCCCTGTGGCCCCGGGCCGGTGACTGGCCGTCACCGACGGAGGGGATGGATGCCGTCCTCCTCGGCGTGCCTGCCTGGCGCACGTCTCTGTCGCCCACCGGCGCCGGCGAGACCCCGGCGGCGATCCGCGCCGCCCTGCGCCGCTATTCTCCGACGCTGATCGGCCCGCCCGCGATCGATCTGACCGCGCGCCTGCGCATCGCCGACGCGGGCGACGTCGACGAGCCCGACGGCCGCGACGGCGAAGCTCGGGTGCGCTCAGCCGTCGCCGCGCTGGCGTCGTCGCGACTCGTCATCGCCCTCGGCGGAGACAACTCCGCGACGTACGCGGTGGCGCAGGGCCGCGGTTCACAGGGCCTCATCACCCTCGACGCGCACTTCGACCTGCGCGACGGCGAATCCAACGGCTCGCCCGTGCGCCGTCTCATCGCTGACGGTCTCGACCCGCGCCGCATCGTGCAGATCGGGATCGCCGACTTCGCCAACTCGGCCGCGTACGCGCGCCGCGCCGCCGACGCCGGTATCACCGTCATCACCCTCGACGAGGTGCGCCGCCGCGGCATCGACGAGGTCGTGTCGCACGCCCTGCGCGTGGCCGGCGCGGCAGAGGCGCGCTCCACGGCCGCGGACGCGGACGCCGCGGCCGCCGCCGGCGGCGTCCACCTCGACATCGACGTCGACGTGTGCGACCGCGCCGTGGCGCCCGGATGCCCCGCGAGCGTGCCCGGCGGGCTGGCCGCGTGGGAGTTGCGCGCTCTCGTGCGCGGGCTCGCCCGAGACCCCGGCGTGACCAGCGCCGACATCGTCGAGGTGGATGCCACGGCAGACACCGACGACGCCCGCACGGTGCGACTCGCCGCCCTGTGCGTTCTGGAGCTCCTGGCAGGAATGGCGGAAAGACGATGATCCAACTCGTGCTCGCGCGTCACGCGAAATCCGACTGGGCCGATGAAGGCCTCGACGATCACGACCGGCCCCTCAACGACCGCGGCCGGCGCGACGTCCCGACGGTCGCGCGCGCAGTGCTGCGGGCGGGAGTGCGTCCCGAGATCCTGCTGTCGAGCACGGCCCTGCGGGCGCGCGAGACGGCCGCGGTGTTCGCGCGCACCTTCGACGCCGAGGTGACCGAGCAGGCCGGGCTCTACCTCGCCGAGCCGGATGGACTGCTGGCGGCGGCGCGCGACGCGGGTGGCGACGAGGTCATGGTCGTCGCGCACGACCCCGGCATGAGCGCCCTCGTCTCCCGTCTCGCCGATCGCGACGTGCGCATGGTCACGTGCGCGGTCGCCGTCTTCACGTGGCACGACGGAACCTGGGACGACGTGGATGCCGTCGCCCCCGACGAGTTCGAACTCTTCACGCCATAGGCCGCGGGTCCACGCCGTCCTTCCAGACACGGCGCACGAGCGGCACACCCGGCCGATAGGCGAGATGCACGCGGCTCGGCGCGTCGAGCAGCACGAGGTCGGCCCGCATCCCGGGCGCGATCGCACCGACGTCGGCGCGACGAAGCGCCCGCGCTCCCCCGGCTGTCGCCGCCCAGACCGCTTCGGCCGGCGTCATCCCCATCTCCCGCACCGCGAGGGCGATCATCAGGGGCATCGAGCTGGTGAAGCTCGACCCGGGGTTGCAATCGCTCGCGAGCGCCACGGTGACGCCGGCGTCGAGCAACCGCCGGGCGTCGGGATACGGCTGCCGCGTCGAGAACTCCACCCCGGGCAGCAAGGTCGCCACCGTGTCCGAGGCGGCGAGCGCCTCCACGTCGGCGTCGCTCAGGTAGGTGCAGTGGTCGACGGCGGCCGCACCGCACTCGACGGCGAGCCTCACCCCGTCGCCGTGACCGAGCTGGTTGCCATGCACCCGGATGCCGAGACCCGCCGCTCGACCCGCCTCGAGCACCCGCCGCGCCTGGCCTGCCGTGAACGCGCCGTCCTCGCAGAACACGTCGATCCATCGCGCGACGGGTGAGACCGCAGCGAGCATCGGACCGGCGACGAGATCGACGTAGGCGTCGGCCCGGCCGGCGAACTCCGCGGGCACCACGTGTGCGCCGAGGAAGGTGACCTCCTCGGTCACCTCGGCGGCGAGGCGGGCGAGGCGCGTCTCGGTCTCGACGTCGAGGCCGTAGCCGGTCTTGACCTCGATCGTGGTCGTCCCTTGTCCACGGCACTCGTCGACGAGGCTCCGCAGGCGCACGCGCAGATCGTCGTCGGACGCGGCACGGGTCGCGGCGACGGTGGTGCGGATGCCTCCCGCGGCATACGTCTCGCCCGCCATGCGGGCCGCGAACTCCTCCGCGCGATCTCCCGCGAAGACGAGGTGCGTGTGACTGTCGACGAAGCCCGGTATCACCGCACGGCCCCCTGCATCGATGACGGGGAGACCATCGGAGCCCGGGAACGCCGAGCCGTCGGCCCCACCCGGCCCGACCCACGCGACGCGCCCGTCGCGGACGAGCACCCCCGCATCGCGGATCGTGCCGCAGGGATCACCGCCGACGGCGACGTTGGTCGTCAGCTCGCCGATGCCGGTGAGCCAGAACGACCCTCCGGCGTCGACGGCCCCGGTCGACTCCGTCGCCGCCGACGCACCATCGACCGGTTCGACCGTGCCCCGCGCGGACGCGTTCACCACATCGGCACCGTCAGGCCGCGTTCGGCGGCGACCTCGCGAGCGCGGTCGTACCCGGCATCCACGTGGCGCATGACGCCGGTGCCGGGGTCGTTGACGAGCACGCGCGCGAGCTTCTCGGCGGCCAGCGGCGTGCCGTCGGCGACGCACACCTGTCCGGCGTGGATGCTGCGGCCGATACCGACGCCTCCGCCGTGGTGGATCGACACCCACGCCGCTCCGCTGGCGGTGTTGAGCAGCGCGTTCAGCAGCGGCCAGTCGGCGATCGCGTCGGATCCGTCGGCCATCGCCTCGGTCTCGCGATAGGGCGAGGCGACCGAGCCCGCGTCGAGGTGATCACGGCCGATCACGATCGGCCCCGACAGCTCGCCCGACGCGACCATCTCGTTGAACTTCAGCCCCGCCAGATGCCGCTCCTGGTAGCCGAGCCAGCAGATGCGCGCGGGCAGCCCCTCGACCTGCACCTGCTCTCCGGCCTTCTCGAGCCAGCGGTGCAGGGCGGTGTCGTGCGGGAACAGTTCCGCGACAGCGCGGTCGGTCTTGGCGATGTCGTCGGGGTCGCCCGACAGCGCCACCCAGCGGAACGGCCCCTTGCCCTCGGCGAACAGCGGGCGGATGTAGGCGGGCACGAAGCCCGGGAAGGCGAAAGCGCGGTCGTAGCCGCCGAGCTCCGCCTCGCGACGGATCGAGTTCCCGTAATCGAACACCGCGGCTCCGGCATCCTGGAAGCCGACCATCGCCTTCACGTGCGCGGCCATGCTTTCGCGCGCCCGGCGGGTGAAGTCCTCGGGGTCGCGGGCCGCTTCGGCCTGCCACTGGTCGACCGAGACGCCGGTGGGGAGGTACGACAGGGGGTCGTGCGCGCTCGTCTGGTCGGTGACGATGTCGATCCGGATGCCACGGGCCAGCAGCTCCGGGAAGACCTCCGCCGCGTTGCCCGCGACGCCGACCGACCGGGCCTCGCCCGCCTCGCGAGCGGCGCTCACGCGCGCGATCGCCGTGTCGAGATCGTCGGCGACCTCGTCGAGATAGCCGTGGGCGACGCGGCGGTCGAGGCGCGCGCGTTCGACGTCGACGATGAGCACGGCACCGCCGTTCATGGTGACCGCGAGGGGCTGCGCGCCGCCCATCCCCCCGCACCCGGCAGTGAGCGTGAGGGTGCCCGCGAGCGACTCCCGGCCGAGCGAGCGGGCGACGGCCGCGAAGGTCTCGTACGTGCCCTGCAGAATGCCCTGCGTGCCGATGTAGATCCACGACCCGGCCGTCATCTGGCCGTACATCGTCAGTCCGAGCTCCTCGAGCCGGCGGAACTCCGGCCACGTGGCCCAGTCGCCGACGAGGTTCGAGTTGGCGATGAGCACGCGCGGCGCCCACTCGTGCGTGCGGAAGACGCCCACGGGCTTGCCCGACTGCACGAGCAGCGTCTCGTCGGGCTCGAGCTCGTCGAGCGTGCGCACGATCGCGTCGAACGCGGCCCACGAACGCGCGGCGCGTCCCGTCCCGCCGTACACGACGAGGTCGTCGGGGCGCTCGGCCACCTCGGGGTCGAGGTTGTTCATGAGCATGCGCTTGGCGGCCTCGGCGCCCCAGCTCTTCGCGGTGCGGGTCGCGCCGCGGGCGGCCCGGATCCCGGATGCCCTGCGGCCGGCGTCCGCATCGGACGGGGTCGCGAGAGCGTCGGTCGTGGTGGTGTCGGTCATACGTGATCTCCTTCGATCAGGGCGAGGGCGGTCCGGGCGACTGCTCCGGAGGCGACGAGCTCGGTGACGGCCTCGATCTCGGGCGAGACGAAGCGGTCGGGTCCCGGTCCCTGCACGCGCGAGCGCACGAGGTCGCGCACGGCTCCCGTGGCCGCCGCGGGCCGCAGAGGCGCGCGCAGGTCGAGGGCGCGGCATCCCGTGAGCACCTCGATGGCGAGCACTCGCGCGAGGCCGTCGACGGCGCGACGGAGCTTTCGGGCCCCGGCCCATCCCATCGAGACGTGGTCCTCCTGCATCGCGCTCGAGGGGATCGAGTCGACCGACGCGGGCGCCGCGAGCCGCTTGAGCTCCGACACGATGCCCGCCGCCGCGTACTGCGCGATCATCAGGCCCGAGTCGACGCCGACCTCGTCGGCCAGGAACGGCGGCAGACCATTGCTGCGCGCCACGTCGAGGGCCCGGTCCGTGCGTCGCTCCGACATGGATGCCACGTCGGCCACCGCGATCGCGAGGAAGTCGAGCACGTACGCCACCGGAGCGCCGTGGAAGTTGCCGTTCGACTCGACGCGTCCGTCGACGGTCACGACGGGATTGTCGACGGCGGATGCCAGCTCGCACTCGGCGATCTGCGCGGCGTGGGTCAGGGTGTCGCGGGCGGCGCCGTGCACCTGCGGCGCGCAGCGCAGCGAATAGGCGTCCTGCACGCGCGTGCACTCGGGGCCGCGGTGGCTCGCGACCAACGGTGAGCCGGCCAGCAGCGCACGGAGGTTCGCGGCGGAGGCGGCCTGGCCCCGCTGCGGCCGCAACGCCATGAGGTCGGCCGCGAAGACGGCATCCGTCCCCAGCTGGGACTCGACCGAGATCGCCGCGGCGACGTCGGCCGTGGTCAGCAGCGTCTCGAGGTCGTGCACGGCGAGCAGCAGCATGCCGAGCATGCCGTCGGTGCCGTTGATGAGCGCCAGCCCTTCCTTCTCGCGCAGCACGAGCGGCTCGATCCCGGCGGCGGCGAGGGCATCGGCGGCGGGGCGGACCTGCCCCGCGGCGTCCCGGACCTCCCCTTCGCCCATCACGGCGAGGGCGACGTGCGAGAGCGGAGCGAGATCGCCCGAGCAGCCCAGCGAGCCGTACTCGCGCACGACGGGGGTGATGCCCGCGTTCAGCAGCGCCGCGTAGGTCTCGACGACGACGGGGCGCACGCCCGTGCGTCCGGTCGCGAGGGTCTGCAGGCGCAGCAGCATGAGGGCGCGGACGACCTCGCCCTCGACCTCCGCGCCGGTGCCCGCCGCGTGCGAGCGGACGAGGCTCGCCTGCAGCTGCGCGCGGCGGTCGTCGGCGATGAAGGTGGTCGCGAGCGCTCCGAACCCGGTCGAGATGCCGTAGTGCGGCTGAGGGTCGTCGGCGAGTCCTTCGATGAGGGCGCGCGTGTCGGCCACGCGCCGCAGAGCGTCTTCGTCCACGACCACCCCGGCGCCGTGGCGGGCGACGTCAACGACGTCGTGGGGGCGGAGGGTGGTCGATCCGACGGTGACGGATCCGACGGTGAGGCTCGTGTGCATACGCCGATTCCATCGCGTCCGCTGTCGCGGAACGACGGGGTTCTGGCATCCTGTGTCTGTCATGCCAGACAATGCCCGCCCGCAGGTGCCCGCCGCCGATCAGACGCTGCGGATCCTCTCGCTGCTCGCGCGGCAGCCCGGCCCGATGGCCGCCCAGACGATCGCGACGACTCTCGGCCTCCCCCGTTCCAGCGTCTACCACCTGCTCGCGACCCTCGAGCAGCACGGCTACGTCGTGCACCTGCCCGGAGAGCGTCGCTGGGGGCTGGGCACCGCCGCGTTCGAGCTGGGCGGCGGCTACGCCCGCCAGCAGCCGCTCGCGCGCCTCGGGCGTCCCCTGCTCGCCGCCCTGTCGGACCGCGTCGGCGAGAGCGCGCACCTCGCCGTGCTCGCCGGTCGCGACGTGCTCTACATCGTCGAGGAGCGCGCTCCGCGGCGCCCGGCGCTCGTGACCGACGTGGGCGTGCGGCTTCCCGCCCACCTCACGGCCACGGGTCGGGCGATGCTCGCCGCCCTCCCCCGCGAGCAGGTGCGGGCCCTGTTCCCGGATGCCACCGCCCTCACGCAGCGGCACGGCGTGGGCCCCGCGACCCCGCGCTCCCTGCGCGAGCTCCTGCGCGAGGTGCGCGCGGCCGGTCACGCGAGCGAGAACGGCGAGGTCACCCCCGGATTCCGCTCCGTCGCCGCCCCGGTGCTCGACCACGCCGGCTGGCCGGCCGCCGCGGTCGCGATCACGTGGCCGGCCGAGGGTCCGCTTCGTGACGCCGACGCGCTGGCCGAGGCCGCGATCGCCTGCGCCGCCGAGCTCGCCCGCCGCATCGGCCGCCCCGCCTGACGTGGCCGCACACTCCGCCGAGTGTCCACAACACCCCGCGGGCGCCCGCGCCGGTACGGCGTTTCTCGGACACTCGAGCGGGCTTCAGGCGTTCCGCGCGCCGACGCCCCCGGCAGCCCCACGCCCCGCACGGCGCGTCGATCGTCCACAACACCCGGACGGATCGCGGAGACGTCCGGGTGTTCCGGACACTCGACAGCGGACTGCGGCCGCGACACGGAAAACGCCCCGCGCGTCAGCGCACGATGAGCCGCGGCTCCACGAGCACGTGCGCGGCTCCCGCCGTCGCGGGGCGGGGCGCCACCACCGTGCCGTTCTCGCCCATCAGCAGGTCGAGGGCTCCGGATGCCACCCGCTCGGGCAGCTGTTCGACGCTCGAGAGCCCCAGAGCCTCGGCCGCGGGGGTGTTGTCGAAGCCGATGACGCGGATGTCGGGGCGGCCGGTGAGGGCGGTCGCGAGGTGCGCGCCGATGGCGAGAGAGTCGCTCGCGCACACGATGGCGGTGACGTCGTCATCGACGCGCAGGCCCGCCTCGACCGCGTCACGGGCGAGGGCGACGCTGTCTTCGACGACCCAGCGCGGTCCGCGCGCTGCTCCGACGCTCTCGCTCCATCCGCGCTCTCGCTCGTCGCCCGTCCCCGACCCCTCGGGCCACCCGAGGAACGCGACGCGTCCGGTCGCACGCTCGAGCGCGTGCACGGTCGCCGCCCGCGTCCCCGCCGCGCCGTCGACATCGACCCACAGGTGGGCGGGCGCCTCGACGTCGTCCTCGCCCCACGGCCGACCGAACGACACGAACGGCAGACCCCGGGCGTTCAGCCACCCGGTGCGAGGGTCGCCGTGGAAGGTGCCGGTGATGACGACGGCATCCACCTCTCCCCCCTCCAGCAGATCGGCGAGCCGGTCGATCTCCTCCTCCGCGGTGCGCGCGGCGTACAGCAGCACGCGCATGTCGCGCTCGCCGGCGCTCTCGGTGAGGGCGTGGACGAATCGGTCGAGCACGACCCCGGCGATGCCGCCGGCGTAGGGATCGAGATGGATGCCGATGGTCGAGCTGCGCCGCGTCCGCAGGCGCCGCGCGGCGGCGTGGGGGCGGTAGCCGAGCTCGGCGATGGCGGCCTCGACGCGCAGTCGCGTGGCCTCGCGGACGATGTCGGGAGTGTTCACGACGTTCGATACGGTCTGCCGCGAGACGCCCGCGATGCGCGCGACGTCATCGATGGTGGGCGCCTTGGTCATGTGTTCCTCCCCCCGCGGTGTCAGCCGTCGTTCACGTCGGGCGGCCGGGTCGGATGCCGTGCCGGCCCCCGTGGATGTGGCGGACGCCCGTCAGCCTAGGCCGCGTGTCGACGGCTTGACATCGCGCCCCGCCGTTCCTTACCGTAGTCGAACCGTCATTTGAACGTTCAAAAGACGGCCCTCCGCGCACTCGGAGGGGTCGCATGCCTCATCGAAGGAGAGAGACACATGACACGGCACCCTGTCCGCCTCTGGCTCACCGCCGGCGCCCTGCTCGCCACCGGAGCCCTCACGCTCACCGCGTGCGGGTCGGGCTTCACCGACACCCCCGGCGAAGGTCAGGCCTCGGGCGGCGGCAAACTCACGCTGCTCATCGGCTCCTCGGGCGACGCCGAGACCACGGCCGTCACCGACGCCGTCGCCGCGTGGAGCGAGCAGTCCGGCGTCGAGGCCGAGGTCCAGACCGCCAACGACCTCCCCCAGCAGCTCTCCCAGGGCTTCGCGGCCGGCTCGCCGCCGGACCTGTTCTACCTCGCTCCCGAGGCCCTCGCCGGCTACGCCGCGAACGGCTCGATCCAGGCGTACGGCGACGACCTGTCGAACAAGAGCGACTTCTACCCCTCGCTCGTGGACAACTTCACCGTCGACGGTCAGTTCTTCTGCGCGCCCAAGGACTTCTCCACGCTCGCGCTGATCATCAACACCGACCTGTGGGCGGCAGCGGGACTCACGGATGCCGACATCCCCACGACGTGGGACCAGTTGGCATCCGTCGCCCAGAAGCTCACCACCGACGGTCGCGTGGGTCTGGCCTTCGGCGCCGAGTACCAGCGCGTGGGCGCTTTCATGGCCCAGGCCGGCGGCGGTCTGGTCACCGACGGAAAGGCAACCGCCGACAGCGCCGCCAACGTCGAGGCGTTGACGTACGTCAAGACGCACCTCAACGACGGCACCTTCGCCTTCGCGTCCGACGTGGGCGCGGGCTGGGGCGGCGAGGCGTTCGGCACCCAGAAGGCCGCGATGGTCATCGAGGGCAACTGGATCTCGGGCGCGATGTCCGCCGACTACCCCACCGTGAAGTACCAGGTCGCCGAGCTTCCCGCGGGCCCCGGCGGAAAGGGAACGCTGCAGTTCACCAACTGCTGGGGCATGGCCGCCGACAGCGCGAACCAGGAGCAGGCCCGTTCTCTCGTGGAGTACCTGACCGGCACCGACCAGCAGCTGGCCTTCTCGAAGGCGTTCGGCCCGATGCCCTCGATCCAGTCGGCCGCCGATGCATGGTCGACCGCCAACCCCGACAAGACCGCGTTCCTCGCCGGTGCCGACTACGCGCAGTTCCCGCCGAACATGGCCGGGGCGGCCGACGTCATCACCGACTTCAACGCCCAGCTGGAGTCGCTGAAGACCGGTGACCCGCAGGCGCTGCTGTCGACGGCGCAGTCCAACCTCGAGGCCATCGTCAAGTAATCATGAGCGCTCTCACCGCAGCGCCTCGTCGGGCCGGAACCCCCTCCGCGGGGATCCGGCGCGGCGAGGCCGCCGCCGGCTGGCTGTTCACCGCCCCGGTGCTGATCATCCTCGGCGTGTTCCTCCTCGTCCCCGTGCTCATGGCGCTGTGGGTGAGCTTCTCCGACTGGACCGGGCGCGGCAGTCCGTTCTCCTCGAACGTCGGCTTCGTCGGCCTCGACAACTACGCCGCCGTCACCACCGGCGGCGGGCTCGCCGAGCGCGACTTCGGCACGGCCCTGCGCAACAACGCCTGGTACGTGCT
The DNA here is from genome assembly GCF_042958465.1 of Microbacterium sp. NPDC007973. Classification (NCBI taxonomy): domain Bacteria; kingdom Bacillati; phylum Actinomycetota; class Actinomycetes; order Micrococcales; family Microbacteriaceae; genus Microbacterium; species Microbacterium sp. NPDC007973. The sequence goes on from NZ_JBIBJJ010000004.1 coordinate 129,797, forward strand.
GCTGGTCGTCCCGCTGCAGACCGCCCTCTCGCTCTTCCTCGCGGTGCTCGTCAACCGCGCCGTGCTGCGCGGTCGCGGCCTCTTCCGCACCGCGTTCTACTTCCCCTCGGTGACCAGCTCGGTCGCGATCACCGTGCTGTGGCTGTTCCTCTTCTCGGCATCCGGGGCGGTCAACGAGGTGCTCTCGTGGCTCGGCATCAACGGGCCGAACTGGTTCAGCGACCCCTCGGGCGTCGTGCACAACCTTCTCGGCGCGCTGGGCGTGACGAGCGGCCCGGCCTTCCTCACCGGCAACACGATGCTCGGCGTGTCGTGGTGGGACTGGCTCGCCGGTCCGTCGGTGGCGATGTCGGCGTTCATCCTCATGGCCGTCTTCACGACCTCGGGCACCTTCATGCTCCTGTTCATCGCGGGGCTGCAGAACATCGGCGCCGACGTGCAGGAAGCCGCGATGATGGACGGCGCGAACGGCTGGCAGCGCTTCTGGCGGGTGACCCTCCCGCAGCTCAAGCCCGTGCTGTTCACCGTGCTGACCCTCGGCCTCATCGGCACCTGGCAGGTGTTCGACCAGATCTACACCGGCACCCAGGGCGGCCCCGGCAAGACGACCCTGACCCCGGCCTACCTCAGCTACTCGTCCGCGTTCCTCTCGCAGCAGTGGGGACAGGGTGCGGCGATCGCCTTCGTGCTGTTCGTCATCATCGTGGCCCTCACGATCCTTCAGCGCTTCGTGCTGCGCGACCGCCCGGTCTCGCGCCGGCGCCTCCGTCAGTACGAACTGCCCCGCGAGGGCGCGAAGGGAGCGAAGCGATGACCGCCACGGCATCCCCGCAGACGACGGTGCTCGCCGAGCAGCGCGTCGACGGCCCCACGCGCCCCGCGAAGCACCGCATGTCGGCGAAGACCCTGCGCTGGCAGATCGGCCTGTACGTGCTGCTGCTCCTGCTCGCCCTCGTGTACATCTATCCGTTCCTGGTGCAAGTGGCGACCTCGTTCAAGACGGATGCCGCCGCCGCGGCCGACCCGATCTCGCTCGTCCCGCAGCCCTTCACGTGGGCCGCGTACGAGCGCCTGTTCCTGAACTCCGACTTCCCCGTGTGGTTCGGCAACTCCGTCGTCGTGACGGTGTTCGTCACCGCGGGCCGGGTGTTCTTCAACTCCCTCGCCGGTTACGCCCTCGCGCGCCTGCAGTTCCGCGGTCGCGGCATCGTGTTCGCCGGCCTCGTCGCGGTCATGGCCGTTCCGGCGGTGGTGCTGCTGATCCCCAAGTTCCTCGTGATCAATCAGCTGGGCATGTACGACTCGTACGCGGGCATGATCCTGCCCCTCCTCGTGGATGCCGCGGGCGTGTTCATCATGAAGAACTTCTTCGAGTCGATCCCGCCGTCCGTCGAGGAGCAGGCCCGCATCGACGGAGCGGGGACCTTCCGCGTCTTCTGGTCGGTCGTGCTGCCGATGGCGCGCCCCGCGCTCATCACGATCGTGATCCTGTCGTTCCAGGGGTCGTGGAACGAGCTCAGCCACTTCGTCATCTCCACCCAGTCGCCCGAGCTGACCACGCTGACCAAGGGCGTGGCATCCCTCGCCAGCGGGCAGCTCAGCCAGGGCAGCCAATTCCCCCTCAAACTCGCGGCCGCGGCCCTGATGACGATCCCGGTCGCCGTGGTGTTCTTCATCTTCCAGCGCCGCATCATGAACGCCAGCGAAGGAGCCGTCAAAGAATGACCACCGCCCCCACCACCTCGCCGAACGGGACGACCACCGAGACCATGCCCCTGCAACCGCTCCTCAACGACGCCCTCATCGTGCTGCGCGCCCCCACCCAGGTGTGGTCGGACGCGACGGGCGCCATCGGCACGGCCGCCGTTCACGGGGTCTACCACGGCGATGTGCGTCACGTAAGCGCGCTCACGGCCTCGTGCGACGACTCGCCGATCGAGTGGATCTCGACCGCCCCCGACGGCGCCTCGCGCGTGGTCTTCGGCGGGCTCCTCCGCGGAGTCGACGACACCACCCCCGACCCGAAGGTGCGGCTGGTGCGCGACCGCCGGGTCGACGACGGTCTCGTCAGCGAGTCGTGGATCATCCGCTCGCGCGTCGACCGGCCCCTCCGCACCACCCTGCGTCTGCGCCTGACGCCGGAGTTCGCCCAGTTGCACGAGGTGAAGTCGGGCCACGCACATCCCCGAGCCGCCGAGACGGTGCCCGAGCGAGAGGGCGTGCGCGTCGACGCCGGGGCCCAGGGACTCTCCCTCCACGCCCCCGGGGCCGGGATCTCCATCGGCGACGCGGGCGTCGAGGCCGCGTGGGACGTCGACGTTCCCGCCTTCGGCGAGGTTCAGCTGGGCTTCACCCTGAGCCTTCGCGACGACACGCTCGTCGTCGACTCGCCCGCCGTCCCGGCCCGCTGGGACGCCGCCGCCGTGTCATCCGCCGCCGCCGACCCGCGCCTCGCCCGATGGCTGCGGACGGCGCTCGACGATCTCGACGCACTGCGCCTCGTGCTCCCCGACCACCCCGACGACGCGTTTTTCGCGGCCGGTGCGCCCTGGTTCTTCACGCTCTTCGGACGCGACTCGATCTGGGCCGCCCGCCTGGCCCTCCCCCTCGACCGCGAGATCGCGGCATCCACTCTCCGCGTGCTCGCGCGCCTGCAGGGGACCGACGACGACGCCCGGACGGCGCAGGAGCCGGGCAAGATCCTGCACGAGCTGCGGGCATCGTCGCTGGAGATCCCGGGCGAGGGCATCGTGCTGCCGCCGAAGTACTACGGCAGCGTCGATTCCACCCCCCTGTGGATCTGCCTGCTCGCCGATGCGTGGCGCGCGGGCATGCCCGAGGCCGAGGTGCGGGAACTCCTGCCGGCGCTGCGCGCGGCGCTCGGCTGGATCCGCGACAGCGGCGACAGCGACGGCGACGGCTTCCTCGACTACATCGACCGCCTCGGCACCGGCCTGTCGAACCAGGGCTGGAAGGACTCCGGCGACTCGATCCAGTGGCGCGACGGGAGCCTCGCCGAGGGTCCGATCGCCCTGTGCGAGGTGCAGGCGTACGCCTACGAGGCCGCCCTCGCCGGCGCCGAGCTGCTCGAGGCCTTCGGAGCGGACACGGATGCCGACGACATCGCCTTCTGGCACACCTGGGCGCTCGACCTCAAGGCGCGCTTCGCCGACACGTACTGGGTGCAGACGCCGGAGGGCCGGTACCCCGCCGTCGCCCTCGACAACGCCAAGCGGCCGGTCGACACCCTCACCAGCAACATCGGCCACCTGATCGGCACCGGCATCCTCTCCCCCGACGAGGAACAGCACGTCGCGTCGCTCCTGCTGGGCGAGAGCATGTCGAGCGGGTACGGCATCCGTACGATGTCGACCGGCGCCGACGGGTACTGGCCCCTGTCGTACCACGGCGGCAGCGTCTGGGTGCACGACACCGCGATCGCCGCCCACGGCATGCTGCGGGCGGGCCTGACCGCCGAGGCCCGGGCCGTCGTCGACGGACTCCTGGATGCCGCCGAGGGATTCGCCTACCGCGTGCCCGAGCTGCACAGCGGCGACCCGCGCACCGACTCCTCCGTGCCCACGCCGTACCCCGCGGCGTGCCGCCCGCAGGCGTGGTCGGCCGCGGCCGCCGTCGTCTGCCTCACCGCCCTCACGCCGTCCCCCCTGGCGTGAGTCCGCCGGGCGGCGCGGACCCCCCGCCGCGCCGCCCGGCCCTTCCCTCACCGGTCGGGGCGCTCGAGGTAGCCCCGGGGCGCCGGAAATGACCCCGGGGCCACCCCGCGCCGCGTCGCGCCACCCTGACGCCGCTGATCTCCGGCGTGACCTCAGGCGACCCGCGCCACCGTGCCGTCCGTCAGCCGCACGAGCTCGTCGAAGGTCAGCGGGAACACCGTGTGCGGCGTCCCGCCCGCGGCCCAGATCTGCGGGAACGCGGCGAGGTCCTCGTCGACCACGGTCGTCAGCGCAGCGGGGTGCCCGGTCGGCGCGACGCCCCCGATCGGCTGACCGGTCGCGGCGAGGACCTGTTCCGGCGTCGCCCGCCGGATCGCGCCGCGCCCGAGCCTCTCGGCCAGCGCCGTCGTGTCGACGCGGTGCGCGCCGCTGGTCATCACGAGCAGCGGCTCGTCGTCGCTCCAGAACACGAGGCTGTTCGCGATCGCGCCCACCGCGATGCCGAGGGCTGCGGCCGCCAGGGCGGCCGTCGACGCGGCATCCGGCAGGACGACGATCTTCCCGGGGATGCCGGCCGCCTCCAGCGACGCGGCGACGAGGCGGCTCCGGGCGGGCAGGGCGTCGGTCATGCCCGTCAGCCTAGGCCCGTCATCGCGCCGCTCCGCCGCCCGAGGCCGGGCCGAGATCGCACGTTCGGCGCGAAACGACACCTCCCCGACCGTTCGGACGGTGCGATCTCGCACCGAACGGGTGATCTCGGCGGTCACCCGCGCGCGGCGGCGTCGCGCTCGGCGTCGGCGCGCGCCAGAATGGAGGGTGGATGCCGCAACGCCGCGGCGTTCGAAACGTGCCGCCCACAAGGCGACCGACGACAAGGAACGCGATGACCAACGCCCTGCCCCTGCCCGATTTCGCCCACGAGCGCGTGGAGGTGATGACGGGGCGCCGCAGCGGCCTGTTCATCGCCGTCGCGCTGCACTCCTCGGTCCTCGGCTCCGCCCTCGGCGGAGCGCGACTGTGGACCTACCCCTCCTGGACCGACGCCCTGGGCGACGCCCTCCGCCTGTCGGCGGCGATGACACTGAAGAACGCGGCCGCCGGACTCGACGCCGGCGGCGGAAAGAGCGTCATCGGCCTCACCGAGGGCACGGTCCTCGACGCCGAGCGCCGCCGTGCCGCCTTCCTCGACCTGGGCGACGCCGTCGAGAGCCTGGGCGGCCTCTACCGCACGGCGGAGGACGTGGGCTCCACCACCGACGACATGCTCGTGGTGAGCGAGCGCACGGCGCACGTCGTGGGCCTGCCCGACACCGTGGGCGGGTCGGGCGAGCCGGCCGGGCCCACGAGCCTCGGCGTCTACGCCTCCCTCGTCGCGACGCTGGAGCGCGCGGTCGGCACGAGTGACGTGTCCGGTCGCCGCATCACGATCGCCGGTCTCGGCCAGGTCGGCAGCCGACTCGCCGAGCGCCTCGCGACCGAGGGCGCGACGCTGACCGTCACCGACGTCAACCCCGCCAAGCGCGCGCTGGCCGCCGAGTTGGGCGCCGCGTGGGTCGAGCCGAGCGAGGCGCACCTCGTGCCGGCCGATGTCTTCGTTCCCGCCGGGATCGGCGGTGTACTCACCGACGCGGTGATCGACGCCCTCGACGCGCGCGCGGTCTGCGGCCCCGCCAACAACCCGCTCGCCGAGCGTTCGGGCGCCGAGCGGCTCGCACGGCGCGGCATCCTGTACGCCCCCGACTTCGTGGTGAACGCGGGCGGCGTGATCTACCTCGACCTCGTGGCCAAGCAGCGCGGGACGCTGGAGCAGATCATGGGGCGCGTGGCCGACATCGGCGACACCGTGCGCCGCGTGTTCGACGAGGCGCAGTCGCGCGGGGTCACCCCGCTCGCCGCCGCCGAGGGCCTCGCCGCCGAGCGTCTCGCGGTCGGAGCGGGCGACGGCGCCTTCGTCTGACACGCCCGGGACGAAGAAAGCCGGATGCCGTTTCCCACGGCATCCGGCTTTCCTTCGACTACTCAGTGTGCAGCGTCGTACGCCGCGAGGACGACCTCCGAAATACGTCCGCGTGTATTGATGGAATAGCCGTTCTTCTCGGCCCACGTGCGGACGTCGACCAGGTCGCGGGTGGGCGCGGGGCGGCGCCGCGATTCCTTTCGGGCGGACGGCGAAGAAAAGCCGACGGCGCGACCGGCGGAGATGAAAGGCGAAAGAGCCTCGCGAAGCTTGTCGGCATTCTCCCTCGAGAGATCAATCTCGTACGAACGCCCTTCGAGAGAGAAGTGGACGGTGGTTCCGTCGTCGATGACCGAACCGTCGAGATCGTCGATCACCTGCGTGATGTGCTTTTTCGCCATGCGCCGATCGTAAGACGGCAATTCGCGCCTCCCCGGGGCGCGATATTGCGAATTCACCCGCTTCTTCGTCAGCTTTCACCGGTTTCCGGAACGGCCGGCCGACTCTCGACCGCGACGATCCGATGATCCTCGTCGTGCGTGAGTTCCGTGCGCCGGAATTGTTCGTCGTCCGGCAACCGGAGCGCGAAACGCGCATATGCCGTCATGCGCAGGCGGCCCTCGCCCACGCGCACGTCGAGAACGTGGCCGCCGACGGTGCGATCGTCGGCGAGGAAATGCAGGTGGAGCCCGGCGACCGTGATGCCCTGATAGATCCGGGGCATCCAGAACCCGACGAGAGAACCCGCGCAGTCGGACGCCACCGTTTCGATCTGCTCCGCGGCGACCTCCGCGAGCGGGCGAAACGGCGGCTCCTGCCGTCGCGTGACGCGCGTGCGCACCCGCGCCATCACGCCGTCGAGGCGCACGGCGTGGAAGAGGTTGCGGCTGGCCAGCCGGGCCCCGACGTGGCTCTCGAGGTCGGCGAAGTCGGCGTCGCGCACCACGGTGGCGACCCCCTCGCCCATCGCGCACACGTCGACGAAGGGCAGCGTCTCTCTCGGCTCCATCCGGCGCGGCGGGGCGTCCGGCGTGCACTCGAACGGCGTGCCGTCGAGGATGACGACTTCGCCACCGAGACCTTCGCAGCAGCCGATCCCGGTGTCTCCGAGCTCCACCGCATCGGAAACCGGAATACCCGCGGAATACACGCCCGCCATCAGCGCGTCGAGCACGGCGAATTGCGTCACCGCGCTCGACGCGATGGCGGCCGGCGACGGGCCGACCGATGAAATCGGAGCGACCTCAGGAATTCGCGTCGGCGTACGCGTCGAGAATGGTCGAGGGAACACGGCCGCGGTCGCTCACCGTGTGTCCGTTCGCCCGCGCCCATTCGCGGACGGCACCGAGGTCGACGTCGCTGGAGCGGCGGGGGGCGCGTGATCGACGCGTCGTGGCGGCACCGCGCGAGACCGAGCGAGCGGCATCCACGAAAGGCGCGATCGCCGAATAGAACTTGTCCGCATTCCGGTCGGAGAGGTCGATCTCATAAGCGCGGCCTTCGACCGAGAAAGTGATCTGCTTTCCTTGTCCGTCTTCGAGGACCGTTCCGTCGAGATCGTCGACGAGGTGCGTGATGTGCTTCATAGCCATAATACGAAAAACCTTACACCGGCATTCGATGAATTACCCGCACGACTATCCGTGTGATAGCACCGGGACGGCGGGCCGCGTCACCGATAGGCGCGGGGGCGGCGAGGGACTATTCTCCGGGGGTGGTGTTCGCTCCGGGGACACCACCTGAGACAGAGATCCGTCGAGACAGGGAAGCGTCGCGTGAGCCTTTTCCGTACCAAGTCGGTGGAGCAGTCCATCGCCGACACCGATGAACCGGAGTTCCGGCTCAAGAAGTCCCTGAGCGCGGTCGACCTGACCGTCTTCGGCGTGGGCGTCGTGATCGGCGCCGGAATCTTCACCCTCACCGGGCGCGCCGCGCACGACGTGGCGGGTCCCGCCGTGGTGATCAGTTTCGTGATCGCCGCGATCGCGTGCGGCCTCGCTGCCATGTGCTACGCCGAGTTCGCCTCGACCGTCCCCGTGTCGGGATCGGCGTACACCTTCTCCTACGCGTCGCTCGGCGAGCTGTTCGCCTGGATCATCGGGTGGGATCTGATCCTGGAGATGTTCCTCGGCGCGAGCGTGGTCGCCCAGGGCTGGAGCGCGTACCTCGGGACGTTCCTCGAACAGATCGGCATCGTGCTCCCGCCGGCCATCTCGTACGGCGGTGTCGTCGATCTCCCCGCCATCCTGCTCGTGCTGGTGCTCGGCGGCCTGATGACCCTGGGCATCAAGGAGTCGCTCCGCGTCAACCTCGTCCTCGTGGCGGTGAAGCTGTTCATCGTGCTATTCGTCATCATCGCCGGCATCCTGTTCATCAACCCGGCGAACTACAGCCCCTTCGTGCCCGACTCCGTGCCGACCGAATCCACGTCGGGACTGACGCAGCCGCTGCTGCAGTTCCTCTCGGGTCTGGAGCCCGCGACCTTCGGTGTCGGCGGCATCCTCGCGGGAGCCGCCCTGGTGTTCTTCGCCTACATCGGCTTCGACGTCGTGGCGACCACCGCCGAGGAGACCAAGCGCCCCCAGCGCGACCTGCCGATCGGCATCATCGCGTCGCTCGTGATCTGCACGATCCTGTACTGCGCGGTCGCCGTCGTGGTCACGGGAATGGTCCCCTACTCCGACCTCAATCCCTCCGCGGCCCTCGCGAACGCGTTCGCCTTCCACGGCCAGACGTGGATGGCCACCGTCATCGCGGCCGGTGCCGTCGCGGGCCTCACCACGGTCGTGCTGACCCTGATGATCGGCGCCACGCGCATCATCTTCGCGATGTCGCGCGACCGCCTGCTCCCCGGAGCGCTCGCGAAGGTGCACCCGCGCTTCCGCACGCCGTGGGTCATCTCGATCATCGTCACGATCATCGTCGCGGTCGTCGCCGGTCTCACCCCCATCGGCGTCCTCGAAGAAATGGTGAACATCGGCACGCTCTCCGCCTTCGTGCTGGTCTCGATCGGCGTCATCGTGCTGCGGCGCAAGCGCCCCGACCTGAAGCGCGGGTTCCGCGTGCCCTTCAGCCCGGTGCTGCCGATCCTGTCGGCGCTCATCTGCACCTATCTGATGCTCAACCTCTCGGTCGAGACCTGGCTGCGCTTCCTCATCTGGCTCGCCCTCGGGTTCGCGATCTACTTCGCCTACTCGCGCAGCCACGCGCGCCTCGCCACCGGCGCCCCGCTCGATCCCACGAAGCCGCACGTCGTGGCGCCGCCGAAGGACTGAGCCTCGCCCACCGGATGCCGCGGCCCCACCGTCTCGAACGGTCGGGGTCGCGGCATCCGACGTCTGCCGTCATCCGAGGGGATGACATCGCCGATCGACGTCATCCCATCGGATGATCTCCGGCTCCCACGACGCCGGGCGATACGTGGGCGATACACGCAGCCCCCTAGGGTGGAGACGTTCGATGACGACGATTTCCGTTCCGGGGGGTTTCATGGGGATCGCACGCACGTGGGTCTTTCCGATTCTGCGTATCCTTCTCGTCGCCCTGGTGGCGGCGGCACTCATCAAGCTCGCGTTCTTCCCTGATCGCCCCGCCGACGCGTCCCCCGCGATCCCGACGGGAACCATCGTCGAACCGACGACCGTCGCGGCGCTGGGCACGATCACGAACGACGTGGTCGTCTCGGCCACCGTGTCGGCGGATCCCGCCCTGCCGATGAAGGCCACGGCCGCCGGCACGGTGAACAAGATCTTCATCGCCCAGGGCGCGAACGTGAACCAGGGCGACGTCGTCTTCGACGTCAAGGTCCCCATCGAGCGCGATCCCGCCGACAGCGTGGATGCCGAGGGCAAGCCCAAGCCGGCGATCTTCCGCTACGAGGACGTCACGGCGCCGGCGACCGGCATCCTGAGCTCGCTCTCGGTCATCTCGGGGCAGGACATCACGATCGGGATGACGGCGGGCACCGTGGCCCCGCCGACCTTCTCGGTCAGCGGCTCGCTCGAGCCCGCGCAGCAGTACCGTTTGCTGGACCGCCCGACCGAGGCCACGGTGACGATCACCGGCGGGCCCGCCGCCTTCGCGTGCGGGAACCTCCGCATCACCACTCCCCTGGCCGGGAGCACCGGCGGGAGCACGAGCGACGACACGTCCACCACGGGCGGAGCGAGCACCGGTGGTGCGGGCGGATCATCGACGACGGCCACGTGCACCGTGCCGGGCGAGGTGACCGTCTTCTCGGGGCTCGCCGCCGAGATGACGATCGCCGGAGGTCGCGCCGAGAACGTGCTCGTCGTGCCGACCACCGCGGTGCGCGGGGCGGCTCAGAGCGGCACGGTGTGGGTGATGAGCGCGGACGGTGCCACCGAGGAGCGCCCGGTGGCGCTGGGCCTCACCGACGGCACGCAGGTGCAGATCACGCAGGGGCTGGCCGAGGGCGACGAGATCCTGGAGTTCGCCCCCGGCGCGATGGCCCCGGCGAACGACGGGTGCACGACCTATCCCGACGGGTCGATGTACTGCGAAGCGGCCCTCGGCGGATGAGCCTGCTCGCGCTGCGGGCGGTCACCCGCACGGTGATCCCGCAGGATCAGCCCGCGCTGACGATCCTGAACGGCGTCGACCTGCAGATCGAACCGGGCGACCACGTGTCGATCGTCGGGCGGTCGGGCTCGGGCAAGTCGACGCTGCTGAACATGCTGGGGCTTCTCGACCTGCCCACCAGCGGCGAGATCCTCTTCGACGACCGCCCGGTGCGGTCGTACTCGTCGGCGCAGCGCGATCGTCTGCGCGGAGCGGCGATCGGCTTCGTCTTCCAGCAGTTCAACCTGCTGCCCGGACGCACCGCCCTCGAGAACGTCACGATGCCGCTCCTGTACGCGCCGGGGAGGACGTTCTGGCGACGCAAGAGGATCGCCGCCGACATGCTCGCCCTCGTCGGTCTCGAGCATCGACTGAACAGCATGCCCGATCGCCTGTCGGGCGGTGAGCAGCAGCGGGTGGCGATCGCGCGCTCGCTCGTCCGCGGGCCGCGCCTGATCCTCGCCGACGAGCCCACGGGCGCCCTGGACCTCGACACCGGGCAGAGCGTGATGGAGCTGATCGACGAGGTCGCCGTGCAGACGGGCGCCGCACAGGTCATCATCACCCACGACCCGACCATCGCCCGGCGCGCGCGTCGGCACTTCCGGCTCGACCGGGGCGTGCTGACCCCGGTCGACGATCCGTCGCTGGAGCCGCTGACGAGACGCGACCGGCGCGAGATGGCTCCGGCGCCGGAGGAGGCGGCGTCGACCGGCACGGACGAGCTCGCCGTCCTCGGGCTCGGCACCGCGACGGCGACCGCCACCCTCACCGACCCCGCCGACAGCGGACCCACCGACGACGCGCGCCTCGACGCGCCGGAGGGCGAGGACTGATGCGCGGCGTCAGCGCCGTGGTCGGTGCGCTGCTCGAGGCCTGGCAGGAAGTGCGGGTGCATCGCACGCGCGTCCTGCTCTCGCTCGTGGGCGTGGCCGTCGCCGTGTGTTCGCTCACGACCGTCGTCGCCCTCGGCGCGATCGTGCAGCAGGCGAACCAGGAACTCAGCGAGCGGCAGTCCGGGCGCCCGGCGAGCCTGTCCGTCTCGGCCTACCGCACCGACGGCGGCACCCTCGCCCCCGAGGCGATGGATGCCGCGTGGAGCGACGTCGTCGAGCGCTACGACATCTCCTACGCCACCCGCGTCGTGCAGACCACGCAGTCGGTGCCGTTCCGCGACGGCATCGTGCAGGTGCCGACGCAGGCCGTCGACCAGCCGTTCGGCGAGATGCACCGGGTGCGCATGGCCGAGGGCGCGTGGTTCACCGAGCGGGACGTGCAGCAGCTGGCTCCTCGCCTCATCGTGAACGAGATCTTCTACGACCGCATGGGCCGCCCGCCCCTCGAGACCCACCCCATGGTGGCGCTCGGGGGACAGGGCCTGCCGAACGCGGCATCCGGCATCCCCTCCGGCGGCGTGCGCGCCGTCGTCGTCGGCGTGACGCCCTCTGCCACGTGGGAGATCGAACCGTCGATGTACATGCTCGGCTCTCAGCTGCAGGCGATGCAGGCCGCGGCCGCCGGCGAGCGCGGAGACGCCGCCGCCGCGCCGAGCGATCCGTACGGCGGCGGGGGTCCCGTCATCCCGTCGTACGAGATGTGGGTGCCGCCCGAGATCGCCGACCAGCTCACCGAGGTGGTGAAGCGCGATCTGCGCGCGGCCCTGGGCACCGGTGTCGAAGTGACCGCCGATCGACGCGATTGGGCGACGTACGGCGACGATCCGTTCCTCGTCACGAAGATGGTCGTCATCGGCATCGCCGTGCTCGTGCTGCTGCTCGGCGCCCTCGGACTGGTGAACATCGCGCTCGTCACGGTGAAGCAGCGTGTTCGCGAGATCGGCATCCGCCGCAGTTTCGGTGCGACCGCGAGCCGGGTGTTCTTCGCGGTCATGCTCGAGAGCGTCGTGGCGACGGTGGTCGCAGGGGCCGCGGGAGTGACCGTCTCGATCCTCGTGGTGCAGTCGCCGGCCGTGCGGAGCTCATCGGACAGGGGATGGTCACCGACTTCCCCCCGTTCCCGGTGGACGCCGCGGTTACCGGCCTCGTCGCCGCCACGGTCGTGGGCGCGATCGCCGGGCTGCTCCCGGCCCTCGTCGCGGTGCGCGTGAAGGTCATCGACGCCATCCGATATTGACCCCCATTCCCCGCGGAGCCTGGAAACGGTCCGCACCACGCAGATAGGTTCGAGATCGTGACCGACCCCTCCCGCGAGACCTCGCAGACCGTGCCCCCGCACCCCGTCACGCCGCCGACCGTCCTCCCGGATGCCGTCGTGCCTCCGGTCGCGACCGATCAGCAGCCCGCGATGCAGCTGAGCGGACTCGCCAAGCGCTTCGGCGAGAAGACGGCCGTCGCAGGTCTCGACCTGACCGTGCCGACCGGGTCGTTCTACGGCCTGGTCGGGCCCAACGGAGCGGGGAAGACCACGACGCTGTCGATGGCCACGGGCCTGCTGCGACCGGATGCCGGGACCGCGCGCATCCACGGCGTCGACGTCTGGGCGCACCCCGTCGAGGCCAAGAAGCTGATCGGCAACCTCGCCGACGGCGTGCGCTTGTTCGACCGGCTCACCGGGGAGCAGCTGGTCACCTACACCGGCATGATGTTCGGCCTCCCCCGCGACGAGGTCGCCTCGCGGACGGCCGACCTGCTGCGCATCATGGATCTCGGCGAGGCCGCCGGCACCCCCGTCGTCGACTACTCCGCGGGCATGACCAAGAAGGTCGCCCTCGCGTGCGCCCTGGTGCACGCCCCGCGGCTGCTCGTGCTCGATGAGCCCTTCGAGTCGGTCGATCCGGTGTCGGCGGCGAACATCGAGGACATCCTCCGCGGCTACACCGCCTCGGGCGGGACGGTCATCGTGTCGAGCCACTCGATGGACCTGGTGCAACGCATGTGCGACCACGTCGCCGTCATCGCGCAGGGCCGGCTGCTGGCATCCGGGACCGTCGACGAGGTGCGCGGCACCCAGACCCTGCAGGACCGCTTCGTCGACCTCGTGGGCGGTCGCCACCACTCGGAGGGGCCGCAGTGGTTGCGACAGTCCTGAAGATCCGGTTCCGCGTGCTGGGCAACACCCTCATGCGGAGCCCGATGCAGTTGGTCGGCTTCATCCTCGGCGTGCTCGGCGCGCTGTGGATGCTGCTGCTGGTGGGGGCGGGGCTGTTCTTCGTGGGCACCCTCGACTTCGACATCGCGCGGGCCGCCGTGACGGCCGCGGGTGCCCTGCTCACCCTCGGCTGGGTCATCGGACCGGTGTTCGCCGCGGGGATCGACACCACCCTGGATCCCGCCAAGCTCGCACCGTTCCCGATGACGACGCGCCAGATGATGCTCGCCATCACCGCCGGCGGCCTCACCGGCGTGCCCGGCATCGCGACGACCCTCGGCGCGCTCGCGACGTTCCTCGTGTGGGGGCGCGACCCGGTGTCGGCGATCGCCGCGGTCGTGTGCGTGCCGCTCGGCGTCCTCATCTGCGTCGTCGCGTCTCGTGCCGTGTCGGCTCTGGCGGCGGGCGTGGGCGGCGGCCGACGCACGCGCGAGATCATCGGTCTCGTCGGTTTCGCGGTGCTGATCTTCGCGAGCCCGCTCTTCATCGTGCTCACCAACGGCGTCGTCGCGGTCAGCGGACAGGGCACGCAGCTGCAGAGCATCGTGACCGCGGTGTCGTGGACGCCGATCGGAGCGGTGTGGGCCGTGCCCGGCGACCTCGCCGCCGGCTCCTGGCTGCCCGCGCTGGGCAAGTTCGCGATCGCCCTGGCGACCCTTGCCCTGCTGTGGTGGTTGTGGCGGCGGAGCCTGTCGGCCTCGGTCGTCGCGCCGCCCGCCCGTTCCGCCGCGCGTCGCAGCGCCGGCTCGCTCGGATGGTTCGGCGTCATGCCCTCCACCCCCGCGGGCGCCACCTGGGCGCGAGCGCTCACCTCGTGGACCCGCGACTTCCGCTACCTGCGGCAGCTGTTGCTGCTCCCCTTCGCCCCCGTCCTCGTGCTCATCTACGCGGGGGGCGACATCACGGGTCCGTTCTTCGTGCTCTCGGGCGTGCTCGTCGGGTTCTTCGCCGGCACGATCGTCTACGCCGACGTCTCGTACGACGGCACCGCGTTCGCCACCGTCATGCAGACCGGCATCCGGGGGCGCGCCGATCGTCTCGGCCGCATGCTCGGGGCGGCGAGCGTCGGCATCCCCCTCACCCTGCTGGCGGATGCCGTGATCCTGGCGATCGCGAACCGCTGGGACCTCCTCCCGGCCGTCGTCGGCGCCTCGGTCGGCGTCGCGCTCGTGGGCTACGGCGTCAGCGCCGTCACGTCGGCGCTGCTCGTGATCCCCACGCCCGCGCCCGGTGATTCGCCGTTCAAGCGCGTGCCGGGGACGACCTTCACGATGACGCTGCTGTTCTTCCTCTGCTGGATCGTCGCGGCGGTCATCGCCCTGCCGGCCGTGATCCCGGCGGGAATCGCGGCCTTCGGCGGCTCGACGCTCGCGGGGTGGCTCGCCCTCGGGATCGGGCCGGTCTGGGGTGTCGCCGTGTTCGTCGTCGGTGTCGTCGTGGGGGGTCGCACCTTCGATGCGAGCGCGCCCCGCCTGCTCGCGCAGCTGCGTCAGTACCAGGGCGCGTGACGCACCTTCCCTCTCCCCCGCCGCGGGACTAACGTGAGGGCCGATCCGCTCTCGAAGATGAAGGATGCCCCCATGTCGACCTCTCTCGTCGTCTACATCTCGTTCGCCGGCGCCGCCCGCGAGGCGATGACCTTCTACCAGTCGGTCTTCGGCGGCGAGTTGACGGTCAACACGTTCTCCGACTTCGGCATCCCGGACGCCCCCGCCGACGGGGTGATGCACGCGGAGTTGCGCGCCGAGGGGTTCACGGTGATGGGTGCCGACGGCTTCGACGAGCCCGCCCAGGGGTGGGGCGCCAGTCGCACGCACGCCGCGTTCATGAGCGACGAGTTCGACCGCGTCCGCGGCTTCTACGACCGCTTCGTCGAGCGCGGCGCCGAGGTGAAGCAGCCGCTCCAGAAGCAGGTGTGGGGCGACTTCTACGGCGAGGTCGTCGACCCGTGGGGCGTGGCATGGATGTTCAACGTCGCCGCTCCGGGCGGATGGGCCGAGGGCGCCGCGGCCGACTGACCCGGACGAGCGCACCCGGGCCCGACGGCCCGGTGGTCAGCACGCGAACGCCTCGATACGGGCGACGAAACGGGCCGGATCGATGAGGTGCGGGTCGTGCGTCGGCGGCCGCCACACCTCGTGGACGATGTGCGGGATGGTCTGCTGCAACCACGCGGCGTAATCCGGCCCCGCGTCGAGTCCGGTGATGACGAGATAGGGAACGTCGGCGGGCACCGCCGTGAGCCGGTGCACGAGCGCCGCCAGCTCTTCGGGCAAATGAGAACGGCGCCCCTCTGAGGAGGGACGCCGTTCGGGAAGTGGTGGACCTGAGGGGATTCGAACCCCTGACCTCCTCGATGCGAACGAGGCGCGCTACCAACTGCGCCACAGGCCCGGAAACCTCGACAACACTATCACGTCACGCGCCCGTCACCTGACGCGAGACGCAGCCCGGGCGCGCCGCGCGCCGTCGCCGCGGAAGGATATGCCGGCACGCGTATAAGGCCGCAACGAACGGCCCGGCGCCGAAACGCCGGTCTCACTCCCCCGACGCGCGGCGCGTCAGGAGGCGCTGGACGTGGCTCTCGATCTCGCTGTCGTCGACGTAGCCCATCGCCGCGTACGGCGAGGCGACAGGGGCAGCAGCGGCCGGGCGGGCCGTCTCGATGGGCGTGGGAGCCTGCTCGGCGGCGATGTGCCGGGCGGCCTCTTCACGGGCCGCGGCCCGCAGGGCCTCGCGGGCGAGCTGCTCGTCGACGGTCGCGGCGGCGCGAGAGCCGACCGACGCGACGAGGGGGCGGGGCAGCTCACGCGGCGTCCACGTCGGGCGCGGCTCGGGCACGAGGGCGACGTCCTGCACCTCGCCCATGACCCGGCGCGCCGACACCTCGGCCGGACGCGCCGCGGTGCGGGTGGCGACGACCGAGATCCGACGCAGGATGACGAGGGATGCCACGACCACGGCCGCTCCGGCGACGAGGACGATCGGGGACGCTCCCCCGACGATCTGCACGGCACCGAAGCCGGAGGCGATGAGCCCGGCCAGGAGTGCGACCGAGACGGTGAGGCGGAAGCGACGACGCACACGCGAGCGACGAGCCGCCGGGACGGCGACTGCGGCAGCCTGTTCGGCACGCGCGCGCTCCACGGCGGAGGCGCGTTCCGCACGCGTCTTCTCGAGAGCCGCGGCGCGCTCGGCGCGAGCGACCTCGACGGCGGCGGCCCGTTCGGCACGGGCCAGCTCGATCGCGGCCGCGCGCTGCTCCTTCACGACATCGCGGTCGCGCGCACTCTCGAGCTTCGCCACCTCGAGGCGCGCCTTGGCGGCGGCGAGCTCGGCCTGGGCCTTCTGCGCCTGCACCTGACGGGCGAGCTTCTGCTGCTGGTGCGCGGTGCGGGTGGTCAGCTCGAGGTGCACTTCCCGCGGCGTCTCGGCCGTCTCGGCGAGCACGCGAAGGGCCTGGTTGAGGCGCACGGCGTTGCGTTCGGCGGAGGTGAACCGATGCCGGCTCTGCCACGACGGCAGGAGATAGACCAACCACAGCGCGACCGCCACGAAGACGATCACCCCGCCGCTCAGCACCTGGCCACCCATGGGACAAAGGTAGGTCACCGAGAGATCACACCTCGGCATCCTCCCGCGTGTCGTCACGCCCGATCGACGGGTTTCTGTGCGCGAGACTGCATGTGGCTGACGAGGTGGCGACATTCTGCAACCGAGATGTCAGCAAGATGCAGTCTCGGCGCTTCGCGGCGAGCCCGGCGCGGCGCGGCGCGGCGCGGCGCGGCGGGCGCAGCGTTCCGACGCGCGGCCCGCGCCGCAACACGCTCAGAGGCGGTCGGCCGGCGGGATGCGCGCCGCATCGGGCGGCACCTGCCCCCGCGCCCAGCGGTCGAGCACGCCGTGCGGCACCTCTTCGCGCACGAGCGCGAAGGCGTAGTGGTCTCGCCAGTCGCCGTCGATGTGGATGTAGCGACGGCGGAGTCCCTCGTAGCGGAAGCCGAGCTTCTCGACCACGCGCAGACTCGCGTGGTTCTCGGGACGGATGCAGATCTCGATCCGGTGCAGGTTGAGCTCGGTGAAGCACACGTCGGTGGCCATCGCGACGCTGACCGTCGTGATGTTGCGACCGGCGAACTCCTCGGCCACCCAGTAGCCGATCGTGGCCGAGGCCAGCGAACCGCGCGAGACGCCCCACACGTTGAGCTGCCCCGCGACCTCGTCGTCCCACGCCATGACGAAGGGGACGCCGAGGCCGTCGCGGTACTGCTGGAGGAGGCGACGGATGCCGAGCCGCATGTCGAACGACACGGGGCCGTCGGGGCTCGTCGCCTCCCACGGACGCAGCCACGAGCGGTTGTCGATCAGCTGCTGCTGCAGCACGCGCGCGTCGCGGTTGCGGATGAGACGGATCGACACCTCGCCGTGCCGTCTCGGGATCGATAGATCCATAGTGCTCCGCCGGGTCAGAGACCCTGCGCGAACTCCTTGAACCACGGACGCAGCGCGGGACCCAGGTCGTCGCGGTCGGCCGCGAGCTGCACGATGGCCTTGATGTAGTCGACGCGGTCGCCGGTGTCGTAACGGCGTCCGCGGAACACGACGCCGTACACGCCGCCCCCGTCGCCGCCGCCGGTCGCGAGCTCCTCGAGCGCGTCGGTCAGCTGGATCTCGCCGCCCTTGCCGGGCTCCGTGCGCTCGAGGATGTCGAACACGTCGGGGCCGAGCACGTAGCGGCCGATGATCGCGAGGTTCGAGGGCGCGTCCTCCGCCTTCGGCTTCTCGACGAGCTGCGTGACCTTGACGACACCGTCGTCTTCGGTCGGCTCGACCGCGGCGACACCGTAGAGGTGGATCTGCGAGGGGTCGACCTCCATGAGGGCGATGACCGTCGCGCCGCGCTTGTCGTACTCGGACATCATCTTCTCGAGCAGCGGGTCGCGCTCGTCGATGAGGTCGTCGCCCAGGAGGACCGCGAAGGGGTGGTCGCCCACGTGGCTGCGCGCGCGGAGCACCGCGTGACCCAGACCCTTGGGCTCGCCCTGACGCACCATGTGCACGTCGGCCAGGTCGGAGGAGTGCTCCACCTTGGCGAGCTTGTCGTGGTCGCCCTTCTCGCGGAGCTTCGTCTCGAGCTCCGGCATCGAGTCGAAGTGGTTGGCGATGTTGTTCTTGTTGCGTCCGATGATGATCAGGACGTCCTGGATGCCGGCACCGGTCGCCTCTTCGACGACGTACTGGATGGCCGGCTTGTCGACCACCGGCAGCATCTCCTTGGGCATGGCCTTGGTGGCGGGGAGGAAGCGAGTACCGAGTCCTGCGGCCGGAATCACGGCTTTGAAGGGCTTATGAGGCATGGGCATACCCTAGCGGGAGCGCGAGTCGTCGTCGTCAACACGCGCGCACGTAGACTTACCCGCATGCCGGATCGCATCGAGCAGGCCAAGCGCGCACTGCGCGCCGATCTGCGCGAACGTCGTCAGACCGTGTCGTCCCACGCCCGCGATGTCGCGGAGGCCGGCGTCAAGGAGCAGCTCGACGCTCTCGTCGATCGACTGGGCGCCCGCAGCATCTCCTGCTTCCTCTCGACGCCGACCGAGCCGGGTACGCACGCCTTCGTGTCCGCGGCGGTGGAGCGCGGCATCCGCGTGCTCCTCCCCATCACTCGCGAAGACGGGCTGCTCGACTGGAGTGTGGCCACGGCCGACACCGAGATCGCGGAGGGACTGTTCGGCCTGCCCGAGCCCGTCGGCGACGTGCTCGGCCCGATCGCCGTCAACGACGTCGACCTGCTCGTCATCCCCGCCGCCGCCGTCGACCGGCACGGGATGCGCCTGGGCTGGGGACGCGGCTACTTCGACAAGACGCTGGGCTCGATGGAGAAGTGCCCGCCCGTGTATGCGGTGATCTTCGACTCCGAGTTCGTCGACGACGTGCCCCGCGACGTCCACGATCAGCCCGTCACGGGCGTGGTCACGCCGACGCGCACCATCGCGCTCGACTCTCACCACGCCTGAACACCCGAAGGAAGACCGATGCCCACCTACTCCTACGCCTGCAAGCAGTGCGGCCACCGCTTCGACGCCGTGCAGTCCTTCTCCGACGCGGCCCTCACCGAGTGCCCGGAGTGCGGCGGCGAGGTGCGCAAGCAGTACGGCTCGATCGGCGTCACCTTCAACGGGTCGGGGTTCTACCGCACCGATTCCCGTGGGTCGAGCGCGTCGTCCCCCGGTGGCGCGTCGTCGGGTTCTTCGACATCATCGAAGTCGGAAACGAAGACGTCCGCTCCCTCTTCGGCCTCCTGAGTCCGGGGCGGCGCGGCAGAAGGGGAGCCAGCGCATGATCAAAGGATTCAAGGAGTTCATCCTCCGCGGCAACGTCATCGACCTCGCGGTCGCCGTCGTCATCGGAGCGGCCTTCACGGCCATCGTCAACGCCCTCGTGCAGGGTCTGATCAATCCGTTGATCGGGTTCCTGTTCCAGGTCGGCGACCTGAGCGACCTGAACGTCACCGTTCCGACTCTGCTCGGCGGCACGTCCACGTTCGAGTTCGGCGCGATCCTCGTGGCGATCATCAACTTCGTCGCGGTCGCCGCGATCGTCTACTTCGTGTTCGTGTACCCCATGAATCGCTGGAAGGCCCGCGCCGCGGCTCGCGCCGGAGTGAACGAGGCGGCATCCGAAGAGCCGAAGCTGCCGACCGAGCAGGAGCTGCTCGTGCAGATCCGCGATCTGCTGGAGCGCCAGAACAAGATCTGAGCGGCCTCGAGCCGACGAGGCGGCGTCCGCGCCGGGACCACGGGTTCCGGCACGGGCGCCGTCGCCGTTCGTGGTCAGTAGTGCGGGGGGACCTCGCGCATCATGCGCTCGTCGTTGGGCCCGGATGCCATGGGTCGGGGGCCCGTGCCGCGCGCGGGGTCGTCGGCGGGCGCCGGCTCGGCCGTCGTCCCCGGCGCAGCGAGGAGCCGTGCGCGGCGGGCGCCACGGACGCGGACGACGGGCTGACGATCGGCCGGCGTGTCGGTAGGAGCCCCTGAGCCCATCGAAGGGACTGGGCTCACTGGCGGGGCACCGGCGGCTTCGACGGGCTCAGCCTCCGGAGAGGTCCCTGAGCCCGTCGACGGGACCGCACCCGACTCCGACTCGGAGGGTTCGACAGGCTCAGCCGGTGGCATCCGGATTCTCGGTCATCAGGGGATCAGCCGGGCAGGTCGAGGGGCTCGGTCGTCGAGTCGGGGGCGGGGGCGTCGTCGGGGGCGATGCCGAGCAGCTCCGCGATGCGCGCGGCGACGCCGGCGGGATCGCTGTACAGGTCGAACGCGTGCACCCGCACATAGTGCCAGCCGAGGCGCCGGAGGATCTGCGGCCGCAGACGCAGCGTCTCGCGCAGGGACTCCCCGATGGTCTCGGGGTCGCTCTCGGCGACGACCGCCTTGCCCTTGTAGCGGGCGACGAGCGGGAGCAGACCGCGGTAGTCGACGTCGACCTCGACCCCCAGGCGGCGCAGCTCCCGCGCCAGCGCGCGGGTGAGCGGATCGGCGAGGTCTTCGAGGCGGCTCTCGCGGCCGCGGGCGGCGACGTTGCCGAGGATGCCCATGAGGGTTGCGGCACCGTGCTCGAGGCGGCCGTCGTCGAACGCCGAGGGGC
The DNA here is from genome assembly GCF_042958465.1 of Microbacterium sp. NPDC007973. NCBI lineage: Bacteria > Bacillati > Actinomycetota > Actinomycetes > Micrococcales > Microbacteriaceae > Microbacterium > Microbacterium sp. NPDC007973. The sequence continues at coordinate 150,764 of NZ_JBIBJJ010000004.1, forward strand.
GGATCGACGACACGATCACCATCGAGCGGCGCGCGCGGGTCATCCCGACCGTGAGCAGGCGCTCCCCGTCGGGCGTCGACAGGTCGCCGAAGTCGCTGAGCACGCGCCCGTGACGCGTGAGACCGAAGCCGAGCGAGAACACCACGCGGTCGCGGCTCTCGGCCACCGACTCCTCGAGGGTGAGCACGGCGAAGGGCTCGGCGGCATCCCGTGAGACGAACTCGGCGACGTCGGAGCGGCCGGCCAGCGCCGCCACGACCGAGGCGCGCACGCGCTCGGCGTGCTTGCGGCTCGCGGTGACGACCATGAGCGATTCCGAGGCGCGATTCACGGCGTGCTCGACCACCAGGGTGACGACGCGGGCGACCTCGGCGTCGGGGCTCTCGACGGCACCGCTGACGGGGTCGGGGGCGCCGACACCGCCCTCGACGTAGTCGACGCTCAAGCTGCCGCGGCCGAGGTACGAGCCCGCCCAGGGCAGCGACACGATCTCTCCGCCGTAGAAGGCGTCGTTGACCAGCTGCGACAGATCTTCTCCGCCGGCGCGGTAGCTGCGGGTGAGCGTCTCGACGGGGAGCAGCTCGGCGATGCGTTCGAAGACCGAGGTCTCGTCGAACGGCACCTCGTCGGCGTCCGCGTCGGCCCCGGCGGACTCGGGCGCGGCGGCGATCGCCGCACTCACGCGGAAGGGCGTCGGCTTCTGCACGACCGGGTCGCCGAACAGCACGACCTGCCGCGCGCGGCGAAGCGCCGGGGTCGCCTCGGCGAGGCACAGGGCGGCGGCATCCGCGATGATCACGACATCGAACGCGAGATCGTGCGGCACGTCGGGCACCTCGTAGGGCGACGCGAGCCACACCGGCGCGAGCGTGCGCAGCAGCGTGGGAGCGGCATCCGAGATCTCCTGCGCCGTGTGCAGTCCGTCCTTCAGCGAACGCTTGAGGGCGGCGGCCTCGTCGGAGTGGTCGACGATGCCGATGCGCCACTGCGTCGCGAGCTGGGCGGCGAGCAGGGGCCCCGCGGCGGCCGCGTGCGCCTCGTCGACGAGCCGGAAGTCGCGCTCGAGGCGGTCGACGACGCTCGTGTTGGCTCCCAGCAGGGCCTTGTCGGTGCGCAGCAGGTGCTCGAGGGCGGACTGCCACCACGCGAACTCGAGTTCGGCGCCCACGCGCTCCTCGGGCACGTGCCGCACCGACAGTTCGACCAGCAGCTGCTCCAGCCCCAGGCGCGCGAGCTCGGAACGCAGTTGCGCGCGCTCGACGAGGTTGTCGAAGAAGGTCGATTCGGCGGCGAGTCCGGCGAGAGTGCGGACGAGACGCTGCACGGGCAGGGTCGCCAGGCGGTCGGAGCCTTGGCGGCCGAGGATCTGGTCGAGCTCGCCGAGCAGCGCGTCGGTGCGCTGCCACGAGACGTGCACGTCGGCCAGGCCGAGCGGCACCTCGGGGGTGACGCCGGCCTCGACGACGCGCTGCCACTCGGTGCGCTGCTGCTGGATGCGCACGAGCGCCTCGTACATGTCGGGCACGTGCACGCCCGGGCGCACGTACTCCTTCGAGAGGCGCTTGAGCCGACGGCGGTTCGGACCGCTCATCGCCGAGGCGTCGCGGCGCGGGGAATGCGCGTCGATCAGCTCACCGAGGGGGCGTTCGAACACGCTCGGGCTGAAGCGGTCGAGCGACTCGCGGATGCCCTGCAGGAGCTTGAGGTACGCGCCGAGCTCGGAGACCGTCTGGAACGGCCGCATGCGGGTCTGCGCGATGAGCTCGTAGCCGCGCTCGAGCAGGCGCGGAACCTCGTGGGCGTGCAGTTTGCCCGCGAGATCGTGGGCGGCGCGCGCGTCTTCGGTGCGGGTGAAGCTGACGCCGTACCACGGCGAGTCGTCGGGACCGAAGCGGAACTCGCCCAGGCGTGCCGCCATCGCCAGGGCGCGGGCCGCGGCGTCGCGGCGACCGGCGAGGCGTTCGAGCGTGGCGAGATCGAACCGCGCCTCGGTCGAGGGGGCGGGGGACGTGGATGCCAGAGACGTCAGCGCGCGAAGGACGTCGAGCGCGGAGACGCCCAGTGCCAGGTGCGGCTCGGTCACGGCCGAGCGGTAGTCGCGCAGCACGGTGCGCAGACGCACGAGAGCGTCGTCGATCTCGGCGACCTTGGGCTGCTCGGCCTTCTCGTTTCGGCCGATCGCGCGGATGAGGTCGCGGCGCACGTGGTGCGGCGAGACGGCGAGCCCGGTCAGTCCGACGCCGGCGAGACGGTGACGGATGCCGTCGAGCGTCGAGCGACGGGCGCTGACCACGAGCACGCGCTTGTTGTCGTGGACGAGCTGACCGATCGCATTGATGACGGTCTGCGTCCCTCCGGTGCCGGGCAGCGTGTGCACGGCGAGGGAGTGACCGGCGGCGATCCGGGCGAGCACCCGCTCCTGCTCGGCGTCGGCGTCGAGCAGCAGGGTGTCGGCGGCGGGCGCACGCTCGTCGGGGCCGACGATCACGGGGTCGGCACGGCGCACGCTGACGCGGGCACGGTCGTCGGGATGCCCTGCGAGGGCGTTCAGCAGCGGGTCGTCGAGGTCATGCGTGTCGCGAGCCATGCCCGAGCCCACGTCGGCGAACGACGAGATGACCAGACGCGGGTGCACGACGAAGGTCGGCACGTGCGAGGTCAAGCGGCGGATGTGGTCGATGACGGGCTGCGGCTTGAACACGCCCTGGTCGTACGCGAGACCCGCGAGGGCGGCGCTGTCGATCTGGATGCCGAGATGCGTGCGGAACGCGCGCGAGAGCTCGGGGTTCATCACGAAGGCGCCGTGCAGCTTGAGTTCGAAGTCGCCGTGGTGCCGGCGGATCGCGAGGGGACGCAGCAGCACGGGGGCCGACCACTCCACTCCCCCGATCTTCCACGCGGAGAGGCCGACGGCCAGATGCACGGGCTCGAGTCCGCGGGCGGTGCGCAGCTCGACGTTCTTGGAGGTGATGCGGTCGGCGGCCATGCGCGCCGTGCGCAGGGCGACCTCGTCACGGAAGAGGTTGGAGAGCATCGTCGCGCGCCCCGTGATGAACTGCGGGAGAGAGCCCGGGTGCGCCTTGGTGATGTCGATGCCCGCGTCGAGCGCGTCGTCGAACCGCAGCAGTGTCGACCGCCCGCCCAAGGCTGCCGCCTCGGCACGGATGCGATCGCGCTCGGGGTCGGCGACGTGGCGGACCACGATGCCGGGCTCCGACAATCGCAGCTCGCCCGGATCGACGGACGACATCGAATCGTCTCCGTCGGCACCGATCACGGTACCGTCCTCAGCTCGCCACACACCTGTCAGACTAAGCCGGTCGATCGGGTAACCCCCGTAGCGGCGGCGAGTTTCGCGACAATTGGCGACACGCCGCACCACCGGCGCTTCCTCCCCAGGCGGCGGATCAGCGGCATCCTCCCCACTCCCGGGCGGCGGCCCTGCGGGGCTCTCCGACGGTGAAGAGGATGAGGGCATGAGCACAGTCACGAGCACCGAATACCACGGCCCCCTCGGGCCGATCCTGCTGACGTTCATCGACGACGCCCTCGTGCGTCTCGACGTCGCGCACGACGGGATCGACCTCGCCCGCGCCGAGATCTCGCACCGCCTGGGCGTCGTGCCGGAGCCCGACCCGTCGGTCGGCGACGGCCTCGTCGCGCAGCTCGACGAGTATTTCGCCGGCGAACGGCGCGCGTTCGAGGTCGCCCTCGACTGGCGCCTCGTGCGCGGGTTCACGCGGACGGCGCTCGAGGCGACGCTCGGCATCCCCTACGGGGAGGTGGCGTCGTACGGGGAGGTGGCGCTGATGGCCGACGCTCCGCGCGCCGCGCGGGCGGTCGGCACGGCGTGCGCGTCGAGTCCGTTCTCGATCGTCGTCCCCGTGCATCGCGTCGTGCGCGCCGACGGGTCGATCGGCGAGTACGGCGGACACCCCGAGGTCAAGGAGCAGCTGCTCGATCTCGAGAGCAGGGTCGTGCTCGGCGAGAGGCTGCGGGCCGCGGGATAGGCGGGGACGCACCTCTGTGCGGCGCCGGTGCCGTGCGCGACGACGCCCGGCCCCGCCGGAGCGGGACCGGGCGCGGCCGGATCAGTGGTTCGACGCCTTCTCGGCGCCGTACCCGGTGAGGGATCGCACATCCATCTCGGCCGCCTTGCGGCGGTCCTCGGCGGTGCGCGAGGTGACCGAGCCCAGCCATCCCAGCAGGAAGCCGAGCGGGATCGACACGATGCCGGGGTTGTTCAGCGGCCAGACGGCCACCCCGGTGTTCACGAACACGCTCGTGGGCGTCCCCCAGAAGACCGGCGAGAGGAAGATGAGCACGAGCGCCGAGCCGAGCCCGCCGTACATGCTCCACACCGCGCCGCGGGTGGTGAACTTGCGCCAGAACAGCGAGAACAGGATCGTCGGCAGGTTGGCCGAGGCCGCGACCGCGAACGCGAGGGCGACGAGGAAGGCCACGTTCTGGCCCTGTACGCCGATCCCGCCGAGGATGGCCAGGATGCCGATGACGATGACCGTCCGCCGCGCGACCTTGACCTCGCCGTCGGGCGGCACGTCGCCCTTCTTCACCACGTTGGCGTAGATGTCGTGCGCGAACGACGCGGCCGCGGTGATCGTCAGCCCCGCCACGACCGCCAGAATCGTCGCGAACGCCACCGCCGAGATGAAGCCCAGCAGCAGGGGCCCGCCGAGGGCGAAGGCGAGCAGGGGTGCTGCGGCGTTGACCCCGCCGGGGGCCGCGAGGATCGTGTCCGCCCCGACGAGGGCGCCGGCACCGTACCCGAGCACGAGCGTGAGGATGTAGAACAGTCCGATCAGCCAGATGGCCCAGACCACCGAGCGCCGCGCCTCCTTCGCCGTGGGCACCGTGTAGAAGCGCATCAGCACGTGCGGGAGTCCCGCGGTGCCGAGGACGAGTGCGAGGGCGAGGGAGATGAAGTCCCACGGGTTCTTGCCGTACTGCAGTCCCGGGGCGAGGACCGCGTCGCCCTTGGGCGAGGCCGCCACCGCGCTCTCGAGAAGGGTGTTCAGGCTGAAGCCGTTGATCGCGAGCACCCAGACCGTCATCACGACGGCACCGCCGATGAGCAGGAAGGCCTTGACGATCTGCACCCAGGTCGTTCCCTTCATGCCGCCGATCAGCACGTAGACGATCATCAGGATGCCGACCACCGCGACCACGATCGATTGGCCGACCCGCTCGGTGATGCCGAGCAGCAGCGAGACCAGTCCGCCGGCACCCGCCATCTGCGCGAGGAGGTAGAAGAAGCACACCGCGAGCGTCGTGATCGCGGCGGCCATGCGCACGGGGCGCTCCTTGAGGCGGAACGAGAGCACGTCGGCCATCGTGAACTTGCCCGTGTTGCGCATGAGCTCCGCGACGAGCAGCAGGGCCACGAGCCACGCCACGAGGAAGCCGATCGAGTACAGGAACCCGTCGTAGCCGTTGATCGCGATGGCGCCGACGATGCCGAGGAACGACGCCGCCGAGAGGTAGTCGCCGGCGATCGCGAACCCGTTCTGCGGTCCCGTGAACGATCGCCCGGCGGCGTAGTAATCGGCCGCCGTCTTGCTGTTGCGACTGGCCCGGATGACGATGAACAGCGTCACGGCCACGAACGCGCCGAAGATCGAGATGTTCAGCACCGGGTTGTTCTCGACCGTCTGGACGGCCGCGTCGAGGGCGGCGAGCACGTCGTTCATGCGCGTCCCCCCTCAGCCTGCTCGAGCTCGTGACGCAACTGTTCGGCTCCGGGGTCGAGTCGCCGGTTGGCGTACGCGACGTAGCCCATGGTGATCGCGAACGTGGTCACGAACTGCCCGAGTCCCAGCAGCAGGCCGACGGTGATCGCTCCCGACACCGGCTGGGCCATGAACTCCGGGGCGAACGACGACAGCAGCACGTAGGCGAAGTACCAGACGAGGAATACCACCGCGAGCGGGAAGACGAAGCGGCGTTGGCGCCTCTTCAACTCCTGGAACGGGGCGGACTCCTCGACCGCGATGTAATCGACGCCGCCCGTGTGGGCGCCGTCGATGCGACGGTCCGTCATGTGGCCTCCTTGCCTCATGAGTACGGCGCAACGCTGCGCCGTTCGGGGGAAAAGTCCGGGTCGGCTGGCGCTTCCCCGGTGGTAGGGTCGACGCTACGAAACGCGGCGACGAAGCCGTCACCCCCGGAAGTAGGTAGTGCGTGGCTGCACCGTCCACACTTCGAGACGACACGCGACTGGTGTCGCACGCCGTGAGCGAGCTCGCCCGGCGCACGCACTTCCCCGTGGCCTTCGGCGGGCTCGAGCACGACGGGGCGGTGCACGTGTCGACCATCGTCGGCGCCCGCACGCGGAGCATCGAGGGCCTGGTGGTCCATGCGACCCGCGGTCTCGGCGGCCGAGCCCTCGTCGAGCGGCGCCCCCGCATGACCCTCGACTACCGCACGTCGCGGTCGATCACGCACGACTACGACCGCGCCATCCTCGGCGAGGGCATCGCCACGCTGTTCGCCGTGCCCGTGCTGGTCGGAGGTGCGGCCCGCGGCGTGCTGTACTGCGGCTCCTGGGCGCAGTCCCAGGTCGGCGAGGTCGAGGCTCGACCGGCGTTCGATGTGGCGGGCGAGCTCGGCACCGAGCTGCGCGTGCGGGCCGAGGTCGAACGCCGGATGGCGGCTGCGCCGACGCCGGAGGGCGGCCTCAGCGCGGGCGCGCGCGAGGAGATCCGCGAGAGCTACGCGCAGCTGCGGAGCCTGGCCGCGACCGTCGGAGACGACGCCGTGCGCCGACGACTCGAGGACATCGAGGCGCGACTCGCCGCGCTCACCGGCGACAGTCCCGCCACGGGCGCCGACACGGACGTCCACCTGTCGCGACGCGAGATCGACGTGCTCGCCTGCGCCGCGGTGGGCTCGACGAACGGGGAGATCGCGGCATCCCTCGGTCTGCGCGAGACCACCGTGAAGTCGTACCTGGCCTCGGCGATGTCGAAGCTCGACGCTTCCACCCGGCACGCGGCCGTGACACGCGCACGACGGGCCGGGCTCCTCCCCTGACGTCTGGACGGCCGGTGGGAAACCCCTGGCAATGGCCGCGAGGAGTTGAGAGCGGGCTCGATTCTCGGCATCGTGGCTGACTCCTGTCGTCGATCAGAGAAGGAGAGTCACCCATGCTGACACTCACCGAAGAGGCCACGACCGCCGTCAAGACCATCACCGCGCAGTTCCCCGACGCCCCGCAGGGCGGCGTGCGCATCGCCGGAGCGGGTTCGCCCGAGTCGCAGTTCGCGCTCTCGGTCGTCGACGCGCCCGAGCCCGCCGACACCGTCGTCGAGAACTCCGGAGCGCGGGTCTTCCTCGACACCGACGCCGCCGCGGTGCTCGACGACCGCGTCCTCGACGCGCAGATCGACCCGCAGCAGGGATCCGTGCAGTTCGCCGTGACCACCGCTGCGTGACGCATGTGACACGCTGACGCGTTTCGACGATGCCCCGGCCGGTGTGCCGGGGCATCGTCGTGTGCGGCCGGGGCTACCGTCCGATGCTGCTCTCGCGCGGCCGCGATCCCCGAGCAGCCTCGCCGTCAGCCGCGGAAGACCACGATCTCGTCTCGTCCCTGGTCGTAGACGAACTGCAAGGACGTGTCCGCGGGCAGATCCGTCGGCTCCCGCTCGGGGGTGTCCTCGGCGAGCAGGATCGTGAAGGTCGCCGGGAAGGGGCCCGCCGCACAGGAGGGCAAGAGGAACTGCCCCTCGTACGAGAAGGCATCGTCACCGGTGTCGAGCAGGTCGGGTTGATACACCGTCATGCACCGGGCCGCGCCTTCGCCCGCGCGGAACGAGGGATAGGAGATGACGCGGAAACCCTCGAACGCCGTATAGGCCTTCACGTTGCCGGTGATCCCGCGGTACAGCGAGCTGGGAATGTCGAACGAAGGGTCCTCCGTAAGCCGGGCGACCTGCGTGGCACCCACCTGGAGGGGATCGGTCTGCACGCGCTGCACCAGCACCAGAGCGGTCAGCAGTGTCGCCACGACGAGCCCGGCCCCGGCGAGCATCACCACCGTGGAACGCCGCAGACGCGGCATCCGGCGGCGGGCCGGGCGGGCCGACTCGCCGTCTTCTCCCCCCGCCTCCGCGCCGACGGATGCCGCCTCGGGCTCCGTCCGTTCGCCGTCCGGCGCCGCACGGTCGTCCGCCGCGCCGCCGTCGCGGGCCGCCGCGCGCTGCTCGAGCTCGATCAGGCGCTCCAGCGCCGAAGGGTCGGCGGAGATGTCGGCGCCGGGGGCGTAGGCCCGGCGGCGGAGGGTCGCGAGTTCGTCGTCGTCGTCGATGCGCGGCATGGTCTGATTCAAGCAGGGCGACGACGAGGGGGCGCGACGACGACGCGCGGCGCGCGGAGCCGACTGCGCGCTGTCCGGGGCCCGGATGAGGGCGCCGACGTGCAGTTCGCGCGCCGCGTCAGCGCCCTGTGAACGACGGTGCGCGCTTGGCCTGGAACGCCGCGAACCCCTCGCGATAGTCGTCGGTGGCCGCGAGGGCCGCCTGGGCGCGGTTCTCGAGCGCCATGGCGTCCCACAGCCCCAGCCGCTCGTCGCGGATCGCCGAGACGATGCGCTTGCTCGCCCGGAAGGCGGCGGTGGGCCCGGCCGCCGCGCGGACGGCGGCGAGGCTCGTGGCATCCTGCACCTCGGCGGCGGGGAGCACGCGCGAGAAGAGGCCCGCCCGCACCGCTTCCTCGCCCGACAGCAGGCGACCGGTGTAGATGAGATCGAGGGTCGCGTGGATGCCGAGCCGCTCGGCGAACAGCGCATGGCCGCCGGAGTCGAGGGTCGCCCCCAGGGCCGCGAAGGGCGAACCGATCCGGGCGGTGTCGGCGACGTAGACGACGTCGGTGGCGATGAGCAGGCCGAGGCCGACGCCCAGGCACGCGCCGTGGGCGACCGCGAAGGTGGGTGCGGGGAAGGCCGCCATACGACGCAGCAGCGGCGCCAGCGTCTCGTCCAGGTAACCACCGACGTCATCGGTCGACGGGTCGACGCCGGAGATGTCGCGACCGGCGCAGAAGGACGGTCCCTCACCCCGCAGCAGAACGGCGCGGGCGCCGTCCGCCTCGGCGCGGTCGTAGGCCGCGGCCAGGGCGTGCAGATCGTCGAGACCGACGGCATTGCGGCGTGCGGGGGCGTTCAGGACGATCTCGGCGACACCGTCGGCGCCGGTGTACTCGATCATGCGACTCCCCCGCGGGCGCGCCCGGGTGACGGATCGCCTACGGAGATGCGGTGCGGGGTCATGGCATCCTTCGTCATCCGTCGTAGTCGACGCGAACGGCGTCGGAGGTCGGGTGGGACTGGCAGGTCAGCACGTAGCCGCGGGCGATCTCGTCGGGCTCGAGGGCGTAGTTCTCGGTCATCGACACCGCCCCCTCGATCACGCGGGCGCGGCAGGTTCCGCAGACACCGCCGGCGCACGCGAACGGCACGTCGGGCCGCACGCGCAGGGCCGCGGCCAGGATCGTCTCGTTCGCGGCGATCGGGCTCTCCACCGACGCCGACTGGCCGTCGAGGGTGAAGTCGATGCGGCGTACCGGCTCGTCGGCGCGCACGCGCACGGGGCGCGCTCCCCCGGTCTGCGCCGGCGCGTCGCCGTCTCCGGCGGTGAACAGCTCGAAACGCACGCGCTCGCGCGGCACACCGACCTCGGCGAGCGCCTCGCGGCACAGCTCGACGAGGGCGAACGGCCCGCACAGGAACCATTCGTCGACGGATGCCGGATCGATCAGGCGCGACAGGATGAGGCGCAGTCGCTCGTCGTCGATGCGTCCCGAGAACACCGGGGCCGCCCGCTGCTCGCGTGAGAGCACGTGGTGCAGCGTGACGCGGGCGGGGTACCGGTCCTTCAGGTCGGCGAGCTCGTCGACGAACATCACGTCGGTCGAGGACCGGTTGGCGTAGACGATCGTCATCCGACTCTCGGTCGAGCGTTCGAGCACATCGGCGGCGAGCGCCATGATGGGGGTGATCCCGGAGCCGGCGGCGATGGCCACGACATGTCCGGTCGCCGTCGAGGCTCGCGAGACGAAGGTGCCCTGCGGGCTCATCACGTCGATCTCGTCGCCCGGGCGCAGGTCCTCGTGCGCCCAGGTCGAGAACCGGCCGTCGGGGTCGCGCTTGATGCCGACGCTGATCGTCCCGCGCGCCGGCGGTCGGCAGAGCGAGTACGACCGCCGCAGGTCTTCGCCGTCGACGCGCGCTCGAAGGGCGACGTACTGGCCCGCGGCGTAGTCGAAGGCGTCAGCGAGTTCGTCGGGGACGGCGAAGGTCACCTCGATCGCCGTCGGGGTGAGGGGGCGGACGTCCGCGACCCGCAGGGTGTGGAACCGGGCGCGGGCGCGACCCCCGGTCTCGCGCACGGCACCGAGGGTCGAGGCTTCGGCGGGGCCGGAGGGTGCGGCATCCGTCGCCGTCATCAGAGGGCCTTGAAGTGGTCGAAGGGTTCGAGGCACGCCCGGCACTCCCAGTGCGACTTGCACGAGGTCGACCCGAAGCGCGAGACCTCGCGGGTGTCGAGGGAGCCGCACCGGGGGCACGCGACGCTGAGCTTCACGCGGATGGGGCCCGCGGGAGCCCGGCCGGTCGGCGGGGCGATGCCGTACTCGGTGAGCTTGCGTCGTCCCGCGTCGCTCATCCAGTCGGTGGTCCACGCGGGGGTCAGCGTCGTCGAGACGACGACGTCGTCGAAGCCGGCGGAGGTGAGGGCGAGCACGATGTCGTCGCGGATCGCGTCGACCGCCGGGCACCCCGAGTAGGTCGGGGTGATCGTGACGGTCACGGTCTCCCCGTCCAGGCGGACGTCGCGCAGCACTCCGAGATCGTCGATCGTGAGCACGGGCACCTCGGGGTCGACGACGGCCGCGACGATCTCGCGAGCACGGTCCCGCGTTGCGGTCACCATGTCGCCCCCGGATGCCGGCGGGCCAGCACCTGCATCTCGGCCAGCAGCGGCCCGAAGGCGGGGTGATGCCGCCCCCGGCGTCCCCCCGCGGAGGACGCGGCGATCGCGGGGACCGGGACGTCCTCCTCCGCGAGCACCTCCCCGAGCACCTCGTCGACGCGGCCGCGCAGGATGGAGGGGCGCACGGCGATGCCCTCGAGACGGTCGTGCAGCGGCAGGTCGCGGAACACCTCGTCGAGGTACGGCCAGGTGTCATCGAGGGCGACGAGGAAGCGGCGACGCGACTCGTTGGTACCGCCGGCGAGACGGAGCGTCCACTGCACGGCGTGATCGCGGTGGTAGTCGACCTCCTTCTCGGCCTTGGCGGCGACGGCGGACAGCACGGGATCGGTGGATGCCGACAGGTCGCGGTACAGCTCGAGGAGGTACGCGGATGCTAAGAGCTGACGGGCGATCGTGTGCGCGAAGTCGCCGTTCGGGAGCTCGAAGAGCCACGCGCTGCGGAAATCGCGCTCGTCTCGCCAGTAGGCGAGATCGTCTTCGCTGCGCCCGTCGTGGCTGCCTGCGTAGCGCAGGAGCGAGCGGGCGTGGCCGAGGAGGTCGAGGGCGATGTTGCCGAGGGCGACGTCCTCCTCCAGCTCGGGGGCACGGGCGACCCAGCCGCAGAGGTTCTGCGCGAGGATGAGCGCGTCGTCGCCCAGGTGCATCGCGTACGCGGCGACGTCGGGATCGCTCGCCCGGTCCTCTCCCCCGGCGAGTTCGGCGGCGAGCTCGCGCGCGTCGAGGGAGACGTCGCCGTGGGGGCCGGTGGCTTCGACGGGCTCAGCCACCGGCGCCGTGGCTCCGGCCCGCGGCGCTGCGACCCCGGCCGCCGGTGCCGGGGCTCCGGCCGCCGGCGCTGCGACTCCGGTCACCGAGGCTGCGACCCCAGGTCCCTGAGCCTGTCGAAGGGACCGGTCCCCCTGATCGGTCGAGATGCTCACAGGTGCGGCACCCCCTCGGAGGCGGTGTAGTACACCGCGTGCCGGTAGTTCTTGCCCGCCGGGGACTCGAAGAACGCGCCCTTGGCCCCCGGGTCGCTCGTGGTCACGGCATCCGAGGGCACGACCCACACCGAGACGCCCTCGCCGCGCCGGGTGTACAGGTCGCGCGCGTTTCGGACGGCGAGTTCGGCGTCGGGTGCGTGAAGCGAGCCGACGTGCACGTGACTGAGGCCGCGGCCTGCGCGCACGAAGACCTCCCACAGGGGCCAGGTCTCCGCGGGGCTCCCGCCGGGAGTGGCCATCAGGCGGCCGCCGACGTCTCTGCGCGGGCGGCGCTCTTCTTCGCGGCGTAGGCCGCGGCGGCCTCGCGCACCCAGGCGCCCTCCTCGTGGGCGTCACGGCGGTGCTGGCGGCGCATCGTGTTGAGCGGACCGCGTCCGGCGAGCACCTCGTGGAACTCGGTCCAATCGATCTTGCCCATGCGGTACTCGCCGGTCGCCTCGTCGAACCGCAGCTCGGGGTCGGGCAGCGTCACGCCCAGCACGGCCGCCTGCGGCACGAGCATCGACACGAAGCGCTGACGCAGGTCGTCGTTGCTGAAGCGCTTGATGTTCCACGCCATCGACTGCGCCGAGTTGGGCGAGTCGTCATCGGGGGGTCCGAACATCATCAGGCTCGGCCAGTACCAGCGGTTCACGGCATCCTGAGCCATCTCCCGCTGCTCCTCGGTCCCCTGCATGAGGGTGAGCAGGATCTCGAAACCCTGGCGCTGGTGGAACGACTCCTCTTTGCAGATGCGCACCATCGCGCGACCGTAGGGCCCGTACGAGGCGCGGCACAACGGCACCTGGTTGCAGATCGCGGCGCCGTCGACGAGCCAGCCGATCGCGCCCATGTCGGCCCAGGTGGGGGTCGGGTAGTTGAAGATCGACGAGTACCGCGCCTTGCCGTCGACGAGCTGCTGCGTCATCTCGTCGCGCGTGATGCCGAGGGTCTGCGCCGCGGAGTAGAGGTACAGGCCGTGACCCGCCTCGTCCTGCACCTTCGCAAGCAGGATCGACTTGCGCTTCAGGCTGGGTGCACGCGTGATCCACGCCCCCTCCGGCTGCATGCCGATGATCTCGGAGTGCGCGTGCTGCGAGATCTGGCGGATCAACGTGCGGCGGTAGGCGTCCGGCATCCAATCGCGCGGCTCGATGCGGCCGTCGGCCTCGATGAGGGCGTCGAACACCGCCTCGCCATCGGAGGCGTGGGCGTCCGCGGGGGGTGCGGTCATCGTCATCGTCGACTCCTTTTACAGACCGATCGTTCAGTAAAACTGTAGCCGAGGGCGCGTACCACCGCAACGGTCGTGCCCCGGCGGCGAAGGAGCGATGTGGTGGATGCCATGGCAGACACCGCGATCTTCGACGTCGACGGCACCCTCGTCGACACCAACTACCAGCACGCCCTCGCCTGGTACCGGTCGTTCCGCCGCTTCGACATCGTGCTGCCGATCTGGCGCATCCACCGCGCGATCGGCATGGGCGGCGATCAACTCGTGCCCTCCCTCACCGACGACAGCGTCGAACGCGCGCACGGCGACGACCTGCGCGCGGCGTGGGCCGAGGAGTTCGAACCACTCATCGACGAGGTGCGCCCCTTCGACGGAGCGCACGATCTGCTCCTCGAGGTCAAGAAGCGGGGGTTCCAGGTCGTGCTCGCCAGCTCCGGCAAGAGCGACCACGTCGAGCACTTCCTCGACCTCGTCGAGGCGCGCGACATCGCCGACGCATGGACGACCTCCGACGACGTGACCGCCAGCAAACCCGCCCCCGAGCTCGTGCAGACGGCCCTCGCCCGCGTGTCCGGCACGGGCGGGATCATGATCGGAGACTCCCCCTGGGATGCCGTGGCCGCCGGCGACGCCGGCGTCGACACGGTCGCGGTGCGCACCGGCGGGTTCTCCGTCGACGAGCTCCACGACGCGGGCGCCGTCCGGGTCTTCGACAGCCTGCGCGATCTCGTCGACGGCCTCGACGGCACCCCGCTCGCGCGCGCGGACACCTGAGCGGCCGGCGCGAGCGGCACGGGGGCGGCGCGCGCGGCGCGAGCGCGGCACCGACGCGGCACGCGCGGCACCGGCCCGGGGTCAGCGGCGAGGACGCATCCGTATGCCGAGACCGCACGTGAATCGCACCGAACGGGTGCGGTCTCGGCGAACCGATGCGTCCTGGGCGCCCGTCCGGGTCGCGCCGGACCGGGGCGACCCGGGCGGATCAGCGCAGGTCGTAGACCCGTTTGTACTTGCCCTCGCTGCGGGGAAGGACGCCCGGCTCCTCGACCCGCACGTCGACCGTCGTGCCGATGAGCACCTTGATGCGCTGCTGCAGCACGACGCCGGCGGCTTCGCAGACCTCGCGTTCCAGGGCCGGATGCCTCTCGATGCGGACGGTCATGGCATCCATTCGCCCCTCGCGCCGCAGCTCGAGCACGAAGTGGGGCGTGAGGGTCTCGATGCCCATCACGATCTCCTCGATCTGCGTCGGGAAGAGGTTCACGCCGCGCAGGATGATCATGTCGTCGTTGCGGCCGGTGATCTTCTCGATGCGGCGCATCGACGGGAACGCCGTGCCGGGGTGCAGCCGGGTGAGGTCGCGGGTGCGGTAGCGGATGACCGGGAACGCCTCCTTCGTGAGGGAGGTGAAGACGAGCTCGCCGAGCTCGCCGTCGGCGACGGGCTCGCCGGTCTCGCCGTCGATCGTCTCGGGGAGGAAGTGGTCCTCCCAGACGTGCGGGCCGTCTTTGGTGAGGGCGCTCTCGGATGCCACGCCCGGGCCCATCACCTCGCTGAGGCCGTAGATGTCGACGGCGACGATGTCGAGACGGCGCTCGATCTCGCGCCGCATCTCGTTGGTCCAGGGCTCCGCACCGAGCACGGCGACCTTGAGCGAGGTGGATCGCGGGTCGACACCCGCGGCCTCCAACGCGTCGGCGATCGTCAAGAGGTAGCTGGGCGTGCAGAGGATGGCATCCGGTTCGAAGTCCTGGATGAGCTGAGCCTGGCGCGCGGTCTGCCCACCCGACATCGGGATGACGGTCGCCCCGAGCCGCTCGATACCCGCGTGCGCGCCGAGTCCCCCGGTGAACAGGCCGTAGCCGTAGGCGTTGTGCACGCGATCGCCCGCGCGGATGCCGGCCGCGCTGAGCGAGCGCGCGACGAGGTCGGCCCAGCGGTCGAGGTCGCCGGCGGTGTATCCGACCACCGTGGGACGCCCGGTCGTGCCCGAGGACGCGTGGATGCGACGCACGTCGGCCATCGGCACCGCGAACATCCCGAAGGGATAGGTCTCGCGCAGGTCGGCCTTGGTCGTGAACGGCAGCAGGCGGATGTCGTCGAGCGAGCGGATGTCATCGGGGTGCACGCCGGCCTCGTCGAAGGTGCGGCGGTACAGCGCGACGTTGTCGTACGCGTGGCGCACGGTCCACTGCAGGCGCTCGAGTTGCAGGGCGCGGAGCCTCTCGAGCGGGATGCCGGTGGGATCGACGGATGCCAGGAAGTCCGGGCGCGATGCGGTGGTCAGGGTCATCGGGACACCTCCGTGGTCGTGAGCGCGGCGTTGCGCTGGGGGGCGGGTGAAGCGGCTCCGGTCGAGGCCCCCGGAGCCGGGGTCTGAGCGGGCCGAGAGTCGGCGGGTCGGGGGTCGGCGGCTCGCGCGTCGGCGGGCCGCGGGTCAGCGGGCCGCGCAACCTCAGCGATCTGCGCATCCTCAGCCCTAGCCCCGGCGTGGCGGGCTGAGGTCGCGCGAATCGCGGATTGTGCGTCCACGGATGCTGGCGGCCGCCGGTCCGTCGTGATGCTGCGGCCGCGCACCTCGGCCACGAGGTCGCCCGTCTCATCCGTCACGCGGATGTCGTACAGGCCGGTCCGGCCGCTGCGGGCGCGGCGCGCGGCCGTCGCCGTCAGCGTCTGCCCGGCGGTCGTGGACTTCAAGAACGTGATGTCGGCGCCGCCGGCGACCGTCACACGCTCGTCCTCGTTGCACGCGATCGCGAAGGCCGTGTCGGCGAGGGTGAAGACGAGCCCGCCGTGGGTGATCGCGAAGCCGTTCAGCATGTCGTCGCGCACGGTCATCGACACCCGCGACTCCCCCGGCGCGTCGTGTTCGACGACCATGCCGAGCATCGCGGATGCCTGATCGCGCTGCATCATCGGCCGCAGGCTCATGCGAGCGCCCCCGTCGGCTGCGGGGCGGTCGCGCCGGCGGACTCCGCGGCCGACAGCGGACCGGGCGCCCACGTCTTGGCCACGAGCGTGAGCACGTCGTACTGCGCGACGATCTCGTCGTCCTGGTTGCGGATCACGGCATCCCACCGCACCTCGCCGTACTCGTCGGTCTCGCGCGGGGTGATCTGCTTCGCCGCGAGCGACACGCGGATGCGGTCGCCGGGTGAGACGGGGGTGACGAAGCGGAGGTTCTCGAGGCCCGAGTTCGCCAGCACGGGACCCGGCGCGGGGTCGACGAAGAGCCCTGCCGCCCACGACACGAGCAGGTACCCGTGCGCGACGCGTCCCGGGAAGAACGGGTTCGCCGCGGCCGACTCCTCGTCCATGTGCGCGTAGAACGTGTCGCCGGTGAATCTCGCGAACACCTCGATGTCATCGAGGGTGACCTCTCGCTCGGCCGACTCCACGGCATCCCCGATCCGGAGATCCGAGAGGGGTTTGCGGAACGGGTGCGTCCCCGTGGAGTCGGTCTCGGCTCCCGGATGCCACACCCCGGTGAGCG
This sequence comes from Microbacterium sp. NPDC007973, assembly GCF_042958465.1. Taxonomy (NCBI): domain Bacteria; kingdom Bacillati; phylum Actinomycetota; class Actinomycetes; order Micrococcales; family Microbacteriaceae; genus Microbacterium; species Microbacterium sp. NPDC007973. The sequence goes on from NZ_JBIBJJ010000004.1 coordinate 167,462, forward strand.
CGGTCAGCATGCGCGGCGAGCCCTGGATCGCGGTGCGCTGCATGGAGTGGAGCACGGATCGGATGCCGCCGAGCTCCTCGCCGCCACCCGCACGACCGGGCCCGCCGTGCACGAGGTGCGGCACGGGGGCGCCGTGGCCGGTCGAGGTGCGCGCATCGTCGCGGTCGAGGAAGAGCACGCGGCCGTTCATCGCGCCCATGCGGGTGAGCAGTTCGGTCGCGACGTCGGGGTCGTGGGTGGCGACGCTCGTGACGAGCGAGCCGCCGCCCCGACCCACGATGGTCGCGGCCTCGGCGACGTCGGCGTATTCGACGATGCTCGCGACCGGCCCGAAGGCCTCGATGTCGTTGACGGCCGGGGTCGCGGCATCCGCGAAGGCCAGGAGCATGGGCTGGAGGAACGCCCCCTCCGCGGGTGTGCCCTCGGGCGCCTCGGCCGAGCCGACGACGAACCGCCCTCCCGCCGCCTGGAGCGCCGCCACCTGCCGCAGCACCTCGTCGCGCTGCTCGCGCGAGACGACCGGGCCCATCGTGACGCCCTCGGCGCGCGGGTCGCCGATGACGACGCGCTCGGCGATCTTCTCGCGCAGCGCCTCGGCCACGGCATCCGTCATTCCCGCCGGCACGATCGCTCGGCGGATCGCGGTGCACTTCTGCCCCGCCTTGGTGGTCAGCTCGACGAGCAGCTGCTTCACGTAGGCGTCGAACTCGGGGGTGCCGGGTACCGCGTCGGGGCCGAGGATCGAGGCGTTGATCGAGTCGGTCTCGCTCGTGAACCGCACCCCGGGCTTCGCCTGGGCGCGCAGACGCTCGGCGGTGGCGGCGCTGCCGGTGAAGCCGACGGTGTCGCCGAGGTCGAGGAGGTCGAACAGGCCCGGGACGCTCCCGCTGATCAGCTGCAGGGCTCCCTCGGGCAGGAGGCCGGTCTCGACGACCATCCGCACCCACGCCTCGGCGATGTACGCCGTCGGGGTCGCGGGCTTCACGATCGTCGGGAGTCCGGCGAGGAACGCGGGCGCGAACTTCTCGAGCGCCCCCCACATCGGGAAGTTGAAGGCGTTGATCTGCACGGCGACGCCCGGCAGGCGCGTGTACACGTGCCGACCGAGGAAGGAGCCGTCCTTCGACAGCGGCTCGATCGGTCCGTCGAGCACGACCTTTCCGGCGGGGAGTTCGCGACGGGCCTTCGACGAGAAGGTGAAGAGCACGCCGATGCCGCCGTCGACGTCGCTGAGCGAGTCGCGGCGGGTCGAGCCGGAGCGCTCCGAGAGGGCGTAGAGCTCTTCGCGGCGGTCGTTCAGCGCGATCGCGAGGTTCTTCAGCACCATCGCGCGCTGGTGGAAGGTGAGGGCGCCGATGCTCTTCTGGCCCGTCTCGCGTGCGAAGGCGACGGCACCCGCGAGGTCGAGCCCGCGCGTACTGACCCGCACGATCTCCTCCCCCGTCGACGCGTCCCGCACGATCGTCGCGTCGGGGTCGCCGTCCGGCGTCCACCACGCGCCCTTCACATAGCTCGGCAGAAACGTCATCGTTCGCTCCATTCGTAGAATCCGCGGCCGGTCTTGCGACCCAGGTGCCCCTGGGCGACGAGCTCTCGCAGCAGCGCGGGCGGGGTGAAGCGCGCGCCGAACGCACGCTCGAGTTCTTCGGCGATGCCCAGGCGCACGTCGAGCCCGACGATGTCGGTCGTGCGAAGGGGGCCCATCGGGTGCCGGTACCCCAGCTCCATCGCCGTGTCGATGTCGTGCGCCGACGCGACGCCCTCCTCGAGCATGCGGATGGCTTCGAGCCCGAGGGCGACGCCGAGGCGGCTGGAGGCGAAGCCCGGCGCATCGCGCACGACGACGGCGGTCTTGCCGATGGCCTCGACCCAGTCGGTCGCCGCGCCGACGACCTGCGGCTCGCTGCGCAACCCGGTGACGACCTCGACCAGCGCCGACGCCGGGACGGGGTTGAAGAAGTGCAGGCCGAGGAACCGCTGCGGGCGGCGGAGCGCGGCGGCGAGCGCATCGATCGAGATGGAGGAGGTGTTGGATGCCACGACCGCGTCGTCGTGCACGGCCCCCTCGATCCGCGCGAGGGCGTCGACTTTGAGCGCCCGATCCTCGGGGACGGCCTCGATCACGAGGCCCGCGTAGGCGAACGCGGCGGTGTCGACGCCGGTCGTCAAGGTGTCGGCATCCGGGATCTCGACGCCCTTCTGCGCGGAGCGGGCCAGAGCGGTCTCGACGCGCTCGCGGGCGGCCTTGGCGGCCGCCGCGTCGCGCTCGACGACGTGCACGCGGGCACCGGCGAGCAGGAACGCGTGCGCGATTCCCGCGCCCATCCGGCCGCCGCCGAGCACACCGACGCTGGTGGGCACGGATGCCGGGACCCGGGCGGTCGAGGGGCGCGGCGCGGCGGCGGTTCCGGGCGCGGCGGTTCCGGGCGCGGCGGTTCCTGGCGCGGCGGTTCCTGGCGCGGCAGTTCCGGGCGCGGCAGCGCGGCGGCGCGCGGCGGCGGCGTGGGCCGGAGACGTGGTCTCGGGAAGGGTCACTTCTTCTTCCTCTCGAGGAACGCGGTCATGCGCGCGCGCTTGTCGGCGCTGTCGAACAGCTCGGCCTGGAGTTCGCCGTCGATCGCGGGGTGCTCCGCGCGGGGCGCGAGCAGGGCGGTCTTGGTGAGGATGGTCGCGCGCGCGGAGTTCGCGGCGATGCGGTCGGCGATCGCGTGGGCGGCGTCCAGCAGGGCGTCGGGCTCGTGCACGCTCGACAGCAGTCCCCAGGCGAGGGCCTCGTCGGCGTCGATCACGCGCGCCGTCAGCAGAAGCTCACTCGCGCGGGCGTGGCCGACGATCTCGGGTAGCCGCCACGACGCTCCGGCCGCGGCGATGATGCCGAGCCCCGGCTCGGGGTTGCCGAATCGCACACGCGGGGTGCCGATGCGGATGTCGGCCGCGTAGGCGAGCTCGGCTCCCCCGCCGAGCGCGAAGCCGTCGACGGCCGCGATCACGGGCATCGGCAGGCGGCGGATGCGGTCGAACGCGGTCGCGTTGATCCCGCGGCGCGCGTCGTCGCCGGTGCGTTCGCGCAACTGAGCGATGTCGGCCCCAGCGGCGAAGATCCCCCCGGCGCCGGTGATGATGAGCGTGCGCGGGCGCTCCTCCAGCTCCTCACAGAGGGCGTGGAGTTCGTCGATCATCGCCTGGTCGATCGCGTTGCGGCGCTCCGGTCGGTCGAGGGTGGCGACGACGCGATCGGCGCGGTCGTCGAGGCGGATGCGCGGTGTCGAGCCCGTCGCCCCGGTGGCTGAGCTCGTCGAAGCCCCCGGCCCCAGGTCTCCGCCGGCCCCGGTCCCTTCGACAGGCTCAGGGACCTGCGCCGGCGCATCGACCTGAGCCGAGGTTGCCGGCGTGTGCGTCTCAGCCATCGACCCGCTCCACGATCATCGCCGTGCCCTGCCCGACGCCGACGCACATGGTCGCCAGGCCGTAGCGCGCGTCCTCGCGCTCGAGCCGACCGAGCAGCGTCACGAGAAGCCGCGAGCCGCTCGACCCCAGCGGATGTCCGAGAGCGATCGCCCCGCCGTCGGCGTTGACGATCTCGGGTTCGAGCCCCAGCCGGCGCATGCACGCGAGCGACTGCGACGCGAACGCCTCGTTGAGTTCGACCGCCCCCAGATCGAATGCGGACAGCCCTGCCTTCGCGAGAGCCTTCTCGGTCGCGGGCACGGGGCCGAGCCCCATGATCTCGGGCGCGAGACCGGCGGAGGCGTGGGCGACGATCCGCGCGCGGGGGCGCAGTCCGTAGCGCTCGACCGCGTCGGCGCTGGCGACCACGATCGCGGAGGCTCCGTCGTTGAGCGAGCTGGAGTTGCCTGCCGTCACGACCTCCCCGCCCTTCACGACGGGTCGGAGCCCGGCAAGGGCGTCGAGGGAGGTGTCGCGGCGGGGCCCCTCGTCGGTGTCGACGACTCCCCGCCCTGTATCGACGCCGACGATCTCGTCGCGGAAGTGCCCGGCATCCTGAGCCCGGACCGCCCTCTCGTGACTGCGCAGAGCGAAGGCGTCGGCGTCGGCGCGCGAGATGCCGTCGACGCGCGCGACCTCTTCGGCCGTCTCGGGCATCGTGAACGTGGCCTTGTCGCGCGCGGCGAGACGCGGGTTGGTGAAGCGCCAGCCGATCGAGGTGTCGAAGGCGTCGCCCGGCTTCGCCCACGCCCTCGAGGGCTTCGCCTGCACCCAGGGCGCGCGCGTCATCGACTCCACCCCGCCCGCTACGACGATGTCGGCGTCGCCCGCCCGCACCGCCTGAGCGGCGAGCGCGATCGCGCTCATGCCCGAGGCGCAGAGACGGTTCACGGTGAGGCCGGGGATGGCATCCGGAAGTCCCGCGAGCAGCACGGCCATCCGCGCGACGTTGCGGTTGTCCTCGCCGGCCTGATTCGCCGCCCCGAGGATCACCTCGTCGATCGCCTCGGCGGGAACACCCGCGCGGGTCACGGCCTCACCGACGACGAGGGCCGCGAGATCGTCGGGACGAACGGATGCCAATGACCCGCCGTACCGCCCGACCGGGGTGCGCGCACCGCCGATGAGAAACGCCTGCGACATCGCCATCCTCTCCCCCGCCGGCTCTGGCGGGGTCGCGTCCACCTCGACTGCGAGGTTTTCCGACCGATCGTTCAGTAATCATGTCATGCGGCCGACGCGAGGGCAACGGGGCGACTGAGGTCGAGCGCGAGGGCGGGGGGCGAGGGCACGGCCTCGACCACGACGCGAGAGAGACGACGGCCTCGACCTCGTCGCGAGCGACGCGGGCGAGGCCCCAAGCGATGTCGCAGACGCCGCAGGTGGCCCGGGGCCACATTCATCGCCCCGGGGCCACCTGCGGGCACACGTCGTACCGCCAGTCGAGAGGGACGCCGGATCAAGGGGCGCGCGCCCGGAGAGCCGCCCGCGGCGTGAGATGGTGCCCCCGACAGGATTCGAACCTGCGACGCCCGCGTTAGGAGTGCGGCGCTCTATCCCCTGAGCTACGGAGGCGGGATGCCACCAGCCTACCGCCGCGACAGCGGGTCGCCCGTGAGCAGCCGGGACGGGAGCCCGGCGTCCCAGTGTCCCGGCTCCGCCAGGCGCGCTTCGCGCATCTCGACGCCGTCCGGGCCGATGCTCGCGGCGCAGACGAGCAGCGATTCGAGAACGAGGCCGTCGTGGGCATCGCTGCGGAGGACCGACGACGCGGGGTCGTGCGTCGACTGTTCCACGACGCGCATCCACGGCTCCCACCACGCGGAGTCGGCGGCGAGTCCTGCGCCGCGAAACTCCGCGAGCCATCGTGCGATGCGCGGGGTTCCGGCGTCGTCGACCGCGTGGTGCGCGACCATGTGGGTGCCGGGGCTCAGCGGCGTGCGCCGCACCGCGAGGCCGTCCCACTCGACGAGGCGGGCACCCGTGGCATCCACCTCGACGAGGTTGAACCCGCGGGTCGGAGGGTGAGCCGGGATGCCGTCACCCAGCGCATCGAGGGCGATCGCGCCGCGGCTGACGACCTCGTCATCCGCGCGCGTCGAAAGGTCTTCTCGGTTGAGGAGCACCGCCAGCCGACCTCGATCGGGATCGACCGTCAGCCACGCACCGCCCGCGCGGTCGTCGCGCACACCGAGAACCCCGGGGCGGTCGGGCCACCACGGTCCGAGGCCGCGCCACGGGCGGTCCCGGTCCTCATCGCGGACCGCGAGGAGGCGCACGGGGCCACCGGGCGCGGCGGGGACATCGATGACGACGGTGCACACCCGCTCTACGCTACCCGCGCCCTGAGGACCGGGGATGCGACGAGGACAGGGCGCACGGCGCCACCTCGGCCTGTTCTCGTCGCATCCCCTGTTCTGGTGACGGCGGCACCTGTGCCGCTCGCTGTGCCCGCACCACCCCCGCCGAGCGACGCGACCTGGAAGACTGGTGCGATGTTCGTCGTGGTGGGAGTGACCGGGGGCATCGCCGCCTACAAGACCGTCGGCCTCGTGCGCCTGCTGGTGAAGGCCGGGCACGACGTGCACGTGATCCCCACCGACGACGCCCTGCGGTTCGTGGGACTGCCCACCTGGGAGGCGCTCAGTCGCAACCCCGTGACCACGTCGGTGCATGACGACGTCGCCAAGGTCCGTCACGTCGCGCTCGGCCAGTCGGCCGACCTCGTGATCGTCGCTCCGGCGACGGCCAACACCCTCGCGGCGATGACCGCCGGGCTCGCCTCCGACCTGCTCGGCACGACGCTGCTCGCGACCACCGCCCCTGTCGTGGTCGCTCCGGCCATGCACACCGAGATGTGGCGGCATCCGGCGACCGTCCACAACATGGAGGTGCTGCGAGGCCGCGGCGTGCACGTCGTGGGACCGGCCGACGGTGAGCTCACCGGCGGCGATTCCGGTCCGGGCCGCATGTCGGAACCCGAGGAGATCGCCGCCGCGGCCCTCGCCCTCGTCGAACGCCCGCGTGACCTCGACGGCGTCTCGATCGTGGTGAGCGCCGGCGGCACGCGCGAGCCGATCGATCCGGTCCGCTTCCTCGGCAACCGCTCCAGCGGACGGCAGGGTGTCGCGATCGCCCGCGCGGCCGCCGACCGCGGCGCGCGGGTGACCCTCGTCGCCGCGCATCTCGACGCCGACGTGCGCCCCGACCCCCGCGTCGAGGTCGTGGCGGTCGGAACCGCCGACGAACTCGGACGGGCGATGGATGCCACGGCTCCCGACGCCGATGTGATCGTCATGGCCGCGGCGGTCGCCGACTACTCCGTGGCCGAGGTGTCGGCGCACAAGCTGCGCAAGCAGGACTCCCCGGGTGGACTGACGGTGCACCTGACCGAGAACCGCGACGTCGTCGTCGGGCTCGTCGGAGCCCGGCGTGCGGGTCAGACGATCGTCGCTTTCGCCGCGGAGACCGTGGCCGATGACGACGAGCTCCTCGCGCGTGCCCGCGCCAAGGCCGCGCGGAAGGGCGTCGACCTCCTGGCTGCGAACGCCGTGGGGTGGACGCGGGGCTTCGAGGCGGCGGACAACGCCCTCACGATCGTGGATCGCGACGGACGCGTCGTGGCGACGGCATCCGGATCGAAGGATGACACCGCGCACGCGCTTCTCGACGCGATCGCGGCGGTGCGGGCGACGTCGCACGACTGACGGGCCTCGCCCGGAACCGCCGCGAGCCGGGTGAGGACGCCCTCGCCCACACCCGCGCGCCGGCTCAGTATCCGTAGTACTGGAGCTCCTCGATCAGCGGGATGATCTGCCAGAGCAGGAAGATCCCCCACGCGATGATGGCGATGAGCGCCACGACGTTGACCGCGATGGCCGCCCACATCGGCGCGAGACCGCTCCGTGTGCGCTTGCGCAGGATCACGGCGCGACCGATGACGTACACCAGCCCGCTGCCGATGAGGAAGACGAAGAAGCTCCACGCCCAGTGGAACGGCCGCTCGACCCCGCGAGCGCGCAGCACACGCCAGTCGAGGAACGCGAAGAGCACCGTGACCGCCGAAAAGACGAGTCCCAGCACGGTGGTGACGGCAGACACCACCGCCTCGACGGGCGACGTCCCGCCGCCGTAGACCTGCGCGTAGAACGACTCCTGGATGAAGGTCGACCAGTCGAACAGGAACAGCGAGAGAACCCCGACCAGCGGGAGGAGGGCCACCAGCCAGACCCAGACGGTGTTGGTGCGGATGTCGGTGCGCGGGGCGGCATCCGGCGAGGCGGAGGCGCTCGAATACGCCGGAGCTCCCGGGTAGGCGGGCGGACTCGCATACCCCGCGGCACTCGGCGAGCTCGTCGCGGTCGGATACGCGGGCGCGGGCGCCGGCGCCGACACGGGCACTATGGGCGGGACGACGGGCGGCACGGCAGAGGCTGCCGCAGGAGCCGGATCGGTCTCGGCACCATGGTCCGGGGCCACGACAGGATGCGGGGTCGCCGACGGCTCCGACGCGACGGCGGGCTCGGATGCAGCCGATGCACCCGTCGCGAGGTCGCGCTCCAGGGTCGCCGACGGCTCCGACGCCGCGGACGGCTCCGACGCGACGACGGGCTCGGGTGCGGTCGGCTCCGGGCTGCCCGCGGGCGCCTGTGCGGCCGGCTCCGGGCTACCCGCAGACTCCCCCGCGAGATCGGGGTCCGACGCCACGACGCGCTCACCGATCCCCGGCTCCGACGCGGTCGCGGCCTCCTGCGGTTCGGCCGAGGCGAGGGGCTCGCGCGCGTGTGGGACCGCGTCGTGCGCGACGGCGCTGTCCTCGCTCGTCGGCGCGGCCGTGGCCTCGGGCGCGGTCGGCGTCGACCCGTCGACCGCGCGCACCTCGTCGGTCCAGCTCGTGCCGTCCCAGCGGCGAAGGCCGCCGCCTCCTGCGGGGTCGGGATACCAGCCGTCGGGCGGTGTGGGCGTGTCGGTCATGGTCGTTTCCCCTGTCTGGTGCGGAACCGGGCGAGATCGCCCCGAGTCTAGTGAGGGTGCTCGAGGTCATCGGAAGTCCCTCGATGCGTGCGCGACCCCGACGCGCAGATCCGTGAACCCGTCAGCGACCACGTTGGTGACCCCCTCGACCGAGCGCTCGAGCATTCCGCGCACGATGAGAGCGGGCGATTCCCGGGCGACGCGCCGGTACCTGTTCCACACCCCCACCGAGCAGATGATGTTCATGAGCCCGTGTTCGTCTTCGAGGTTGAGGAAGGTGATCCCGGATGCCGTGGCCGGCCGCTGCCGGTGGGTCACCAGGCCCGCGACCTCGATGCGTCGGCCGGTCTCGAACGTGCGCAGTTCCCGCGAGGTGATCACCCCGCGGGCGTCGAGCGCGGAGCGGAAATGGGTCAGTGGATGGTCATCTGCCGAGAGGCCCGTCGCCCACAGGTCGGCGGCGAGCACCTCGTAGCTGGAGGGGTCGGTGAACAGAGGCGGCTGGACCGAGACCAGCGAGTCGGGGAGAAACTCGGGGCGATCCATCGAGGCCGATCCGGCGAGCCAGATCGCCTCGCGGCGGGTGTGCCCGAGGCACTCGAACGCCCCCGCCGTGGCGAGCGCCTCGATCTGCGCGGTGACGAGTCCCGTGCGCCGCACGAGGTCGCGCAGGTCGCGGTACGCACCCCCGCTCTCACGCTCGGCGACGATACGCTCGGCGACCTTGACCCCGATTCCGGTGACCTCCGCGAGCCCGAGCCGCACGGCGAACCCCCCGTCTCGACGGTGCGCGAGGGTCTCGTCGGGGTCGGAGGGGTCGAACTCCCCCGTCGGCGGCTGATCCGCGTGCGCGCACGCGGGGCGTCCGGTCGGCGCCCCGGCCCCGCGGTGGGGTACGTCGTGCGCATCGGGGGCTCCCCCGCCATCTCCCGGCCCGCGCCGCGTCTCGCCGACCGACGCCCCCGCCGGAGCCCCGGCATCCCCTCCATGCTGCGAACCGGCGTCGTCGTCGAGCACCTCGAGCGAGGCCTGGACCTTCGAGCGCAGCAGATCGGGTCGGCGCACCACCACACCGTGACGGCGGGCGTCGGCGGTGAGGGTCGCGGGCGAATAGAACCCCATCGGCTGCGCGCGCAGGAGCCCCGCGAGGAACGCCGCCGGGTAGTGCAGCTTGATCCACGAACTCGCATAGACCAGGAGAGCGAACGACAGCGAGTGCGACTCCGCGAAGCCGAAGTTCGCGAACGCCTGGATCTTCGCGTACAGCTCGTCGGCGACCCGACCGACCAGGCCGTTCTCGGCCATGCCGGCGTACAGCGTCTCGCGGAGGGAGTCGATGCGTTCGAGCCCGCGCTTCGACCCCATCGCCCGGCGCAGCAGGTCGGCGTCTTCGGCCGAGCAGTTGCCCACGGCCACCGCCATCTGCATGAGCTGCTCCTGGAACACCGGGACACCCATCGTGCGTGACAGCACCGGCTCGAGCTTGGGGTGCACGTAGGTGATCTCCTCCTGGCCGAGCTTGCGCCGCACGAAGGGGTGCACCGCCCCGCCCTGGATAGGCCCGGGACGGATGAGGGCGATCTGCACGACGAGGTCGTAGAACTTCCGCGGCTGCAAGCGCGGCAGCAGACCCATCTGCGCACGTGATTCGACCTGGAACACCCCGATCGAGTCGGCCCGGCACAGCATGTCGTACACGGCCTTCTCTTCTTTGGGCAGGGTCGACAGCTCCCACTCCTCCCCCGTGGCATCCCGGATCAGATCGAAGCAGTACTGCAGCGCCGCGAGCATGCCCAGGCCCAGCAGGTCGAACTTCACCAACCCCATCCAGGCCGCGTCGTCTTTGTCCCACTGGATGACCGTGCGGTTCTCCATGCGCGCGTGCTCGATGGGCACCACCTCGCCCACCGGCCGGTCGGTGAGCACCATTCCCCCCGAGTGGATGCCGAGATGCCGCGGCGCCTTGAGCAGCTCGGACGCGAACTCGATGACCTGATCGGGGATGTCGTGATCCGACCCGGTCTCGAGCGTCGCCCCCCAGCGCTCGACCTGCTTCGACCAGGCGTCCTGCTGACCCGGGGAGTGCCCGAGAGCGCGAGCCATATCGCGCACCGCGTTCTTCGGGCGGTACTGGATGACGTTCGCCACCTGCGCCGCCCGTTCGCGCCCGTACTCGCCGTAGACCCACTGGATGATCTCCTCGCGCCGGTCGGAGTCGAAGTCGACGTCGATGTCGGGCTCCTCGTCCCGCAGGCTCGACAGGAACCGCTCGAACGGCAGCTTGTAGAAGATGGAGTCGACCGCGGTGATGTTCAGCAGATAGCAGACGGCGCTGTTCGCGGCCGAGCCCCGCCCCTGACACAGGATGCCGCGACGACGGGCCTCGGCGACGATGCCGTAGACGATGAGGAAGTAGCCGGGGAAGTCCTTCATCTCGATCACCTCGAGCTCGCGCTCGATACGGCGGCGGTCGTCGTCGGAGAGATTCGGATACTTCGTCGGCACCGCCTCCCAGACCAGGTGCCGCAGCCACGACATGGGCGTGTGCCCCTCGGGCACTTTCTGCTTCGGCAGGGCCGGCTTGGCCCGACGCAGGGGGAACGCGATCTCGTCGGCGAGCGCCACCGTGCGCGCCACGGCTCCCGGATACCGGGCGAAGCGCGCGGCCATCTCGGCCCCCGAGCGCAGGTGCGCCCCGGCGTGGGCGGGGAGCCAGCCGTCGAGCTCGTCGAGGCCGCGGTTCGCCCGCACCGCGGCGACGGCGGCGGCGAGGAGCTGCTTCTGCGGGGCGGCGTAATGCACGTTGTTGGTCGCCAGGGTCGCGAGCCCCCGTTCGGCCGCGAGCCCGGCGAGCACGTCGTTGCGGCGTGAGTCGAGCGGGTCGCCCTGATCCATCAGCTCGACGTAGACGGCCTCGTCCCCGAACAGGTCGACGAGGGTGTCGAGCTCTCGCGCCGCACCCGCCGGCCCCTCGAACGCCAGGGCCTGTCGCACCGCCCCCTTGCGGCATCCGGTGAGCACCGCCCAGTGCGGATCGCGCGGACCCCCGGCGCGTTCGGCCAGGTCGTCGAGATCGTAGACCGGGCGTCCTTTCTCGGCGCCCTCGAGCTGCGCGTGGGTGATCGCTGCGGCGAGGCGGTGATACCCCTCTTCGCGCCGCGCGAGCACGAGGAGGTGCGAACCGGTCGGGTCGGCCTCGCCGTTCTGCGGGCCGCGGAGGCCCAGCGACAGTTCCGCGCCGAACACCGTCTTCACCGCGCGCGCCTCGGCGGCCTCGGCGAAACGCACGATGCCGTAGAACCCGTCGTGATCGGTGAGCGCGAGGGCGTGCAGGCCGAGGCGTTCGGCCTCTTCGACGAGCTCCTCGGGCGACGACGCCCCGTCGAGGAACGAGTACGACGAGTGGGCGTGCAGTTCGGCGTACGGCACGGTGTCGGCCGGACGCTCGATCGTCGGAGGCACGTAGGCGCCGCGCTTGTGCGACCACGCCGGACTGTCACCGCCGTCGCCGTTCGGCGGGGCACCGGTGGGGCGCCGCGCGTCGCTGAGCAGTCGTTCGAGCTCCGACCACTTCACCGGCGGATTGGTCCAGCCCATCACGCACCTCCCGATCCGAGGGGCGACGACCGAGCGGCGAGCGCGCGCGAGGAGAGCGGATGGGGGTCAGTCATAGCGCCCCTCCGCTCGCCATTCCCCCTCTTCGACGACGAGCAGCCACGCACCCCCGTCGGCGTCGACGACCTGGAACCGGTGCGCCCGCCGAGCGCGCAGGGGATCCCACCCGCGCTCGCTGATCGGCCAGGGACCCGCCCACTCCTGGATGCGTCGACGCTGCCCCGCCGTCTCGAGCACCGCGGGTGGGGCGCTCAGCGCGTCTCGCTCGCCCACGGTCACGGGCGCCCCCGCGATGTCGGTGACCCCCACCAGGCGAGGCTCGGGATAGACGGTCGCCGGCAGGGGGTCCGGGAGACTCCCCGGCCAGGGGCGCGTGCGCTCCTTCGCCGTGACGGCACGGTCTCCCCACGGCACCAGCACCTGCCGTTCGGCGAGCCACCGCCCGCCGCCGATCACCGGCGTGACCACCGCGCGATGTCCGAGCATCGCCTGCACGCGCGAGAGGGCGTGGTGCACGCGTTCGTCGGGCCCCGCACCGAACAGACCCCGGGCGTGGTGCGCGGCGGCATCGACGGCCTCGGGCTCGATGTGCACGCCCGCGACCCCGCTGCCGAAGATGCCCTGCGCGTCTTCGGCGAGCTGCCACCGCACGCGGTCGACCACGCCCGGCGCGTCGAACGAGCCGGGGTGCAGCCACACGCGCTCGCTGCGCTCGCCCCGCTCGCCGGTGAGGACGACGCGCAGTTCGGTGCACACCAGGTCGTGCGCGCCGAGGCGCGCGATGAACTCCTCGGCCGCTACGCGCATGCCGAAGGCGATCTGGTCGGCCAGCTCGAGCGGGGGCTCGAAGGCGACGTCGCGATGGAGCTCGGGCGGGGGCGTGCGCGGCAGCACCGGCTGGGAGTCGAGGCCCCCCGCCAGGGCGTGCAGACGCACCCCCCGTTCACCGAACCTCTCCCGCATCCTCTCGACCGGCAGGCCGGCCAGCTCGCCCAGGGTGTGCACCCCCAGGCGCGAGAGGAGGCTGCCGAACTCGTCGTCGTCGAGGGTCGCGATCGACAGCGGCGCGAGGAACGCGCCCGCCTCCCCCGGCGGTACGACGCGCACGGGCTCGTCGAGGCCGGCCGTGCGGGCCGCCTGCTCGGCGGTGAAGACGCCGTCGGCCACGCTCGCCCGCACTCCGGCGAACCCGTCGTCGTCGAGCAGGCGGATCAGCATGCGGGCCGCCTCGTGCTCGCCGCCGTAGTAACGGGCCGGGCCCCGGGCCTTCACGGCGCACAGCCCCGGCCGCACCACGTGCACGCCGGGGGCGTGCTCCTCGACGCGAGCGACCACGGGGGCGAAGGCTCGGGCGTCGCGCACAGCGTCGGCGGGCACCACCTGCAGCCCCGGGCACAGGGCCTGCGCATCGCGCCGCTTCTGCCCGCGCCGCACGCCGTGCGCGCGAGCCGCCCACGAGCACGCGACGACGACGTTGTTCGCGAACACCGCCACGGCGGCATCCGGCTTCGGAGGAGACACGGCCTCGCGCACGAACGCCGTGATCGGCCAGTCGGGGAACCACAGCACGAGACTGCGCGTCGGCGCCGTCATCAGCCCACCGCCCGCACGGGGTAGGCCTCGCGCTCGCGGGGCACGAGACGTTCGGCGGGGGCGCCGAGCAGTTCGATCGAGCCGTCGGCCGCGGGCAGCATCATGCGGGCGCGGCGGGCGTTCGGCGAGCGACGACTGCTGACCGACACCGTCAGTTCGCGCCCGGCCAGGTAGCCGTGCCCCTGCCCGAGCCCCGTCCAGTGCGGGTCGGCCACGTCGATCACGGCCTCCGCCTGCGGCCAGGCGCCCTGCACCAGCAGCACCGATCCGCGATCGCGCAGGCGTGCGGCCAGGCGGGTGGTCTCGGCCCCTCCTCGCGCGGCCGGGGAGCCGAGGGGCGGACGCACGGCCACCACGGGGAGCACCTCGGTGATCGTCGCGGTCACCGCGAGCCAGCGCGGTCCGGGATCGGGGATGAAGACGAGCCGGTCGAGGTCGAGCCCGTACTTCTCGGCCGCCTCGGCTCCGAGCTCGGGCATGCCGATGACCCCGCACCACGCTCCGTCTTGGGAGGGACGCGCCATCAAGGCCAGCAGAAGGGATGCCGAGCGGGCGAGCGCATATGCCGACCCCGAGCGCAGACCCCCGCCGGGCAGCAGCGACGAGAACGCCGGATGCGTGGGCAGCACGGGGGCGTCCATGCGCCGCCCCTGCATGCGCTCGAGGCGATCGCGCAGCGCGGTGATGTCGGGTACGGCCTGTACCTGGTCTCTCACGATCGCCCTCACTCCCACAGGTTAGAACATGTGTTCTAGTGTCTCAATCCTGTGGTCGAAGATACGATCGACCTCCGACATCGTCGGCCGGCGACCCCGTCACGACGAACCCGCGCCCGCGGGAGCGTACCTTCTCGACTCGACGACGCGCGCGTCAAGGATCGACGCGAGAGCCCGTCTTCATAGAAGATGAAAAGCGACGAAAGGTCCCCCCAATTGGTCGTCGAAACAACGATCCGTCGCGATGATCTGCGACGGGATGCACGACGTCGCGACGTCTCGCGCACACGACGTCTCGCTCTGGTGCGCGTGATCGTCATCCTGTCCGCCGCGACGGGCCTCAACTACATCACGTGGCGCTGGCTGGCGTCGGTGAACTGGGAGTCCTGGTGGATCGCGGTCCCCCTCGTGCTGGCCGAGACCTACAGCCTCATCGACTCCCTCCTCTTCGGCCTCGGCGCCTGGCGGCTGCGCGAGCGCCACGACGCTCCCCCGCTGAAGCACGAGGTGACGGTCGACGTCCTCGTGACGACGTACAACGAGCCCCTCGACCTCGTCATGGAGACCGCTCGAGCGGCCAAGGCGATCCGCTACCCGCACGAGACCTGGATCCTCGACGACGGCGACCGCCCCGAGCTGCGCGCCCTCGCCGAAGCCGAGGGCATCGGCGTGATCACCCGCTCGGAGGCGTGGCGCGATCGCCCGCGTCACGCCAAGGCCGGCAATCTCAACAACGCGCTGATGGTGACCGAGGGCGAGTTCTTCCTCATCCTGGATGCCGATCAGATCCCCTCCCCCGACATCCTCGACCGCACGCTCGGATGGTTCGAGGACGACCGCGTCGCCCTGGTGCAGACCCCGCAGTGGTTCACCAACGTCCCGGCCAGCGACCCCCTCGGCAGCCAGGCGCCCCTGTTCTACGGGCCGATCCAGCAGTCCAAGGACGGATGGAACGCCGCCTTCTTCTGCGGCTCCAACGCGATCCTGCGCCGCGAGGCCCTCATGCAGCTCGGTGTCTCGCGCTACGTCGGCGAGGTCACCCTCGCCGTCAACCGCGGCATCCGCTCGTCCCGTCGCGTGCTCGCCCGAGCGCGACGCGAGCACGCGACCGACGCCCGCATCGTGGCATCCCTCGATCGCGTCTCCCGCGCGCTCGACGACCTCAAGGCGGGGATCGCGCGCGGCGACGCCCTCGCCGATCTCACCTACGGGTTCCAACGGCAGATCATGGCGGTGCGCCGCGAGCTCGCCGATCAGGACATCGCCGACGTGCGCGCCGAGCTCGCCGAGCTGGCGGAGGTGACGGGAGACCCCGCCGCCCTCGCCGCGATCGACGACCTCGCCCTCGAAGCCCTCGGCGAGCGCAGCCTGTCGCCCCTGGCCGCGGTCGAGTCGGTCAGCATGCTGGTGGAGTCCTTCGACGTCGGGCGCGAAGAAGAGGCGCAGGCCATCATGCCCCTCGCCACGATCTCGGTCACCGAGGACATGGCGACCTCGATGCGCCTGCACGGCCTCGGCTGGAAGTCCGTCTACCACGACGAGGTGCTCGCGAAGGGTCTCGCCCCCGAGGACCTCCCCACCATGCTCACCCAGCGGCTGCGCTGGGCGCAGGGCACGATGCAGGTGATGTTCCGCGAGAACCCGCTCGTGCAGAAGGGCATGAGCTGGGGTCAGCGACTGATGTACTTCGGCACGATGTGGAGCTACCTGTCGGGCTTCGCCGCGATCGTGTACGTCGCCGCCCCCGTGCTGTACCTGTCGTTCGGCGTCATGCCCGTCCAGGCATGGAGCGTGGACTTCTTCGCACGCTTCATCCCGTTCTTCGTCATCAACCAGGTGCTGTTCCTGGTGGTGGCCAACGGCCGACCGACCTGGCGGGGCGCGCAGTACTCTCTCGCCCTCTTCCCCGTGTGGATCCGCTCCGTCACGAGCGCGTTCGACAACGTCTACCGCGGGCGTTCGCTCGGATTCTCCGTCACCCCGAAGACGCGCTCGCTCGAGAACCGCCCCCGCTGGGACCTCGTGAAGCCGCAGCTGTGGGTCATGGGCGCCCTCGTGGCCTCGCTCGGCGTCGTCGCCGTGCGCTACGCCGCGGGGCAGGCCGAGGGCATCGCTCCGCTCATCAACATCGCGTGGGTCCTGTACGACCTCGCCGTCTTCAGCATCATCGTCCGCGCGGTGCTGTACTCCGCCTCCGATCACCAACCGAAGGGTTATTGACATGCTCCAGGTCGACATCGACTCCCGCCCCGACGGAACGGTCGTCACGCCGCGCGGCCGTCTGACCATGGTGTCGGCGAAGTCGTTCCGCGAGACGGTCACCGCCGAGATCACCCGCGGGAAGGGCGACATCGTGGTCGTGGACCTCTCGGAGACCGAGTTCGTCGACTCGTCGGGACTCGGCGCGCTCGTCGCCTGCCTGAAGACCGCCCGCCAGGCCGGCGGCGACCTGCGCCTCGCGGCCCCGAGCGAGCAGGTCACGATGGTGCTCGGCCTCACCAACCTCGACCGGGTGCTGCGTCCGCGTCCGAGCGTCGATGAGGCCCTCCGTGACTGAGCCCGCTGCCCGCCGCTCCCTCGACGCCGCCGTCGTCCCGGCGAGCCTCGACGCCATCTTCGACCTGCTCGCCGGGTGGTGGGACGAGGTGGGCGAGGTGACGCCGATGACGCGGTTCGGCTTCGAGACCGCGGTGATCGAGATCGCCGGCAACATCGTCGAGCACTCGCGCGGCGAGTCCGACGAGCGCCGGTTCACCCTCGACCTCTTCGCCGACGCGCAGCGGCTCGTCGCGACCTTCCGCGACGACGGCGACCCTCCCCTGCTCGATCTGGCATCGGTGCGCATGGCGGATGCCGACGAGGAGAGCGGCCGCGGTCTGGCCCTCGCCAACGCGGGGGTCGACGACGTCGACTTCCGTCGCGACGGCGACCGGAACGTCTGGACGTTGGAGACGAGACGAGAGTGAGGCACGCGGGACGACGGATCGCGGCGGCCGTGGGGGCCACCGCCGCACTCCTTCTGATCGGCGTCTCCCCCGCCCTGGCCGCGGTACCCGCGCCCTCGGCGGCATCCGGCACGGTCGCGGCGCCCGCGACGCCGGATCCCGACGCGACCCCCGACGCGCCCGGGGCATCCGTCACGCCTTCCGCCACCCCGACCGCGACGCCGCCCGCCCCGGCGACCGACGGTGTGCGTTTCGGCCCCGAGCTCGACTGGGGCGACGACGGACCCGACGGCTACCGCACCCGCCTCGGCGAGACCCCGGCGATGTACAGCGTGCGCCTGTCGTACCCCCTCGACGCGCGTTCGATCTCGGAGTGGCAGCACGCCGCCCTGCAGGTCGCCGGGCAGGGTGCCTCGCTGGTGCTCACCCTGGAGCCCTCGGTCGAGCTCGAGACCCTGACCGACGCCGACGCGGCCGAGCTCACCACGCGCCTCGAGCGCTACCACTCGCAGTACGGCACCGAGCAGTTCGTGCGTTTCGCGCCCGAGATGAACGGCTCGTGGGTGTCGTGGGGCCAGCAGCCCACGGCCTACGTGGCCGCGTTCGACGACGTCGCCGCTGCCGTGCACGCCGGCACCTCCGGCGCCGAGATGGTGTGGAGCCCCTCCTACGGCGCCGGGTACCCCTTCGAACGCGCCGACGGCCGCCTCGACGCCATCACCGCGCGCGACCGCGTCGCGATCGACACCGACGGCGACGGACTGTTCACCGAGGCCGACGACCCGTACGGTCCGTATTTCCCGGATGCCGACTCCGTCGACCGCGTGGGACTGTCGCTGTACTACTTCGGCAAGGGCGAGGCGGCCGCCGCCGCCGGCCGCGACGTGCCGCTCGAGCAGAACACCGCCCCGGAGGACGGCGAGGTCGCCGCACGGCTCGACGAGAGATGGGGCTACACGACCGGTCAGCGCTCCTCGTTCTACGACCGCTTCGCCGTCGGCCAGGGCAAGCAGCTCCTGCTCGACACCGGTGCGTTGTACGACTTCGGTCGCGAGGGCGACTCCGAACTGGCGGTGAAGCGCGGCTGGTGGACGCAGGTGCTCGCCGAGCTCGGCGAGCACCCCCTCATCACCGGGGTCACGTGGCTCGAGGTGGTCCGCGAAGAGGCCGAGGCCGGTGGACGCGAGGTCGACTGGCGCGCGACGGCGAACGGCGAGCTGGCCACCGCGCTGCGTGACGACCTGCTCTCGACGGGCCTCATCCGCTGGGGACCGGTCTCCGATGTCGTCACGCCCGAGCAGGGGGTGGCCGCCACCGTGCAGGTGCGTCAGGGCGGCGCGGATCCGAACGAGGAGATGAACTGGATCACCGGCAGCGCAGCCGTCCTCGCGGTCGCGTTCCTGGCATCCGGGATCATCGGTCGCGCGTTGCCGAAATGGCGCTACGACGACACCTCGGCCAGCCGCGACCTGCGCATCGACATGGTGCGCGGCTTCATCATCGTGGTGGTGGTCGTGACGCACATCGAGGTCACGAGCCCGTTCGCCTACGCCTCGCTCAAGGCGATCGGTGCGATCACCGGGGCGGAGTTGTTCGTGCTGCTCAGCGGCATCGTGCTGGGCATGGTGTTCCCCGCGGCGGTCGCCCGCGCGGGCGAGTGGGGCGCGGCGGTGGCGGCGTGGGGACGCGCGCGCAAGCAGTACCTCGTCGCCCTGGCCGTGATCCTCCTGGTCTTCGCGATCGGCTTCCTCCCCTTCGTCGACGCCTCCGCGGTGACCACCTTCACCGATCGCGGGACGGGCGAAGGAGGCTCCGGCGACAGCGGACGCGTGTACGACCTCTATCCCAACGGCGAGCGCCTGCTCGACTATCCGCCGCCGTGGTACGCCGTCCGGCAGTTCCTCCTGCTCGAGATGGGCCCGTGGCCCTTCAACATCATGGGTCTGTTCGTGGTGCTGAGCCTGGCGTATCCCGCCCTGATGTGGCTCATCAAGAGGCGCCTGTGGTGGCTCGTGCTCGCTCTCAGCTGGGGCGTCTACGCCCTGCACGGCATCGCCCCCGACGTCCTGCGCCTTCCGTCGCAGTTCGACGCGGTGTTCCCCCTCGCGCTCTGGCAGGTGCTGTTCACGCACGGCCTCGTGATCGGGTACTACCGTCGCCGGATCATCCGCGCACTCACGTCGCTGCCCGGCAAGATCGGTGTCGGTGTCTTCGTGGTCGGCTATGCCGGCATCCTGGTCTACCTGTGGGCGGGGCAGACCTACGGCTTCACCCCCGTGCCCTTCCCGGCCGACCTCTACGCGGGTCTCTACGACTCCGGCTACCAGCGCATCTTCCTCGAGTGGGGGCGTCTGCTCGACCTGCCGCTCGTGCTGGTGTGCACCTACGCGGTGCTGACGGTCGCCTGGAAGCCGATCGAGAAGAGCATGGGCTGGCTCTGGATCCCCCTCGGCCAGGCGAGCCTGTACGTATTCATCGTGCACGTGTTCTTCGTGCTCGCCGTGGCGAACATCCCGGGGCTGGACCGCGGGAGCTTCTGGCAGGGGACGCTCATCCACGCGGCGGTCATCGGGATCATCTTCTTCATGGTCCGCAAGCGCTTCCTGTTCACCGTCATCCCCCGCTGACGGCCGCGACGACGGATGCCGGGTCCCTCGCGCCACGCGAGGACCCGGCATCCGGAGTGCTCAGTGCACCGACAGCACGACGGCGGTGACGTCGTCGTCGACCTCGTGGGTGGAGACCTTCAGCGCGAGCTCATCGAAGAACCCGCCGGTGTCGGCGGCGGCGCGCAGGTCGTCGCCGATCATGCGGAGACTCTCGAGCGTGGAATCGTAGGCGTCGAGCGCCCCGTCGGAGACGCTGACGAGCAGGTCGCCGCGACCCACCCGCACGTGACCGGGCTCCCAGTCGACGTCGGCCGGGCGCAGTCCGAGCGGGAGGTTGCGCGAGTCGAGCCTCTCGCTCGTCCCGTCGGCGTGCAGCACGAGGGTCAGGCCGTGACCGGCGTCGACGAAGTCGACCGTGCCGGAGGCGGCGTCCACGACGGCGTGGAAGACGGTCGCGAACACGTCGCGGTAGCGGCCGTCGGTGCGGGCCTCGGCCTCGACCGAGAGCATCGCCTGCACGGGGTCCATGTCGCGCCGGGACTGCAGGGCGCCGAGCAGCGCGTCGGCGACGACACCGGCGGCCTCGCCCTTGCCCATCACGTCGGCGAGGGTGACCACCACCCGTCCGCCCACCTGCTGCCAGCCGCTGCTGTCTCCGCTGACGACCCCGTGCGGGATGGCGAGGGATGCCAGGCGGACGCCGTCGGCGCTGCCCCGCTTCTCCCGCCCGGTCGCCGGGCCCGCTGCGGCGGCCGGATCGGCGGGGGCGGCCGGGACGGACGCGTCGGCCTCGCTCTGCCGCACCTCCGCCTGGGCCCAGCGGCCGAACTGCTCGAGGCTGCGCCGCTGCGCGTCGCTCAACGACCGGGCGTCGGAATCGAGCAGGCACAGCGTCCCCACGGCATCACCGTCATCGGTGCGCAGGGGGAAGCCCGCGTAGAACCGCATCCCGAATTCCGTGACCGACGCGATGTCGCGGAACCGCTCGTCGGCGGTCGCGTCGTCGACCTCGAGCAGACCGTCCTGCTTGACCGTCTCGCCGCAGAAGACCGCCTCGCGCGGCGACCGGCCGAAGCGCGGTCCCTCCGGTTGCGACTTCGTGTAGACCTCGTCGGTGTCGACGATGTTCACCAGTGCGTAGTCGACGTCGAAGAGCTCGCGCGCGAGGCGCGTGATGCGATCGAACCGTTCCTCGGGGGGCGAGTCCATCAGGCCTGTGCGGTCGACGGGGGATCCGGGGGTGGAGGTGTCGGAGGTCATCGGGGGGTCTGTCCTTCCGCGAGGCGTGACACCGCACGGATGAGCGGTGACCGACGCGCTCTCGCGGACGCGGATCAGCTTCGACTCGGAAGGCTCCCCCACGTCGTCGCGGAATCGATCGCGCCGACTCTTCGACTCTAGCGAGTGAGGGGCGACGTCGGGCGGACCCGCCCCTCGATCCCCGTTCTCGCCGGAGCGACCGGAGGTCCGCCTCCCTCGCCGCGACCTCGCCGATCACCGTCGGCACGAGGCGGTCGAGCACCGTCGCACGGGAACGCCGCCCACCGCTCCTTGAGACGTTCACCGCCGCAGCCACCGCGCCGTCCCGGCCGCGCGAGGGCACCGCCACCGAGGTGAGCCCGGGCGCGAGCTCGCCGTCGACGACGGCCCCCGCGCGTCAGATCAGGCGGCGAGCGCCAGGTACGGCTCCCAGCGCGGGTCGCTCTTGTCGACGCCCCGCACCGTCCACGACGAGCCGCGCGGGGGCGCGGGCACGAGTCGCAGCTCCCACCGCATCTCCTGCGGGGTGCGATCGCCCTTGATGTTGTTGCAGGCCAGGCAGCAGGCCACGAGGTTCTCCCACGTGTCCTTCCCGCCGCGAGAGCGCGGCAGCACGTGGTCGATGGTCGACGCGGCCTTTCCGCAATAGCCGCACCGGTGCGCGTCGCGCCGCAGGACCCCGCGGCGCGTGACCGGCACCTGACGCGCCCCCGGCACCCGGACGTATCGCGTCAGGATGATCACCGCCGGGCGGTCGTAGGTTCCCGCCGCCGCCCAGACGGGGTCTTCCTCGATGCGTTCGATGACCGTGGCCTTCTCGTTCATGACGAGCACGAGCGCTCGTTTGAACGACACGACCGCGAGGGGCTCGTAGCCCGTGTTCAGGACCAGTGTGCGCATTCCGCTTCCTCTCGAATGGCCGAGACGGCTTCTCGGATGTTCGACTCGCGACGACGGCTGAGGCGCAGGGGTATGAAAAAAGGCGCTGTCTAGACAGACAGCGCCTGGGTGATCGCGGCGAAGCCGCGGCATCCGAACACACGATGCCGAAGAACGAGCAGCCCGAGCGCATCCATGGTGCGGATGCGCGGGCTGGTGTTCATCGGCGTTCCCTCCGGTTCTTCCGACGTCGCTGACAGGCTAACCCACTGCGACACGCCCGGGGTCGGGTGCGGGGGGAAACAGGAAGCGGCGTGTCGGAGAACGATCGTCTCCGGCACGCCGCTTCAGGTCGCGATCTCCGCGACGAAGGTCAGCCCGCGTTCTGCTGCAGCCAGGCGTAGGGGTCGACGACCGAGCCGTTGATGTGCACCTCGAAGTGCAGGTGGTTCGCGGTCGAGCTGCCCGTCGAGCCGACGAGGCCGATCAGCTGGCCTGCGGCGACGGTCTGGCCCGCCTGCACCTGACGGCTGCCGTACGTCATGTGACCGTAGGTGGTCGACACCTTCTGGCCGTTGATCACGTGCTCGATGACGATGCCGACGCCGTAGCCGCCGTAGCTCTCGGACGAGACGCTCACGACACCCGCCGCGGCGGCGAAGATCGGCTGACCGCCGGGAGCGAGCAGGTCGACGCCCTGGTGGTAGCCCGAGTCCCAGAGACCACGGCCGAGGATGTAGCTGGTCAGCGGCCAGCGCACCTCGCCCGAGCCGGGAGCGGTCATCGTGAGGTCGATGTTCGAGACCGACGAACCGGCGGTGGATGCCGACTGGCGGGCCCGCTCCGCGGCAGCCGCCGCGGCGGCTGCAGCCGCCTCCTCGTCCTTCTTCTTCTGGATCTCCTCCGCCGTGGTGGCGGAGTAGCTGCTGCGGTCGAGGCTCTCGGCCGTCGCGTCCGACGCGACGACGAGCGACTGGTTGTCGGGGGCCGACATCTGCTGCAGCGACATCGTCTGGGCCGCAGGCACCGTGGCCGCGTACGCCGGGATCGCGACGGTCGCGACGAGCCCCGCGACCATCGAGAGGATCACGGCGCTGCGCAGCGGCTTGACACCGCGCCGACGGGCGGCGCCGGTGGGTGCGGGAGCGGTGCGGGCGACGGGTGCCGTCGCGGTGGAGCGGGACTGCATCGGGCGGCGGGTGGATCGAGCGACCTCTGCGCGCGCGCTCTTGCGGGTGGGACCCGTTGCAGGGACCTCGGGTAGGTCCGCAGCGGGATCGTTGTGTTCAGCCAAAGTTCCTCCGGCGCCTCTGCGTCTGGGACGCTGGCTCGTCAGCACTCGATGGTTGGGGGCACGATGTGCGGGCTTCACCCTCTGCGGACGACGAGCCGATGAGGCAAACCGCGAGGGGTCCGACGGCGGGCTTCTCGCCTGTGGACCCTCAGAGGCTACCCGAAGATAACGAACAAGTCACGCTCTGCATCGCGTGACGGCCCGATGCCCGGCGAAGGCTCAGCCTCGGTCGACTCAGCTCTCGGCGACGAGGAAGATGTGCGACGCGACCTCGACCGGGAGTTCGAGCCCCTCGTCGACGCCCTCCATCTGCACCAGCACGTACCCCTCGTTGAAGCGGTAGTCGCCGCGCGCTCCGGGCAGGACCCCCGCCGCCTTCAGCTGCTGCAGGAGCTCGGGGTCGACCTGCGCCGGCTCGGCGAGCCGACGGACCGTGCCCGAGATCGGTCCGCCCGCGTCGGTGAGCTTGCGCACCAGACCCACGACCCCGTCGTCGAACGTGGCGCTCGCGGTGTCGCCGAGCTGGTCGAGACCGGGGATCGGGTTACCGTAGGGAGACTCGGTGGGGTGGCCGAGCAGCTCGACGAGCCGGCGTTCGACCTGCTCGCTCATGACGTGCTCCCACCGGCAGGCCTCGTCGTGCACGTAGGCCCAGTCGAGACCGATGACATCGCTCAGCAGCCGCTCGGCGAGACGGTGCTTGCGCATGACGTCGACCGCCTTCTGACGACCGTCGGAGGTCAGCTCGAGGCGCCGGTCCTCGGACACCACCACGAGGCCGTCGCGCTCCATGCGTCCCACGGTCTGCGACACCGTCGGACCCGAGTGGCCGAGACGCTCGGAGATGCGCGCGCGCAGCGGCACGATCTTCTCCTCCTCGAGCTCCAGGATGGTACGCAGGTACATCTCGGTGGTGTCGATCAGGTCGGTCATTCAGCAGTCCTCGATGTCGCGCGGCAGGTCTTCCCAGCCTACCGACCCCCTCCGACATGAGCACCGGAGGGCCGGGACCGGGACCCTAGAATCGGTCCCATGCCGCACGTGGAACTGCCCAGTGACCTCCTGCCCGCCGACGGCCGCTTCGGATGCGGCCCTTCGAAGGTGCGCGGTGCGCAGCTCGAGGCCCTCGTCACCCGCGGGGCGTCGATCCTCGGCACTTCGCACCGCCAGGCGCCGGTGAAGAACCTCGTCGCCAGCACGCGCGAGCGCCTCGCGCAGCTGTTCCGCCTCCCCGAGGGGTACGAGATCATCCTGGGCAACGGCGGATCGACCGCGTTCTGGGATGCCGCGGCCTTCGGCCTCATCGAGAACCGCAGCCAGAACCTCGTCTTCGGCGAGTTCGGCGGCAAGTTCGCCTCCGCGGCCGCAGCCCCCTGGCTACAGGCGCCCGATGTCCGCAAGGCCGAGCCGGGCACCCGCACGGTCGCCGAGGCCGTCGAGGGCGTCGACGTGTACGCGTGGCCGCACAACGAGACCTCCACAGGCGTATCCGCGCCCGTCCAGCGCGTTCAGGCGGATGCCGGCGCGCTCACCGTGATCGACGCGACCAGCGCCGCGGGCGGCATCGACTTCGACGTGACGCAGGCCGACGTCTACTACTTCGCCCCGCAGAAGAACCTCGGCTCCGACGGGGGCCTGTGGTACGCCGCCGTCTCGCCGGCCGCGATCGAGCGCATCGAGGGCATCGCGGCATCCGACCGCTACATTCCCGAGTTCCTGAGCCTGAAGAACGCGCTCGACAACTCCCGCCTGCAGCAGACCCTCAACACCCCGGCCCTGGCCACCCTGCTGCTGCTCGACGAGCAGCTCGGCTGGATCCTCGACAACGGCGGTCTGTCGTGGGCGGCCGGGCGAACGGCGGAGTCGTCGGCGGCGCTGTACGACTGGGCGGATGCCAGCACGGTCGCGACCCCGTTCGTCGCCGACCCCGCCGACCGCTCCCCCGTCGTCGTCACGATCGACTTCGACGAGAGCATCGACGCCGCGGCGATCGCGAAGAGCCTTCGCGCCAACGGCATCGTCGACACCGAGCCCTACCGCAAGCTCGGCCGCAACCAGCTGCGGGTGGCGACGTTCGTCTCGATCGAGCCCGACGACGTCCGCCGCCTCATCGGCGCGATCGACTACACGATCGAACGCCTTCCCGGCGCCTGAGCCGCTCACGACGAAGGCCGCCCCGCATCACGCGGGGCGGCCTTCGTCGTTCGGGGCTGCGCGTCAGTAGCTGCGTTCGCCCTCGTCGCGATCGTCGTCGTCGAGATCGTCGTCGTACGCGTCCGCGTCGTCGTCGTCGTCCGCGTCGTCCGAGTCGTCATCATCCGCGTCGTCGTCGTCCGCCCGATGGTCGGCGGAGTGGTCCGCGTCGAGCTCGTCGATGTCCACGCCGTCGAGGTCACCGGCGTGGAAGCGGGCCTTGGGCTCGTCCTCTTCGTCGTCGTCGTCATCGGAATCGTCGTGCTCGTCGTCGGCGTCGTCGACCTCGTCGTCATCCGCGTCGTCGTCGGCATCCTCTGCCGCCGCGGCGGCCTGGGCCGCCTGGTACTCGGCCAGCCGCGTCGCCCACGGCACCCAGTCGGGGGCGAGCAGCGCGCCGTCTCCGGGGAGCAGCTCGACCTCGAGCACCGTCGGCTCGGAGTCCTCGACGACCGCCACGCTCACCGTCCAGAACCACCCCGGGTATCCCGACAGGCGCGTGTGGAAACGAAGCGAGACGACGCCGTCGTCTTCGAGGGTGTATCCCGCGGCGGGGCCGACGGTGTCGGCCGCGGTGATCTCGTGCAGGGCCGCGAGGGCGAGATCGTGCGCGCCGGTCAGCCGCTCGTCGGCGACCGGCGAGGGCTCACCCTGCTCAGGCTTCGAAGTCATCGGCGACCTTGCGCAGGACCGCGGCGATCTTCTGTGCGTGCGGGCCGTTGGGGTAGCGACCGCGACGCAGGTCGCCGCCGATGCCGTCGAGGAGCTTCACGAGGTCCTCCACGATGATCGCCATGTCGTCGGCCGGCTTGCGCGACCGCTTCGACAGGCTCACCGGAGCGTCCAGCACGCGGACCGACAGCGCCTGCAGTCCGCGCTTGCCGTCGGCCACGCCGAACTCGAGGCGCGTTCCGGCTTTGGGAGCGGGGGTCCCGGCGGGCAGAGCCGTGGCGTGCAGGAACACGTCCTGGCCGTCATCGGTGCTGATGAAGCCGAAGCCCTTCTCGTCGTCGTAGAACCTGACCTTGCCGGTGGGCATGGACACCTCGCTGGATATGTGCGCGAACGCGCGGCGGAACGCGGGAACCGAGCGGATCCCGGTCTTCCAGCCTACGACACCGGCGCCAGGCAGTAGGCTGAGCGCGATGAGCACCCGCACCACCGGCGGCAGCACGCCGGGCGACGACGTTCCCGTCCGACGTATCGACCGCATCCTGGCGTTCATGTCGCTGGGACTCCTCGTGCTGTCGATCGTGTGCTTCTTCGCGATCATCGTGGGCTCCAGCTCCGGAGCCGACATGGGCTCGGGCATCTGGCCGACGATCGGGGTCATCGTCTACATCGCCCCACCGGTCGCGTTCGCGTGCCTGCTGGCCGTGCTCATCATGAGCTTCGCCCGAAGGGCGCGGGCCAACAAGGCCCGCTGACGTGCCCGAGACCTCCGCACAACGCGCACTGGCGGTCTCGTTGGGCGCGCGCGACGACGCCTCTCTCGCACGCCTGTTCGCGGGGCGGCACGTCGCGCCCTCGAGCGCCTGGCGCGACATGTTCGACGCCGCCGAGGCGCTTCTCGATCCGGCCTCGGTCGCTCGCGAGCTGCCCGCCCTCACGCGCGACGAGGCGGTCGCGCTGCTCGACGCCGTCGCCGGTACCCCGGCGACCGGCGCCGCGCGCGACGCGCTGATTGCGCGCGCCCTGGTCGGCGACGACGGCATCCCGTTCCCGACCGTCGCGAGCGCGGCGCGTGAGGCGCTTCCCGACGGACTGCCCGCGGCCCCGTCCGCGACGACGCCTGCCCCGGCCGCCGAGACGGCCTCGGCAGCGGCGGAGGCCGCTTTCACCAACGCTGCCTCCGTCGCCGACATCCTCATGCTCACGCTCGAGTCCCCCCTCGGCCGCATCGGGTCGGGGTCGCTCGGCGCGACGGAGCGGCGACGGCTCGTCGACGCGGGGGCGGTGACCACCGCCGCCGAAGCAGACCTGCTGGTCGGCCTCGCCTCCGACGTCGGCCTCCTGGGCGCGAACGACCGGGCGTGGCTCGTTTCGCCCCGGGGCCGCGAATGGCTGCGCCTGCCGACCCTCGAGCGCTGGAGCCGCACGGCCGTGGCCCTGCGCGATGCTCTCCCCCGCGCGTATCGCGCGGATGACGGAGGCTGGATCCCCAGCGAGCGCTGGGCCGACGCCACCCCCTTCGACCCCGAGGGGCCCGAGCGCGCGACGCTGTGGATCCGGCGGCTGGTGCGCTGGGGCCTGCTCGACGCGGCGGGACGCGTGGCGCCCTGGGCGGCCCCCCTCGCGGCCGGCGGCGAGCTCGACACCTCCGCGTTGGAAGAGCTGCTGCCCCCCGAGGTCGACCGCGTCTACCTGCAGAACGACCTGACCGCGATCGCGCCGGGTCCACTGGCGCCCCACCTCGACGTACGGCTGCGCACGATGGCCGCGCGCGAGTCCCGCGCTCAGGCCTCGAGCTACCGCTTCAGCGCCGGCACGGTGGGCGCGGCGATCACCGCGGGCGAGACCGCGGAGTCGCTCCGGAGCTTCCTCACGGAGATCTCCCTCACGGGCCTGCCGCAGCCTCTCGCGTACGTCATCGAACGCACCTCCGCCGAGCACGGCCGCGTGCGCGTGGGCGTCGATGCCGACACCTCTCTCACGCGCGTGACCACCGACGACGAGACCCTGCGACGCTCGATGGAGGTCGATCAGTCGTTGCGCTCGATCGCCCTGGCGCGCGACGACGGCGACGACCTCGTCTCCCACGTCTCGGCCGACGTCGTGTTCTGGGCCCTCACCGACGCGCACTATCCCGCTGTCGCCGTCGATGCCGACGGCCGCCCCCGCGCTCTCGAGCGCGCGAAGCTCGCCGGTGCCGAGCAGCCGGCATCCGACCCCGACGAGCTCTACGCCCCGCTCCTGGAACGCCTGCGCACCGGCGCCCAGGACTCGGATGCCGCGTGGCTCGAGCGCGAGCTCGATCACGCGGTCCGCGCCCGCGCCGTGGTCGACGTGACCGTGCGGCTGCCCGACGGGTCGGCGCGCGTGTTCCGGCTCGAGGCGACGGGTCTCGGCGGCGGACGCCTGCGCGGTCGCGACCGCGCGGCCGACGTCGAGCGCACGCTCCCCCTCTCGCACATCGACGGGGTCGCCCCGGTCGACTGAGACCAGGGGACGCCGGGCCGCCCGCGACCCCGGTAGACTCGAACGCTATGTCTGACGGCCCCTTGATCGTGCAGAGCGACCGCACCGTCCTCCTCGAGGTCGCGCACCCCCAGGCGGAGACGGCGCGGCACGAGCTCGCGGTCTTCGCCGAGCTCGAGCG
Source organism: Microbacterium sp. NPDC007973 (assembly GCF_042958465.1). Lineage (NCBI taxonomy): Bacteria > Bacillati > Actinomycetota > Actinomycetes > Micrococcales > Microbacteriaceae > Microbacterium > Microbacterium sp. NPDC007973. The sequence goes on from NZ_JBIBJJ010000004.1 coordinate 196,306, forward strand.
CGCACCCGAGCACATCCACACCTACCGCATCACGCGGCTGGGCCTGTGGAACGCCCGCGCGGCCGGCCATGACGCCGACGCGATGCTCGAGACGCTCGACAGGTGGTCGCGCTTCCCCGTCCCCGCATCCGTCAGCACCGACATCCGCGAGACGGTCAACCGGTACGGGCGCCTCGTCATCGAGCGCAACGACGAGGGCGCCCTCGTCCTGCGGTCGACGGATGCCGCCGTCCTCGGAGAGGTCTCGCGCAACAAGCGCATCGCTCCCCTGCTGATCGGGCATCCCAGCCCCGACAGCTACCTCGTCGACGCATGGGCACGCGGTCACATCAAACAGGAGCTGTTGAAGATCGGCTGGCCCGCCGAAGACCTCGCCGGATACACCCCCGGCACCCCGCACCCGATCGACCTCGCCGAAGACGGGTGGAGCCTGCGCCCCTACCAGCGTCAGGCGGTGGACTCGTTCTCCGAGGGCGGGTCCGGCGTCGTGGTGCTCCCCTGCGGCGCCGGCAAGACGCTCGTGGGCGCGGGGGCGATGGCCGACACGCGCACGACGACCCTCATCCTCGTCACCAACACCGTCAGCGCCCGTCAGTGGCGCGACGAGCTGCTGCGGCGCACGACCCTGACCCCCGACGAGATCGGCGAATACTCCGGTCAGGCGAAGGAGATCAAGCCGGTCACCATCGCGACGTACCAGATCCTCACCGCCAAGCGGAAAGGCCAGTACGCCCACCTCGCCCTGCTCGACGCCCTCGACTGGGGCCTCGTGCTCTACGACGAGGTGCACCTCCTCCCCGCCCCGGTCTTCAAGCTCACCGCCGACCTGCAGGCGCGCCGTCGCCTCGGCCTCACCGCGACGCTCGTGCGCGAGGACGGACGCGAGGGCGACGTGTTCAGCCTCATCGGCCCCAAGCGCTTCGACGCGCCGTGGAAGGAGATCGAGGCCCAGGGCTTCATCTCCCCGGCCGCCTGCTACGAGGTGCGCATCGACCTCCCGGCCGACGAGCGCCTCGAGTACGCCGCCGCGGCCGACGAGGACCGCTATCGCCTCGCCGCCACCGCCCCCGCGAAGATCGACGTCACGCGTCGCCTGGTGCAGCGGCATCCGGGTGAGCGCGTGCTGGTCATCGGGCAGTACCTCGATCAGATCGACGAGCTCGCCGAGGCCTTGAACGCCCCGCAGATCACCGGCGCCACCCCGATCCCCGAGCGCGAGGAACTGTTCCAGGGCTTCCGCGACGGCAGCATCCCGCTGCTCGTCGTCTCGAAGGTGGCGAACTTCTCGGTCGACCTCCCCGAGGCGTCCGTCGCGATCCAGGTGTCGGGCTCGTTCGGCTCGCGGCAGGAGGAGGCGCAGCGCCTCGGACGTCTGCTGCGACCCAAGCAGTCGAACCACACGGCGAGCTTCTACACCCTCATCGCGCGCGACACCGTCGACCAGGATTTCGCCCAGAACCGTCAGCGCTTCCTCGCCGAGCAGGGCTACGCCTACACGATCCTGGATGCCGACGGGATCGACGCCGCGGCCGCCTGACGCATACCAGCACGCGGCTTTCCGTTCCATATCCAGGACATTGCGGGGTCGGATCACGATAATGAGGGGATGACAGCTCCTCGCATCCTCGTCGTGGACGACGAACCGAACATCCGCGACCTGCTCATCACGAGCCTGCGCTTCGCCGGTTTCCAGGTGCGAGCCGTGGCCAACGGCGCGCAGACGATCTCGGCCGTGCTCGAAGAAGAACCCGACCTCATCGTGCTCGACGTGATGCTGCCCGACATGAACGGCTTCAGCGTCACCAAGCGGCTGCGCGGTGCGGGCTACACCGCCCCCATCCTCTTCCTCACCGCGAAGGACGAGACCGAGGACAAGATCGAGGGTCTGAACGCCGGTGGCGACGACTACGTCACCAAGCCCTTCAGCCTCGATGAGATCGTCGCCCGCATCCAGGCGATCCTCCGCCGCACGATGCAGGCCGACGAGGAGTCGATCATCCGCACCGGCGAGCTGACGATGGACCAGGACACCCACGACGTCAGCGTCGGCGACGTCTCGATCGACCTCAGCCCCACGGAGTTCAAGCTCCTGCGCTACCTCATGCTCAACCCCAACCGCGTGCTGTCGAAGGCCCAGATCCTCGACCACGTCTGGGAATACGACTTCAACGGCGACGCCGGCATCGTCGAGAGCTACATCTCGTACCTGCGTCGCAAGATCGATCCGCACTCCTCCGAGCCGCTCATCCAGACCAAGCGCGGCTTCGGCTACATGCTGAAGTCGGGCAAGAGCGCCTGAGCGGAAGGCATCCGTCCTGTCGCCCTCCGACGATGCCCTGACGCGCTGGTGGCGGGGTCTGAGCCTTCGGACCAAGGTCACCGGTGTGACCGTCGCGCTGCTCGCGATCGGTCTGTTCACCGCGGGCATCGGCACCATGGTGTTCCTGCGCACCACGCTGGTGAACAACCTCGACGAGCAGTTGGCCCAGCAGGCGGCGGGCAGCATCGCCAACAGCATCTTCACCACGACACCGGTCGACGGCGGCATCGAGTTCACGCAGGTCGAGAACGCCCCGCAGATCGGGTCGATGGTCGTGGTCTACGGTCCTGACGGCCGACGCGAGGCGTTCTACAACGGCACCTCGTCGAAGGCGCTGCCGCAGCTGCCCGACACCTTCACCGTCGAGCAGACGTACGGCCAGATCGACCGACGCATCGAGCTGGAGGACCCGGACTCCGGAGCGCATTTCCTCGCGCGCGTCGGCGTCCTGCAGGTGCCGGGCAACCCCGGCGTCTACACGCAGATGGTCGTGCAGCCCCTGGCGCCCACCGACCGCATCGTCGCCGCGTACGTCGGCATCTACGCGTTCGTCGCGCTGCTCATCCTCATCGCCACGGCCCTGCTCACGAGGTGGCTGGTGACCCTCGCCTTCCGCAACCTGCGCCAGGTCGAGACGACCGCGATGGACATCGCCGCGGGCGATTTCAGCCAGCGCCTCACCGACATCGTGCCCGACACCGAGGTGGGGCGGCTCAAGACCGCCATCAACGCCATGCTCGCGCGCATCGACGGCGCCCTCGGGCAACGGGATGCCACCGTGCGGCAGATGCGCCGGTTCATCGGTGACGCGAGCCACGAGCTGCGCACTCCGCTCGTGACGATGCGCGGCTATGCCGAGCTCTATCGCATGGGCGCGATCCGCTCCGACGAGGACGTGGCGCAGTCGATGGAGCGCATCGAGAAGGAAGCGATCCGCATGGGGGCGCTCGTCGAGGATCTCCTCGCGCTCGCCCGCCTCGACGAGCGCCGTGACGTCTCGATCACCGAGCTCGACCTGCGTCCCATCGCCCGTGACGCCGCCCTCGACCTGCGGGTGACCTCGCCCCAGCGCGAGGTCACGGTCGACGACACCACCTCTCGCGGTCCGCTCGTGCTGCCCACGATCACCCTCGATCCACTGCTCGATTCGGGCGGACACCCCGCCGAGGCCGCGACGCGACGGCGCACGGCTCCCACCACGTCGGCCATGGCGATCGCCGGAGCCACGCTGTCGCGCCTGCGCCGCCGCCAGAAGGACGGCACCGATCCCGCCACGACGACCGGGGAGGCACCGACGACCGAGCCGGCCGCCCCGCCGGCCGGAGCGATGCGTCCCACGCCGCGGCTGGCCCCGATCGTGCTGGGCGACGAGAACAAGGTGCGTCAGGTGGTGGCGAATCTCCTGGGCAACGCGCGTCGATTCACCGCCGACGACTCCCCCATCGGGCTGCGCGTGGGAGTGGATGCCGAGAACGACATGGGCTGGATCGAGATCATCGACCACGGCGAGGGCGTTCCCGAGCAGATCCGCGACCAGATCTTCCAGCGCTTCTGGCGCGCCGACACCTCACGCACGCGCGAGACCGGCGGATCCGGCCTCGGTCTGTCGATCGTGGCATCCATCGTCGATCTGCTGCACGGCACGGTCGAGGTCGTCGACACCCCCGGCGGGGGCGCGACGTTCCGGGTGTCTCTTCCGCTGGCCGATCGTCGCGACGCCGCGGAGCATGCGCTGATCGAGACGCAGCCGCTCGAGCGCCTCCCCGACGATCACCGGCCTGACACCCAGGCCTGAGACACTCGCCCCTCTCCCGACGGTCGGGATCACGTGAGCGGGCCCCCGTCGGCAGATCACGCCGCGTGTTCGCCCCGCGACGTGGGCGAAGCGATTTGCAGCACGCCGGAAGGACACGCGGCGGGCTCGAGCGCTCGCGCGCGAGCGGAAGCGGGCTCGGCGGCTTTCGTCGACGCACCGCCTCGAGCGGTCGGGCTCGAGCGCTCGCGCGAGCGAAAGCGGGCTCGGCGGCGGCGTTCGTCGACGCACCGCCTCGAGCGGTCGAGGCGCCCCCGTTCACGTGTGAGCACGAGCCACCCGACCCACCGGAACGAAGAACGCCCCCTCCCGGAGGAGGGGGCGTTCTCAGGCGTCAGGCGTGGATCAGAAGTCCATGCCACCCGTCGGGTCGCCCGCGGGAGCGGCCACCTTCTCGGGCTTGTCGGCGACGACGGCCTCGGTCGTGAGGAACAGACCGGCGATCGACGCGGCGTTCTGCAGAGCCGAGCGGGTCACCTTGGCGGGGTCGATGATGCCCTGTGCGAACAGGTCACCGTACTCGCCGGTCGCGGCGTTCAGGCCGTGGCCCACGGGGAGCTCCGACACCTTGTTCGCGACGACGCCGGGCTCGAGACCGGCGTTGAGCGCGATCTGCTTGAGCGGAGCCTCGATGGCGACCTTGACGATGTTCGCACCCGTCGCCTCGTCGCCCGAGAGCTCGAGGTTGGCGAGAGCGTTCTTGCCGGCCTGGATGAGCGCGACGCCACCACCGGCGACGACACCCTCTTCCACGGCGGCCTTGGCGTTGCGCACGGCGTCTTCGATGCGGTGCTTGCGCTCCTTGAGCTCGACCTCGGTCGCGGCACCGGCCTTGATGACGGCGACGCCACCGGCGAGCTTCGCGAGGCGCTCCTGCAGCTTCTCGCGGTCGTAGTCGCTGTCGGTGTTCTCGATCTCGCGGCGGATCTGGGTCACGCGACCCTCGATCAGCTCCGACTCACCGGCACCCTCGACGATCGTGGTCTCGTCCTTGGTGATGATGACCTTGCGCGCACGGCCGAGCAGGTCGACGGTCGCGTTCTCGAGCTTGAGGCCCACCTCTTCGGTGATGACCTGGCCGCCGGTGAGGATCGCGATGTCCTGCAGCTGCGCCTTGCGGCGGTCGCCGAAGCCGGGAGCCTTGACGGCGACCGACTTGAAGATGCCGCGGATCTTGTTCAGCACCAGGGTCGCGAGCGCTTCGCCCTCGACGTCCTCGGCGATGATGAGGAGCTCCTTGCCCTCCTGGATCACCTTGTCGACGATCGGCAGAAGGTCCTTGATGTTGGAGATCTTCTGGTTGGCGATCAGGATGTACGGGTCTTCGAAGACCGCTTCCTGACGCTCGGGGTCGGTGACGAAGTAGGGGTTGATGTAACCCTTGTCGAAGCGCATGCCCTCGGTGAGCTCGAGCTCGGTGCCGAAGGTGTTGCTCTCCTCGACGGTGACGACGCCTTCCTTGCCCACCTTGTCGATGGCCTCGGCGATGAGCTCGCCGATCGCGGGGTCGGCGGCGGAGATCGACGCGGTGGCGGCGATCTGCTCCTTGGACTCGACCTCCTTGGCGGAGGAGAGCAGCTCGTCGGTGACGGCCTTGACGGCCTTCTCGATGCCCTTCTTGAGCGAGATGGGGTCTGCGCCGGCGGCGACGTTGCGCAGGCCCTCGCGCACGAGCGCCTGGGCGAGAACGGTGGCGGTGGTGGTGCCGTCACCCGCGACGTCGTCGGTCTTCTTGGCGACCTCCTTGACCAGCTCGGCGCCGATCTTCTCGTACGGGTCGTCGAGCTCGATCTCCTTGGCGATCGAGACACCGTCGTTCGTGATCGTGGGGGCGCCCCACTTCTTCTCGAGCACGACGTTGCGACCGCGGGGGCCCAGGGTCACCTTGACGGCGTCGGCCAGCGTGTTGAGGCCGCGCTCGAGACCGCGACGGGCCTCTTCGTCGAAAGCGATGATCTTTGCCATAAGTGTGTCGTCCCTCCCGGACGGGTGACTTCCAGATTTTGGCACTCGACGAAAGCGAGTGCTAACTCATTCTGGCACTCGCCCCTGGGGAGTGCAAGCCGCGACGCCGTCCGTGAGACGACGAACGCCGTGGCATCCCGGTGCGGGATGCCACGGCGTTCGAGCCAGCGGATCAGGCCAGTCGCACGGACTCCGCCTGCGGGCCCTTCTGACCGGTGCCGACGGTGAATTCGACCGTCTGGCCTTCCTCGAGGACGCGGAATCCCGACATCTCGATGCTCGAGTAGTGGACGAACACGTCCTGCCCATCGGACACGGTGATGAACCCGTAGCCCTTCTCGGCGTTGAACCATTTGACGGTGCCCTGCGTCATGCGAATCTCCTGTTGCTGGATGACTCGGTCATCGTAAGCACGCCGGATGCCGCCGAACCGGCCCCTCCGGCCATTGTTGACGCGCGTGCCCCCAACTTGTTACGCCGCGGAAACACGCGGCGCGAGAGGGTCACTGCGCGGTGGCGGAGGGGGTCGCGCCGGCGGCGCGGTCGAGGCCGATCACCACGACGAGTCGCTTGACGGCACTCTCGTCGTCGGGGGTGTTCGGGTCGTCGGTCGGCTGCAGGAAGTCGCTCTGCGCGACCTCGGCGCCGCCGATGGTCTGCGCGAGGCCCCGCGCCGCCGCCTCGTCGCCGTCGCGCAGGTAGTAGATCGTGGTCTGCGCGAAATCGGTGGAGTCGGAGTCCCCCGTCTCGACGGTGTCACCGGCCCACCCCGCCGCCACGATCTGATCGCGCACCGTCGCGGCGAGGCCGTCCTGGCCCGTGCCGTTCAGCACCACCACGGAGTACGAGGTGTCGACGACGACGGCCTCGGTCGGTTCTGCCGACACGGTCGGGACCGGTGCGTCATCGGCGCCGAGGCTGATGCGGCCCGAGGCCACGAGCGACCCGAAGATGCCCACGATGATGAGCACGAGCGTGGCGATGGCCGCCCACAGGAACACGATCCATCCGCGCGTGCGCGGTCGCTCGGCCCGGTGCGCCCCGACCCGGCCGGTGGAATCGGGCAGGTCGTCGAAGCGATCCCGAGGGAAGGTCGATCTGGCCATTGGACGATGCTATCGGTCGACGCCTGAGCACCCCGTCAGCGGGCCGCCGTCCGACCCAGCCGGGCGCGCTGCTGCGCCACTGCGTCGTCGCGTCGCCGCCGCAGACGGCGAACGAGCATCGGGTCGTGCGCGAGGGCGTCGGGGGTGTCGATCAACCGCCCCAGCAGCTGGTAGTAGCGCGCCGGCGTGAGGTCGAACTCCGCCCGGATCGCCTCCTCCTTCGCACCCGCGTGGCGCCGCCATTCACCCTCGAAGGCGAGGAAGGCGAGGTCACGGTCCGAAAGAGGCACGGCGCCACGCTACTGCGCCGACGACGCCCCTCCCGGATGCCACGCCACCCACGCGCCGAGTGGATCCACCTCGGCCAGCACCTCCCCGTCCAGCGCCAGGGCGAATCCGCCCCGCTTCACGCCCGGTGTTCCCGTCCATCCGTCGTGGAGGGCGGGGGCGTCGAGCGTCACCCAGCGTCCCGCGGTGCGGGCGGCGTCGATGACCGCCCCGCGCCGAGCGCGCGGTACGTGCGCGAGAACGCCCGGCGTCGTGACCACGAGCGTGGCGTCGGCCGGGGCCTGCGCGGCGAGCGCCGGCAGGGCGTCCGCGCCGTCGCCGCAGACCAGGAGCGGCGGATCGACGGCGGCGATGTCGAGAGCGGCGACGATGCGCTCACGTCTCCCCTCCTCCCCCGGCCACACGAGCCCCTCGAGCCACGCCCGGTCATCCGCGTCCCGGGCGTCGAGCGGGTTGAGGTCGATCCCGGCCCGCCAGACGATCTCGGGCATCCGAAGGACGGGGTCGCCGGTGAGGTCGCTGTGCAGCTCGACCGTCGAGGGGCCGTCGACCGGGTCGAGGGCGATGAGCTCGTCGCCTCGGCGGTAGCGGTACGAGTACCGGTCGGGGTACAGGCACAGCCCGGCGCTCGCACCGACCTCGAGCAGCGCGATCGGACCGTCGATGCGGGCGAGCGCCGGCAGCAGAGCGGCACACCGGAGCGGCTCGTTGGTCTGCACGCTGCGCACCCGGCACTGCGCGGCGATCTCGTCGGCGTGTGCGACGACCCATGGGGCCCACGCGTCGACGTCGTCCATCGGCGCCCCCTGCACGCGCATCACCGCGAAGACGAGCGGGGGTTGACGGCGGGTCTCGGGAATCGGCACGAGCGCCGCAGCGACCGTCGGATCCTCCGCCACGCGATGCGCCCAGGCCTCGTAGACCGCGGATCGGCCGGGCGCCTCATCGCGGGCGAACCGTCCGTAGCGTTCGACGACGGCATCCACGGCATCCTGATCCACTCACGAATCATCGCAGCACGACCCGGTCGGCGCCGGGCACGAGACAATGGGAGCAGACGAAGGAGAGAACACATGACCTACGCCGTCGACAAGTCCGACGACCAGTGGCGCGCCGAGCTCAGCCCCGAGCAGTACGCGGTGCTGCGCCAGGCGGGAACCGAGCGCGCCTGGACCGGTGAGCTGCTCGACGAGAGCCGCGCCGGCCTCTACACCTGCGCCGCGTGCGGCAACGAGCTGTTCCAGAGCGGCACCAAGTTCGACTCGCACTGCGGATGGCCCAGCTTCTACGAGTCGGTGCGGCCCGAAGCGGTCGAGCTGATCGACGACAACAGCCACGGGATGCAGCGCACCGAGGTGCGGTGCGCCAACTGCGGCTCGCACCTGGGACACGTCTTCCCCGACGGCTTCGGCACACCTACGGGCGACCGGTACTGCATGAACTCGCTGTCGCTGAACTTCACCCCGGCCGACTCCCCCGCCGACGGAGCATGAGCGCCCTCGAAGCCATGCGCGACCGTCGGTCGTGGTCGAAGGTCACCGACCTCGCCCCGACCGGTCCCGAGCTCGAGGCCTTCGTCGCCGCGGCCGGTCGCGTCGCGGATCACAAGAGCTTGAAACCGTGGCGCCTCATCGAGATCCGCGGTGCGGATCGCGACCTCCTCGCGCGTGCGCTGAACAAGGCCGACGGCAAGAAGGGGTATTCCTCCAAGCCCCGGCGCGCTCCGCTCATCATCGCGGTCGTGGCCGATCTCGGCTCGAAGAAGATCCCCTCGTGGGAGCAGGAGGCCGTGGCATCCGGTGTCGCCCACATGCTGAGTCTCGTGCTCGACGAGGCGGGGTTCGGGGTGTTCTGGCGCACCGACGACAACACCCGCCACAAGGTGCTGGCGAAGGCTCACGGCCTGGCGAAGCACGAGGTGCTGCTGGGCTGGCTCTACGTCGGCGGCAAGCCGAAGATGTCGCGGCCGGTCCGGCGCAAGACGGTGGATGCCGCGAAGCACCTCTCGCGCATGCCGGGGGGCAAGAAGAAACGAAAGGTCGACGAAGCTCGCCTCTGACGCGAAAGCGACACGGCCTCGACGCCGCCGACTCCGGTCGGCGGCGTCGTCGTGTCTCCGGCGGGGCATGAACGCGCCGCGGGCGCGCGGCGTGAGCGGCGCGAACGGCCGACGTGTCGGGCCGCGTCCGGGGGAACGCTCCTAGCGGCTCCGGCGCCTCCACGGCACGGCGGCCACGGCGACCCCGGCGATCGCCACGGCCGCAGCGAGAAGCGCCACCGGGGTGGCGGGCGCGGCGGGAGCGGGCCAGAGGGCGTCGAGCAGCACCGAGGTGGTGAGCAGGCCGACCACCGACCCGAGACCCAGCAGCAGCACGCCCGTGCGGCGCACGACCACCGCCGACAGGAAGATGTAGACCACGCCGACGGCCCCGCCGACGTAGAGCCACGGTTCCGTCGGCACGGCGCGGGGAGCGCCCACGACGCCGACGTGCACGAACGCGGCCACGAGCAGCACCACGGTGCCGCCGATGAAATTCACCAGCGTCGCCGTCAGCGGACTCTCCACGCGCACGCGCAGTCGCCCGTTCGTCCCCTGCTGCCAGGCGACGCCCGCTCCGGCGATCGCCGGAACGATGAGCATCCAGAGCGGCACACCGCCGATGGCATCCCCCGACAGGCACACCACGACCCCGGCGATCGCCAGGAGCGCGCCGATGACGCGTCGCACCGTGACGGGCACGACGCCCGCCGGCCCGAAGCCGACGCGGTCCAGCACGAGCCCCCCGGTGGTCTGCCCGGCGACGAAACCGACCGTGAAGAGGGCGACTCCGATGGTCGCCACCGTCAGCCCCTGACTCGCGACGGTGAACGCTCCCGCAAGACCGCCCAGCAGCGTCCACGCGGGGATCGTTCGCGATCGGATGCCGGAAACGAGGCGCTCGAATCCGCGGCGACCCTGCGGAACCAGGGCCGACAGCGCGATGAGGATGACCAGCCCCGACCCGAACGAGATCGCGGCCGCGACGAACCCGTCACCGATCTCCGCCCCGAGCGTGCCGTTGATGCGGGCCTGGAGGGCCGTGAGGGCGCCGATGAGCACCGCTCCGGCGACGGCGAGGCCGACCGATCCGCGCTCCGCCACCGCTCTCCCCTCGTTCCCCCGCTCGGGGGCCACGGTCGATCGTAGGGGACGGCCGGTCGCGGCCGACGCGCGCCGATAGGTCACGCGGAACGGACGTCCTCCGACATGGTGCGCAACACGTCGATCAGCGTCTCGAGATCGACCCCCTCCGCCGCCGCCGCATCGGCGATCGACCGGAGGCGTCGCGCGAGATCGGCCGAGAGCGCGGCCACCCCGGGGGCGACCCGGGTTCCCGATCCCACCCTGCTCACGGTGAGACCGTCGGCCTCGAGGGCGCGATACGCCTTCTGCACCGTTCCCGGCGCCACACCGAAGTCGACGGCGGCTTGACGCACCGTCGGCAGCTTCTCCCCGGCGCCGAGCCGCCCCGAGACGATCAGCCCGCGGAAGAAGCGGTGGAGGTCATCGGTCGAGGCGGGCTCGACGACGTCGTCCGGAGTCGGAGTCCTCACGCCGCGCTCCCCGCGGTCCGGGCGAGGCGCCGGCCGGGCACGACGAGCTCGCTCGCGCGGATGACGAGGAGCGCGAGCACCACGATCCCGCTGATCTCGAGCACGGGCGCGAGCATCCCGCCGAGAACGATGAGATCCTCGTGCGGGACGGAGACGTTCACGGTCTCCCCGCTGTCGGCGAACGTCATCGACGTGAGGACGGCCGCCCGCGCCATGCGCAGCAGACCCGCCAGCGCCAGGAGCGTCGCCGCGAGAGCGACGGCGACCAGCCCGCGGGCCGTCATCGCGCGTCGAGAGCTCTCCTCGTCCCACCCGAGGCCCCCACGGAAGGGACGGACGCTGTTCCGATGCAGCGCGAAGACGGTCGCCGCGATCACGAGCACGAGGGCCGAGATCGTGGGGATGCCGTAGGCCCACCCGGGAAAGGGCAGAACGACGGGTGCGTACGCGGTGTTGGGGGCGTCCAAGGCGACGTGAGCGCTGACCCCCGGTTCGAGCGACATCGCCGTGGTCCCGAACACCACGACGATCGCCCCGGTGAGGGCGGCGAGCGCGACGAGCGCGACGAGTTCGCGACGCGGCCCGAAGGTCGTCCAGGTGCGCCGCGTCACCGAGAGGGCATCGACCGCGCGCCGCGCCCCTCCGGCACGCAGCGATGCGCCCAGGACGACGAGGCCGCCGGTTGCGATGAGAGGAGCGACGGCGAACCGCCACCACGACACGGTCGCCGACATGTCGAAGACGTACCCGCGCAGGACGATGTCGGCGAGCCACGCCGCGCCCACCATGAGGGCGAGCGCGCCGAGCGCGACGCGTTCGCGATCGGCGCCGGCGCCGGACGCCCCGCCCGGTCGCCGCCGGACGCGAGCGACGATGAGGGCGAGGACGACGGCTCCGGCGGCGCACACCACCGGAGACGACGCCAGCCCCCACCCGATCTCGGCCGGCGACGCCTGCCACAGCCTGCTCGCGATGCTTGCGATCTCGCCCATCATCGTGCGCCCACCTTTCGTATCTTTCCACTGGCACAATTTGTACCACACAGACGGAACAAAAGGGGTCAACTCGGGCCCCCGTCCGGATCACTCGCCCCTCCCTTCGCCGCGGGTACGCCGCCCCCAACCGCCCGTGTTTTGAAGAGGATGTACCGCGCACCCCGGCATCCGTGCCGAGATCGAGACCACGTCGTTGTCGCCCCCATCCCCTCCGATGCGTCAGGATTTCCCCCGTGACACAGCTCCGAGGCACCTCCCACGACGTCTCCGCGATCCTCGCCGACCTCGCCGCCGACCAGGTCGATCGCGAGTTCCTGGCGAACGCCGAGGTGCATCTCCCCCGCCTCCACGACCTGTTCGCCCAGCTCTACGGCGACCGCGCCGACGGCTTCGAGCGTCTGGCGTCCATGGTCGACCTCGCCCGACGTTCCTGGGCGGCGCGTCCCGCCGACCTCAAAGCACTCGACCGCGCGCGAGAGAGCGAGCCGGAGTGGTTCGAGAGCGAGCGCATGGTCGGAGGGGTCTGCTACGTCGACCGGTACGCCGGGGGACTCAGCGGCATCCGCGACTCCATCCCGTATTTCCGCGAGCTCGGCCTGACCTACCTGCACCTCATGCCGCTGTTCGAGAGCCCCGAGGGCAACAGCGACGGCGGCTACGCGGTCTCGAGCTATCGCCGCGTCAACCCGAAGCTCGGCACGATGGCCGATCTCGCCGAACTCGCCGCCGACCTGCGCCGGGCCGGTATCTCGCTCGTCGTCGACTTCATCTTCAACCACACCAGCAACGAGCACCGCTGGGCGCAGAAGGCCGTCGCGGGCGAGCGCGGGTACGAGGACTTCTACCTCATCTTCCCCGACCGCGAGATGCCCGACGCGTACGAGCGCACCACTCGCGAGATCTTCCCCGACGACCACCCGGGCTCGTTCGTGCAGCTCGACGACGGCCGGTGGATCTGGGCGACCTTCTACCACTTCCAGTGGGACCTGAACTACGCCAACCCCGCCGTCTTCGAGGCCATGGCCGGCGAGATGCTGTTCCTGGCGAACCAGGGTGTGGAGATCCTGCGGATGGATGCCGTGGCCTTCATCTGGAAGCGCCTCGGCACCACGTGCGAGTCCCTGCCCGAGGCGCATCTGCTGCTGCAGGCGTTCAACGCGGTGCTGCGGATGGCCGCTCCCGGCCTGCTGTTCAAGTCGGAGGCGATCGTGCACCCCGACGAGGTCGTGTCGTACATCTCCCCCGACGAATGCCAGATCTCCTACAACCCCCTGCAGATGGCGCTGACCTGGGAGGCGCAAGCCACCCGAGACGGACGCCTCCTCCAGCAGGCCCTCGAGCGCCGCCACGCCCTGCCCGCGGGCACGGCCTGGGTCAACTACGTACGCAGCCACGACGACATCGGGTGGACCTTCGCCGATGAGGATGCCGCCGAGCTCGGGATCGACGGCCACCCGCATCGCCGCTTCCTCAACGACTTCTACGTCGGCCGAGCCGAGGGCACCTTCGCCCGCGGCGTGCCGTTCCAGGAGAACCCCCGCACGGGCGACGCCCGCGTCACCGGCACCACGGCATCCCTCGCCGGGATCGAGGCGGGCGACGCCGGTGGCGAGGACCGCGTCATCCTCGCGCACGCGCTGGCCCTGTCCACCGGCGGCATCCCGCTGCTCTACCTCGGCGACGAGGTGGCCCAGCTCAACGACTACGGCTATTCCGACCGCCCGGAGGAGGCGGGCGACAGTCGATGGGTGCACCGCCCCTTCCGTCCCGCGCAGAACTACGCGGACCGGAGGGATGCCGACACCCCGGCCGGACGCGTGTTCGCCCGTCTCACGCGCCTGCTCGACGTCCGCCGCGCGACCCCGGAGTTCTCCGGCAACGAGCTGATCGCCTTCGACGCCCACGTCCCCTCCGTCGTCGCCTTCCTCCGCCCGGGCGACGACGGATTCGCCGTCCTCGTCCTCGCCAACGTCGCCGACTCGGCCGTCGAGATCGACGCGCTGACCCTGTCGGGCATGGCGCCCGAGGCGCTGGACCTCGTCTCGTCCGCGCCGATCTGGTTGGGAGCCGGTGTGACCCTCGGTGCGCACGGGACCCGGTGGCTGCGCGTGCGGCCGCGCTGACGAACAACGCGTTCATGAGCTCCGAAGCCGCCCCGCCCCGCAACCACGTCCGCCATGTCGTGGCGTTGCTCGCCGGGGTGGCGGCGATGGCGAGCGTCGTGTGGGCGCCGGTCGGTCTCGTGGGAGACCTCATCATGCTCGTCGTCGGCGTCGCGGCACTCCTCTTCGCCGGGGAGGCGGGTACCCGCCCCGGCCCCCTGCGCGCCCTCGCCATCGCCGGTGCACTGCTCGCGGGGCTGGTCACGGTCGCCGCGGGGGGCGTCTTCCTCGTGGCGCTCGCGAACGCCCTGTCGTGAGCCGGCGCTAGCACGGTTCTCCCCCGCCGCCCAGCCCCGGACCCCGGACGACCGGACGCCTAACGTCGAGCCATGAACCACCAGGAGCTGTCCGCCCTCACCGTCTCGCGCGCGCAGGAGAACGTCGATGCCGGAGGCAAGCCCTTCGCGTGTCTCATCGTCAAGGACGGCGAGATCGTCGTCGAGGCGGTCAATCACGTCGCCCAGGACGGCGACCCGACCGCGCACGCCGAGATCCGCGCCATCCGCGCGGCCGCCGAGAAGGGCATCCGCGACCTGGCCGGTCACGACATGTACGTCACGGCCTATCCGTGCCCGATGTGCCTGGGCGCCGTGTATTACGCCCAGCCGGACCGTCTCTTCTTCGCCGTCACGCGCGAGCAGGAGGGCGAGCACTACGAGGACGGCAACCGGCTCATGACGCTGGCGTCGTTCTACGACGAGTACACGAAGGCTCCCGAGGACCGTGCGCTGCCCGCCGAGCAGATCGAGGTGGATGACGCGACGGCGCCGTTCCGGGAGTGGACCGCGCGTCACGGATCCTGAGCCCCGCGGCGTCGGCCGGCGTCCCTCATCGTCACGGGCGACGTGCCGGCTACAGGACTTGAACCTGCAACCCCCGTATTACAAGTACGGTGCGCTACCAATTGCGCCAAGCCGGCGTGAGGCGCTCAGCGCCTCGGCGATCGAGTCTACGACGCGCGACGACCTCAGTCGTGCCGCCCGCTCTGGCGATCCCACTCCAGCGATTTGAACTGCAGGAAGGAGCAGAGATTGCCGGCGATGACCAATTCGGCGGCGAGGCTCGCCATGTCATGGGGGCTGAGCGTGAGGTCATCGGGGCGCGCGGTGAGCGTCGCCTCCCAGAGGGGGTCGTCGTAGCCGCGCGGCTGCATGTAGATCGACGCCTTGGTGTTGCGGAGGTTCATGACCACCAGCCCGGTGTCCTGACCGTCGGCATCTTCCTGGTCGACGACCTTGATGGTGCCGGCCACGGCGTGACCCTGGGTGAGGAACTCTTCGACCCACACCGCCAACTGACCACGGGATCGCCGCGGCGGGGAGTCCTCGAGCTCGTCGTCCATGTCACCAGAATCTCATACGTCGGTCATGCCACACATGCGGCGTCGCCGCGACGCGATCAACCCGCGGGAGTCGCCGAGGGGGTGGGCGTCGGAGTGGCCGTGGAGTAGTACGCGTTGCTGTCGACGGTGAGCACGAACTGCGCGAACTCCTTCGCGTCGTCCATGTTGCCGACGTACTCCGTGCCGTTCACGAGCACCGTCGGAGTCGCGGTGAGCGCGTGACCGTCGGTACCCGGCAGGCCCTTGATGGCGCGGTCGGTCGCGGCCTTCGCCCACGAGGTGTACGTCTCGTCTTCGATGCAGTCGCGCACGGTCGCCACGTCACTGACGCCAGCGCCCTGGGCCATGTCGGCGAGCTGCTGGTCGCTGTAGCCGTCGGAGTCCACCGCGGGCTGGTTGGTCAGCAGCTCGTGGTTGAAGGCGAAGAAACGGTCCGAGGCGTGGGTCGCGACGCACGCCGCTGCGCCCGCGGCCCGCAGGCTGTACTTCGTGCCGTTCGACTTCGACGTGAGCATGGCGACCGGGTAGTAGGTGAGGGTCGCCGCGCCGTCGTCGACCCACTTCGACAGCTGGGTCGCGTTGGCCGCCTGGAACTCGTGCGCCTCGGTCGACATGTAATCGACGTACACGCGGATGTCGACCGGAGCGGCCGTTCCGGTCGGTTCCGGAGTCGCGGCGGGCGAGGGGGCGGCATCCGTCGACATCGTCGCAGCGCTGCCGTCGACGGTCTGATCGGCGAGGGGGTCGGCGACGCCCGTCGCGGAGGTCACGATGAAACCGTCGTCGGTCGCGGTGTCGGGCAGGGCCTGCGAGCGCGCCTCGCGCGAGTTCAGCGCGGCGGAGACCCCGACCGCACCCACGGCTATCACCGCGACGGCCCCGACGCCCAGCAGCGATCGGCGCACGATGCGCCAGCGCGTCTGCTTCGCCTTGACCTGCTGCGCCTTCTCACGCACCGCCTCGCGACGGTCGCGTTCGGCGGGAACGTTCGGGGACTGGTCGTGGGACATGAAACCTTCCGGGCATAAACGTCTGCCGCATGAAATCGGGGGGAACGCGCGGGTGGAGCGAACGATCAACGATGCTAACGAGGCTGGCTGAGAAATGACCAGACACGTGCGATACTGACCCTGCGTCCACTGTCGGGCGCACGGGGTCGCCCCCGTTCATTCCATTCACTACGGATCGTCCGGCACGTACCTGCCGGTGAAGGAGAAGAAAACATGGCGTCCGTCACCTTCGACAACGCAACCCGTCTGTACCCGGGCGGCACCCGCCCCGCGGTCGACAAGCTGAACCTCGACGTCGCAGACGGCGAGTTCCTCGTCCTCGTCGGTCCCTCGGGCTGCGGGAAGTCCACCTCGCTGCGCATGCTCGCCGGCCTCGAAGAGGTCAACTCGGGTCGTATCCTCATCGGCGACCGCGACGTCACCGACGTGCCCCCGAAGGACCGCGACATCGCGATGGTCTTCCAGAACTACGCGCTGTACCCCCACATGACCGTCGCCGAGAACATGGGCTTCGCGCTCAAGATCGCCGGCGTCGGCAAGGAGGAGCGCGCCGCGCGCGTCCTCGAGGCCGCCAAGCTCCTCGACCTCGAGCAGTACCTCACCCGCAAGCCCAAGGCCCTCTCGGGTGGTCAGCGTCAGCGCGTCGCCATGGGCCGCGCGATCGTTCGCCAGCCCCAGGTCTTCCTCATGGACGAGCCGCTGTCGAACCTCGACGCCAAGCTCCGCGTCCAGACGCGCACCCAGATCGCCTCGCTCCAGCGTCGCCTCGGGGTCACCACGGTCTACGTCACCCACGACCAGACCGAGGCCCTCACCATGGGCGACCGCATCGCGGTCCTCAAGGACGGCCTGCTCCAGCAGGTCGGCACGCCGCGCGACCTGTACGAGACCCCGAAGAACGTCTTCGTGGCCGGCTTCATCGGCTCGCCCGCGATGAACCTCTTCACCGCCGACCTCGCCGAGGGTGGCGTGCGCTTCGGCGACCTCGTCGTCCCCGTGGAGGCCGACGTCATCGGCAAGGCGCACGGCTCCGAGGTCACCGTCGGTGTGCGTCCCGAGGACATCCAGGTCGCCCCGGCCGACGGCCGCGGCCTCTCGGTCGTCGTCGACCTCGTCGAGGAGCTCGGTGCCGACGGCTACCTCTACGGCCACACCGACATCAACGGCAAGCGCACCGACCTGGTCGCGCGCGTCGACGGTCGTCGTCACCCCAACGCGGGCGAGACGGTCGTGCTGGCCCCGGTTCCCGGACACGTCCACGTGTTCGACCTCGAGTCGGGCGAGCGCCTGACCGACCGGGCCATCGCCTCCGCCTGACCCTCGCACCGACGCGGCGCGTCCTCGTTCCCGACCTCGTCGGGTCGAGGGCGCGCCGCACCGTTTTCCCGGAGGTACCCGTGTCCGAATCGCTCAGCATCACGGCCAGCACCGTCGACCCGGGCCTTCTTCAGCTGCCGTGGTCGACCAGCCTCGCCGATTGGCCGAGCAGCCACATCGTCGCGCTGCCGAAGGGCATCTCGCGTCACCTCGTGCGCTTCGCGAACCTCTCCGGTCGCGTCGTGGCCATCAAGGAGACGACCGAGGAGATGGCCCGTCGCGAGTACGACATGCTCGGCAACCTCGACCGCCTCGACGCCCCGTGCGTCGATCGCGTCGCGGTGATCGCGGGCCGCACCGACGCCTCGGGGCGCCCCCTGCCCGCGGCCCTGGTCACCGCGCACCTTAAGTTCTCGCTCCCCTATCGCGCGCTCTTCACGCAGGTCCTGCGCCCTCACACCGCGACGCGCCTCGTCGACGCCCTGGCCGTCCTCCTCGTGCGGCTGCACAACGTGGGCTTCTACTGGGGCGACGTGTCGCTGTCGAACACCCTGTTCCGGCGCGACGCGGGCGAGTTCGCCGCCTACCTCGTCGACGCCGAGACCGGCGAACTCCACGGCAACCGCCTGAGCCCGGGTCAGCGGGCGCACGACCTCGACATCGCACGCACCAACATCGCCGGCGAGATCATGGACCTCGAAGCCGGCGGGCGCCTGGAGGGCGGGGTGGACGCCGTCGCCATCGCCGACGGTCTGGTCGCCTCGTATCACTCGCTGTGGGGCGCCCTCACCGACAAGGAGACCTTCGCGGTCGACGAGTCGTGGCGCATCACCGAGCGCGTGCACCGCCTGAACGCCCTGGGCTTCGACATCGGCGAGATGTCCATCCGCACCGCCAGCGACGGCACGCAGGTGTCGATCCAGCCGAAGGTCGTGGACGCCGGGCACCACCAACGCCGTCTCCTGCGGCTGACGGGTCTCGATGTCGAGGAGAACCAGGCCCGCCGTCTGCTCAACGACCTCGACGAGTTCCGCGCGCGCGTCTCGCGCCTCGGCGCCGACGAGGAGATGGTCGCCCACGAGTGGCTGACGCGCGTCTTCGAGCCGATCGTCATGGCGATCCCCTGGGATCTGCGCGCCAAGCTCGAGCCCGCTGAGGTGTTCCACCAGGTGCTGGAGCACCGCTGGTACATGTCGCAGGCGCGGGGCCGCTCCGTTCCCCTCGCCGAGGTCGTCAGCTCCTACATCGACGACGTCCTGCGCCACCGCCGCGACGAGGCGACCGTCATGGGCCCGCCGACCGACACCATGTCGCTTCCGACGGTGTCCGACGCCGACGCTCCGGCGACGGGCGAGGTCCCGACCACCGACACCGACCTCGTCGACTGGCGCGACCTGGTCTGAGACGCGGCGGTGTCGCACGCATCCCCCGCCGCCGAGGGCACGCGATCGCGTCGAGCTCACAGTGTCTGACGCACCACCTCGTCATCCCCGTGTCATTTCGCGCATAGGGCGGCACCCCGGCGGAACGACCGAGGCCGTGGCATCCGGAATCAGGATCCGGATGCCACGGCCTCGGTGGTCTGCGGTCTCAGTACCCGACGGTGAAGCGCTCCCGCGAGTGCGCGGGGTTCTCGATCTCGTCGAGCACAGCCACCGCGAAGTCGGCCCCGCCGATGAAGGAGTCGCCCTTGTCGTCGACGACGAGCACGTCGCCGCCGTCGCGGTAGGAGCCGGTGCGCTCCCCCGGCGCCCACGAGCCGAAGCCGCCCGCGGGGTGCACGTAGAACCAGTCGCGCCCGGTGTCGTCGGCCTGCAGGTCCTCGAGGATGCCGATGGCCTCACGTGCCTCGGGCTTGTACTCCTCGGCGAAGCCCTCGGTGTCGATCAGGCGCGGGCCGCCCTCGGCGACCAACGATCCACCGGCACCGCCGACCACGCCCACGCGGACGTTCTCGGGCAGAGCCGTGACGAGTTCGGCGATGGCGGGGCGGAGCTTGCCCTCCATGTCGCCGCGGGGGGCGGCGGCCGACACGACCACGTCGACGCCCTCGAGCTGGGCGACGAGACCGGGGACGTCGAGAACGGTGCCCTCGAGGTAGGTGGCCCCCTCGACGCGCTCGGTGGGGACCGAGCGGGCGATGGAGACGACGGTGTGACCGCGGCGGACGGCCTCGGTCACGATGTGGCTGCCGGCGTAGCCGGTGCCTCCGATGACGGCGATGCGGGGCATGAGCGTTCCTCTCGACGGGTCAGACGGTGCCGCGCAGCGTCGACACCTGGTACAGGGCGACGGATGCGGCGATACCGGCGTTCAGCGATTCGGTGGCGGCGGAGATGGGGATGGAGACGACCTGGTCGCACGTCTCGGTGACCAGGCGCGACAGGCCCTTACCCTCCGAGCCGACGACGATCACGACGGGACGGTCGGCGAGTTCGAGGTCGGGCAGCGACACGTCGCCGTCGCCGTCGAGGCCGAGGACGAAGACACCCTGCTTCTTGAACTCCTTCAGCGTCGCCGTGAGATTCGCGGCGAGGGCGACCGGGATGCGGGCGGCGGCTCCCGCGCTCGTCTTCCACGCGGCGGAGTTGACGCTCGCCGAACGACGCTGCGGGATGATCAGTCCCTGGCCGCCGAACGCGCCCGTCGAGCGGATGATCGCGCCGAGGTTGCGGGGGTCGGTCACTCCGTCGAGCGCCACGAGCAGCGGCACCTCGCCGCGGTCGATGATCTTCTCGAGCAGATCCTGCGGGTGCGCGTACGCGTACGGCGGCACCTTCAGGGCGACGCCCTGGTGCACGCCGTCGAAGCCGGCCATGCGGTCGAGCTCGGGTCGGGTGACCTCGAGCACGGGGATGCCGCGGTTGGTGGCGATCGACAGCATCTCCTTGACGCGGTCGTCCATCTCGACGCGCTGGGCGATGTACATCGCCGTCGCGGGGATCTTCGCCCGCAGCGCCTCGAGCACCGAGTTGCGGCCGGTGACCGTCTCGGTGTCGTCGGCGGCCTTGGGGCTCTTGCGGTTGGGGTTGCCGCCCACCGCGCGCACACCGGGGCGCCCCTTCCCGCCCGCTGCGGCGTAACGCTCTTCGGCGGCCTTGCGCTTGCCGGCGGGGTGCCAGGCGCGGTCCTCGGCCTTCGGGGTCGGGCCGCGCCCCTCGAGCGCCTTGCGGGAGTGCCCGCCGGTGCCCTTGAGAGGGCCCTTCTTCTTGCCGGGGTTGCGTGCTCCCGGGCGTCCTGGCTTAGGCATCGATACTCCAATTGGTTCCGGCCGGAGTGTCCTCCAGCGTGATTCCGGCGGCGGCGACGGCATCGCGGATGCGGTCGGCGGCTGCCCAGTCCTTGTCGGCGCGAGCGCGGGCGCGCTGCGCGATCATCTCGTTCACGAGAGCGTCGAGGGTCGCGTCGACCGACCCCGTCGCCCCGGTCGGCTCCTCGGCATCCAGCCCCAGGATGCCGAGCATCGCCGCCACCGCGCGGTGAGCGGCGACGGCGGTCTCGAGGTCTCCCCCGTCGATGGCCGCATTGCCGGCGCGCACGGTCTCGTGCAGGGTCGCGATCGCCTGCGGTACACCGAGGTCGTCGTCCATCGCCGCCGCGAAGTCCGCCGGCACCTCGCCGGGCACCACGACGAGCGGGTCGGCCGCGGCGGCACGCAGAACGCGCTGGCGGAAGGTCGAGATCCGCTCCAGCGCGCTCGCCGCTTCAGAGAACGCCTTGTCCGACACGTCGAGGCTCGAGCGGTAGTGCGCCGCCGCGAGGGCGTACCGCACGACCCGGGGGTCGTGTGCGGCGAGCACGTCGGCGGCCAGGGTGAAGTTGCCGAGCGACTTCGACATCTTCTGCCCGTCGACGGTGACCAGGCCGTTGTGCACCCAGTACCGCGCGAAGGCGTCGCCCGCGGCGGTCGACTGGGCGATCTCGTTCTCGTGGTGCGGGAAGCGCAGATCGAGGCCCCCGCCGTGGATGTCGAACTCGGGCCCGAGATAGCGGCGCGACATTGCCGAGCACTCGATGTGCCACCCGGGCCGTCCCGCACCCCACGGCGACGACCAGGTCGCCGAGGCGGGCTCGCCGTGCTTCGCGCCCTTCCACAGCGCGAAATCGTGCGGGTCGCGCTTACCCCGGGGATCCGCGTCGGCGGCGGGTTCCATGGCATCCAGGCTCTGCCGCGTCAGCTCGCCGTAGGCGGGCCACGAGCGCACATCGAAGTAGACGTCTCCCGAGGCGGCGTAGGCGTGCCCGCGCTCGATGAGCTCGGCGATGAGCTCCTGCATCTGCGTCACCGAGGCGGTCGCCCGCGGCTCGTACGTCGGGGGCAGGATGCCGACGGCGGCATAGGCCCGGGTGAACTCGAGCTCCATGCGGTACGCGAGCGCCCACCACGGCTCCTCGTCCGTGGCGTGGGCGAGCACCTTGTCATCGATGTCGGTGACGTTGCGCACGAAGGTGACGCGCCCGAAACGGTGCTCGAGCCAGCGGCGGAGCAGATCGAACGCGAGGGCGGCGCGCACATGGCCGATGTGCGGACCGGACTGCACGGTCGGTCCGCAGACGTAGAGGGTCACGTTCGAGGGGTCGAGAGGGACGAAGTCGCGCAGAGCCTGCGCTTTCGTGTCATACAGCCGAACGGTCACCCTCTCAGCCTACCGGCCGCCCCTGCGCGCGACCCGTGCCGGAAACACGCCCCGACTAGGGTGCCGGAGTGCCTCTGCTGATCCGTCCCGATGACCTCTCCTCCGATGCCACGCGCGCCCTGGCCGCCGCGCACCTCGCGGGGATGCTCGAGAACACCCCCGCCGAGAGCGTGC
Organism: Microbacterium sp. NPDC007973; assembly: GCF_042958465.1. NCBI lineage: Bacteria > Bacillati > Actinomycetota > Actinomycetes > Micrococcales > Microbacteriaceae > Microbacterium > Microbacterium sp. NPDC007973. The sequence goes on from NZ_JBIBJJ010000004.1 coordinate 219,029, forward strand.
ACGCCCTCGACCTCGACGGCCTCACCGCCGACGGCATCACGGTGTGGTCGGCGTGGGTCGACGACGAGCTCGCGGGAATCGGCGCGTGCAAAGACCTGGGCGATGACCGGGCGGAACTGAAATCGATGCGCGTGGTCGACGCCTTCCTCGGGCAGGGCATCGGTCGTGCGATCCTCCGACACATCGTCGAGGACGCCCACGAGCGCGGCATCCGCAGCCTCTGGCTCGAGACGGGCAGTACCGATGACTTCCTCCCCGCGCGTCGGCTGTATGCCAGTGAAGGGTTCGAGGAGTGCCCGGCGTTCCCGCCCTACGCCCCCGACCCGCTGTCGACGTTCATGACACGACGCCTCTGAGACGCGCGCTCAGGCGGGGACCACGAGCGCCGTCGCGAAGGCAGCCACACCTTCGCTGCGCCCGGTGAAGCCGAGACCGTCGGTGGTCGTCGCGCTGACGGAGACCGGGGCGCCCACCGCGGCGGAGAGGATCCGTTCCGCCTCGACGCGTCGCGCGGCGAAGCGCGGCCGATTCGCCTGCACCTGCACCGACACGTTGCCCACCCGCCACCCGGCGGCGGAGAGCAGCCCGACGGTGTGCGAGAGGAAGGCATCGGCGTGGGCGCCGGCGAACTCGGGCCGGTCCGTCCCGAAGTGCGTTCCGATGTCGCCGAGCCCCGCGGCGGCGAGCAGGGCATCGACGATCGCGTGGGCGACCGCGTCCCCGTCGGAATGCCCGGAGAGGGCCACCTCACCGGGCCACTCGAGTCCCGCGAGCCACAACGCGCCCTCTCCGCCGAACGCGTGGACGTCGGTCCCGACGCCCACTCGGGGCCCCCGCGGAGCCGGCGTCGCCGCGGCGACGGGCGACGGTCGCCCGGAGAGGAGCGCCCGAGCACGGTCGAGATCGGGGGCCGTCGTGATCTTGAACGCCACCGCGTCCCCCTCCACCGTCGCGACCGGGTGACCGGCGGACGCCACGGCCGCGGCGTCATCGGTGTGATCCGCGTCCGCGTCCCGCAGCGCAGCCTCGAGCACGTCACGACGGAAGCCCTGGGGTGTCTGCGCCGCGGCCAGCTCGGAACGATCGACCGCAGCGACCACGCGGCCGTCGGCGTCGACGCGCTTGATGGTGTCGACCACCGGCACGGTCGGAATGACGGCGACGGATCCCGCGTCGATCGCGGTCACGACCCGATCGAACACCGCGGGCGGCGTGAGCGCGCGGGCTGCGTCGTGGACGAGAACGATCTCCACATCGGCCCACAGCGCAGCGAGCCCGGCGGAAACGGACTCCTGTCGCGTCTTGCCGCCCGTCACGATCGTGACGAGGTCGGCGCGTTCCCCGGCGGCGTCGCGCGCGTCGGTGAGGGCTTCGCCCTCGAACCCCTGAGGAATGACGACGACCACCTGCGCCGGCTCGGCCGCGAAGACGCCCACGAGACAGTGGTGCAGGATGCTGCGCTCGTCGAGGCCGACGAAGGCCTTGGGCGCTCCGCCCTTCAGGCGGGTGCCGGAACCGGCGGCGACGACGATGACCGCGAGACGCGGAACCGGAGTGAGAGTCACCCGTTCACGCTAGCGCGGCCGTGCGCGCGCAGCGGCCGCGACGACGATCGGCGCGCGCCCGGGAAGGACGCGCGCCGATGTCGATGTCGTCAGGACGCGAGGACCTCGTCGAGCACGACGCTCGCACGGTCTTCGTCGGTCTTCTCGGCCAGAGCGAGCTCGGACACGAGGATCTGGCGCGCCTTGGCGAGCATGCGCTTCTCGCCCGCGGACAGGCCGCGGTCCTGGTCGCGACGCCACAGGTCGCGCACGACCTCGCTGACCTTGATCACGTCGCCCGACGCGAGCTTCTCGAGGTTCGCCTTGTAGCGACGCGACCAGTTGGTCGGCTCCTCGGTGAAAGGCGCGCGCAGCACGTCGAAGACGCGGTCGAGACCTTCCTTGCCGATCACGTCACGGACGCCGACGAGGTCGACGTTGTCGGCAGGGACCTCGATGACGAGGTCTCCCTGGGTGACGTTGAGCTTCAGGTACTTCTTCGTCTCGCCCTTGATAACGCGTTCTTTGACCTCGATGATCGTGGCCGCGCCATGGTGCGGGTAAACGACGGTCTCGCCAACCTCAAAAAGCATGGAGTTATGTCCTTTCGGCAACATCCAGGATACCACAGGCCCGCATGCGCTAAGGTTCCGCCCACCGTGACGCCTCTCGCTCTCTGCGCGCGCGAGGCCGAAGCAGGACCGGGGCGCCGCCGTGGACCGCGTAGGATGATTCCGATGTCGTCTGCCGTTCTTGGAGGATCCGTGAAAACGCGCCTGATCGCGTCCATCGCCGTGGGTGCCGCTGTCGTGCTGGGCACGACGGGGTGCAACCTCATCGCACCGCAGGCGACCACCATCGACTATTCCGCCTCCGACGGCGTGAACGTCCCGGCCGCCGCCGGTCCGCTGCACGTGCGCAACGCGCTCATCGTCGCCGACGAAGAGGGCACGACCGGCAACCTCGTCGCGGCGATCGTCAACGACACCACCGACTCGCTCACGCTCCGCGTCGAGGTCGGAGAGGGATCCTCGGCCGTGAAGTCGACCGTGATCGTGCCGGCCAACCGCACCGTCAGCCTGGGCGACCTCACCAGCGACACCGAGCCGCTCCGTCTCGACGGCATCGACGCGATGCCCGGCACCACGGTCCCCGTCTACTTCCAGTCCGGCGACGGCGAAGGCTCGCTCATGCAGGTGCCCGTGCTCGACGGCGCCCTCGAGTACCTCTCCCCCCTCGCCCCGACGCCGACGCCGTCCTTCTCGGTCACGCCGATCCCGGTCATGCCGACCGTGACGCCGTCGCCCTCCGCGACCCCCGCGTCCTGACGCGAACGACGAAGGCGCCGACGGTTCTCCGTCGGCGCCTTCGTCGTTCGCGGGGGCGGGTCGAGCGTCAGGCCTCGAAGCGGTAACCGAGACCGCGCACCGTGACGAGCATGCTGGGCTCGCTGGGGTTCTGCTCGATACGCGAGCGGATGCGCTTGATGTGCACGTCGAGCGTCTTGGTGTCGCCGAAGTAGTCGGTCCCCCAGACGCGGTCGATGAGCTGACCGCGCGTGAGCACGCGTCCGGCGTTGCGCATGAGCACCTCCAGGAGCTCGAACTCCTTGAGGGGGATGCTGATCTCGCTCCCGTCCACCGCGACCGTGTGACGGTCGATGTCGAGCACCACCCGTCCGCCCGAGAGCACACGGTCGTCGAGATCGGCGTCATCGGGGGTGCGGCGCCGCAGCACGGCCCGCATCCGCGCGAGGAGCTCGCGCGTGGAATAGGGCTTCGTGACGTAGTCGTCGGCGCCGAGCTCCAACCCCACCACGATGTCGACCTCGGAGTCCTTCGCGGTCAGCATGATGATCGGCACCTGAGAGGTCAGGCGCAACTGCCGGCACACCTCCGTCCCCGGCATCCCGGGGAGCATGAGGTCGAGCAGCAGGATGTCCGCTCCGCGCTCGCGGAAGGCCGCCAGAGCGAGCGCGCCGTCTTCGGCGATCTCGACCTCGTATCCTTCGCGGCGCAGCAGGTAGGCCAGCGGGTCGGCGAGGTCGGGCTCGTCCTCGACGATCAGAACGCGGGTCATGCGGTGTCTCCCTTCACGGGTGAGGCGATCGCTGCGGTGGCCTTTCGACCCTTGCGACGCGGTTTGGAACGGACGCTGTCGAGATCGGGCGTCTCCGACAGCGGAAGGCGGATGGTGAACGTCGACCCGCGGGAGGGCCGGGACCACAGGCGCACCTCGCCGCCGTGCCGCTGCACCGCGTGCTTCACGATGGACAGGCCGAGACCCGTTCCCCCGGTGCGTCGCGAGCGGGCCTGGTCGGCGCGGTAGAAGCGTTCGAACACTCGGTGCTGGTCACTCTCGGGGATGCCGATCCCCCGGTCGGTGACGGCGATCTCCACGACGCCGTCGTCGAGCTTGACCCCGACGCCCACCTTCGAGCCCTCCGGTGAGTACGCGATCGCGTTGGCGACGAGGTTGCCGAGCGCCTCGGTGAGGATCTGCGGCTCCCCGCGCACCCACAAGCCCTTCGTGCCGCCGCGGACCACCGTCACCTGCGCGGCGTCCGCCTGCACCGTGTTGGCCTCGACCGCGGCGGTCACGACCTCGTCGATCGACACGTCGCGCACGTCGCGCAGCTCGTCGGCCGCCTGCAGGCGCGACAGGCTCAGGATGCGATTGACGAGCGCGCTCAACCGGGTCACCTCGGCCTGCAGACGCACGGAGAAGTGCCGCACCTGTGCGGGATCGTCGGCGGCGGACTCGATGGCCTCAGCGAGCAGGCTCACCGCGCCGACGGGCGTCTTCAACTCGTGGCTGGTGTTGGCGACGAAGTCTCGCCGCATCTCCTCGACGCGCTCGCGCTCGGTGATGTCGCGCAGCACCAGCAGCGTCAGGCGTCCCGAGATGGGGGTGGCGCGCACCGCGACCAGCCGGGGTTCGGCGGGGGCGGCACCTCGGCGCAGACGCAGGTTCTCGGCGATACCGGCGCCTGTGTCGCGGGCCACGCGGGCGACACGCTTGAGCTCGTCGCTGGCGATCACCTCGCCGACCTGGACTCCGAACACCTCGGCCGCCGGCGAGAGCGCCAGCACCGTCGAGGAGGTGTCGCACACGAAGGCGGGGTCGTCCATCGCATCCAGCATGGCCTCCACGCCCTCCGGAACCTCGGTCGAGGTCTGAGCCAGAGTGCGGTTCCGGGCGCGGATGGCTCCGGCGATGAGGCCGACCACCGCGGCCCCGATCAGCAGGCCTGCCAGGAGCGCGAGCAGCGAGAGCTGCGGTTGTTCCATATCCACAGCGTAAAGGGGTGGATGCGACGTCACCCGCCGTTCACCCCTGCCCGGGCCCGGGCAGCGGCTACTATTCACTGTCACAGCACCACTCGTTAACCTTCGCTGGGAAGAATCCCCGAGGGTTGCGGGACACCCATGTGCCGTGCCGCCGACGAGGAAGGTACCCGCGATGCGCGAAGTATTCCACCAGTCCCTCGAGGACGTCCAGAGCCGCCTGGTCGAGATCGCCGACCTCGTGACGGTCGCCATCGACCGCGCCACGCGCGCCTTCGGAACGAGCGACGTCGCCCTCGCCGAGGAAGTCATCGAGGCCGACGCGATCATCGATGAGAAGGCCGTCGAGCTCGACGAGCTGGCCATCGAGATCCTCGCCCGCCAGCAGCCCGTCGCCCGCGATCTGCGCATCGTCGTCACCGCCCTGCGAGTGAGTGCGTCGCTCGAGCGTATGGGCGACATGGCCGAGCACATCGCTCAGCTCGCCCGCTCGCGCTTCCCCGAGCGCGCCATCCCCAAGGGACTGCGCACGACGTTCACGCGCATGGGCGAGCTCGACGTCGAGGTGGCGCGCAAGCTCGCCGAGCTGCTGCGCACGCAGGACCTCCGCATCGCCGAGTCCATCCGCGACACCGACGACGACATCGACGAGCTGCACATCAGCGTGTTCGAGAAGGTCCTCGGCGAGTCCTGGAAGGGCGAGGCCACCGCCACGGTCGACGCCACCCTCGCCAGCCGCTACCACGAGCGCTTCGCCGACCACGCCGTTTCCGTCGCGAAGAAGGTCGTCTACCTGGCCACGGGCGACTGGGCCGGTGCCGACGAGGAGGCCGAGCACGAGCCCAGCCCGGTCATCTGACCGCGCACACGACGAAGGGGTGGATGCCATGGCATCCACCCCTTCGTCGTGTGCGGCGTCAGTGCTTGTTGCCCTGCGCGGCGACGGCGGCCGCGCCGGCGGCAGCGGCCTCGGGGTCGAGGTACTCGCCCGGGCCGAGGGGCTTCATGTCGTCGTCGAGGCGGTAGACGAGCGGGATGCCGGTGGGGATGTTGAGCTCGGCGATGTCGGCGTCGCTGATGCCCTCGAGGTGCTTGACGAGGCCGCGCAGCGAGTTGCCGTGCGCCGTCACGAGCACGGTCTTGCCGGCCTGCAGGTCGGGCACGATGTCGGAGTGCCAGTAGGGCAGCATGCGGTCGATGACGATGGCGAGCGACTCCGTGTCGGGCACCTCGCCGTCGATGCCCACGTAGCGCGGGTCGCCGACCTGGCTGTACTGGTCGTCGGCGGGCAGCGGCGGCGGCGGGACGTCGAACGACCGGCGCCAGAGCATGAACTGCTCGTTGCCGAACTCCTCGAGGGTCTGCGCCTTGTCCTTGCCCTGCAGGGCGCCGTAGTGGCGCTCGTTGAGGCGCCACGAGCGCTTCACCGGGATCCAGAGGCGATCGGCTGCGTCGAGGGCGATGTTCGCCGTCTGGATCGCACGGCTGAGCACCGAGGTGTGCAGCACGTCGGGCAGCACGCCGGACTCGGCCAGCAACTCGCCGCCGCGCTTCGCCTCGGCCTTGCCCTGGTCGGTGAGTCGCACGTCGACCCAGCCGGTGAACTGGTTGGTCTTGTTCCACTCGCTCTGCCCGTGGCGGAGGAGGATCAGCGTGTGAGGCATGACTCCATGCTATCGACGCGGGACCCGCGCTTTGCGAGTGGGTGCTGGCATCATGTCCGAGTGACACCCTCGCCCGTCGGACGCCCCACCCGCGGCACCACGGGGACCAACCGCCTTCGGCGCGTCGACCGGTGGATCGCGCGCCACCCCGTGCTGCGGCGCACCGACGACCCCCTCGTCGTCGACCTCGGATTCGGCGCGAGCGCGGTGACGCCCCTCGAACTCCTCGCCCGGCTGACGCGCCAGCGAGCGGATGCCACCGTCTTCGGCCTCGAGATCGACCCCGACCGGGTCGCGCGTGCGCGAGAGCAGGCCGCGGGGGTCGCCGGTATCGCGTTCGCGCAGGGCGGCTTCGAGGTCCCCGTCGCGGACGGTCGACGCCCGGCCGTCATCCGGGCGATGAACGTGCTGCGCCAGTACGACGAGGCCGACGTCGCCGATGCGTGGGCGCGCATGTGCGGCCGCCTGCAGCCCGACGGCATCCTCGTCGAAGGCACGTGCGATGAGATCGGACGCATCGCCACCTGGGCGGAGGTGGGGGCGGATGCCGTGCCGCGCAGCCTCACGGTGTCGCTGAGCCTGAGCCACCTGGACTCCCCCGCGATCGCTGCGGAGCGACTGCCGAAGGCGCTCATCCATCGCAACGTCGCCGGAGAGCGCGTGCACGAGTTCGTGGCATCCCTCGATCGGGAATGGACGCGCGCGGCGGTGGTGGCGCCCTTCGGCCCGACCCATCGCTGGCGCACGGCGATGGCCGCCCTCGCCGCCGAGGGCTGGCCGCTGGTCCGGCGCGAGAGATGGCGACTGGGTGAGGTCGGGGTGGCGTGGGAGGCGGTCGCTCCGCGGTGAGTCGCGCGGAGCGCTCGATGGCGGCGGGATCGCCGCCGACGACTGCGCCGCGTCGCGACGAAGGGAGCCCGCCGGCGGGCAGCCGTTAGATCCGCGGCAGGAGTGCGCGCGCCTCGGCTGAGGGCATCCCCGCCGCGACGAGCAGGTCGACGGCGAGCGGGCGCATCGCGGCGACGAGATTGAGCTCGCCGATGCCGCCGTCGGGCAGGAGCCGCGCGGGGTCCAGGCGGGGGGTGAGGCCGGTGAGCGCCTCCCGCGCCGCGGGTTCCATCGAGATGTCGTCGAGGCCGTCGCGCACGAGGGCGGCCGCTCGAGCGAGCTCGGCGAGGAGGTCGGCGGGCACCGGGCGAGGCTGGCCGTCGGCGCAGAGGTAGGCGGCGCGCCGCGCCACGACCCGCAGATTGCGCGTCGCGAGGTCGAGCGCCTCCCGCACGCGCTCGTGGCGCTGCAGCTCGGTGCGCTGACGGCGCAGGAACGGCGAGATCCTCGCCACCTCGCGGCCGGACTCCAGCGATCCGCTCCAGGCGTCGACGTAGGTCTGCAACGAGCGTGCCCGCTCCAGACCCCGCTCCGCGCGAGCCCGGTCGCCCCTGCGCAGGGCCCGGACGATCGTGGCCATCGCCGCATCCACGGCGTCGAACAGCTCGTCGGCGTCGCGCAGCTCCGTGCGCCGCAGCGTTCGCGGGATGAGGGCCGTCACCGCCAGCGCCGCGACACCGCCGACCGCCCCGTCCACGAGGCGCAGAAACGGCGCGCCCGAGACGAGCACCAGAGCGATGAGCGACTGCACCACCGCGGCGAGCGCGAACCCCGGCTGCGGCGAGAGGAAACGCGCAACGACGAGTGTGACGGCCATCGCCACCGCGATCTGCCACCACCCGGCGCCCGCGACGAGCAGCACCACCTCGGCGATGAGGATGCCGACGAGCATGCCCAGGACGGTCTCCGCCACGCGCCACGGTCTCGCGTCGCGCACCAGACCGAGGCTCGAGACGGTCACGGTGGCGGCGAGCAGGGGCACGGGATGGCCGAGCACGAAATGCGCGAAGGCGAAAGCGGCCGTCGCGGCGACGACGATCTGCGCGATCGCGGGCACCGACTCGCGTACACGATGCAGCCGGCGCGACAGCGTCGACCGCCAACGCGAACGAGGGACGACGACCCCGACGGTCGTCGACGACTCGTCGGTGCTCATTCCGGGGCGCGGCGGCGGCCCAGGCGCGGAAGTCGCGGGACCGCGGCGGTCGCTCCGGCATCCGCCGGGACGACCGTTTCGGCGGATGCCGCGAGCGGGCCGTCGGCGGTCATGACGACCAGGGGCACGTCTTCAGGAGCAGTGCGCTTGACGAGGGCGAGAGCGATCGGCCCCTCCTCGTGGTGGACGGCGACCGACGTGATGGTTCCGATCACCGCGTCGCCGGCGCGCACCTCGTCGCCCCGAGCGGGCAGGACGTTGTCGCTGCCGTCGAGCTGCAAGGCGACCACACGGCGCGGCGGATGACCGAGGTTGTGCACCTTGGCCACCGTCTCCTGCCCGCGGTAGCAGCCCTTCGACAGGTGCACGGCCGTGCGCAGCCAGTCCATCTCGTGCGGCAGCAGCCGCTCGTCGGCGTCGACGCCCACGCGCGGGCGCCATGCCGCGACACGCAGCGCCTCGACGGCATCGAGCCCGGCCAGCGCGACCTCGCCGCGCACGGCGGCATCCACCAGACGCGCGTACTCCGCGGCATCCAGGATCGCCTCGGACCAGTCGCGCTCGGCACCCGGGTGCGGCTCGACCCGGGCGTAGGCCCACCCGCCGGGAGAAACCTCCGGCCACGGGTCGACCCACACGGGTGCGACCGTCGTCAATGCCGCCAGGGCCGAGCGCGTGCCACCCACGACGAACAGGTCGTCGGAGCGATCGCGCACCTCCACCCGCAGGCGGAAGCGCATGCGGGTCAGCCACGCCGCGAGGGCCTCGGCGTCGGTCGCGTCCACGAGGAGCCACGTGGTCTCGCCGTCGTCGACCACCGCGGCGGCATGCTCGACACGACCCTGCGGATCGAGGATGAGCAACTCGGTCGACACGCCGGGAGCGAGGTGAGTCAGGGCCTGCGACGACAGCGAGTCCAGCCAGCTGCGGCGGTCCTCACCGCCGACCGAGATGACGCGACGGTCGCCGAGGGGCGCGAGCGCCTGCCCGGATACGAGCTTGCGCTGCTCCGTGACGGGCGAGCCGACGTGGCGGAGACCGTGCTCGTCGACGACGGCACCGGGGACGTCCGTGAGCGCGCTCACGTCACTCCGCCCGCGCGAGACGGGCCGAGGCGTGCGATCCGAGCTCGCGCCCGAGGGCGGCGATGTCCCACGCCCAGAGCAGGTGGTTGTCGACGAGACCGTAGAGCCGCGTGGCGGCCGTGTAGGGCTTGGCACCGGCGGTGCGAACGACCGCGTCGGTCGCGAGGTCGATGCGCGGGCCCTTCACCTGCCCGACGTAGAGCTCGAGAACGCCATCGGCGTGCGCGAGGCTGACCTCGATGTCGAAGCCGCCGTCGGCGTTGCGCAGGGCTTCCACGTCGTCGGCGGAGCGCTCGGCAGCTGCGGCGGTCGCCGGCAGCAGCGCCGGGCCCGCATCGGCGTCGGAAGCGGGGCGCGCCAGGCGCCAGTACCCGATCTCGGAGACCAGGGGACGCCGCTCGTTTCCGTCGAGCAGCCAGGCGTCGGCCGAGTAGTTCAGGAAGGCGCCTCCGTCGTGGCTGAAGCTCACGCGATGCGCGAACTCACCGGAGAAGGTGCGCCCGCCGGCCTCGTAGTCGATGACGCCGGTGCCCTCCCAGACGCCGACGAGCCACGACAGGGGGACGAGGTCGGCCGGGAGGTCGGTCGGGATCTCGATCACGGGAGCGCTCAGCGCTGGCCGCGATAGAGGTTCCAGATGACCGTTCCCGACACGAAGGCGATCGCCAGCGAGGCGAGGCCGAGAAGTCCCACGAAGAACAGTTCGAGCGCGAGGAGGTCCATACGTCGATCTTAGAGGGCGGCGAGCTCGGCCAGCGCGAAACCGACCGTGATGACGCCGAGAACGACGAGTGCGCCGAGGCTGCTGAGCGCCATCCGCTGGATGAACGCCTGCGACCGGCCGTACCAGAGCTGCACGGCGAAGGCGGCGATGATGCAGCCGCCCAGCGCGACGCTGACCCACTGGGCGCGCCACTCCGCCGGGGCGAACAGCCCGATCGCCACGCCGGCCAGGGCGGCCAGCACCCAGACGGCGACGATCCCGCCGAAAGTGCGCCGCGGAGCGAGGTCGGGAGTGGACATGCCCCCATCATCGCCCAGGAGGCGTCGTCCACGCACGCGAAGCGCCGGTGACGGTGCGCCGCGGCGCGTCACCCTAAGATGATCGGGTGCGCGGCAGGCCGCGCGGGGAGGTCCACTTGGCTCAGCTTCTCGTTCTCAGTTCCGCCCCCGGCGGCGGTGCCGCGCTGCCCGCGCTCGAATTGCTGAGCCACCGCGTGCGCCAGATCCCCGCCGAAGCGGCGCAGCTGATCAACGCCCCCAGCGCCGACGTCATCTTCATCGACGCCCGCTTCGACCTGGTCGGCGCGAAGTCGCTGTGCAAGATCATGTCGACCACCGGCGTCGAGGCCCCGCTGGTCCTCATCGTGACGGAGGGCGGGCTCACGGCCGTCTCCACCGACTGGGGTATCGACGACGTCGTGCTCGTGGGTGCCGGCCCGGCCGAGATCGACGCGCGCATCCGCCTCGCCATGGGGCGCCGCACCGTCGACCAGGTATCCACGCGCATCCAGACCTCCGGCATCACGATCGACGAGTCGTCGTACTCGGCGAAGGTGCACGGCAAGCCGCTCGACCTCACCTACAAGGAGTTCCAGCTCCTGCACTTCTTCGCCACGCACCCCTCCCGCGTCTTCACCCGCGAGCAGCTGCTCAGCGAGGTGTGGGGCTACGACTACTTCGGCGGCACCCGCACGGTCGACGTGCACGTGCGACGCTTGCGCGCCAAGCTCGGCGATCTCGAGCAGCTCATCGGCACCGTGCGCAACGTCGGCTACCGCTTCAACGTCTACGAGGACGACGCGCCCGCCACGGCATCCGCCCCGGCCTGAGACGCGCGGAACCGCCCGTTCACTCCCGTGTCACCGACCCCTGCAATGATGTGGGAATGATGGAACACGACGCGCTGGATGCCGGACTCGGCGACGCCGACGACGACGACTTCGACGAGGCGGTCGAAGCCGAAGACGACCAGCTCCCCGACCACCGGTACCTCGACCGCGAGTTGAGCTGGCTCGCGTTCAATCAGCGCGTGCTCGAGCTCGCCGAGGACCCGAGCGTCCCGGTCCTGGAGCGAGCGAACTTCCTCGCCATCTTCGCCAGTAACCTCGACGAGTTCTTCATGGTGCGCGTCGCAGGTCTCAAGCGCCGCATCGTCACGGGACTCGCCGTCCCCACCAACGTCGGTCGCGCCCCGCTCGACGTCCTGGCCGACATCTCCGCCGAGGCCCATCGCCTGCAGCTGCGCCATGCCGCCGCATGGACCGAGAAGGTGCGCCCCGCCCTCGCCGAGGCCGGCATCGAGGTCGTGACCTGGGACTCGCTCGACGACGACACCGCCGCGCGCCTGACCGAGTACTTCCAGCGCAACGTGTTCCCGGTGCTCATGCCCCTCGCGGTCGACCCGGCGCACCCGTTCCCCTACATCTCGGGGCTCTCGCTCAACCTCGCCATCCGCATCCGCAACGCCCGCACCGGGCGTCAGGAGTTCGCCCGCCTCAAGGTGCCGCCGATGCTGCCGAGGTTCGTCGAGGTCGCCGGCGACGGCCCCGGCGTGCGCTACCTCCCCCTCGAGGAGCTCATCTCGAACCATCTCGGCGACCTCTTCCCGGGAATGGAGGTGCTCGACCACCACGCGTTCCGCCTCACCCGCAACGAGGACATGACGATCGAGGAGGACGAGACCGAGAACCTCATCCAGGCCCTCGAGGCCGAGCTGCTGCGTCGCCGTTTCGGTCCGCCGATCCGTCTCGAGATCACCGAGGACATGGATGACGTGACCCGGGCGCTGCTGCTGAGCGAGCTCGACATCACCGAGCAGGAGGTCTACCGTCTGCCCGGCTCGCTCGATCTGCGCGGCCTGTTCGATCTCTCTCGGATCGACCGCCCCGACCTGCACTACCCCCCGCACGTGCCCAAGACCGCGCTGGCCTTCCAGCCGCCGGAGCAGAACGGGCGCGCCGACCTCTTCGGGGCGATCCGCAAGGGCGATGTGCTCGTGCACCACCCCTACGAGTCGTTCGCGACGAGCGTGCAGGCCTTCCTCGAGCAGGCCGCGCGCGACCCGCACGTGCTCGCCATCAAGCAGACGCTGTACCGCACCTCGGGCGACAGCCCGATCGTGCAGGCGCTCATCGACGCCGCGGAGGCCGGCAAGCAGGTGCTCGCGCTGGTCGAGGTGAAGGCGCGCTTCGACGAGGCGAACAACATCGTCTGGGCCCGCAAGCTCGAGAAGGCCGGCGTGCACGTCGTCTACGGACTCGTGGGCCTGAAGACCCACTGCAAGCTCGCCCTCGTCATCCGCGAGGAAGAGGGGCGTCTGCGCCACTACAGCCACGTCGGCACCGGCAACTACAACCCCAAGACGAGCCGCATCTACGAGGACTTCGGTCTTTTCACGGTCGACGACCAGGTCGGGCGCGATCTCACCCGCCTGTTCAATGAGCTGAGCGGCTACGCGATCGAGAAGAAGTTCAAGCGGCTGCTCGTCGCGCCCCTGCACCTGCGCAAGGGCCTGCTGCGCCACATCGAGAAGGAGCGGCAGAACGCCCTCGCCGGCAAGCCGTCGGGCGTGCGCATCAAGGTCAACTCGATGGTCGACGAGCAGATCATCGACGCCCTGTACCGGGCCAGCCAGGCCGGCGTCCCGGTCGAGGTGTGGGTGCGCGGCATCTGCTCGATCCGGCCCGGCGTCCCGGGAATGAGCGAGAACATCACGGTGCGCTCGATCCTCGGCCGCTACCTCGAGCACTCGCGCATCTTCTCGTTCGCGAACGACGGGGATCCGCAGATCTTCATCGGCAGCGCCGACATGATGCACCGCAACCTCGACCGCCGCGTCGAGGCTCTCGTGCGCGTGATCGACGAGAACCAGCTGCGCGAGTTGACGACCCTGTTCGATCTGGCCATGGACGACGGCACCAGCTCGTGGCACCTGGGGTCGGAAGGCGAGTGGACGCGTCACAGCGTCGACGCCGAGGGCGCCCCGCTGATCGACCTGCAGGAGCACACCATGGCGCTCGTGCAGCGCAAACGACGCGCCCGGACGGCCCGGTGACGGAGACGGCCGTCTACGCCGCGGGCGGTGTCGTGTGGCGGGTGGTCGAGGGGAAGCTCCGCGTTCTCCTCATCCACCGCACGAAATACCGCGACCTGACGCTGCCCAAGGGCAAGGTCGACCCCGGTGAGACCCTCGCCGAGACCGCCGTGCGCGAGATCCGGGAGGAGACCGGCATCCGCGTGGCCCTCGGCGTGCCCGTGGGGGTGTCGCGATATCGGATGCCGAACGGCCGGACGAAGATCGTGCACTACTGGGCGGCCGAGGCGACCGACGCGGCCGTGCGCACCTCCAGCTTCGTGCCGAACAAAGAGGTCGCGGCGATCGAGTGGATGAGCCTGAAGAAGGCGCGCAAGAGCCTGAGCTATCCCGTCGACGTCGAGATCCTCGACGAGTTCCAGCGCCTGGTCGACGAGCGTGCTCTGCCGACCTTCCCCATCGTCGTCCTCCGACACGCCAAGGCGCGCTCGCGCGACGACTGGGACGGCGCCGACGACGTGCGTCCCCTCACCCCTCGCGGTCGGCGGCAGTCGCAGGCGATCGTGGGACCGCTGCTCGCGTTCGGCGTGCGGCGGGTCATCTCGAGCCCCGCCGAGCGGTGCGTCCGCACCGCGACGCCCATCGCGCAGGCCATCGGCCAACGCGTGCAGTTCTCCGCGTCGATCAGCCAGGACGCCTGGGAAGAGGGACGCGCCGACGCGCGGTCGGTCATCGGCCAGCGGGTGCGGTCGCGCAAACCCGTCGTGCTCGCCAGCCACGGCCCCGTGCTCCCCGACATCCTGCACGAGCTCGCGCTGGCCACCGGCACGATGAGCGGGTCGTACCTGGGCAGCGCCTCGGCGCTCGAGCCGGCCGCGTTCTCGGTCGTGCACGTGCCGGTGGAGCACCCGGGCGCGGGGATCGTGGCGATCGAGACGCACGAGCCGCAGGTGTGACGCTCCCCGCCGGGCTCACCGTCGCCTGGGGCGAGGTCCCCGCGGGCGTCGCCCGTCGTGCGGTGTCGCGGCGCCTCCTCGGCCGGCTGCTGCCCGAGGCGCGCTTCGTCTCGCGGTGCCCGGCCTGCGCGGGCGACCACGGTCGCGTGCACGTGGAGGGGGCGGATGCCACGGTCTCGGTGTCGTACGCACCGGGATGGGCGGTCGTCGCGATGATCCGCGAGCGCACGCGGGTCGGTGTGGACGCTGCTCCCCGTGAGGTGCGCGGGTTGGAGCGGGTGCGACCGGGCGCGACGGCGCAGGCGATCGACTGGGCCCGCGTCGAGGCGGTGCTCAAGGCGGACGGCCGAGGACTCGCGGTCGACCCGGCGCGGGTCGAGGTCCGCTCGGGCGGCACCGCCTGGACCGCGACCATCCGGCCCGGCGCTCTCGACGGCGCGACGTCGTCCGTCGTCTGGCGCGGCTGGGACCTCGACGCCCCCGATGGACTCGTCGCGGCGGTCTCCCTGCCCTGAGGCGATCGCGCTATCGAGCCGAAGGCGGGATCGGCCGAGAGGGCGCGGCGCGCGACCCGCTCAGGGACGAGGGGGAAGAGCCCGGTGGTCGATCCATCGCGACAGCACCGTCGCGGCATCCCCTCCCCCGGCAGCCTCCACGGCGCGGCGGAAGTCGTCGGTCGTCACGAGGCGGTGACGATGCTCGGCCGTCCACGCGCGCAGCAGGTCGAAGAACGCGGCGTCACCGACCTCGCGTCGGACCGCGTGCAGGGCGATCGCGCCACGTTTGTAGACGCGGTCGTCGAACATGTCGTCGGGACCGGGGTCGACCAGCAGCAGATCGCGGGGCTTCGCCACCAGACCCGCGTAGTTCTCGGCGACGCAGGTCTCGACATCGGTGCCGCCGGACTCCTCCGACCACAGCCACTCCGCGTAGCAGGCGAAGCCCTCGTTCAGCCAGATGTCGCTCCAGCGCGCGAGTCCGACGCTGTTGCCGAACCACTGGTGGGCGAGCTCGTGAGCGACGAGCCGCTGCGCAGCGGGGACGAGGTGGTTCATACCGAAGACGGCGAGCCCCTGCGCCTCGAGCGGGATCTCCAACTCGTCGGCCGTCACGACGAGGCTGCACGCCTCCTGGGGATAGGGGCCGAACAGCCGGTCGAACAGCCGCAGCATGTCGGGCACCGTCGCGAACGCCCGATCCGCGGCCGACGTCAACGCGGGCGGAGCTGTGACCGACACGGGCGGGATGACGCCGTCGCCGCTGCCGGCGAGCGGACGCGTCCGGTACCGACCGACGTGGACCGCCGCGAGATAGGTCGCCGTGGGCACGTCGGAGGTGAAAGTCGTCGTCACCCGTCCGCCGCGGCGGATGATCGCTCCTGCCACCCCGGTGGCCGCGACCGCGTAGCCGTCGTCGACGGTGATCTCCATCCGCATGCGCGCCCGGGCATCGGGGCGGTCGTTGCAGGGGAACCACGTGGGGGCACCGATCGGCTGCCCCGCGACCAGGGCGCCGTCGGTCAGCTCCTCCCAGCCCACCGTGCCCCACCGCGAGCGTCGAGGGGCGGGGGCACCGCCGTAGGTCACCTCCACCGCGAAGCGCTCCCCCGGCGCGATCGTGCGGCCGGGGGTGACGCGCAGCACGCGCGGTCCCGCGGCGAAACGCACGGGGGCGCCGTCCATCCGGACGCGTCCGGTCCGCAGGCCGACGAGGTCGAGCGCGAACGACGACAGGGACTCCCGGGCGATGCCCACGATCGTGGCCACCCCGTCGAGGCGGTTGGTGCGGACGCGATAGGTCAGAGACAGGTCGTACGACTCGACGTCGTACGACCTGTCTCCGCTCTGCGGGGCGTAGGGATCGGCGCCGCTCACGTCGTCGACTGGTAGGCGCGCACCTTCACCGCGCGCCAGGGGCCGATGGGGTTGCCGCTCCACCGCGAGCCGACGGGGACGGTCTCGCCGCGCATGACCAGCGAGGCCGGACCGACGGTCGCGTGCGCGCCCAGGGTCGAGGCGGGCAGCACCACGCTGTGAGGCCCGAGGGTCGCCCCGGGCTCGAGCTCGACGGTGTCCATGCTCATGATTCGATCATGGAAAAGGTGCGTCTGCACCACGCAGCCCCGATTGACCGTCGATGCGTCGCCGAGCGTCACGAGATCGGGCTCCGGCAGCCAATAGCTGTCGCACCACACGCCCCGGCCGATGCGCGCGCCCAGGCTGCGCAACCAGACCGCCAGGGCCGGCGTCCCGGCCGCCGCGCGGGCGAACCAGGGTGCGGCGACCATCTCGGTGAAGGTGTCCGACACCTCGGTGCGCCAGACGAAGCTCGACCACAACGGCTGCTCCCCGGCCCGGATGACGCCGACGATGGCCCACTTCGCCGCGGTCGACACCCCGGCCGCCACCGCACCGGCCGCGAGCATCACGACGCCCGACAGCAGCAGCGTCCACACGGGGCCGAGGCCCTCCCAGAGCGCGGCGAGCGCGAAGATCACGCCGAGGCCGATGCCGCACGTCACGACCACCGGAACGAAACGGCACAGCTCCCACAGCGTGCGGGCCAGCCGGAGCCGCGCCGTCGGCCGGTACGTGCGCGACTCGTCGCCCTCCGCGGACAGCCGTCGCAGGCGCACCGCGGGCGAACCGAGCCACGACGACCCGGCCTTCGCTTTGCGCGGCGCGGCCGACAGCACGGCCACGAGCCCGTCGCGCGGCACGCGGTGGCCCGGAGCCGCCATCCCCGAGTTGCCCAGGAATGCGCGCTTCCCGATACGCACGGGCCCGAGTCGCAGCCACCCGGCGTGCAGTTCGTAGGAGGCGACCATGGTGTCGTCGGCGAGGAACGCACCGTCCTCGATGCGGGTCATCGACGGGATGAGCAGAACCGTGGACGCCTCGACGTCGCGACCGACGCGCGCGCCCAGCATCCGCAGCCAGACGGGGGTGAACAGCGACGAGTACAGCGGGAAGAGGATCGTGCGCGCGGCATCCAGGAGGCGCTCGATCGTCCAGGCCTGCCACGCGACGCGGCTGCGCACAGGATGCGTCCCCTCGACGAGACCGAGCGAGAGCAGCCGCACGAGCAGCACCACGGATGCCGCGAACACGAGGCCGGTGACCGCGACGGCGGGTACGAGCCACGCGAAGGCCGCTCCCGCGGCGGCACCGAGGGTCGCTGATCCGCGCACCCCGTGCGCGAGCACGAGGCCGCCGACGGTGAAGGCGGACAACGGCAGGAGGGCGAGCAGCACCGCCGAACCGGCGTAGGCCCAGAGCCACCGCGTCGGTGTGGCCGGGCGCTCCGCCGGCCAGTCCTTGGCGGTGCCGCCGACGCGGACGGCGGGGGAACCGGCCCAGGACTGGTCGGCCTTCACGCGGCCGAAGACGGCCGAACCCGGCGCGATCTCGGCGCGTCGCCCGATGCGCGTTCCCGGCGCGAGGGTGGAGCGCGCCCCCACCGTCGCCTCGGCGCCGATGCGCACCTCGCCGATGCGCACGAGGTCGCCGTCGATCCAGTACCCGGTGAGATCCACCTCCGGTTCGATCGACGCACCGTCGCCGACGACGAGCAGCCCCGTCACCGGCGGCAGCGCGTGCAGATCGACGTCGCGCCCGATCCGCGCGCCGAGCGCGCGGGCGTAGTACGAGACCCACGGCGCCCCCGCCAGGCCCACGGCATCCACCTGATCGGAGATCTGCTCGGCGAGCCAGAGCCGGATGTGCACCCAGCCGCCGCGCGGATAGTCGCCCGCGCGGACCCCCGCGAGCAGGAGACGAGCGGATGCCACGGCGATCGCCATGCGCCCGAACGGCGTCGCGAACACGACCAGGCCGATGACCAGCACGGGCCACGGGACGCTCGGCAGCACGTCGAATCCGGGCAGGAGCCGCAGGATCGCGGACGCGGTGAGCAGGTACAGGAGCCATCGGATGCCGGAGAGGATGAACAGCGGAGCGCCCAGGACCGTCTGCACCCATTGCGTCGTGCGCGGCGTCGGGGCGGCCCGGTGGAAGGAGGCCGGCGTCTCATCGGCCAACTGCGGTCCGAGTGCCTTGGCCATCGCGCCCAGCCGCGGCACGTCGTAGATGTCGGCCACCGAGAACTCCGGCACACGCGCGCGGATGCGCGAGACGAGCTGCGCCGCGGCGAGGGACCCGCCCCCGAGGTCGAAGAAGTCGGCCCTGCGATCGGTGACCGGCATTCCCAGCACCGCCTGCCACTGCTCGGCGAGCCAGGACTCGTCGGCCGAGAAATCGGTGGCGGCGGGGGTTTCCACCCCGGGCAACGGCCACGGCAGCGCCGCGCGATCGACCTTCCCCGACGTGCGCACGGGCAGCGACTCGACGACGCCCAGAAGCGGGATGGTCGCCGCCGGCAGACGCTCGGCCAGCAGCGCGCGGGCCGCGTGCCGGTCGAGCTCACGACCCTCCTCCATCACGAGGTACCCCACGAGCACCGGCACGCCGGCTTCGGTCGTGCGCACGGCGACGGTCGCCGCGCTCACCTGCGGCAGGTGCTGGAGGGCCGACTCGACCTCGCCCAGCTCGATGCGGCGGCCCCCGACCTTCACCTGATCGTCGGCGCGACCCTGGAACACCAGCCCCTCCGTGTCGAAGCGCACGAGATCGCCCGAGCGGTACGCCCGCTCCCAGCCGAGTGTCGGCATCGGCGCGTACTTCTCGGCATCCTTGGCTGGATCGAGGTAGCGCGCGAGCCCCACACCCCCGATGATCAGCTCGCCGACCTCTCCCTCGGCCACCGGCCGACCCTCGCCGTCGACCACGGCGAGCGCCCACCCGTCGAGCGGCAGGCCGATGCGCACGGGAAGCGAGCCGTCCAGCGGTGCGGCGCAGGCCACGACGGTGGCCTCGGTCGGGCCGTAGGTGTTCCACACCTCGCGCCCCTCGGCGACGAGGCGGGCGGCGAGCTCGGGCGGACAGGCCTCGCCGCCGAAGATCAGCAGGCGCACGTTCTCGATGGAGTCCGCGGGCCACATCGCGGCGAGGGTGGGCACGGTGGACACGACCGTGATGCCCTGACGCAGTAGCCACGGCGCGAGGTCCTCCCCGGATCGCACGAGAGAGCGAGGGGCGGGGACGAGGCACGCGCCGTGCCCCCAGGCGAGCCACATCTCCTCGCACGAGGCGTCGAAGGCGACGGACAGACCGGCGAGCACGCGGTCTCCCGGGCCGAGCGGCTCGTCCTGCACGAAGATGCGCCCCTCGGCTTCGACGAACGCCGCCGCGGATCGGTGCGAGACGGCGACTCCCTTCGGCACCCCCGTCGACCCCGAGGTGAAGATGATCCAGGCGTCGTCGTCGACGGAGGGCGGCGCCACGATCGGCACGGCGCTCGTACTCGGGTGGGGCGCCTCTCCCTCGTACAACCGCACCAGGTCGCCCGTACCGTCGCCCGAGACGAACTCCCCGTCCCCCGCGACGATGCCGCGCACGCCCGCCTCTCCGAACACCAGCCGCGCGCGCTCGTCGGGGTCGTCGGCATCGACGGGAACATAGGCCGCCCCCGCGGCCATCACCGCGAGGATCGAGACGTAGAGCTCCTTCGACCCCGACGGCATCCGCACCCCCACCCGGTCACCGCGGCGTACGCCGGCATCGTGCAGGGCCGCGGCCGTCCGCCAGACGCGCGCCAGCAGCTCGCGGTAGCTGAGGGCGCCCGATCCGTCGTCGATCGCCGATGCTTCCGGATGCCGGGCGGCCACCGCCGACAGCAGATCGATGAGCGTGCGCGCGGGGGCGGCGGCATCCGTTCGATCGAGCGGGCCCTGGGCGGCGAAGGCAGAGGTCGTCACGGGGCTGAACAGTACAAGGCCTAGGCGAACACCCCGGACGGGCCACCCCGGTTCACCTTCCGTTCACCCATGCAACGCACACTCTTAAGAGTCGCTGTTTACCGTTCCCGACGAACCCTGCACCGGGTTCCGTCCCCAAACATGCGAAGGATTCACATCGTGAAGCTCTCCCGACTCGCCCAGCTGGGCACCGTGGCCGCCGTGGCCTCCCTGACTCTCGCCGGTTGCGCCGGCACCTCGGGCTCCGGCGACGCCGCGGGCTCCTCGGCATCCCCCACGTCGTCCGACGTGGCGTTCAGCATCGATCCGAACCTCTCGGGCACGATCACCGCGGGCGGCTCCAGCGCCCAGTCCAACGCGCAGGCCGCGTGGACGAGCGCCTACAACGCGCAGGCCAAGGGCGTCACGATCAACTACGACAAGTCGCAGGGCTCCGGCGGTGGCGTCACCAACTTCCTGAGCGGCGCGTACGACTTCGCCGGCTCCGACGCCCCCCTCAACGCCGACCAGACCGCGCAGTCCGAGGCCCTGTGCACCGAGGGCGGCGTCAACATCCCCGTCTACCTCGACGGTGTCGCGATCATCTTCAACATCCCCGGTGTCACCGACCTGAAGCTCTCGGGCGAGACCATCGCGAAGATCTTCGCCCTGCAGATCACCGACTGGTCCGACCCGGCCATCACCAAGGACAACGGCACCGCGCTCCCCGCCGGCGCCATCACCACCGTCGCGCGCTCGGACGGCTCGGGCACGACCCAGAACTTCACGAACTACCTCGCCGCGACCCAGTCGTCGGTGTGGACCTCGCCCGCCGGCAAGGACTGGCCGATCGAGGGCAACGTCTCGAAGCAGAAGGGCGGCTCGGGCGTCGTCGAGGCCGTCAAGGCCGGCTCGGGCACGATCGGCTACGCCGACCACTCGGCCATCGGCGACCTCAACGCCGCGTCGATCATCCAGGACGGCACCGCCGTCGCCTACAGCGCCGAGGCCGTCACCGCGACGTTCGAGGCCGCGGCCGTCGACGCCTCCACCGGTGTCACGGGCGACCTGGCGAAGAAGTTCGACTACTCGAAGCTCACGGCCGAGACCTACCCGATCCCGCTCGTGTCGTACGCGATCACCTGCACCACGTTCAAGGACGCCAAGCAGGCCGAGCTCGTGAAGTCGTACCTCGGCTTCGTCACCAGCTCGCTCGGCCAGCAGGTCGCCGCGAAGAACGCCGGCTCGGCGCCGCTGCCCGACTCGGTGCTCGAGGCCGCGGCCGAGACGCTCGCCGCCATCAAGTAAACATCTCTTCGGTTTCGGCCCGGCCCGCACCTCGCGTGCGGGTCGGGCCGGGCTGATCGGAACGGTCGACCCGGGTCGAACGCTCCGCTGAGCCGAATCCTCAGAGAACACCCGACCGAGGAGCACCCATGACCCGTGCCGAGCGTGAGGTCCCCCGTGACTGACACCGTCTCCGACACCGAGACCGCCCCGTCCGCACCGACCGATCCGACCACGTCGACCCCGGCCCGCACGAGCATCGTGGGCAAGCGCCGGGTCGGCGACTCCGTCTTCCTGGGTCTGTCGACCACCGCCGCGGTGTCGATCATGATCATCCTCGCGGGTGTCGCGATCTTCCTCATCCTGCGCGGTCTCCCCGCGATCACGGCCAACTGGAGCGAGGGCGACCTCGCCGGCTACCAGAACGGCCAGTGGTCGAACTTCTGGGAGTACGTCGGCCCGCTGCTCTTCGGCAGCGTGTGGGCGGCCCTGATCGCCATGATCATCGGCACCCCCGTGGCCATCGGCATCGCGCTGTTCATCTCGCACTACGCGCCGCGCCGCATCGCGGGCGCCCTCGGCTACGTCGTCGACCTGCTCGCCGCAGTGCCCTCGATCGTGTTCGGCCTGTGGGGCATCATCGTCATGCGCCCGCTGCTCCTGCCTGTCGGCGAGTTCCTGAACGAGTACCTCGGCTGGATCCCGCTGTTCCAGGGCCCCGTGTCGTCGACCGGCTCCACGATGCTCACCGGTGGGGTGGTGCTCGCGGTGATGATCCTCCCGATCGTCACCTCGATCACCCGTGAGATCTTCCTGCAGACCCCGCGTCTGCACGAAGAAGCCGCACTGGCCCTCGGCGCGACGCGCTGGGAGATGATCCGCCTGTCGGTGTTCCCCTACGCCCGCAGCGGCATGGTCTCGGCCACTCTGCTCGGACTCGGTCGGGCCCTCGGCGAGACCATGGCCATCGCGCTGATCATCTCGCCGAGCCTCATCTACTCGGTGCTGCTGCTGACCGACGGTTACAACTCGCAGACCATCGCGGCCAACATCGCGCTGAACTTCCCCATCGCGACCGACCTGCAGCGCTCGGCGCTCATCGGCACCGGTCTGATGCTGTTCGTCATCTCGCTGGCGGTCAACATGTTCGCCCGCTACATCATCGGCGCGACGGGCCCCGGCGCCAAGGGTCGCAAGAAGGGCAAGCGCTCATGACCGTCACGGCTCCCTCCGCGCCGCTGGCCCTCACCAGCGGCCAGCTGCCCCGCTTCATCGAGCCGATGGTGCTCGCGGGTGTCGCGATCGTCGTCGCCGGCCTGCAGTTCCTGTTCGGCGGCTTCAACCTCGCGGCGTGGCTCATCCTCACCGCGCTTCTGTACCTGATCGCCATCGGCATCGGCTCGGCCATCGTCGAGAACCGCCGCAAGGCCGTCGACCGGGTCATCCGCGGCCTCGTCACGGCGGCCTTCCTGCTCGCCGTGGCGCCCCTCATCTCGACGCTCTACACGGTCGTGTCCAAGGGCCTCGCCGTGGTGAACCTGCCGTTCATCACACAGGTCGGCGGCTCGGCATTCGACCCCGACACCCTCGAGGTCGTGGCGACCGCGGGTGCCTGGCAGGCGATCACCGGAACGCTCATCATCACGGGGATCGCCGCCCTCATCTCGGTCCCGATCGGCATCCTCGCGGCCGTCTACCTGGTCGAGTACGCCCAGCCGAACAACCCGCTGCGCCGCGCGATCACCTTCCTCGTCGACGTCATGACGGGCATCCCCTCCATCGTCGCCGGTCTGTTCGCGTTCTCGCTCTTCAGCCTGATCGTCGGCCCGAAGGCGTTCAGCGGGTTCTCGGCATCCATCGCCCTGTCGGTGCTGATGATCCCGATCGTGATCCGCTCCACCGAGGAGATGCTGCGTCTGGTTCCCGCCGACCTGCGCGAGGCGTCCCTCGCGCTGGGTGTGCCGCGTTCGGCGACCATCATCAAGGTCGTGCTGCGCACGGCCGCCTCGGGCATCATCACCGGTGTCGTGCTCGCGGTGGCCCGCGTCGTCGGCGAGACCGCTCCGATCTTCATCGCGGCGAGCTTCACCGACAACTTCAACGCCAATCCGTTCGAAGGCCCGATGCAGACGCTGCCCGTCATGGCGTACACCGCGTACAGCTTCCCCGGGCAGGACATCGACGCGTCGCAGGCCAACGCCTGGGGCGCCGCGTTCCTCCTCGTCGTCCTCGTCGTCATCTTCAACCTGATCGCCCGTATCGTGGCGGCGGTGTTCGCGCCCAAGGCGCGCTGAGCCCAGAAAGGCACCTCTCGTGTCCAAGAGCATCGAGGTCCAGGACCTCAACGTCTACTACAGCGACTTCCTCGCGGTCGAGGGCGTCTCGATCGACATCGAGCCCCGCTCCGTCACCGCCTTCATCGGTCCCTCCGGCTGCGGCAAGTCCACGTTCCTGCGGACGCTCAACCGCATGCACGAGGTCATCCCCGGTGGTCACGTCAAAGGCCGCGTGCTCATCGACGGCGACGACCTCTACGGACCGGGCGTCGACCCCGTCCTCGTCCGTCGTCACGTGGGCATGGTCTTCCAGCGCCCGAACCCGTTCCCCACGATGTCGATCCGCGAAAACGTCCTCGCCGGCGCGCGCCTGAACAACAAGCGCCTGTCGAAGAGCGACGGCGACGCGCTCGTCGAGAAGTCGCTGCAGGGCGCCAACCTCTGGAACGAGGTCAAGGACCGCCTCGACAAGCCCGGCGGCGGCCTCTCGGGCGGTCAGCAGCAGCGCCTGTGCATCGCCCGCGCGATCGCCGTCTCCCCCGACGTCCTGCTGATGGACGAGCCCTGCTCGGCCCTCGACCCGATCTCGACCTTCGCGATCGAGGAACTCATCTCCGAGCTGAAGAACGAGTACACGATCGTCATCGTCACGCACAACATGCAGCAGGCGTCTCGCGTGAGCGACAAGACCGCCTTCTTCAACATCGCGGGTACCGGCAAGCCCGGCAAGCTCATCGAGTACAACGACACCTCCACGATCTTCACGGCACCCACCGTGCAGGCCACCGAGGACTACGTCTCGGGACGCTTCGGATAAGCACTCGCCCCCCGCGAGCACGAAGGCCCCCGCTGTTGCGGGGGCCTTCGTCGTTCTCGAACGGGACGGATCAGTCGCGTCGACCGAGCAGGAAGGTGTTCAGCTCATCGGTGAGCCCCCGGTCGACGGCGACGGCGCGGCCGTCGACGGCGGAGAGGGGAGCCGCCAGGCGCACGCTCGATAGGAGCCACGCGGCATCCGCCCGCGACAGGTCGGCGACGGGGACGTTCTTGTAAACGGTGTCGACGCCGCGTCGCTCGAGGTGCGCGAACACGCTCAGCTGCGTCGTGCCGTGCAGGATCCCGGCGCTCGGCGACGGAGTGACGAACCGGCCGTCGATGCGGAGGAGAAGGGAGGCCGTGGGCGCCTCGAGGAGGTACCCGTCGGTCGTGACGAACACGGCGTCGTCAGCGCCCCGTCGCTTCGCCTCGCGGATCGCGGCCATGTTCACGGCGTACGAGAGCGTCTTGGCGCCGAGGAGCAGCCAGGGCGCGCGAGCGGGCACGCCGAGGGGGTATCCGCGATCGAGCGTCACGACGCGAACGCCGTCGCGTCGGGCCGCGGAGTTGTCGGGGGCCGTCGCCAGAGTGACCCAGGCGGTCGGTGTCGAATCGCCTTCGATGCCGCGACTCAGGATGAGCTTGATGACGCTCTCCCCCGGCCCCGCCTCGGCGCTGACGCGTTGGATCGCCGCGCGCCACTGCGCGAGATCGGGTGCCGGCAGATCGCACAGGGATGCCGAGTGCGCGAGTCGTTCGAGGTGCGGGCCGACCTCGTGCGGGCGGCCGTCGACGACGCCGATGGACTCGAAGACGCCGTCGCCACGCTGCGCGCTCAGCTCGCCGAGCTCGAGTGCGGGTGCGGTCGGGTCGATCACGCGGAGCGTGCTTCGCAGATCGCCGCCCTTCTCGAGGGATGCCACGGGGTCGATCATGAGAGCGAAGCGCAGAGCCATGACGTGAGCCTACGGGGAGACCCCGACACGCCCGGGTCTTGTCAACGGGGGTCGCGGAGGGAATGTCTCGGGGGCCGCCTTGTTACACTTTTCTGGCCGGGCCGCAGTAACCCCGGGCTCCATCTTC
This sequence comes from Microbacterium sp. NPDC007973, assembly GCF_042958465.1. Lineage (NCBI taxonomy): Bacteria > Bacillati > Actinomycetota > Actinomycetes > Micrococcales > Microbacteriaceae > Microbacterium > Microbacterium sp. NPDC007973. The sequence continues at coordinate 244,901 of NZ_JBIBJJ010000004.1, forward strand.
TGCCGCTCTGAGCGGCCTTGCGCCGAGAGGCGTTCTGCGGTCCGGCACTTATCTGCTCCGGCGTTCCTCATCGATGCGGCGTACAGTCCTCCCGCCCGTCGACCGCCTCGTTCCGTCCCGACCGCCGCGCTCTCCCACGCGCCCGTGCCCCGCGCCTGTGCCCCGCGCCCTCCTGGGTCGAGTGTCCACGACACGCCGCGACCGGCGCGTGCCTTCGGCGTGTCCTGGACACGCAACGGATGACGAGGCGGTCGCGTGGCCCAATGCCGGCCTCTGCGCCGCGCGGCTCCCGAAGCAGGAGGCCCGCGGCATCCCGTGACGAGTGTCCAGGACACGCCGCGTCCCCCGAGTGGATGCGGCGTGTCTTGGACACTCGAGGAGAAAAGGGGCCGGGTTGCGCGGAAGGGAGGCGGGGCGGGGCGGCTCAGGTGAGGGCGTCGCGGCGCCAGAGCGACGCGGATGCCGACAGGTCGTCGGCGTAGGTCGCGAGGCGCAGCGCGCGGGTGGTGAGCGCCGTCGCGCGCTCCGACTCGGTGTTCTCGTAGTCGTCGGCCAGATGCGTCGATCCGGCAGCCTGGACGCGGCAGAAGGCGGCGGCACGGTCGAGAGCCACCGCGAAATCGCCCTCGAAAAGACCGCGGAGGATGGTGTCGATGAGCTGCACGAGCTCCTCCGGGCCGGCCGGGGCGGGCGCTCCCGCGACCACCGCATCGACGGTGGCGATCTCCACCCGTCCCCGCTCGTACAGCAGCGCCGCCGTTGCCGCATCGTCGTGGATCATCAGCTGCAAGAGGTAGAGACGCCACAGGGCGCCGGGGAGCGACCGGGCAGGCGAGCGCGACCAGAGTTCGGCGATGTCGTCGATCCCGTGATCGTCGGTGAAGGCGACGAGGCGTTCCACCACGTCCACGCTCGGGTCGGCGCGAACCCGCGACAGCAGCGCCTGAGCCGTGCTGTGGGCGACGCGCGACACCTCGGCGGGATCCTCCGCCGAGAACAGGCGGTCGAAGAGTTCGGCGGGACGCCGGACCGGCTTGTGGAATTCGCGGGGTGAGTCGCTCATCATTCCAGGCTAGAGCGTGCCCCGCCGCGGGCGGGCCGCCGACGACCCGCTCACCGGTCGTGGATCACGCCGTGGCGACGGCGACGACCGGAGCAGTGCTGGGCGTTCCGTCGGGCGACCCGCCCGCCGGCTCGATCGTCACGGCGATGACATCGCCGCTGTGCATCTCGCCCTGCAGGACCGCCGTGGCCTTGCCATCGGCATCCGGTTCGAAGGTGCCCGCGGCGATCGGCGTCTCGCCGCGCACGAACCACAGCTCGTAGGTCTTCCCCTGCTCGGGGGCCGGCATGCCGTCGGTGACCAGAACGCTCTGCCCCGTCGACGGCGACCAGTGCGCGGTCGCCACGGTGCCATCGGGCATCGTCGCGGTCGCCGACTGCGCGTCAGGGGCGTCTTCGATCTGCTGGAGGGCCACGACGGCGGCCGGCGGAGCGAAGATCTGGCTGACGGTCACAGCGCCGAAGCCGAGCACGAGCACGGCCGCGAACGAGGCCGCGAGCGTGAACCACCGACGCGGTCCCCATCCGGATGCTGCGGACGGACCGACGGTGACGCTTTCGCGCTCGGGTGCGACCGGAGCGGCACCCACGGCCGCGAAGTCCTCCTCATCGAGACGCGAGGAGGACTCGTCGACCGGTGAGGCCGAGTCCTGCGGGAGCTCCGAGATACGCGCGAACAGGGACGCGCGGACGGAGGGTGGGGGCTCGACAGGCTCGACGGAGGCGCTGATCGCCGTCACGATGTCGCTCGCGTCGCGCACGTGGTGGTCCCAATGCGGGTTTCCCGCCAAAGCCTCCTGGTACGCGCGCTCATCTGCCTCTGACAACGCGTTCAACGCGTGTCCGACGGCGAGGTCGGCGAAATCCCTCTCGTTCACTTGTCCACCCCCATTTCCATTCTCAAGCGCGACAACCCGTCGCGCATTCTGGTCTTGACCGTTCCGAGCGGCGCCCCGACGAGGGTTGCGATCTCACTTTGGCTGTACCCGCCGAAATAGGCGAGCGTGAGGGCTTCCTTCTGGGCGTCGGGAAGCGCCGCCAATGCATCGACGACGCGCCGCCCTTCCATCTTCAGTTCTACTCTCTCGGAGACATCGTCATAAGCGACGTCCATATCGCGGAATCCCGCGCGCACATCTCGATCCGTACTCGACTGCGACGACCGGACCCGGTCCACCGCTCGCCGGTGCGCGATCGTGAGCACCCACGATCTTCCCTGACCTCTGTTCGGAGTGAACCGTGAAGCGGATTGCCAGACTTCGAGGAAGACCTCCTGCAGGACCTCCTCGCTCTGGGCACGGTCGACGAGCACGCGCAGGATCAGACCGAAGGCCCGCGCGGAGAGAGCGTCATACACGCCCGCGAATGCGGCACGGTCGCCGGCGGCGACGCGCATCAGAAGGGCGCCGATCTGGTCGACCGATCCCGTCCCGTCGTCGGGGAGGTCGAAGCCGTCGATCACCATGTCATCCATCATTGCCTACCGGCCTGGAGAGTCCCACGCATACGCGCGCGCGTCGCGGTTGAGCTAGGGAGGGCGGGAACGAACCCCCACGGGGTGCTCGAAAAATATTCGGAAGAATATTTACTCAACTCTGATCTGGGCTTTTCCTTCAAATGGGGCGGCATTTCGGGGTCCGCGCGCAACATTCCGCAATCCGATCCCCGGGGGGTCCCGAAGACCCTGTGTAAGCCGCTCCACGGCGAACCGCCCCTCGCACCGGGGTGTCCCTGCCGGGTCGCAGACCGCGATCCGAACGATTTCGGAGGAATGTCATGCTCACCAACAAGAAGCCTGTCGTCGCCGGTCTCGCCCTCGTTCTGGGTTCGGCCTTCGCTCTCACCGCATGTTCGGGTGGCACCACCTCGGGCAGCACCGCCGAGGAGAGCTCGTCCGCTCCCTCGATGGCCGCTTCGCCCTCCGCGTCGGCATCGTCGTCGATGATGGACCCGGCCGCCAACCTCGTGGGCCCCGGTTGCGCCGACTACGCCGCCGCCGTTCCCTCGGGCGCCGGTTCGGTCGAGGGCATGGCCGCTGACCCGGTCGCCGTCGCCGCGTCGAACAACCCCCTCCTCACCACGCTCACCGCGGCCGTCAGCGGCCAGCTGAACCCCAACGTGAACCTGGTCGACACCCTCAACGGCGGCGAGTTCACCGTCTTCGCTCCGGTCGACGACGCCTTCGCGAAGATCGACGCCGCGACGATCGACTCGCTGAAGACCGACACCGACACCCTGACCAAGATCCTCACGTACCACGTGGTTCCCGGCCAGATCGCGCCCGACGAGATCGACGGCACGCACACCACCGTCGAGGGCCAGGACGTCACCGTCGCCGGCTCCGGCGACGCGATCACGGTCAACGGCTCGACCAACGTCATCTGCGGTGGCGTCCAGACCGCCAACGCGACCGTGTACCTCATCGACTCGGTGCTGATGCCCCCGATGTAAGTCCTCGGAGCGTGAGCGATCACGCTTCCGACCGATCGACGACCGATCGGACCTGACGGCGAGCGCCGGACCCCAGGCGAGGGGGTCCGGCGCTCGCTTTCGTCTGCCGGTCAGCCGGCGCCGACCTCGCTGATGATCTCGTCCTGCACGAGCCGGGCCGCCGTGGGTCCGGCATTCATGAACCACGGGTCGTAGTCCACCGGTACGGCCCGCCCGTCGGTGACCGCTCCGAGCGTCGTCCACAGCGGAGCGCTCTCGATGAACGCGACGCCCTCCCCCGTGCCCGCGTAGAACACGTGGTCGGCGTCGGCGAGATCGATCTGCTCCGCGCTGATCTCCTGCGACGTCTCGTCGAACTGCTGCGACGAGGGGCGACCGAGGCCGAGATCCTGTGCGAGACCGCCGGCGAAAGACGGCACTCCCATGATGCGCGTGCGGTCACCCGTCGACTGCAGGAACGACACGGTCGTCGCTTCCGCCTCGCGTCCGGCGGCGAACGCCGCGCTGTCACCCTGGAGCGAGTCGAGAACGCCCCGCGCCGCGCCCTCGTCGCCGAGCGCGTCGGCGATGAGGAGGAAGTCGCTCTTCCAGTTGACCCCGTTTCCCTTGGTGACGACCGTCGGCGCGATCGCCGACAGAGCGTCGTAGAGCTCGGCGCCGCGCGTGGCGTTGACGAGGATGAGCTCGGGGGCGGCTTGCGCGATCGCCTCGAGGTCGGGCTCCGTGCGCTGGCCGATGTCGGTCATGGCGTCCAGGGCCGCGGCATCCTGGGGGAAAGCCTCGCGAAGGTACGCGGGCACGAGTCCGCTGTTCTCGGCGCGGGTGGCGGCGGTGGGCACCCGGCCCAGAGTGAGCAGGGCGTCGAGCTGGCCCGTCGACACCACGGCGATGCGGGTGGGGGCCGCGGGGATCTCGGTCACACCCGCGAAGTGGGTCACCGAGCGGGGGAAGACCCCGTCGCCCTCGGTCGAGCCCATCCCGGGCTCGAGGTCGCGCGCGACGACCCACTCCCCGGTCGAACCGGCTTCGGAGTCGATGGATGCCGCGGGGGCGGCCGTTCCGGCACACCCGGTGAGGGCCAGGATGGTCGCCGCGGCAAGGACGCCGAGCAGGCGTCGGGGACGGAAACGGTCGGTCACGGACGAAGAACGAAAGACGATCACCCAGTTAGGTTATCCTTACCTGTGTGCCCGACGTGACCGCCGCCGTGCTCCCGACGGCCGTCGCGGAGCGCGTGATCGCGCGGCGTCGTCGCGCACGCGCGCGCGCCCTCGTCCTCACGCTCGTGATGCTCGGGGCCGTGGCCATGCTGGTGATCGCGAGTCTCGCCATCGGCTCTCGCCCTCTCGCCCCCGGCGATGTCGTCGCCGCCCTCTTCTCGGATCGGCGGAATGCCGCGGGCGTCATCGTGCACGAGCTGCGAGCGCCGCGGACGCTCACGGCACTGCTGACGGGCGCGTGCCTCGGCGTGGCCGGAGTGCTCATGCAGGCCGTGACGCGCAACCCCCTCGCCGATCCGGGCCTGCTGGGCGTGAACGCGGGGGCCGCGGTGGGAGTGGTCACCGCGATCGCCTTCTTCGGCGTCGGCACGGCGAGCGGATACGTGTGGTTCGCCTTCGCGGGGGCCGCGGGTGCGGCGGTGCTGGTGACGGCCGCAGCACGATCGGGTCGGCGCGGCGACACCGTGGGTCTCGTGCTGGCGGGGGTGGCGCTGAGCGCGTGCCTCGGGGCGCTCGTGCGCATCATCACGCTCGTGGACGACGACACCTTCGAGTCCTTCCGCTTCTGGGCGGTCGGCTCATTCGAGCGCCGGGATCCCGACGTCGCCCTGCAGTTGCTGCCGTTCGCCCTCGCAGGTGTGATCCTCGCCGTCATCGTCTCGCGCGGTCTCGATCAGCTCCGCCTCGGCGCCGACCTGGCGCGCGCGCTCGGGGTGTCCCCCGTCCTCGTGGTCCTCGGCGCGGGCGCGGCCATCACGTTGCTGTGCGCGACGGCCACCTCCGCCGCGGGACCGCTCGCATTCATCGGACTGCTCGTCGCTCATCTCGTGCGCGGGATCGGCGGCGTCGGCGTCCGCTCGTCGCTTCCGGTCGCCGCGGTGACCGGCGCCGCCCTCACGGTCGCGAGCGACGTCATCGGGAGGGTCATCGCTCCCCCCGGGGAGATCGAGGCCGGGATCGTCGCCGCGTTCCTGGGCGCCCCGCTCCTGCTGTGGCTCGTCATCCGGAGGGCCTCGTGAGCTCCGTCGCGGCCGTCGCCCGACGACGTCGATACGCCCTGGTCACGGCGGCGATCGTCACCGTCGCCCTCGGCTCCGCCCTCGTGGGGGTGACCACGGGGTCCTTCCAGACGTCGCTGGACGATGTGGCGTCCGTCTTCTCCGGCGGCGCCGATGCGCGCACGAGCGTCGTGGTGCTCGGGCTGCGCGTGCCCCGCGTGCTCGCGGCGCTGCTGATCGGCACGGCACTGGGTCTGGCGGGCGCCGTCTTCCAGACTCTCGCCCGCAACCCGCTGGCGAGCCCCGACATCGTCGGCTTCACGGCCGGCTCGGCCACCGGCGCGCTCGTCGGCCTGATCGTCGTGGCGCCCACGGCGTCGCCGGCCGCGGGGGCGTGGATGGGCGGACTGCTCACAGTGGCCGTCGTCATGCTCATCGCGCGCAGCGTCGGCGTCTCCCGCGAACGCACGATCCTGGCCGGCATCGCCCTGTCGATGCTGCTGGCCGCGGTGAACGACTACCTGCTGACGCGCGCGCCGATCGAGATCGCCCGCAACGCCGACCAGTGGCTCCACGGCAGCCTCGCCGCCACCTCGATGGATGACGTCGCCCTGCTCGCCGGGGCGATCGGCATCCTGAGTGTCGTGCTCGTCCTGCGCCGGCGCGATCTGCGCGCCCTCGAACTCGGCGACGACACCGCCCGATCGCTGGGGGTGCGCACCCCGCGGGTGCGGCTCGTGCTGCTCGTCGTCGCCGCACTGCTGACCGGCACGGCGACCGCGGTGTCGGGTCCGATCGGCTTCGTCGCCCTCGCGGCTCCCCAGCTCGCCCGGCGCCTCTTCGGCACGAGCGGAATCCCGTTGCTCGGGTCGGCCCTGACCGGCGCGGCCGTCCTCGTGATCGCCGACGTCGTCGCGCAGCGCGCGCTCGCGCCGCTGCAGATCCCCGTCGGTCTCCTCACCGGCGTCGTCGGCGGGGCCTATCTGTTCTGGATCGTCGCGCGCTCGCGCCGGTGAGCACGTCGGGCTCGGGCGTCCCGGTAGGCTGGAGTCATCAGGGCCTGTAGCTCAGTTGGCAGAGCATCGGACTTTTAATCCGCGGGTCGAGGGTTCGAGCCCCTCCGGGCCCACCATGTCATCGTTCCTCGAGTATCGACCTCGACGATGTTCAGGCGAGTCGCGACGTGCGAGCGCTTCACACCGCCCCCGCTCCGAGGGGCGGTTTGTTTTCGCGCGCACGAACTCTTCGTCCACTGAAAGCGGCTGGCGAACGGCGAGTCATCCCCCCGCCCTCCTTCCGCGACGTATCCGCTCGACGGTCTCCCCCGCTGCCACGCCCACGAGAAGGACCGCGGCCGCGATCGACAGCCTGAGCGCGTCGAAGAGCGGGAGGAAGAAGGCCATCCCCGCGAGAGAGACCAGACCGACGAGGCCGACCAGCTGAGCTCGCGACCACCGTCTTTCGAGAGTGCGCCGGAAGAGCGCGGTGCCGGCGAGGAACAGCATGGGCGCGCCGACGATGACGATCGTCGCGGAGACACTCCGCTGGTCGGGATGCGAGAGCATCTCTTTGTCGCCCACGCTCATCAGGACGATTCCCGCGATGATCGGGAGATGCACCCAGGTGTACGCGGTGCGGGCGAGTCGGGCCGGTTCGTCCGACGCCTCGATCGCCTCCGCACCGATGCGCTCGCCGTGGTCGAAGTAGATCCACCATGCGGCCGCGGCGGTGACGAAGGCCGTCACCAGCGACGCGACCGACGACGCCGACGACTCCTTCTCGACGAAGGCGAGGCCGGTGATGAGCAACCCCTCGCCGACGGCGATGAGGACGAAGAGCGAGGTCCGTTCGGCGATGTGAGGGCCGGACAGATCCCACGATCGAAGAAGCACTTTTCCTCGACCCGGTATCGGGTACCCGAGGGTCGTACCGAGCAGTTCGAGAGCGAGAGCCGCGGTCCACAACGGCAGCTGCCACGCATGCGGCAGCACGGCGCCGACGATCCAGAGGGCGCCGCCCGCGGCGGTCCACCCGAGGATCAGAGCGAAATCGTGCGCCACCCGCCGGTCGTGGCGCGCCGTCGCCCACACGATGAACGCCGTTCGACCGACCTGGAGGACGACGTAGGAGAGCGCGAACGCCCACGCCCGATCACCGAACGCTTCAGCGATCGACACGCTCATCACGAGCGCGACGAAACCCAGTGCGACCACCGCGCCCCGAACGGGGAGCTTCACCGGGTCGAGCCAGTTGGTCACCCACGTGGTCGACACCCACGCCCACCACAGGGCGCACACCATGATGATGCCCTCGAAAGCGCCGAGCGGAGTCTGGTTCTCGTACAGGTAGGCCGACAGCTGCGTCAGCGCCAGGACGAACATCAGGTCGAAGAACAGCTCGACGTAGGTCACCCGATCCGCGCGCGAGGAGTCCGAGGGACGGAGGACGTCGCGGGCCATACCGAATGCCATGCCCCATCCTGACACCGGTGCAGGGGGCTCAGGCGGATCTCCGAGGCCGGTCGTGACGGGCCCACCTCCCACGGTGGGGCCTCACCGGCCGCCTCACCCGCCCGGGCAGTCGCAGGTCCCGCCACTGGCGCACTGGCACGGCAGCGACGGGTAGTCCTCCGCGGTCACCGTGCGGCGCACGTCGAGTCCGTCGATCGACTCCGGCTCCCCGTAGCGCGCGTAGTCGATGACGTCGGCGACATCGGCGAGACCGTGGCCGGCGCCGTCGGTGCAGTCGGAGGCGAGGGTGTGGATCTTCCGCTCACCGGCAGGGAAACGCAGCTCGAAGCAGACGGGCGCGCTGCGCTGGTCGTAGAAGAGTCCACCGCCCGTCTCGACCCCCGCCGAGGTCGCGAGAATCAGAGACGTTCCGTCATCGGATGTCGCGAGACCGAGGAGCTTGTACAACCCCCCGGCCGGGACGACGGCGGGGTCGGCGTACGCGGGTCGCACATCGGAGACGAATCCGATCCGGGCGATCGTCGCCTCCGGGTCGGAGACGATGTCGGCGCGAAACGGCCAGAAGGTGTCCTGCGCCCCGTCCACCGAGCGCGCGAGCGCATCCTCCAGCTCCGCCTCCGGCGAGGGCATCACCCCGCACCCCGCCGCCAGCAACGCAGACAGGCCGATGGCCACCGAACAGATACCGCGTCGTGCTCCCCCGTGCATGCGGGTCAGTGTGCCGCATCCCGCATCACCGCAGCGGCATGCGGGTACCCCGCGGCGTGACCAGAGACACCGGCCCTCCTCAACGCTCACGAAAGTAGGAGAGAGCGCGACCTGCATCGATCGACGCGACCCCCAGCAGTGCACCGCAGAACGCGCCGGCCATTCCCACGGCTGCTGAGAACAGGGAGAACTCCATCGCCGGCGAGAACGCGCCCCTCGCCTGCACCGCGGATAGCGCAGACGTGACCACGAGCGAGACCGCCGACGACACCGTCAGCCAGGTACTCGACTCGAGAAGCAGCATGACGCATTGATCAGCGGGGCGGATGCCGATCAGTCGAGCGGCAGCCAGTTCCACACGCCTGGATCGCACGGCGAAGAAGCCGAGCGATGCCCCCAGAACCACGAGCGATCCCGGGACAAGCACGCTGGCACGTCCGCGATACTTCGCTTCGCCATCGAAGCTCATTCCCATCGACGCGTTGAGCTGACCTACCGTCGGGGGGCCCTGACCCGCGTCGTCTCCTCCCACCACCGTCGAACTGGCTATGGACTGGATGCGGGGCGACTCCGGCCACACGTCCACCCAACATTGATCGAAGACCCCCGAGACGGGAGCCGTGTCGATGGCGGCATAGCCGAGAATCGCCCTCCGACCGTCGTCCGGATAGGCGAAGGTGCCTGTCAGATGAGCTTCGCCCGTCACGAGCTCCAACCTGGACCTGTCTGCACCGAGGGCTCTCGCCGCCTCTGCGGACAGGAAGACACCATATGCGTCACCCGTATCGGGCCGCAGCATGGGGAGGAGGCCGGGGGTGACATCGAAGGTGGGAAGCTCGACCCCCGGCGTGATGGTCGGCGTGATCTGTCGCGCGGCGGACCGCAGCGCGCCGGCCTGACGGACATTGGGTAGATTCGCGAGATTCGCGCACCGCAAGCCGTCGACGCGACCGGCGGCTTCGACCACGATGATGTTGGCGCCCGCGTCACGGTATGTCGCCGACGCAGCGAGGAGATCGGCGGTCACTGCCGCGTTCCATGCCAAGACGACCGAGAGCAACACGCACCAAACAGCGCCGAGAAGGACCGCTCGGGTCGTTCCCGACACCAGGTTTCGCCCCGCTTCGGAACACAGCACTCTCGGCCGGATCGTCGACCCGTCTCTCACGATTGATACCCCGCCAAGTCCAGGACGTCGGTGCAGGAGTCTCGCGTACCCGCATCGTGCGTGGCGATGACCACGATGCATCCTCGTTCCGCCAGGCGTCCCAAGAAGTCGTTCACAACGGCGGCCGTTCGCACGTCGAGTTGCGCGGTGGGCTCGTCGACCAGCAGAACGCCGGGCGCTGCGGCGATGGCACGCGCCAGCATCAGACGCTGCGCTTCCCCTCCCGAGAGGTGGCGAAACCGTTCCTCAGCCACGGAGCCCAAAGCGAATTGCTCGAGGAGATCCCGCGCCTTGCCCTCGGCCTCGGCGCGACTGTCGCCACGAGCAAGAAATGCCAATGCGACGTGATCGAGGGCGCGTCTTCCCGGGACCCCGTGGGGATTCTGAAACACCCAGTTCGACGTGGTCGACCTCGCACGGACGACACGCCCGCGGGTCGGTTCGAGATTCCCGGACAGGATGTTCAAGAGGGTGCTCTTCCCGGCACCCGACGGGCCCACGACGGCATAGGTTCGGCCCGGGATCAACTCCACACTGATCGCCGAGAAGAGAGCACGTCCCGTCTCGTATTCATGGCCGACGTCGTCGAGAATCAGGGACATGTCTGCTGATCGTCAGGGGCGATGAGGACCTCCGAGGGGCTCCCCGACGCGAAACTCATCAACGTGTAACCCAGCTCGCTCGTCAGGATCTCTCCTTCGTACGTCTGCACGCCGTCTGAGACGCACCCCTTTCCCGTGCGCGTGCCGAAAATGGCCGACGGAGGGATCCGAGAAACCCGGACCGGGGTCGTTAGCTGGACGTCACCCTTGAGTACAACCGTCTTTGGATCCGCCACGTACGCCTCGAAAGAGGGCGTCTCCGAGATCTCCGGCCACGACTGTCGATCGACATTCCCCTGCTCATCGACTGCCGCCGAGATGCCGTCGATGACGACGGTCCGCGGCAGGTCAGGCATGACGACCGGCAGAGTGCCAATCCCCAACGCGGACAGGCGAGGCGGGAGCTCCGCCACGACGTCACCCGGATGGACCACGCTTCCCACGGGGACGGGGCAGCTCGCGCCGGTCACCGACTCTTCGGGGAGCCAGACGATATCGGACGGTGCGATCTCGGTGACAAGGGGAGCATCTGACGCGATCGCGCGCCGCAGACCGTTGAAGAACGCGATGGTCTGCGGCCCCACGACCCCATCGATCGCTCCGCGAAACCCGAGGCTCGCGAACGAGCGCTGGAGCTCGCGGACGTCTCCCCCCTTCGCATCGGCGCCGAGCGGCCGCCATAGCGGATGCGGGGTGGACAGATCGATGAGCGGCGTGCCGTCGACGGCGAAGACCGAGTCGCCGCTGACAATTGCCGCCTCGGGCGCACAAGAACTCGAGGTCACGATCCCGCTCGTCTGAACGAGCACCCTCGAGCTGGTGTGGAGCGAGACCTCCATCACCACGGTGTGCCGGTCGGAGAAGTCATCCACCTGAACGTCGTAGCGTTCCACCGCGAACGGGGGCGCAAGGTCGGTAGGTACGGAAAGCCTGCCCTGCACGTATCCGACCGCCGCCCCACAGCCGACCAGAAGGGTCAGCGCGCCAACGAGGATGACGACCCGCTGGCGCTTCTCCGCTGATCGGCTCTTCATGACTCGATCGCACCTCCTACGGCGCACCCATGACGCCCAACGGATCTTGGACACATCGTTGGACGTCATCTGCCGACCAATCCACTCCCGTTTGGTCCGCCAGATCTTTGGCATATTGCGCCACGGTGTAGGCGACGGCGACGATGTGGTGCCGTTTGAAGCACTCGACCACGATGAGGGATTCGTCTTTGCGCTCGGGATTCCGTCGGATCTGCTCGTAGAGCATCGCGACCGATCCGACGGTCTTCTTCTCACACCCGGGCACCGCGTCGGTCGTCACCTGAGCCTCCGTGAGCTTCCCGTCAGCCCGGACGGAAAACCCGCCATCGGGATCGAGCACGACCGAGACACCGAGGTCCTCCAGGCAGCGGGTGAAATCGTTGCGAAGACCGGCGTACTCGGTGTCGGTGATGATGCCGTCGGCGAGGATGTCCCTCTGTGCGGATGTCGTGTCGGGATTCTCAAAGATGCGTGTGAACCAGTCCGACCACGGTCCGTGGAATGGGGGAGAGGTCGCGACGCGTGGCGGCTCGCCCCGATCACTCGACGCACCTGCGTTCGTATCCGGATCGGCGCACGCCGAGAGGACACTGACGCACACCAATCCAATGAGTACCGCCCGAAGAAGCGACCGCTCCCGCACAGCAGGGTTTCTCACACCGTGTGGAAGGCGTAGGTGTACCACACCACGTTCGCGTAGCTCGCGCTCTGCCACGACGTCTGGCCCGTGGGCGCCCAGCGCGCGTAATGGATTGTGCTGCCCTCCTTCACCTGGCTCTGAACGACCTTGTTTGCACAGAATGACGTGCTGTTGACAGCTCGGGACTCGGAGTAATACCCGCACGAGCCGTTGTCCGCGAAAGCGGCGGGAGCGGCGACGAGAGTCGCTCCACTCACTGCGATTGCGATGGTCATCGCGGCCGCGATTCTCGTCGTTGGCTTGATCATGATCGTCCCTCTCCTCCGTTGATGGCGGACGACGTCGAGCCGTCCACGCGCTCAGAGAAGCACCGGAGGACCATGCGGTGCACGGAATGCGTGCTGCGTCATGCGAAGGTGAAGCCAGCGAGCCTGTCCACTCTCCCGCGCTGGGCACGAGCTGCACATGCGCCTGAATGAGGAGGCGCGCCGCGACGGATCACCCATCTCATCGATCCCGCAGGAGCGGAGATTCGCCCGCCTCGACCACTTCCCGCACAACCGGCGTCCCGGCGCGGAGGTCCTCCCGCATGCGGCGCCAGCCGAAGCCCGCCTCTCAGTCGAGCAGCTCCACCCCGAACTCCGCGACGACCGCGCGCACCTCGCCGAGGTAACGCTGCGCCTGCTCGGTGAGGGGGATGGCGGTGCGGTCGATCCAGCCGATCTCGATCTGCTCGTCGACGTCGAGGGGCACGGCGACGATCTCGGGATCGAGATCGTCGCTGATGATGCCGGTCGAGATCGTGTAGCCGTCGAGACCGATCATGAGGTTGAAGATGGTCGCGCGGTCGGACACGCGGATCTCCTGCCGGCTCGACAGCGTCGAGAGGATCTCCTCGGCGAAGTAGAAGGAGTTGTTCGCGCCCTGGTCGAAGGTCAGGCGCGGGAGGTCGACGAGGTCGTCGAGGGTCGCGCGCGAACGGGATGCCAGGGGGTTGCGGCGCGAGACGAAGATGTGGGGAGCCGCGACGAACAGCGGATGGAAGGCCAGTCCCGAGTCGCGCAGCAGCTTGTCGAGCACGTTGCGGTTGAAGTCGTTGCGGAACAGGATGCCGAGCTCGCTGCGGAGGGTCCGGACATCTTCGATGATGTCGAACGTGCGCGTCTCGCGGAGGGAGAACTCGTACTCGGCGGCATCCGTCGCCTTCACCATGCGCACGAACGCGTCGACGACGAACGAGTAGTGCTGCGCCGAGACGCCCAGCAGGCGCCGGGAGGGAGGGCGGCCGAGGTAGCGCTGCTCGAGGAGCTCGGCCTGCTCCACCACCTGCCGGGCGTAGCCGAGGAACTCCACGCCGTCGTTGGTCAGTGTGATTCCCCGGGCCGAGCGCGTGAGCAGGTCGCGGCCGACCCGCGTCTCGAGGTCTTTCATCGCGGCCGACATGGTGGGCTGTGCCACGTAGAGCAGATCGGCGGCGGCGGAGATGGACCCCTCGGCCGCGACCTCGATGAAGTACTGCAGCTGCTGCAGGGTGATCCCGCTCGCGCGTTTTGCCATAGGTACAAGCTATATCAGTGCATAGTCGACGGGAATTACCCGATGACCCGGGGGTCGGCGCACGATGGAGGACACCACCGTCCGCGGGCTCATCCGGCCCCCGCACCCGATTGGCCCGTCATGGCGAACGACATCGCGTTCAGCATCACCACCACCCGTTTCGACGAGGACTACGCTCCGGCCGAGTCCTCGCGCGTCACGACGAACTTCGCCAACCTCGCGCGGGGTGAGGGCCGACAGCAGAACCTCCGCAACGCCCTGTCGATGATGAACCACCGTCTGAACGAGCTCGTGCCCGGCGAGGCCGACCGGTACCGCGTCGAGCTCGACATCGTCTCGGTGCACCTGCGCTTCGCAGACGGGGCCGATGACGAGGAGTTCCCCGTCATCGAGGTGCTCGACGTGAGCATCGTTGACACGCGTACCGGCGAGCGCCACCGCGGCATCGTCGGCAACAACTTCTCGTCGTACCTCCGCGACTACGACTTCAGCGTCGTCCTGCCTGCGGCGAATGCCGGCGGCGCCGGGTTCACGGTGCCGGAGGACTTCGGCATCCTGCACGGGAAGATCTTCCAGCACTTCCTCGACTCCGACGCCTACCGCGAGCGCTTCGCACAGGCTCCGGTGATCTGCATCAGCGTCTCGACGAGCCGCACCTACCGGCGCACGGGGGTCGTGCACCCCGTGCTCGGCGTCGAGTACGAGCAGGACTCCTTCTCGCTGACCGACGACTACTTCGGCCGTATGGGCCTGCAGGTGCGGTACTTCATGCCGCGCGGCAGCGTGGCACCGCTGGCGTTCTACTTCCGCGACGACCTGACTGCGGAGTACTCCGACCTGCAGCTCGCGGGCACGATCGCCACGATGGAGACGTTCCAGAAGATCTACCGCCCGGAGATCTACAACGCCGTCAGCCCCGCGGGCGAGGTGTACCGCCCGACCCTCGACGAGCCCGACTTCGTGCGCACCGGCATCGACTACGACCGCGAGGAGCGCAGCCAGCTCGCCGTGACGCAGGGCCGCTACGCCGAGGAGCACTTCGTGAAGCCCCACCGTCACATCCTCGACGCGTGGGCCGCCGACTACGCCGCACCCGTCCGATGACCACCGAAGGATCCGCCGCCGTGACCACGCTCCTGCCCACCTCGACCGTCGGCAGCCTCCCGAAACCCGCTTGGCTCGCCAAGCCCGAGGTGCTCTGGTCACCGTGGGAACTCGAGGGCGACGTCCTCGTCGAGGGCAAGCACGACGCCCTCCGCTCGGCGGTGCAGGAGCAGGAGCGCCGCGGCCTCGACATCATCAGCGACGGAGAGCAGACGCGCCAGCACTTCGTGACCACGTTCATCGAGAACCTCGACGGCGTGGACTTCGAGAACCGCGAGACGGTGCGCATCCGCAACCGCTACGACGCGAGCGTTCCGACCGTCGTCGGCGCCGTGAGCCGTCGCGGTCCGGTCTTCGTGGAGGATGCCGCGTTCCTGCGCGCGCAGACCGACCGGCCGATCAAGTGGGCTCTGCCCGGTCCCATGACGATGATCGACACCCTCTCCGACCGCTACTACGGCAGCCGCGAGAAGCTCGCGTGGGAGTTCGCCACCATCCTGAACGACGAGGCGCGCGAGCTCGAGGCCGCCGGCGTCGACATCATCCAGTTCGACGAGCCGGCCTTCAACGTCTTCTTCGACGAGATGAAGGACTGGGGTGTCGCCGCCCTCGAGCGCGCCGCCGAGGGACTGCGCGCCGAGACGGCCGTGCACATCTGCTACGGATACGGCATCAAGGCGAACACCGACTGGAAGGCCACGCTCGGTTCCGAGTGGCGCCAGTACGAGGAGTCGTTCCCCCTGCTGCAGCGCTCGAGCATCGACATCGTCTCGCTCGAGAGCCACCACTCGAACGTGCCGATCGATCTCGTCGAGCTGGTCCGCGGCAAGAAGGTCATGCTCGGCGCCCTCGACGTCGCCAGCGAGCGCATCGAGACGCCCGAAGAGGTCGCCGACACCCTCCGCCGCGCCCTGGAGTTCGTGGATGCCGACAAGCTCATCCCCAGCTCCAACTGCGGCATGGCGCCGCTACCGCGCCGCGTCGCCTTCGACAAGGTCAGCGCGCTGACCGCGGGAGCCGCACTCCTGCGCGAGGAGCTCGCGGGCTGATTCCGCGACGGGTCGGGAGGCCACGGCATCCCGACCCGTCTTCGATCGCCCCACGCGGAGCCGGTTCCGTCGCGAACGCGGATGCCGTGGCAGAGTCGGAACGATCCCTTCCCCGTTCCGAGGAGCAGCAGTCCCATGCCCATCGCCGCCGATGACCCCCGCCTCGTCTCGCCCTTCGACGCCGCCGCGACCCGCTACGACGACGTGCCGTTCCAGCGCGCCGGCGCCAGCGGCATCCCCCTCCCCCGCATCTCGCTCGGCCTGTGGCAGAACTTCGGCACCGGGCGCACGCTCGACAGCCAGCGCGCGATCCTGCGGCACGCGGTCGACCGCGGCGTCGTGCACATCGACCTCGCCAACAACTACGGCCCGCCCTACGGCGCCGCCGAGGCCACGTTCGGCACGGTGCTCGACAGCGACCTGCGGCGCTACCGCGACGAGCTGTTCCTGTCGACGAAGGCCGGCTACGACATGTGGCCCGGGCCCTACGGCGACGGCGGTTCGCGCAAGTATCTGATGCGCTCCCTCGAGCAGAGCCTCACGCGCATGCGCACCGACTACGTCGACGTCTTCTACTCGCACCGCGTCGATCCCGACACGCCGATCGAAGAGACCGTGCACACCCTTGCCGACATCGTCCGCAGCGGGAAGGCCCTGTACGCCGGCATCTCGAACTACCCCGCCGACCTCACCCGTCGCGCGCATGAGCTGCTCGCGGCCGAGGGCGTGCGCCTGTTCATCCACCAGCCGCGGTACTCGCTGTTCGACCGGACCCCCGAAGCGGAGCTCTTCCCGACGCTGCGCGGGCTCGCCGTGGGGAGCGCGGTGTTCTCGCCTCTGGCGCAGGGCCTGCTGACCGCCAAGTACCTCGACGGCACCGTGCCCGCCGACTCGCGTGCGGCCGACAGCCGCTTCCTCGACGCATCGGCGCTGACCGACGACTACCTCGAGCGCATCCGCGGCATCGACGGCGTCGCGCGCGAGGCAGGGCTGTCGATCCCCCAGCTCGCCGTGGCGTGGGTGCTGCGCGACCCGGTCGTCACCACCGCCATCATCGGCGCCTCGCGCACGAGTCAGATCGACGACGCCGTCGCGGCCAGCACCACGCCGCTGTCGGACGACGTGATCGAGGCCCTCGAGCCCTTCGCCGCCGGCGTGGGCGAGCGCATCGCCTGAGCGCACAGCACACCGTCGTCCGCGGCGCAAGCGGCATGGCATCCCTCGGTTCGTCGCGTTGGCTGGGACTCCAGCTGACTGAAGGAGGCGCCATGGGTGTTGCACGATGGATCGGGACCGGGGCCGTGGGACTGGCCGGAGCGGTGATCGCGCGGACGGCGATCGGACGCGCGGTCGCCGCCGGGACCGTGGCCTACCGCGTGTGGACCGACCCGAAGGTGCAGAAGGTGCGTCGCCGGGTGGTGGCGAAGCTCGCGAAGCAGCGCCGCGCGCGCTGACAGCGCCTCACCGCCCGGGGATCACCCCCAGGATGACGCAGGCCACGCCCGCGATGAGGAGGACCACCGCGTACAGCACGCGGTGGTCCTTCTCGATGAGCCGCACGTAGACGCCGTTCACCCGCGCCGCCGTCGTGGGAAAACGCGTCCATGCCGCCGCAAGCAGGACGAAGGGTGCGGCGAGCGCCGCGAGGAACACGGCGTACGCCAGCCACCGCAGGAGCGGGTGATCGCTGACCCCATCGGCCACGCGGCCCGTCATGTACATGATCGGCAGCGTGGTGAATCCCACGATCGAGCAGCTGACTCCCAGCACGAACGAGCTCCAACCATGGGCGTGCGACGACGCGGTCGTGCGGTGCGGTGAGCGCGCGGGTCGTCGGACCCTCCAGATCCCCACGGCGACCGCGCCGGCGAGGAACACCGCACCGGCCGCGAGGTCGACCCGGCGATCGAGCACCGCGTCGGTCGTGCCGCGTTCCGCCGCCGCGACGAACTCGGTCGGGTCGAAACTCTGCAGCAGGAGGTAGAGCACGGTGGCGCCGGTCGCGAGACCCGCGACCATCCACCCGACGCGGGCGCCGACCCGGGTGTTCTGCGCGAGGGCATCCGCCGTCGCGGCATAGAGCGCCGGGTTGAGGCCCAGGGTCACCCCAAGACCGACCATCGTGGTCAGGGCCGCCGTCCAGCGCGCGAGGTCGTCCACGTCGCGGGGCTCCTCTCAGAGGGTCAGGGCCCTGGTGGCGCTCGGGCGGATCGTCACATCGTAGCGAGGCGCGCGTCAGCGGCCGTCGGACGAGCGCGCACCCCCGACGGGGAGCGGCGAGAGCGGCTTGGTGACGCCGAAGGCGAACGTGGTGTCGATCGACGAGAGGGAGGGGATCGCGCGCAGGTGCTCACGCAGCAGGCGTTCGTACGCCTCGAAGGTCGGTGTGACGATGCGGACGAGGTAATCCCAGTCGCCGGCGAGCAGGTGAGCCTCGACGATCGACGGGATCGCGCGCAGTCGCTCCTCCACGGCATCCACCGTCGCCCCTTCGTGCGAGGCCAACCGCAGGCGGACGAACGCCGTGATCTCGAGATCGACGGCCTTCGGCGACACGACCGCGCGGTAGCCCGAGATGACCCCCGCCTCCTCGAGCCGGCGCACGCGACGCAAACACGGCGAGGGCGAGAGGCCGACCCTGTCCGCCAGGTCTTGATTGGTGAGGCGGCCGTCGCCCTGTAACTCGGAGAGAATGAGGCGGTCGATCTCGTCGAGGGCGTCCATCCGGCAGATTCTGCCAAATGAGACCCGGTACGAGCAATTTTCGCAATCCTCTGCGCCCATGATGTTTCTACGCTCGCAAGGTGACCACCTTCGCCCTGCCCCGCCCGTCGGCGCTTTCGCGACGTACTGTGGTCGGGATCGCGGCCGTGGCCGCCGTCGTCTGCCTGTGGTCGTCGTTCGCGCTGTCGACACGGGCGCTCGAGGCGACGGGGATGAGCATCGGCGACGCGGCGACCGTGCGATTCGGCGTCCCCGCCCTCGTGCTCTCCCCCTGGATCCCCCGCACGCTCCGCCGCCTCCGCGGCGAGCCCGCGACGGTGATCGCCCTCGTCCTGCTCGCGGGGCTGCCGCACTTTGTCCTCTTCGCCTGGGGCGCGCACCTCACCTCAGCCGCCCTGACCGGCCTCCTCGTCCCCGGGACGGTCCCCCTCTTCGTGACGATCCTGCTCTTCCTGCACCGGCGGACGACGGTGTCACGAACCCGACTCATCGCACTCGCGGCGATCGTCGCGGGAGTCGCGGCGAGCGCCGTCCTCATGGGAGGGGTGGCGGATGCCGGGGGCATCGCGGTTCTGCTCGCGGCCGGTCTCGTGTGGGCGGCCTACACCCTGGGGCTGGCGCGGACGCGACTCGACCCGGTCGGGGTCATCGCCCTCGTCTCCGTCGTGTCGCTCGTCGCCGCTCTCGCGCTCACCGCCACCGGTGCGATGCCGTCGCACCTGTTCGACGGACGCGTCGACGTCTCCGCCTGGGTGGCCTACGCCCTCGTGCAGGGCGTGGGAACGGGGCTCCTCTCGACCGCCTGCTACGTCGTCGCGGTGAAGAACCTCGGCAGCAGCATCCCCGCCGCCGCCGGGGCCCTGAGTCCCGTGCTGACCGCCCTCGTCGCTGTCCCCCTCCTCGGCGAGCAGATCTCCCCCGGGCTCGTCGTCGCGATGGTGCTGATCGTCACCGGGGTGGTCGCTTTCACCCTCGCCCCCGCACGGACGACGTCGACGCCGTCGCCCTGACGGCATCCGGCCCCGGCGGCATCCGATCCCGCTCCCGCTCCGAACAAAGGACGAGGCAGGCTCGCGCGTGCGCGGCGCCGGAAACGAGGACGCCATGACCACCGACACCACGGCACGCACCGTCGAGACCACGAGGGTGCGCCGGCCCCACGCCTGGATCTGGGCCGCCCTGGCCGGAATCGTGTCGGCGGCGACGCTGCTGGCGGTCGCCGAACTGTTCGCCGCCCTCGTGGCGCGCTCCGCGAGCCCCGTGCTGGCCGTCGGCTCGTTCATCGTCGACATCGTGCCGCGCCCCCTGAAGGAGCTCGCGATCACGCTGTTCGGCGAGACCGACAAGATCGCGCTGCTCGTGGGCGTCGGCCTCGGTGCGGCCGTCGCCGCCGCCGTGGCCGGGGTGCTGCAGTACCGGTTCCGGCCGGTGGGCGCCGTGCTGCTCGGGATCGGCGGCGCACTCGCCACCGCCGCGATCATCACGCGCACGGGCGCCGGAGCCCTCGCGTGGCTGCCGCCGGTGCTCGGCACGGTGGCGGGTGTCGTCATCCTCATCCTCACGATCGCCCGCCTGAAGCGCTGGGTCGCCGCGGCCGATGACCGCGACCTCGACGGGGTGCGCGCCGGGCGTCGTCAGTTCCTCCTGCTCACCGGATTGACCGCCGTCGGCGCCGTCGTCGTGGGTGTGGGCTCCCGCATCCTCAACGCCACGACCTCCTCCGTCGCCGCCGCGCGCGACGCCCTGCGCCTGCCCGCGCCGCGCACCACGGTCACCGTGCCCGAGGGCGCGAACTGGGAGATCGATGGACTGAGCCCGATCATCACGCCCAACAGCGACTTCTACCGCGTGGACACCGCTCTGACCGTTCCCAACGTCGACCCCACCACCTGGCGCCTGCAGATCGACGGCATGGTCGACACCCCCGTCGAGCTCAGCTTCGACGACCTCGTGAACATGGGCCTGAACGAGTACGGCGTCACCCTGACTTGTGTCTCGAACGAGGTCGGCGGAAACCTCGTCGGCAATGCGATCTGGACCGGCGTTCCGATCCGCGACGTGCTGCGTATGGCGGGCGTCCAGTCGGACGCCGACATGGTGCTCTCCGAGAGCGTCGACGGGTACACGGCATCCACTCCCCTCAGCTCGCTGACCGACGACAACCTCGACGCCATCTTCGCGGTCGCCATGAACGGCGAGCCCCTGCCGTTCGAGCACGGCTTCCCCGTGCGCATGGTGGTGCCGGGCCTCTACGGCTACGTCTCGGCGACGAAGTGGGTCACGAAGCTGACGGTGACCCGCTTCGACAAGGACGAGGCGTACTGGACGCCCCGCGGCTATGCGGCGCAGGCGCCCATCAAGATGTCGTCGCGCGTGGACACGCCCAAGATCGGCGCGCCCGTGCCCGCCGGCACCGTGGTCATCGCGGGGATGGCGTGGGCCCAGCCCATCGGCGTGCAGAAGGTCGAGGTGCAGATCGACAACGGCGACTGGCAGGAGACGCAGCTGTCGACGCCGATCAACGATCAGTCGTGGGTGCAATGGCGCCTCGAGTGGACCGCCGAAGCCGGCAGCCACTACATCGCCGTGCGCGCGACCGACAAGCAGGGCAACGTGCAGATCCAGGAGCAGGCTCCCATCGCGCCCGACGGCTCGAGCGGATGGCAGCGCACCCTCGTGACCGTGTCGTGATCGGGCGGAGTCGGCGAGTGGATGTCAATCGCTGTCTCTCCCGGCCGGTGACGGGCATGATCGAGCCATGCCTTCAGCAAGCATCCGCACCCGGTTCCGTGCCGCATGAGCACCGTGCCCGATGAGCCGCCGACCCTGCCCGCCACCCCGGGGGTGATCCCCGACCACCCGCTGACGAGCATCCGTCGCTCGATCCCGCGCGACTGGGACGAGCAGGTCGACCTCTTCGCGATCGTCAAGCTCGACAGCGGCGGCTTCGTCCGCGGGTGGAATCTCGGCGCGGAGCGCATCAAGGGCTACACCGAGGACGAGATCCTCGGCTCCCACTTCTCGCGTTTCTACCGCGAGGAGGCGCAGCGACGCGGCGTTCCCGATCAGTTGCTCGCCGCCGCTCAGCGTGACGGCCACGTCGAGGACACGGGATGGCGCGTCCGCAGTGACGGCACCGAATTCTGGGCGCGCGTGACCATCTCGGCCATCCGCAGCGACCAGGGTCAGGTGCTCGGTTTCGTCAAGATCGTGCGCGACCTCACGAGCGAGAAGCAGGCCGCCGACGAGCGCGCCTCCCTTCAGAGGACCTTCGCTCACGACCTGCTCTCCCCCGTCACCGCGCTCCGCGGCTACCTCGACCTCATCGCCGAGGAACTGCCGCCGGATCACCGCCTCCTGCGCCTCGCCGGTGACGCGAGCGACCACATCGTCGCCATGGCCCAGGCGCTCATGGCCGACGTCACCTCGTCCGCCGAGCGCGGTCGCCGCCGGGCGACCCTCGATCTCGTCGCGCGCGGCGCCGTCGCCCTCGTGCTCCCGGGCGAGCTCGGCCGCGTCCGGTTCGGCACCATGGATGCCATCCCCGTCCGCGCCGACGTGTTGGGACTGCGACGCGCGATCGCCAACGTGCTCGAGAACGCGGCGAAGTACTCCGACGACGTCATCGAGCTCGACGCCTTCGAGACCGACGAGGGCGCGGCCGTCCGCGTGCGCGACCACGGTCGTGGCATCCATCCCGACGATCTCGCGACGATCGTCGAGGAAGGCAGCAGAGGGCGTTTCGCTGTCACGACGGACGGCGGCCAGGGGATCGGCCTGTCGAGCGTGCACCGCGTCGTCGCCGAGCACGGGGGGAGCCTGCGCCTCACGAGCACCCCGGGCAAGGGCACGACGGTGACCCTGACGGTCCCCCGCGCCGACGACGACGAACCCGTCGTCCGCGAAGATTCAGTCGACTGAGCGGGCCAGCACCGCGCCGGCGGCCTCGATCTCGCGGAGGGCCTCGGCACTCGAATCGGGGTGCACCCCGGCGATCAGGTCGGTGAGCACCCGCACGCCGCGACCCGCCGAGACCGCGTCGAGAGCGGAGGCGCGGACGCAGTAATCGGTCGCGATGCCGACGATGTCGATGTCGCGGATGCCGTGCGACTCGAGAATCTGCGCGGCGGTCTCGCCGTCGTCGGACACCCCCTCGAACAGCGAGTATGCGGGCTTGCCCTGCCCCTTCTTCAGGTGGTGGGTGACGCGTTCGGTGTCGAACACCTCGTCGTAGTCGGCGCCGTACGTGCCGCCCACGCAGTGCACCGGCCAGGTGTCGACGAAGTCGGGGGTCGCGGAGAAGTGCCCGCCGTTGTCGTCGTCGCCGTGGTGCCAGTCGCGCGAGGCCACCACCACCGCGTAGTCATCGGCGTGCGCCCCGAGATAGCGCGAGATGCGGGCGGCGACCTCGTCGCCACCCTGCACGCCCAGCGCCCCGCGCTCGGTGAAATCGTTCTGGACGTCGACGATGAACAGGGCGCGGCTCATGAGGCGAGCCTACGCGCGTCGGGCTGGCCGCGGATCGCGTGCGGCGTGGCTCCGTGAGGTGCGGCGCGAGCTGCCGACGGGCGCGGGCGGGCGCGGCCGGCCACGGCCGGGCGAGGGCGGGCGAGGGCGGGCGAGGCCGGGCGCGGGCGGTCACGGAACGAGCCCGGGTCGCCGGGCCTCCCGGAGGGGTCGCGTCATCCGCGGGTGGTCCTGGGACGCGCCCGATGACCGGGCTCCGGGGAGGAGTCGGGTCACCCGCGGGCGAACAGCAGCACGATCGAGACGACGAACGCCACCGCGCCCAGTGTCAGGACGCCGGCGGAGAGCAGCGAGAGGAACCGCACCACGGGCGAGGACCGCGTGAGCCGCATGCGGTGCGACGCACCGCGGCGGTAGAAGATGTCGGCCATGTCGGCCGCGCCGATCTTCGCGTCGTCGTGCGCCGACAGGGGCGCCTCGTTGACGCCGCCGCCGTCGTCGAACCAGCGCACGACACGTCCGCCGTCGACCGGTTCGACCACGGCCCGAGCCGGAGACCACGTGCCGTCGAGCAGGAGGAGGACCACCGCCGCGAAGGCCAGGACGAGCCCCCCGCCCAGCCCGACCCACGTGAAGATCTCGATGAGGGCATCGAGGGCGTTCGACACGGGTGCTCCTGCAGGCTGACGACGCCGTCACGCGGACGCGGAACGGCTCTCCAGCCTATCGGCCCGTGACGGGCGCTCTTCGGCCTTCCAGGGCCTCGAGACGGCGCGTGGCGACGAAGGCGACGATGAGCGGTACGGCGGCCACCAGGCCGAACGAGATGTCGATCAGCTGCCAGCCGAGCGGCAGCCCGCGAAGCGCCCCCGCGATGAGGGCGAGGGGCACGATGCCGGCGCACGCGATCAGCCCCCATACCGTGACCCAGACGTTGCGGACGGGGTCCAAGAGCGGCCCCACGAATGCGACGGCGATGAGCAGGTGCGCGAACGCCAGCCAATCGGTGCCGTAAGCGATGAACGGGAACGCCGCAGCCGTGGCATCCAACCCCTCCCCCACCCGGTCCACCCAGCCCGTGAAGGCGGGAGCGAAAGCCGCGACACCCGTGAATCGCAGGGCCTCTCGAGCGAGGGCGAGTTCCTCCCGCAGCGGGAACGCGGTCACGCCGCTGACCACGAGACCCGCGATGACCACGCCGAGACACAGACGGATGACGCGACGCAGACCCCTCGCGTCAGAGACGAGTGCGGTCACGGTGCCCCCTTCGGGGCGTGTCACCCCTGCGCCGACCATACGGCCGCACGCCCACAGCCGACGCGCACTCGTCTCGACGACGAAGAAAGGCCCCCACCCGGTGGAAGCGGGTGGGGGCCTTCGGAGCCGCCTAAGGGAATCGAACCCTTGACCTATTCATTACGAGTGAATCGCTCTGCCGTCTGAGCTAAGGCGGCATGTGCGCGCTGTCGCGTGCACGATCATCGATCTTACATGCTCCAGCGGCCCTCGCGGTACGCGGTCAGTAGTCGCCCGTCGCGGAGCGGTCGGCGAGGATGTCGCGGCTCGACGACAGGCCGAGACGCGAGGCGCCCGCGGCGATCATCTCTTCGGCCGCGGCGCGCGTGCGGACGCCGCCGGAGGCCTTGACTTCGGCGCGGTCTCCGACCGTGCGCTTCATCAGCTGCACCGCGTGAACGGTCGCCCCGCCGGCGGGGTGGAAGCCCGTCGAGGTCTTGACGAAATCGGCTCCCGCCGCGACCGCGGCCTCGCACACGGCCACGATCGCCTCGTCCGACAGGGCGGCGGACTCGATGATGACCTTCAGGACGGTGGGCGCCGGCGCCGCGGCGCGGACGGCGCGGATCTCGGCCTCGACGACCTCGTAACGCCCCTCGATGGCGGCGCCGATGTCGATGACCATGTCGATCTCGTGCGCGCCCTGGGCGACCGACAGCGCCGCCTCGGCGGCCTTGACCTCGGCGTGGTGCTTGCCGCTGGGGAACCCGCACACGACGGCCAGTTTGAGACCCTCCGGCAGCTGGACCGGGAGGAACGACGGCGAGAGGCACACGCTGTAGGTTCCGAGCTCGGCGCCCTCGGCGATGATGCGCTCGACGTCGGCACGGGTGGCCTCGGGCTTGAGCAGCGTGTGGTCGATGTAGCTCGCCAGGTCGGCGATGGGCGCGGTCATAGGGGTCTCCTCCGGATGTGACGGATCAAGCGTAGGCGCACGACGTCGCCATGGGGCTACTCGCAGCGCAGATCGGGGCCGGGCACGGTGCCGTCGACGAGGTAGTCGTCGACCGCGCCGTTCACGCAGTCATCGCCCTTGTTGTAGGCCAGGTGGCCCTCGCCGACGTAGGTGACGAGGACACCCTGCGAGAGCTGATCGGCGAGCGCCTGGGCCTCGGCGTAGGGCGTGGCCGGGTCTCCGGTCGTGCCGAGCACCAGGATGGGCGGCGACCCCGGGGCCGTGATGGCCGCCGGCCGGCCCGTCGACGGCGCCGGCCAGGCCGCGCACGCGTCGGGCCCCACCCAGTAGGGCGCGACGACCGGAGCCTTCTGCTCCAGCTCCTGCTGCAACGCCGTCTCGTCGGTGTCGTCCTCGCGGGGGTAGTCGACGCAGTTGTAGGCGCGCAGGGCCTGCATGGTGTTGTCGGTGTACTGCCCGTCGACGCGGCCGTTGTAGAAGTCGGCGAGCTGGAAGGCGACGGAGGCGTCGCCGTTCTGCACGTCGGCGAGGGCCACGCGCAGATACGGCCAGTTCTGGTCGCTGTACAGTGCGGCGACGATGGCCGTCAGCAGCGTGTCGGCGCCGAGCAGGCGTCCGTCGGAGCCCGCGAGAGGGCGCGCGTCGGCGCGGGCGAGCAGCGAGGCCACGTCATCCATCGCATCGTCGACCGAACCCGAGAACGGGCACTCCGAGGTGCGCAGGCAATCGGCCATGAACGCCCGCAGCGCGTTCTCGAAGCCGACCGCCTGGGCGATTCCGCTCTCGCTCCCGGCGAGACTCGGATCGATGCCGCCGTCGAGCACCATGCGCCCCACGCGCTCCGGGAAGAGCCCGGCGTAGGTCGCACCGAGCAGGGAGCCGTACGAGAAGCCGAGGTAGTTCAGCTTCTCGTCGCCGAGGACGGCGCGCAGCAGATCCATGTCGCGCGCCGCGTTCTCCGTGGAGATGTAGGGCAGGATGCCGTCGCTCCCCGCCTCGCAGGCCTTCGCGAAGTCCGCCTGCCGCTGCTCGAGGGCCGCGTTGCGCTCGTCGCTGCCGCGCGCGCCCGGCGGGACGTCGTACAGGTAGGCATCCATTCCGGCGGCGTCGTAGCACGACACCGCCGTCGACCGGCCCACGCCGCGGGGGTCGAACCCGATCACGTCGAAGGATCGCGTCAGCGCTTCGTCGGCGACGAGCGACAACGAGTCGCGGACGGTGTCGACGCCGCTCACCCCCGGGCCGCCCGGGTTGGTCAACAACGACCCGAGCGGTTCGCCGGAGGTCGCGCGGTGCCGGATGACGGCGAGCTGCAACTCACCCGCAGAGGGGTCGGAGTAGTCGCGCGGGGCGGTGACGGTGGTGCAGTCGAAGCCGGCGCTGCCGCACGCGGTCCAGGTCAGCGTCTGGCCGTAGTAGGGCAGCAGAGCGGCATCGATGCCCTCCGTCTGAGGGGCGAGGGAGCGACCGCCGTCGGGGGCCATGGGCGGGATCTGTGCATAGAGGCAGCCCGTCAGTGCCAGCGCGACGCCCGCGAGACCTGCAATCAGCGCGGTCAGGCGCCGTCGCAGGCTCACGGGGCCGAACCGTTCGCCACGGTGATCATGAGGCTCTCCAGGGCGAGCAGCGGCGCGGCGTTCTGCTCGAGGTTGCGGCGCGTCGCCGAGATGCGATCGAGGACGCCGAGGGTGCGCGCGGGCGTCCACTGCGTCGCCAGCGCGCGCAGAGCGTCGAGGCGTTCGACGTTGACCAGGTCGGCCTCGCGGCCGTATTGGACCATCACGACATCGCGGAACAGCGATTGCAGATCGGTGAGCACACGATCGATGCCGTCGCGCAGGCTCCGCGTGGCCCGGCGCTTCTGATCGTCTTCCAGCGCGTTCACCTGCCCCCGCACCGAGGGCGGGACCGCGGCCCCCTCGGCAACCCCGAGCATGCGCAGCAGAGCACGTCGCTCCTCCTCGTCGCGAGTGGCGGTGAGCGCCTTGGCGTCCTCCGTGGCCAGGCGCACGATCTGCCCCGCGACCTCGACGGCGTCGCCGACCCCCCGCACGGCCAGCACGGCCGCGAGGGTCTCGGCGCGTCGCGCCCGGGCGTCGTCGTCGGTGGCCAGACGCTGAGCCATGCCGATGTGCCTCTGCGCGTGACGCGCCGACTCTTCGGCCACGTCGGGCGTGACCCCGGTGCGCTCGACGATGAGACCTGCGACATCGGCGACGGAAGGTTCCTGCAGCCGCAGAACGCGCACCCGCGAGCGGATGGTGGGCAGCAGATCGGCGTCACTCGGGGCGCAGAGCACCCAGACGGTCTTCTCCGGCGGCTCCTCGAGAGCCTTCAGCAGCACGTTCGACGTGCGCTCGGCCATGCGATCGGCGTCTTCGACGACGATGACGCGGTGCCGACCGAGCGAGGGCGCGAAGGACGCGCGCTCGACGAGACGGCGCGCCTCGTCGATGCGGATGACGACCTGCTCCGTCCGCAGAGCGGTGAGATCGGGGTGCGTCCGCGCGAGCACCTGATGCTGCGCCCGCTCGTCGCCCGGGTCGGCGATGAGCTCCGCGGCGAACGCGTAGGCGAGCGTCGAACGCCCCGAACCGGGCGGCCCGGTGATGAGCCACGCGTGGGCGAGCGCGGAGGGGTCGGATGCCGCATGGCGCAGGGCCGCGACGGCCTCGTCCTGACCCCACACGGCGTCCCATGGGAAGGGGGCCGCGCCGGCGGCCCGCGGAGACGGCTCGAGCGCGACGGACATGCGTTCCAGCCTAATCCCGGGGTCGGACAGCGCTGCTGAGCATCGACTGTCGGTGCACGTCCGGCTCAGCGGAGCCGCGCGGCGACGGCGTCCCGTACCCGAGCGGCCAGGACCTCGGGCGTCTGCGTCGCGTCGAGGACGACGAACCGATCGGGCTCGCGTCGTGCGAGGGCCAGGAAACCCTCGCGGACTCGGGCGTGGAAGTCGTTCTTCTCCGCCTCGAGCCGATCGAACGGCTTGTCATCGGCGTCGAGCCGCTGACGCGCGGCCGTCGGGTCGAGGTCGAGCAGCACGGTCAGGTCGGGGAGCAGGCCTCCGGTCGCCCACAGCGACAGCGCTCGCACGTCATCGGCGTCGAGCACCCGGCCCGCACCCTGATAGGCCACCGACGAGTCGAGATAACGGTCCTGGATGACGACATCGCCACGGGCGATGGCCGGCTGCACGACGGTCTCCACATGGTGCGCCCGATCGGCGGCGTACAGCAGCGCTTCGGCACGCGCGGCGATGTGACCGCGGTGGTGCAGGACGATCTCGCGGATGCGCACGCCCACCTCGGTGCCGCCCGGCTCGCGGGTGCGCACGACAGTGCGCCCGTCGTCCGTGAGCCACTCCTCGAGCATCGACGCCTGGGTCGTCTTGCCCGCGCCGTCTCCCCCCTCGAAGGTGACGAACAAGCCGGGACCCCCGGCCGACGCCGCCCGAGGGGCGTGCAGCGGCCGGGGTTCGAGGCCGGTCACGAGTTCTTCGCCGGGGCCTTGCGGGTGGTCGAGGTCGTCTTGGCCGCGGTGGTCTTGGCCGTCGTCGTCTTGGCCGCCGTCGTCTTGGCAGCCGTGGTCTTGGCCGCCGTCGTCCGCGTCGCGGTCGTCTTGGCGGCGGCCGTCTTCGCCGCGGCGGTCTTGGTCGCCGTAGTCTTGGCAGCCGTGGTCTTGGCAGCGGCGGTCTTGGCGGCCGTCGTCTTGGTGGCAGCCGTCTTCCGCGCGGTGGTCGTCTTCTTGGGTGCCGGTCCCTTGGCGCGCTTGTCGGCGATCAGCTCGACCGCGCGCTCGAAGGTGATCTCCATCGCGTTCTCGCCGCGGGGAACCGTGGCGTTCGTCTCCCCGTCGGTGACGTACGGCCCGAAGCGACCGTCCTTGAGCTTGATCGGCTTCCCGCTCACCGGATCGGCATCGAACTCCTTGAGAGCGCTCGACGCGCGACGCGCGCCGTACTTCGGCTCGGCGTACTTCGCCAGCGCCTCCTCGAGCGTGATGTCGAAGATCTGCTGCTCGTTGTCGAGCGACCGCGAATCGGTGCCCTTCTTCAAGTACGGACCGAAGCGACCGTTCTGCGCGGTGATCTCGTCACCCGTCGACGGGTCGGCGCCCACGACGCGCGGAAGAGAGAGCAACTGCAGGGCGGCGTCGAGCTCGATGGTGTCGACCGACATCGACCGGAACAGCGACGCCGTGCGGGGCTTCGGGGCCGCCTCCTTCTTGGCACCGCGCTTCTTCGGGGCCTCGACGACCTCTCCCGTGGCCTGATCGACCTCTTCGGGCTCCTCGGCGTCGACCTCCTGCACGTAGGGGCCGAAGCGACCGTCCTTGACGACGACGAGCTTGCCGTTCTCAGGGTTCTCCCCCAGCACGCGGTCGCCGGCGACGGGCGCGTCGATCAGCTCCTGGGCCTTCTCGGGGGTGAGCTCGTCGGGCGCCAGGTCTTCCGGAATGTTGACGATCCGCGGCTTGGCCTCGGCGTCGCCCGAGGGGTCGGCGACCTCGAGGTAGGGACCGTACTTGCCGAACCGCAGCGTGGCCGTGTCGGTGATGCGCGTCGAGTTGAGCTCGCGGGCATCGATCTCGCCGAGGTTGTCGACGATGTGACGCAGGCCGACCTGCTTCTCCGACCCGAAGTAGAACGACTTGAGCCACTCGGTGCGACGCTGCTCGCCGCGGGCGATCGCATCGAGGTCGTCTTCGAGTGCTGCCGTGAAGTCGTAGTCGACGAGGTCGGCGAAATGCTCCTCGAGCAGCCGCACCACGCTGAAAGCGAGCCAGCTCGGGACGAGCGCCTGCCCCCGCTTGGTGACGTAGCCGCGGTCGAGGATCACGCCGATGATGCTCGCGAAGGTCGACGGGCGACCGATGCCCTTCTCCTCCAGCGCCTTGACCAGGCTCGCCTCGGTGTAGCGCGGCTTGGGAGAGGTGCTGTGCCCCTTGGGCTCGACGTCGTTCATCGAGAGCTCGTCGCCCACCGCGACAGCAGGCAGCGACTGGTCGGCGTCGTCGTCGTTGCGCTTCTCGTCGGCGCCTTCTTCGTAGGCCTCCAGGAAGCCCTTGAAGGTGTAGACGGTCCCGGATGCCGTGAACTCGGCGACCTGCGCGGCGGCCTGCACCGTGAGGGTGACCGTCGTCGTCTCGTATTTGGCATCCGCCATCTGGCTGGCGACGGTGCGCTTCCAGATGAGGTCGTAGAGCTTCTGCTCGTCGCGGTCGAGCGACGAGGCCAGCGAAGCAGGGGTGCGGAAGGTCTCGCCCGAGGGGCGGATGGCCTCGTGCGCCTCCTGGGCGTTCTTCGACTTGCTCTTGTAGACGCGGGGGTTCGCGGGGACGGCCTTGTCGCCGTACAGAGCCACAGCCTGCGCGCGGGCGGCCGAGATGGCCTGTCCCGACAGCGCGACCGAGTCGGTTCGCATATAGGTGATGAAGCCCTTCTCGTACAGACGCTGCGCCACGCCCATGGCGTGCTTCGCGCTCATCGAGAGCTTGCGACCGGCCTCCTGCTGCATGGTGGACGTCGTGAAGGGCGCGCGAGGGCTGCGGGTACCCGGCTTCGCCTCGACCTTCGACACCGTGGCGCGACCGGCGGCGGTGATCGCGTCGGCCAGCGCACGGGCGGCCGCCTCATCGAGCACCACGACGGCCTTCTTGAGCTGACCGTTGTCGTCGTAGTCCCCACCGCGGGCGATGGGAGCCCCATCAAGACGGTTCAGTCGCGTGGTGAACGACGAACCCGACCGCGAGGCGAGCGCTTCGACGTCCCAGTACGACGCCGAGACGAACGCCATGCGCTCGCGCTCGCGCTCGACGACCATGCGCGTGGCGGCCGACTGCACGCGGCCGGCGCTCAGCGCCGTGCCCTCGCGACCGGAACCGACCTTGCGCCAGAGCACCGGCGAGACGTCCCAGCCGTAGAGGCGGTCGAGGACGCGACGCGTCTCCTGTGCGTCGACGAGCGAGACATCGAGGTCGCGCGTGTGCTCCGCCGCGTCACGGATGGCGTCCTTGGTGATCTCGTGGAAGATCATGCGGCGGACGGGGACCTTGGGCTTGAGGACCTCGAGCAGGTGCCACGCGATGGCTTCGCCTTCGCGGTCACCATCAGTGGCGAGCAGGACTTCGTCGGCGGTCTTCAGCGCGCGCTTGAGCTCGGCGACCGTCTTCGTCTTGCGATCGTTGACCACGTAGAAGGGATCGAAGTCGTTCTCGACGTCGATGGAGTACTTGCCGTACGCCGCCTTCTTGTCGGCCGGGATCTCTTTCTTCGACGCGAGGTCGCGGATGTGACCGACCGAGCTGAGCACCTCGTAGTCGTCGCCGAGGTATCCCTGGATCGACTTCATCTTCGTCGGGGACTCGACGATGACGAGCTTCTTTCCGTTTGCCACTGGGGTCCTTTCTTCGATGCACACCATACACACGCCTCCCTGTTCGGGTTCCGGGAGGTCTCACGGGCTCGAGACGACGGGAGGTCCGGCTCGCGAGCGCGCATCGAGGGGAACTCCACCGTACGCCCCGGCGACCGTGACCGTGGCGACCAGGCCGTCGACATGGCACTCCGCCAGCTCCCACCCCGCTGCGGCGGTCACCCGTGCGGCGGCGTCGCACGGGTAGCCGGTCACCGCACCACTGGCCGTGTCGGCCGCCGCGAGAGCCGCCGCATCCGCCGTCCCCGCCACCCGCCGCGCGGTCACCGCAGCACCGCCGACCGCGGCCACCGCCACCGTCAGGGCGGCGACGACCGCCACGACGCCGACGGTCGACGCGCTACCCGCCATCAGCGGCCGCCGTCGAGGGCGCAGGCCCGCGCCTCCGCGGGCGGGAGCGGAAGGGCGATCGGGATGGAGCGCGTCGCCGACGTCGACACGCAGACGAGACCGTCGCCGCGCATCACGGTCATCGAGCCGCCGGCCGCGGCGAGCGCCGCCGACGCCCCCGCGTCGTCCCCCCGACCGAGGAGCCGCGCTCCCTCGGTCGCCGCCTGCTGCAGACGGAGCGTCGTCATGGCCGTGCCGAGCACCCCCACCCCGAGCGCCAGGACGATGAGCACGGCGGGGAGGGTCACGGCGAACTCGGCCGCGACGGCGCCCCGCTCCCCCAGTGGGGAGAGCGGTATCCCGGTCGCACCCCGATCCTGACGCTGCACGCGCGTACCCGCGGCCGTGACAGACCCTCCCCGCGGGAGTCTCCGACCCGCGCCCGTTTTCCGCTCCCCGGGCCGGACGCTCGAGCCCGCCCGCGACCGACCAGGCGTCGTCATTGCACGGTGAGCGCGCGGCGCACGAGGTCGGTGAGGATGCCGCGCACCTCGTCGCTGCGCATGATGACGACGAGCAGCCCCGCGAAAGCGACAGCGGCCACTGTCGCTCCCTGGAGCGTATTCCGTACACCTATACGCTCGGTCGCGTGAGTGATGACTTCTATCAAGACGTGGCCATCCGCTGGGCAGCGCCAGTCCGCCCATGGCGCATCATGTCCGACCTCGTCCAGTTCATTGAGGGCGCGATGGGTCCACTCTGGAGTCAGGTGAAGTCGAGCTTTACCGCGTTGAGCACCACGGACATCTCATTTGAGTCAAATGATCTGGTGAGTCTGCAGCAGCGGTTCGAGGATTACGGCGGATCACTCAAAAGCATCCGTATCAACGCTGATGCGCACCCCGGCGGGAATCTGTTCTTGCTCGCCGCCTACGTTTTCGTCGACGACGGCGTCAAGACTTCGTCCGCGAAGGTCACCTGGAATGTGCCCTCGCGTGCTGACGCCGAGTCCTTCGGCTACAGCGTGCTGAAGTCGGTGGATGCCATGAGGAGCCGCAAACGGTGGGCCGGGGCTAGGACGACGTTCTCAAAGGTGGTCCACCACAGCACGGCAGGGGAGAGCGGGACGCCGCATGCGTACCTATCTGTTCGCGCAACCCGCTGGAGGCTGCGCCGATGGTTCGTCCGCAACCGCGATGGCATCATCGTGTCCCTCGCGACGGGCATCATCGCCAGCATCGCCATTATCTTCCTTCAGCTGTCGGGCGTTCTGCCCGTTCCCTCAGGCGAACCCGGCGAGCGCTCAACACCTTCTACGTCAGAGGTTTCGGAAAGTTAGCGCGTAACGCGCAAGAAAAACCCAGGTCAGCGCAAGATCGAGATCGCGAGTAGGATCAGCGCATCCGCCCTGGGGCACGAGAAAGCCGCCCCCCTCCGGCAAGAGGTGAGGCGGCTAAAGAAACGATCTCTCGTGATTAGCGTACCCGACGCCGCACCCGCACACAGTGACTTCTCTTGTGAGTCTTCGGCACCTGTGAAACCCCCCTCCCAGAGGGCTCTCTTCATCAGTGCCTACAGCACTCGAAAGCGACTCCGTGACTGCACCCCTGGGTGGTCCTGCGCATACGCCGACTGTCCATCGTGCGGCGAGCGCGTAGCGCGACGAGCACAGCAGGACGCCCTGGCCAAGTTCGCCGATCACCCATGGTGCCTGTCGATCCGGCTCTCCGTGGACCTGCATCGTGATCTTCACCGTGGCCATGATGACCTGGCCCGAGTGCGAACCTCGTTTCTGAAACTAGCCCGCCTGAATCACACGACCAGGGCCTACCTCCGCTCCACCGAAGTCACCAGACCAGATGCCCGCTGGAATTGGCATGACCACTGGATCATCGTCCCCATCGGGAATGCCGACGACGAGCGTCGACTCCTTCTCGACCTGTGGGATGACGCCTGCCGTCAGCACGGCCTCACGCCCTCCTCGTACGCCCAGCGGAGCACGACCGACTCCGCCATCACCTACATCCTGAAACCACGCGAGGGGAGCGGTGAGGGGTCCCTACGCGATGTCCTGGCCCGTGCAGCCCGTGGTGACGCCGACGCCGTGGACGACTGGATCGAGTGGGACCGATGGCGGCAGGCCCATCCTCGTGTGAGGTTCCGCCACACAATGTTCGCAGCCACCGCCACCAAGGCCGAGACCAGCACCACGGTCCCGCGCGACCAGTACACCGTCGCAGTCTCGGATTCCGATCTGGGCCGCATGTCCCTGCTCGCCGCCTTGGGCGTCACGAGCAAGCGTCAGCAGGCAAGCATCCTGGGGGTGAACCCCTCGACCATCGCCCGACGACGACGACACCTCCCTGCGCCCCGCCCTGGACTCATCCCGTTCCGCGTTAGCGCGTAACGCGCACTAAACCCCAGGTCAGACAAAGATTAAGTTGCAACCCTGGTACAAGCATTGATACAATCAATGCGTGACCACCTCGAACGCACCGACACGACGCCCAGGGCGTCCGTGCGGCGTGTGTTCCCTGCCCGCCTATGAGCGCGAGCAGATCGAGATCGCCCTGGCCGAGGGGGTCAGCCTTTCCCGCGTTTCCCAGCAGCACTGGGCCCCGGGCCGAGAGAGTCTTCGTCATCACCTCGATGGTGGCCACCTCCGTGCCGACCTCCAGGAACGCGCTGAGCGGGCCCTGGGCCTGGATTACACGAGCGTCGTCGCCCGCATCGCGGACATCGCCCAGCGGGCTCGCACGACGGCCCTGGAAGCAGCCGAGGCAGGCGACCGTGCTGGAGTGCTCCGAGCAGGCGACAGCGAGCTACGCGCCTTGGCCGTCCTCACGGCCAACGGCGAGTCCAGCGAACTCGACATCGCGCGCAATGCCTGGACTCAGGATGTGGCCCTTGCCGTCGTGCGTGTGGGCCGTCGCGGAGACCGCGCTGTCGATGCCGTGGCCGACGAACTCGATGCACTGCACCAAACCGAGATCGCCGACGAGATCCGCAACCTCCACCCCGATTCTGGAATCGAGATCACCTCATGACCGAGCAGACCACCCCCGCCGAGACCACCGGCCAGCGCCGCCTGCGCGAGGCGCGTGAGCGCGCAGCAGAGCGTGAGGCCAACCCGGCGAGCGCGACCGCCATCAAGCTCCCGACCCCCGGCGAGACTGTGCACTGCCTCGTCTCGGGGACGACGCTTCACCGAGGTGGATTCGAGGGCGGCTACGTGCTCCTCCGGGGTCAACAGTTCATCGTCACCGCTGAGATGATCGAGGCGAGCCGCGACCGGTTCGGGCGTCATCGCGGCGTCGCGCTCGTGCATCATCCCGAACTCCAGAAGCTCGCACACAAAGGCCGTGTGCTCTACGCCCCTGGGCCGACCCCCGAGGGCTTCGAGCCGTGGGAATACGGCGACCCTGCCTGGGCTGATGCCCGGGAGCGAGCCCGTCTCGACGCGCATGCGCAGCGGACGGACGCCGAGCGTCGTGCAGCCCTCGCCGAGGTCCACCGCCGCTACGGTCCCGCGCAGCCGATGAACTCGTTCACCAAGTACATCTCCGCCGCCGACCGCGAGGCTGAGGCCGACCGGAAGGCCCGCCTCGCCGCAGCCCGCGCCGGTCAGCCGTTCCTCGGCTCCAGCAGCGAGGGCGGGGGCGACGCCTGATGGCCGCGGGAGCGCCCGCGGGCAACAAAAATCGCGCGACGCACAGCGCGGTGACCGAGTTGGTGGCGCTGTACCTCGACGCCGAGGGTATCGACGCAACGGCGAACAGGCGACCTGCACGGCTGTCTGATCGCATCGGCGACGTGCGGCCCGACATCAGCGCCAAGGGCGTCGCCGTGACAGTGACCAGCAGACTCGATCACCGCCTGCACACCGACCTGGGCACGGCGGTGGCGACAGGCCGACTCGCCGGTGCGGACATCTCGGCCTTGGTGCAGTGGCGCGCGTCCCGCGACATCAGCGAGGCCTACACGGTGATGACTCTCTCCGACTTCGCCAAGTTGCTCCGACTCGCGCGGCCCGCCTGATTCGCAAACTCAACACGACTCCGCGCGAGAGCTTGGGCATGGCTCTCCCGCGGCCCCCGCTCGGTAAGGCGACCCCTTCTCCCGCCGACCCGAGCACGCCCGCTCTCCCGTCTCGGTTCCGGGGGAGCGGGCACCCCCGCACCCGGGGCCCTTCCCCACCACGAGAGCGAGCACATCATGGGCAGACACCCCGCCTCCAAGATCGGCGCGTGGCGCACGTCGGGCGTCAACCGGCCCGGTTACAGCCGACCCCCTCAGCAGGCGAACGCGGCCCCTCAGCAGGTCCTCAGGGGCGACATGCGCGTCGACCTCGCCAACCTTGGCCCCGATGCCACCGCGTACCTCGCAGCGGCGGAGGAGGCGGGCGTGACCCTCGTGCCGCCGTTCCGCCCGGACCCGGCCACCCCCTGCGCCACCGTGCGCGCCGGTCGGTTCAAGATCCGACTCCCTCTTGGCTGGGAGGCCAGCGTGAGCAAGTCTCGTCTGGGCGGGTGGGTTGTCTTCGTGCTGGAGCCAAACCACACGCTGCACGTCCTTGCCGAGCGCGAGGGGAAGCTGTGGGAGATGTCCAAGCTCCCCCAGTGGATCGCCGACGACTTCGTGAGCGACAAGTTCCAGGAGAACCCGCGGTGAGGGGCGTCCGGATCGTCTCTGTGGGCTACAGCGACAAGACCGCCGCCATCGCGTCAGACGCCCTCGTGCTCGTGCACCCCGCCGCGACGCTGTATCACGTCGCCGGTGACCTCCACCGTCTCCACGTGCAGGGCGACGCCGTGGTCGACGTGCCAGTGCCGCAAGGGACGCAGGCCTACCGCGCGGGCATGGCGTTGTTCTCGACGGACGGCGACTGATGCCGTCCCCCACCAAGGCGTACGCCGCACTCAGAGAGGCCTTGGTCGACGCCAAGCCGTCGTGCGCGGGCGACGACCGCTTCACCTCCGAGACCGCGAACGCGGCAGACCTCGCACCGCTCTGTCGGTCCTGCCCCGTCTTCGATGCCTGCCACGCCCTGGCCGTGTCGAGCGACCGGCCCCCGGTGTGGGGTGTGCTCGCTGGGATCGCGCGTCGGCACAGCAACCCCATGCTGGGCACCGGGCCCGGGCGGGTAGCCGAAATCTACGGTTGACGTTTTCGGAGCCGTCTTAGAAACGATCCACGGACGAGACAGCGCACCGAACTACCGAAAGGGCCCGACACGCCGGTCGAAGGTGTCTCACGGATTGCGTCTCCAAACGGGTGCGCACCCGTTGCTTTGGAGACACGACATATGAGACAATCGAGACATGACGACGAACACGGGCCGACTCATCGGATACGCACGAGTGAGCACCGCCGAGCAAGATGAGGCCTACCAGCGCGACAAGCTCATCAGCGCAGGCGTCCAGGGCCGTGACATCTACGTCGACCAAGGCGTCAGCGGCACCAAGACGAGCCGCCCCGCCTGGGATCAGATGATCGAGAACGGCCTCCAGCCTGGCGACACCCTCGTCGTCTGGAAGCTCGACAGGATGGGCCGCAACAGCGGGCACGTCATCACCACGATTGAAACCCTGGTCGGTCGCGGCATCAACGTACGAACGCTCGACGGCATCGACACGACCACGGCCACCGGGCGCGGCATGCTCGGGATGCTGGCCGTCTTCGCGCAGATGGAACGCGACTTCAACTCCGAGCGCACCCGCGCCGCGCTCAACCACAAGCGCGAGCAGGGCATCGTCGGCGGACGCCCCCGCTCCCTGGACACCAAGCAGGCCAAGCTGATCCAGCGTCTCTACGACGAAGGCGAGAAGGTGCCCGACATCGCACGCACCTTGAAGTGCTCCCGCGCGACCGTCTACCGCTACCTGAGCGCTAAGCAGTCCACCGAGCCCACCCCCGTCGACTAGACGCTCGTCGTCTCGCAGGCCCTCAGATTCCCCCGTGTGGGTCCTGGGAGCCTCTGTCATGTCCACACGGCTCGTCGTCGCTCGTCCTCGGTGAGGCGATGTGATGATCTTCGGTGGGGGAAGTATGACGAACGAGCACATGGTCAACTGGGCGCACAGTCGCGCCTACTTCGACCGCGTTGTCGAAGCATTAATCCGGCGCATGTGGGAGTCGAAACCGGACATCCAGGTGCACGTCATCGACGGACGCGGCGGTGATGATGGCCTTGACGTGTACGTCGAGCGCAACGGCGTCACCGTTCACGTCTACCAACTCAAGTTTTTTCCCGAAGGAATGTCGGGCGGCTGGAAGACTCGGCGCGCTCAGGTCAAGCGGTCCTTCAAAAGCGTGCGAGATCTTGACGGTCTCGAAGACTGGACCCTCGTCACGCCGCGGAATCCGACCGTGCAGGAGAAGCAGGCGGTCGGAGCCATGCGCGAAGGACGCGCCATCCGCATGCACGTTTGGGGACAGGCTGCACTGGACGATGAGCTATCCAAGTTCCCGACCCTTCTCACCTGGGCCCAGCGAGACGATGCGCTCACGTTCTTGAAGACCGCGGCGCACGAGAAGGACGCCCTGGCTGGGCCCGACGATTTACAGAACCGGGTGCGCGACATCGCCGCGATTGCCGACTCTCGCAGCATCTACTGGGGCGTCAACGTCTCTGTCGAGCACGGCGTCACAACCGAGACCTTCTACGCCAAGCGACCAGACGCACCCGAGAAGGAACCCATCAGCTTCACCATCGCGCCGACGTTCGGGCCGGAGCACACCGACTTGCAACAGCACTTCCGTCGCGTGATGGAGTTTGGCTCGACCAGCCCGGTCAGACTCCCTCCTGAGGTGCTGGGGACCTTTGAGGTGAAGGGGCCCGAATGGGTCGCGTCTCGAAGTGAAAGCGCCGCGCTCGAACTGGGCTCACCGTCGCTCAGTGAGGCCGCTCCTGCGGAGTTGCGCGTGAGACGGCCTGGAGCGGGCTACCTCGCTCGACTTCCTGGCGAGGTCACTGCGGTCTCTCGCGGGCTGAGGGGCCTGATGCTTCACGCCAACTTCTCCGGTCTCACGATGGAGTTCCGTAAGCCCGACGAGGGCACTGACGGCGACGCCGACATGCACTACGACGTGGTTGGCATGAATGCCACGGAGGCGCGAGCCGTGCTCCAGACCGTCAAGTACATGGACGAGGGCCATGACTTCGAGATATTCATCCGCGGCCAGTCGATCTTCCAGACGGAGGGCTACGCGCCCTCGGACTCTGGCACCAGGGTTCGGGAGACACTGTGGAGCATCGTCGACGATCTCGCCGTCCTGGAGAGGGAGTTCATGGTCGGCTTCGCTGTTCCGAACAGGATTTCGGTGGAGGAGCGCATAGACGTGCGCGTCGCGCGCCTCCTGGCCGAAGGGGTGGCGACGACCTCGCCCAAGATGGCCTCCTTGACGCTCACTGCCACCGATGAGCCTGGAGATGATGGGCCAGACATCCTCGATGGTCAGCCGCGCGCCATGACGACATCTAACAGCGACTTCGTCATCGAGGTGCTTGGGCAAGAACTCCATGTCGGCACGTTCCGGACGTATCACCCCGCGGTCGCTGTGCAGGATGCGAAGGCTCTGCGCGAGAAACGAGCACGGGGCGACATCAAGGGCTCAAAAGTCATCTTGGCTCCCACCGATGGCACCCCCCTTCGCATCTGGCTCGAAGAGCGGTGGAAGGGCGGGCCGAGCAGCGTCATCGTCCCCACACCCTGGGAGCTAACAGGCATCCCCGAGACCAAGGGCTTGGGTGACATCGACACCACGAAGGACTCCAAGCACCTGCCCGGCAGGACCTCGCACTCGATCACCTCCCTCTAGGCCCAGCGTTGCTCAGGGCCACCATGGACGCCACGTGCGCGACGACTACGGCCTAGCTCGATCCATGAGCCCAGGCCGTCGATCTGGGCCTCCAAGGCGTCGCACAGCACCGCTGAGTACCCGTCGCGGTAGTACCCGACCGCCAGGCCGCACACCTCGCGCAGTAGGTCGACATCCTCCCCGGCGAGCGCTCGAAGCTCCGCGATGACGGGCTCGGGGTCGCCCGTCCGGATGTTTCGCGTGAGCACCGACGACATCGCGACATCGAGCGCGACGCGCGGAGTCAGGCGGCGTGAGGGCATGGGCAGAAGCTACGGCCCACCCCCGACATCGTCAGCCCATGCCCAGCGATCAGGCGTCGAGCGCGTGCGCCAGCGCCGCCCTCACGCCGTCCGACAACGCCGAGTAGATACCCATGTCCGCAGCGACCAGCGCCTCATTTGCGAGCGCGGGCAGGGCTACGTGGTGACGCCCCGGTCGATTCCAGATCACCGCTACGGACGCAGCGGCTTGCTCCAGAGTGGTCACCCGGACGCCCTTACCTACAGGGCGTATGACGAGCACGAACAGTTCGGACACGATGCGGCGTTTCCGTGCGAGGGTGAGCGCGTCCCAGGCCGCTCGCACGTCCGAAGCCGTGACCACGGAGGCGAACGGATCGACGGACAGCGCAGCACCGATGGAGGCTGTGACCTCTACCAGCTCATCGTCAATGGGTGCGGCCCTGTCTCGGATCTCTGTCGCGCTGAACGTGCCAGACGCAGCGAGATCGAGCAGCGTCGCACGAACACCCCGCAGAGCACCCTCCCGCGCCCTGAGAGCGTCGAGATCCACCCCGGGCGCAGGTTGGATGAGCGACGCCGCGTCAGGGGCGCTCAGTCGCTCGATGACCACCTGCTCGACGTAGCGGTCCAGGATCTCGCCGGAGCGCTGGAAGTGTCCTGTCGGGCACCGGTATCCCTGGTATCGCTCCTTGGTACGCG
Source organism: Microbacterium sp. NPDC007973 (assembly GCF_042958465.1). Lineage (NCBI taxonomy): Bacteria > Bacillati > Actinomycetota > Actinomycetes > Micrococcales > Microbacteriaceae > Microbacterium > Microbacterium sp. NPDC007973. The sequence continues at coordinate 285,939 of NZ_JBIBJJ010000004.1, forward strand.
CCGAGCGCACGCGGCTACCGCAAACGTCACAGACGGCGAGTCCCGAGAGTAGCCACCGTCGAGAGGTTCCCTGTTGCTTTCTGCGTGAGGGATCGATCAGAACCGAACGCGCAGCGCGGACCGCGTCCTCGCCGACGATGGGCTCCCACACGCCCGGGGTGCAAGCGTCGAGATCGACCGCCTCGGCGCGATAGTTCCCTGCGCCCGGAACGATAGGTGGCAACAGCGCGGCGTACATAGGTGAGATAGCAACCCTCCGCACAGTAGATGGGATCCACCGCGTCCCTTTCCGTGTCGCGCGGGTCGACGCGGTGAGCACCTCGCCCGACTCAGGATCTCGCGCTGTGCCAGCGTTCAGTTCCCGTGCCACCATGCCCAGAGGCGACCCTGCAATGACCTCAGAGAAGATGAAACGAACCGCCGCCGCCTCCTCCGGCACAATCTCAAAACGTCGCCCGTCAGGGTCCCGGCGGAGCTTCGCGACCCATCGGTATCCGTATGGCACTTTCCCCGACGACGGGTGTCCGTGCGCGTTCCTCGCCGCCCGATAGGGGATAGCGCGCTGAGACTTGGTGTTGATCTCGTTCTCCGCCACCAAGACGAACAAACTCAGGATGAAGAACCCCATCGCATCGCTCGTGTCGATCCCACCTCTCACGACGAGGATTCGCACGTCTCGACGCGGCGGCCTTACCTCCAGCACATCCGACAGTCGACGCATGAGCCTGTCCACTGCAACGACCAGGACGCAGTCGATCAGCCCCGCGTCGATGTCGGCCAGCATGCGAGCCCAGGCCGTTCCTGCTCCACGCGCCTTCGACGCGGACACGTCGTTGTCGACGTACGTCTCCTTGACACTCCAGCCGCGCCGCTCTACTTCAGCTACGCACTCTCTCCTCTGTTGTTCGATTCCCTGTTCCTCACGCACGCTCTGGCGTACGTAGATGCCAACCTTCATGGCGTCTCCTGTCTGTCCTTCGTGATACGCACGACAGGGGCCTGGGATAAACCTTCGGTACGTCTTTTTTCGCCACGGTGGCCATCGTCGCGATGGCGTACTCCGCGGTGGCGGCGCCGCGCTCGTCGAGGAACACGCGTCGCGCGCCGGCTCCGGTCAGGAGCGGGAACGGCGACGTGTCGCGGGCGAAGAGGGATCGGGGGTCGAGGTCGGACATGGGTTCTCCTTGTTCTTCAGAGGCATTCGGGTCGACGACGTGGTCAGGGGACGACGCCGGAGCGGAGCAGGCCGAGCACGATCGGGGCGACGGCGAGCAGGAGGAACGCGGGCAAGGTGCAGATGCCCAGCGGGAGGAGCAGCCGCGTCGACAGGCGTGCGGCCGCCTCTCGACCGTCGGTGCGTGCCCGGTGTCGCGACGCCCAGGCGTCGGCGCGGAGCAGCTCGGCGGCGGGGATGCCGGCTCGCAGCGCCAGGTCGAGCGTCTCGTCGATGGCACGCGCCCCGGACTCGCCGGGGCTGCGCGCGCGGCGCGCGATCACGGTCCGGGCCCGCTCGGGGGACGCGCCCGCGGAGAGCGCGACCGCCCACAACTCGGCTTCGAGACCCGGCACCGTCGCTGACGGACGCGCGGACCGCGCCAGCCGCCGCGTCCAGACACGCGCAGCAAATACCAGGGCGACTCCGCCGGCCAGGCACCCGCGCCCGATCGGATCGGCGAGGAGCGTGCCGGCGGTATCTGCTCCGAGGAGCATCCCCAACGGCACGCCGGCAACGGGGAGCCAGCCGAGCAGGCGGGCCGTCGCGAGCGGCTCGGCCACCGCGACACGCACGTCCGAGGTGACTTCGGCTGCATCGCGAAGGGCCCCCGCGACGGAACGGAGCGTCTCCGCCAACGGTGCGCCCGTCTCGACGGCGACGCTGTAGACGGCGGCGATGTCGGCCCAGGCCCCTCCGGCGGCGGCGAGTACGACGCCGACGTCATCGCCGCCCTCGGCGGCTCGGGCGGCGGCCCGCACGGCGGGATCCCCTCCCACCGCCAGGTGCTGCCACGCGAGGGCGGGCGCGGCTCCGCCACCCAGCAGCACCGCGAGCCGCACCACGGTCGCGTACGGGTCGCTCTTCGGCGCCGTCACGACCACTCCTGCGGGCGGATGGTCAGTCGGCGGCCGCGCAGGACGGGGCGCCCCCACGCTGTCACTCGTCGGAGTCCGTCCGAGCGCTCCACATGCACCACCGCGCCGACGGCGCTCACGACCTGCCGCGCCGTGGTCACGGCATCCATTCCGGAGAGTGCGCCCAGCGCCTCCAGACGCGTCGCGACGTCGGCGAGGCTGCTCGCATGGAGCGTGCCGGCGCCCCCGTCGTGTCCGGTGTTCAAGGCCATCAGGAGCTCGCGCAGCTCTTCGCCGCGACACTCCCCCAGAACGAGACGATCGGGCCGCATGCGCAGCGCCTCCCTGAGGAGCCGCGCGAGGGGGATGCCGCCTGCTCCCTCGATGTTGGCCTGGCGGGCCTCGAGGGCGATGTGGTGAGGATGCGCGGGACGCAGCTCCGCCACCTCCTCGATGGTGATGACACGCTCCGTCGGGGGCGCGGATGACAGCAGGGCGGAGAGCAGAGTCGTCTTCCCCGCGCCCGTCGCCCCCGTGATGAGCACGTTCTCGCGTCGGTCCACGAAGTCCTCAAGACGCTCGCGCTGCGCGGCCGACAGCATCCCGGCCCGTTGCAGCAGCGCGAGGTCGGGTGCATGCCACCGGGGGACGCGGATGGAGATGGTCCTCCCGCGGGTGGCGACGGGGGCCAGTACCGCGTGCACCCGGACGCCCCGCTCCCAGCGCACGTCGACGCACGGAGAAGCATCGTCGAGATGCCGTCCGCCTCGCGCGATCAGCCGGACGGCCAGACGGCGCACCTCCGTCTCGGTCGCCCGCCACGACGCCACGCGCTCGATCCCCGCGCCCCGATCGACGAACAGGCCGTCCTCTCCGTTGATGAAGAGGTCGGTGACGAGGGGGTCGTCGAGGAAAGGGCGGAGGAAGGTCACCGCGGCGTCGTCGTCGGCCGCGACCGCGCCGTCGCCCTGCGCCACCGGCCGGGTTCCGGCCGGGGCGATGCGTGCGGGGGAAGGGAGGGATGCCACGACCACGACGGTAGGCATCGCCGGAGCCCCGGCACGGGGCGGAGACGGGCATCCGTGGACAACGGCCCGGATCTCCTCGCTGGGGAGGAGGGGCGCGAGGGCCCGGAAAAGAAGGGGGCGGCATCCCTACAGTGGGGGGCGAGGGATGCCGCCGCGCGCCGGAGGAAAATTGGGGGGCTCCCCCCGACGCGAGTGCCGGAAGCGATGTTCGGGCGTTCCTAGAGTACGCGCGCCGATGAGCCGGGCCAACTCTCGCGACCTATTCATCGCGATATATCACCTGTTTCCCGGGCGGCTCCGATCCCAACTATCGGAGGTGGCCCCGGTGCAGAGCGGTCGCTAGCGTGACCCGGGTAGAACGCCGCGCATCGACGCGGCGTGACGTGAACGCGAAGGAGCGCCGCGATGAGCAGCCAGATCGACCACCTCCTCAACGAGACCCGGCGGTTCGCACCGTCGGCCGCTTTCGCCGAGAGCGCCGTCGCAGACCGGAGTCTGTACGAGCGCGCGGCCGCCGACCGCGAGGGCTTCTGGGCCGATCAGGCGCGCGAGCTGCACTGGCACACGCCGTTCACGCAGGTGCTCGACTGGTCCAACCCCCCGTTCGCGGAGTGGTTCGCCGACGGCGAGCTCAACGTGGCCTACAACTGCCTCGACCGGCACGTCGAGGCCGGGAACGGCGATCGCATCGCGCTGCGGTGGGAAGGCGAACCCGGCGACCAGCGCAACGTCACCTACGCGGAGCTCACCGACGAGGTCAAGCGCCTCTCCAACGTGCTCCTCGACCTCGGCGTCGAGCGCGGGGACCGCGTCGCGCTCTACCTGCCGATGATCCCCGAGGCCATCGCCTCCATGCTCGCCGTCGCCCGCATCGGCGCCGTGCACTCGGTCGTCTTCGGCGGCTTCTCGGCCGACAGCCTCCGCGCACGCATCGACGACGCCGGCGCGAAGGTCGTCATCACCGCCGACGGCGGCTGGCGGAAGGGGAAGGTCTCCCCCCTCAAGCCCGCGGTCGACCAGGCCCTCTCCGACCGCAACGGCTCCGGCATCCAGGAAACGGTCGAGCACGTGCTCGTCGTCAAGCGCGGCGAGAACGAGGTCGAGTGGAACGCCGACCGAGACATCTGGTGGCACGACGCCGTTCCGCAGGCCTCCGCCGAGCACGAGGCCGAGGCGTTCCCCGCCGAGACACCGCTGTTCATCCTCTACACCTCGGGCACGACGGGGAAGCCGAAGGGCATCCTGCACACCTCCGGCGGCTACCTCACGCAGGCCGCGTTCACGAACCGGGTCGTGCACGACGTGCACCCCGAAACCGACGTCTACTGGTGCACCGCCGACATCGGCTGGATCACCGGGCACACGTACGTGACGTATGGTCCACTCGCCAACGGCGCGACTCAGCTGCTGTACGAGGGCACGCCCGACACGCCTCACCCGGGTCGCTGGTGGGAACTCATCCAGAACCACGGCGTGACCGTCTTTTACACCGCCCCGACGGCGATCCGGTCGTTCATGAAGATCGGGCGAGACGTGCCGCAGAGCTTCGACCTGTCGTCGCTGCGCCTGCTCGGCTCGGTCGGTGAGCCCATCAACCCCGAGGCGTGGGTCTGGTACCGCGAGATCATCGGCGCCGACGAGACGCCCATCGTCGACACGTGGTGGCAGACCGAGACGGGCGCGATCATGATCTCGGCGCTTCCCGGGGTCACCGAGACCAAGCCGGGGTCGGCGCAGGTGCCCCTGCCCGGCATCTCGATCGCCGTCGTGGACGATGCCGGCGAACCCGTCGGCAACGGCAGCGGGGGGCTGCTCGTGGTCACCGAGCCCTGGCCCAGCATGCTGCGCGGAATCTGGGGCGATCCGGACCGTTACCGCGAGACCTACTGGGAGAAGTTCGCCGAGAAGGGCTACTACTTCGCCGGCGACGGGGCCCGCCTCGACGACGACGGCGACGTGTGGCTGCTCGGCCGGGTCGACGACGTCATGAACGTGTCGGGGCACCGTCTCTCGACCGCCGAGATCGAGTCGGCCCTGGTCGGCCACGAGGGCGTGGCCGAGGCGGCCGTCGTCGGCGCATCGGACGAGACCACGGGCCAGGCGGTGGTCGCTTTCGTGATCGTCAAGAGCCGCTACCTGAAGCAGAACCCCGTCGAGGGCCTCGGCGACGAACTGCGCAAGTGGGTCGGGGAGCAGATCGGCCCCATCGCGCGCCCGCGCGACGTCTACATCGTCGGGGAGCTGCCGAAGACCCGCTCCGGCAAGATCATGCGTCGCCTGCTGCGTGACGTCGCGGAGGGACGCGAGGTGGGCGACACCACGACCCTCGCCGACACCGCCGTCATGAGCGTCATCAGCGCCCAGGTGAAGTGACACTCGCCGGCCGGGGATGCCGCGTCCGCGGTGTCCCCGGCCGGTCCTTCCTCCGAGGCGGTTCCCCCGTGCCCCGGCGCGTCGCGCGTCAGACGACCCGGCGCGCGCGACGGCGTCGCATCCCGGCATCCACCCTCGCGACCACCACCGCCCATCCCCCGCGCACGGCCGGGAACACCCCCGCCACCCAGACGAGGGATGCCACCGCGTCGCCCAGGTAGTGCACGCCCTCGATCACGACGGCGGCGGTCATACCCGCGACGAGGACAGCGCTCACGACGATCACGAGCGAGCGCCACCGGGTTCCCCACGCCAGGCACACGCACGCGGCGACGAAGGCCGCGGTGAAGGCGACGTGACCGCTCGGGAAGGAGGCGTCGGCGGCCCGTCCGATCGTCGCCATCGCCGCCTCGCTCATCCCCGGTCGCGGACGGCCGACCACGACCTTGACCGCCTCGGCCGAGCCCCACGTCACCGCGACCGCGCCCAGGAAGACGGCGGCGGGCCGCCACGAGCGGGTCAGGCCCGCCACCGCGGCCGTCGCCGCGAGCGTGATGATCGCTGCGGGCATCGGCTTGAGGGCGAGATAGAACGCCTCCGCGGTCGACCGGAGCGCACCCCCTCGGAGGTGGTGGATGGCCGCCGACGCGGCGACATCGATCTCGGTCAGGCGCAGCAGGAAGCCGACCAGGATCAGGCCGACGATGGTCGCGACGGCGATCGCCGCCTGCCGCCGCAGGCGTGCGGGAGGGTGCGTCAGCACGGAACCGGTCACCGCGAGAGGAGGAGTCACGAGGGCGATCGTCCTCCTCGCTCCTTCTGAATCAGCCGAGTCACCCGTGGTGCCGGACCCGCCTCGCCGCACCGAAACGGCCGCCCGAACGCCGGAGGGCCGTGGACGTCATCCGCGTCCACGGCCCTCCACGATCACGTCGTCAGGCGACGGTGAAGATCACCTCGACCTCGACCGGGCTGTCCAGCGGCAGCACGGGCACGCCGACGGCTGATCGCGCGTGCGCGCCGGTCTCGCCGAACACCTCGCCGAGGAACTCGCTCGCTCCGTTGATGACTCCCGGCTGCCCGGTGAAGTCGGGGACGGATGCCACGAACCCGGTCAGCTTCAGGACGCCGGTGAGGTTGTCGACACCGCCGACGAGGGCTGCCGCAGCCGCGATGGCATTGAGCGCGCACTGTCGGGCGTAGCCCTTGGCATCCATCGGGGTCACCAGACCCTCGGACTCGCCGACCTTGCCGGTCGCCGGCAGCGTGCCGTGCACCATGGGCAGCTGACCCGAGGTGTAGACGAGATCGCCGTGGCGCTTCGCGGGGATGTACGACGCCACCGGCGGGACGACCGAGGGGACCTCGACGCCCAGAGCGGCCAACCGCTCGCTGACGCTCACTGCTGGCCCTCGAACTGACGCGCTGCCGCCTCGGCGGCACCCAGACCGGCGTTGGCGCTTCCGCCGCCGACGGGGCGCTTGAAGTAGGCGACGAGACCGCCCTCGGGGCCGGTCACCACCTGCACGAGCTCCCAGCCCTGCTTGCCCCAGTTGTTCAGGATCGCGGCGGTGTTGTGGATCAGCAGCGGCGTGGTGAGGTATTCCCACGTGGTCATGTGACGGCTCCCCGGCGGTCGCCGCGCGCGTGGATCTCGCGCGCGGAATCGGATACGTGCGCGCGCGAGCGCACGCCTTCGAGGCATCGCCCAGCAACGTCGCTTAGCATCAACCCTATGCCCGAGAACAAACGAACGGCTAGCGGTGCCCTCGGCGGCATCGTCGGCCTCGTCGGCCTGAGCGCGGTCGCCGGACTCCTCGTCACCGCCGCCGTGACGCCGGCCATCGCCGTCTCCGGCGCGGCCGCGTCGAGCGCGATCACGATCTTCGACAAGATGCCGAGCTACCTGCAGCCCGACGAGCTCATGCAGCCGACGACGCTGATGGCCGGCGATCAGGTGCTGGCGAAGTTCTTCGACCAGAACCGCTCCCCCGTCACCTTCGACCAGGTCAACCCCGTCATGTACGACGCGATCCTGTCGTCGGAAGACCCCCGCTACTACCAGCACGGCGGCGTCGACCTCATCGGAACGACGCGTGCCCTGCTCAGCAACGCCTCGGGCGGCGAGACCCAGGGCGGATCCTCGATCAGTCAGCAGTACGTGAAGAACGTGCTGGTCCAGCGCTGCGAGCGCGACGCGAAGGCCGTCGAGGCGACCGACACGACGCCCGCCATGACGCGCGACGAGGCCCTGCAGAAGTGCGCTCTCGAGGCGATCCAGTCCGACGGCGCCGCGGGCTACCAGCGCAAGCTCCAGGAGATGCGCTACGCCGTGCAGCTCGAGAAGGAGTACACGAAGGACCAGATCCTTCTGGGCTACCTCAACATCGCCAACTTCGGCGGCGTCACCTACGGCATCGACGCCGCGGCCAAGCGCTACTTCAACGTCACGGCCTCGCAGCTGAACGTCGGGCAGGCCGCGGTGCTCGCGGGCATGGTGCAGAACCCCAACCGGTTCCGCATCGACATCCCCGAGGGCTCGATCAACGACGGCACGACCGCGTGGAACAAGGCGCCCGACGGGTCGATCGACGACGTCGACCAGGGCACCATCCAGGCGCTGTACACGCTCCGCGACAACGGCGAGATCACGCAGGAGCAGCTCGTCAACGCCGCCGACGGCTACAGCGAGACGAAGGGCCGTCAGCTCTACGTGCTCAGCCGCATGGAGGCGGACGGCAAGATCACGCACGAGCAGTACGTGCAGTTCGCGATCGAGCCGATCACCCCCCAGATCACGTCGACCGACCAGGGCTGCGTCGTCTCCGCCGCGCCCTACTTCTGCCAGTACGTCGTCGCGACGATCCTCAACGACCCCGCCTTCGGAACCGAGACCGACGATCGCGTGCGGGCTCTCCGTCAGGACGGTCTGACCATCCAGACCACCCTCGACTGGCGTGTGCAGGATGCCGCGCAGCAGGCGATGAACGACAATGCGCCCGCCATGTACGCCAACATGGACTTCGGTTCGACGGCGGTCAGCCTCGAGGCCGGCACCGGCCGCGTCCTCGCGATCGCGCAGAACACGAAGTTCACCCAGGACCAGGCCCAGGCCGAAGCCGACCCGTCGTACAACTCGATCGTGTTCGCCGGCGACAGCACCTACGGCGGCTCCGACGGCTTCAACGCCGGATCGACGTTCAAGTTGTTCACCCTGGTCGATTGGGTCGAGAAGGGGCACTCGCTCAACGAGAACCTCAACGGTCGTCTGGGCCCCGTGCCGAACATGACGAACTCGTGCACCGGCGACTGGATCAACTTCAACAAGAAGGACATCATCCAGAACTTCGGGAACAGTCAGGGATACGTGGGTACACCGCTCCGCTTCACGCGGGACTCGCTGAACACCGGTTACCTCGCGATGGCCTCCGAGCTCGACCTCTGCGACATCGCCAAGACGGCGAAGAAGCTGGGCGTCACGCGCGGCAACGGCACCGACATCGACATGGCGGTCGCGAACAACGTGATCGGCAACGACCCGGTGTCGCCTCTCGCGATGGCGGGTGCCTACGCCACGGTCGCCAACGGCGGCACGCACTGCCAGCCCAAGGTGATCGACAAGGTCACCGACAGCGACGGCGCCGAGCGCCAGGCCCCGGTGCGCGATTGCACGCCCGCCCTCACTGCCGACGTCGCCGCCTCGGTCGGCTACGCCCTGCAGGGCGTCATGGCCAGCGGCGGTACGGGCTCCTCGGCGAACCCGTACGACGGCACCCCCGTGCTCGGCAAGACGGGTACGCACGAGGGCTGGAACACCTGGATGATCGAGTCGTCGACCAAGGTCACAACGGCGGTCTGGGTCGGCAACTGGCGCGGTATCGAGACGCTGTTCGGAAAGTACTGGAACGGACAGCAGCTCTCCGACATGCGCTACTCGATCGCCCGGGCGACCCAGAGCGCGGCCGACGAGTTCTACGGCGGCGACCGCTTCCCCGACCCGCCCTCGAACGCCCTGCGCACGCAGCAGCGCGATCTGCCGAACGTCGTGGGTCAGTCCATCGACAGCGCTCGCTCGACGCTCGAGAACGCGGGCTTCCGCGTCTCGGTCGGCGACCCGGTGGACGCCGATTTCGGTAACGACCGTGTCGCGGCGCAGAACCCCGGCGGCGGATCCGCCCCGGCCGGTTCCGTGATCACGCTCAGCCCCGGCAACGGCCAGGGGGGAACCGTGCCCGACGTGGCCGGCCAACCGGTGAGTTCCGCCCGCGCGGCGATGCTCTCGGCGGGCTATGGCACCGTCTCCATCGGTTCGTGCTCGAAGGACGAGAAGGCGCCCGCAGAGGGACAGGTCGTCTCGACCAACCCCGCCGGCGGCTCCTCCGCGAACAAGAGCACCAACATCGCCCTCACGATCGTCGCCAAGGACTGCCCCTCGTGACCGGTCCGGTGATGAAGGCCGCCCTCGCGCCCCTCGGGGTCGCGGGGGCGGCCGCCGTCGGGGCAGCCGTGTGGGGAATGGGTGTCGAGCGTTACCTCTTCACGGTGCGCTACCACGCCCTGCGCGTGCTCCCCAAGGGTGCGGAGCCGCTCCGCATCCTGCACGTGTCCGACGCGCACATGGCGCCGTGGCAGCATCGCAAGCAGGAGTGGATGGCACGACTCGCGGAGCTCTCGCCCGATCTTGTCGTCAACACCGGCGACAACCTCGGACACCGCGACGGTCTGACCGGTATCCGCGCGGCCCTCGCCCCTCTCCGCGGTGTCGCGGGCCTCGTCGTGCACGGCTCGAACGACTTCCAGGAGCCCTCCCCTCGGAATCCGCTCCGTTACTTCCTGGGCCCCTCGGGCAACCTCCCCGCCCACAAGCACCTCGACGTCGACGCCCTCGATCGGTTCTTCACCGACGATCTCGGCTGGAGCATTCTGGATGACACCGCGGTGTCGGTCGAGGTGAAGGGCCTACGGGTCACCGCCTTCGGCGTGAACGATGCCCACCGGAAGTGGGACAAGCCCGAGCTCATCCCGCCGGTGCTGGCAGCGCTTCCCGCCGCCGACCTCACGCTGGGGGTCATGCACGCGCCCTATCGCCGAACCCTGGACACCTTCGTCGAGTTCGGCGCCGACGTGCTGTTGGCCGGGCACACGCACGGTGGTCAGGTGAGGATCCCCTTCAGCAGCAAGGCCCTCGTCTCCAACTGCGATCTCCCCCTCGATCAGGCGCGCGGTCTGAGCGAGTGGACCGCGGCGGGGCGTACCGTCCCGCTCAACGTCAGCGCCGGCCTCGGGCACTCGATCTACGCCCCGGTGCGCTTCGCCTGCCGCCCAGAGGCGAGCCTGCTCACGCTGCTGCCGCGCTGACCTTTCCTCCACACCCGGAGAAGGGATCGATCCGTCCACGGATCGGTCCCTTTCTCGTGCGCACGGGCGGGCGATTCCCAGACCATCGAACTCCTCGATCGAAGGGAATCCCTCATGAACCATCCGCCTCCGTCGTTTCGTCGTCTGCCGGCCGCACTCGCCCTCCTCGCGGTCCTCCTCGGCAGCCTCGCCGTCGCACCCGCCGCTCAGGCCGCCGAGCGCGGCACGGGCTTCGGCACCTGGGCGCCGCTCTCACGCACCGGCTGGCACGGATCCATGCGCGTCGGAGATGTGCACACGTACTGCATCCATCCGGGCCTGCCCGTGGCCACCGACGCGACGACCGATCACGGCACATCGAGCGACGTCAACGGTCTCTCGCCGCAGCAGCTCGTGTCGATCAACCATCTCGTGTCCACCTATGGCCAGACCGACGACCCCGTGCAGGCCGCGAGCGTCGGGTGGGCCGTGAAGGCGATCGTCGACCGGCAGACCACTCTTCACTCGTGGGGGTACGAGGGAGACGACCTGCCCGGCGCCATCGATTGGATCATGCGACGCGCCAGCCCCGAGAACAGCGGTGCGATCCAGGAGCGGACGATGCGGTACCTCGCCGAGGCCGAGGCCGTGCCCGTTCCCCGCGTCGGTGGCACCCTCGCGCTCGGGACCGACGAGGCGGACCCGACCCGTGGTTCCCTCACCGTCGACGTCGATCCCGCCGCGACGGGAACGGTGCGGCTCGAGAACGCGGTCTTCGCCGACACAGGAACCTCCGTTCGCGAGAACGTCCACGGCGGTGAGGTCCACCCGATCATCGCCCCCGCCTCGTCCTCCGACGACGGGCGTCCCTACACCGTTCGCGCGACGGGTTCCTTCACGGTCCCGGCGGCAGCCATCCGCTTCTACTCCACCCCCGGTCAGCAGGAATCCGCGGGACCGGCCGATCCCGAGCGGTTCGACCTCTCGGCGGAGGATGCCACGCCGCGACCGGTGCAGTTCTCGCCACGCCTCGAGACGACCGCGCAGGTCGCGGAAGGGCGGTACGTCGACGAGGTCACGGTGTCGTCCCCCGAGGGGGTCTGGCCTCGGCGCGGCGACGGGTCGTTCGTGCCGATCACCGCGACGGCCGATATCTATCGCACCGGCGCCTGGCCCGCCGAAGCCGCGGAGGTTCCCGCCCATCTCACCCCCGTCTCGCACCTCAGCCTGACGACCGACCCCGCGCTGGGCGCCGGCACCTACACGGTGCGAAGCGCCGAGCTACCCGGCCCCGGCGTGTACACCGCCGTTTGGCGGATCGATCGGGAGGCGCAGGATGCCGCTGTCTCGCCGCACCTCCCTCGGGGCTACCTCTGGGTGGAGCGTTTCGCCTCCCCCACCCAGACGGAGCAGGTCGCACCGCCCGCGCCGCCCACGGCGGCAACCGCTCCGACTCCCCCGCCCGCCGGGACCCCGCCGCTCCCCCCGTCGGCCCCGGCCCCGCTCGCCTCCCTCGCCGCCACAGGGACGCCTTCAGCGGCGCTCCCCGGCGCGATAGGGATCGTGACGACGGCAGGGGGACTCGCGGCGGTGGCGTGGGCGTTTGCACGCCGGCGTCGCGCCCTGCACCCCTGACGACACCGGGCGGCGGTCCGCCGGGGGCGAGCCGCCGCCCGCCCGTCGTCGCTTGCCGATCGCGGCGGGCGCGCGACCGGCCCGCAAAGAGCGGCGCGCCCGAAGGTCCGTGTGGTTCGGAGCATGGCCCGCGGCAGGGTAGACTTTTCAAGTTGCAACGGGGTGTGGCGCAGCTTGGTAGCGCGCGTCGTTCGGGACGACGAGGCCGCAGGTTCAAATCCTGTCACCCCGACCATCGCATCATCGAGAAGGGCTCCCGCCCAGCGGGAGCCCTTCTTCTTTCCTCCTTCGAGGGAGGCCTGCGGGGCGCCGGCGCTGCAGGCCAGTCGCGTGTGAGCCTTCGTTCCCGGGCGGAGAGCGGCGCGTTCATTCCTCGCTCGAGCGCTCACGCCGCCCTGCCGGCCCGCACCGCAATGCCGACGTACGCCGCCTGCCGATGTTCGCCGCATGATGGTGTGCGCCGCATGCTGATGTGCCGCTCTGCCGATTCCGCCCCGTGCCGAAACACCGCGCCGCGCCCAGCCTTCCGCCGTACGAGAGCGCCTCGCCGTGCTTCAACCCGCCGCCGTGCCGAGTGGGCCCCGCGCCGTACGCCACGCCGTGCCCCGTCCTCCGCCGCGCCGAACAGCAGCGCCGTGCCGAACGGCAGCGCGTTGGCGACATCCGACGCACGACCGGAAATCCCGCCTGCACGAAAAAGCGCCCCCGGACCTTCCGAAACGGGAAGGCGCCGGGGGCGCTCACTCAGGGATGCTTAGCGCACGGAGCGACGCACCTTGCGGTAGCCGAGGGCACCGAAGCCACCCAGCATGAGGGCGAGAGCGCCCCACGCGAGGGGAGCGACGTCACCCATACCGGTGTTGGCGAGGCCGCCACCGTTGCCGCCGCCGGGGTTGCCACCGGGAGCAGGGGTGCCGCTGGGCGAGGGAGCCGGAGCGGGAGCGGCGGTGACCGAGAAGCTCACCGAAGCGGAGCTCGACACACCGTCGACCGTCTGCGTGGCGACCACGGCGTAGTCACCGGCGGCCAGAGCGTCCTTCAACACGACCGACCACTTGCCGTCCTTGACGACCGTCTCGCCGACCTTCGCGTCGTTGATGGTCACCGTGATGTCGGCGCCCGTCAGACCCGTGCCCGAGATGGCGGTGGGAACCGCGGCGCCGCTGTACGACTCGCCGTTCTGGATGCCGGTGATCACCGGAGCCGACGGGGCGACGGTGAACTCCACCGTGGCCGCTGCCGACGTCTGGCCGTCACGCGCCTGGGTGGCGGTGACCGAGTACTGGCCGATGCCCAGGTCGGTCTCGACCGACCAGGAGCCGTCCTCGGCGACCTTGGCGGAGCCCTTGACGTCGCCGGTGAGGGTCACCGTGGCGCCGGCGAGGCCGGTGCCCGAGATCGCCGTGAGCTCGTTCTCGACCGTGGAGCCGTTGGCCGGCGTCGTGATGACCGGCGCCTCGGCCTTGACCTCGACGGAGGCGTCGACCGTGGTCGAGGTGTTGTACCCGCTGACCGAGGTGAGCGAGAAGGAGTAGGTACCGAGCTTGTCGGGAGCGGGGAAGCTCCAGTTGCCCGAACCGTCGACCGTGACCTCGAAGGAGTCACCGGAGGACGGCTTGACCTTCAGCGTGGTGCCCACCTGAGCGGTACCCGAGATGACGCCTCCGACGCCCACCGAGCCGCCGTCGGCGGGGGTGGTGAGGGCGGGAGCGTCGATCTTGAGGGCGACGGTGTAGCCGTCGGTGCGGGCGAGACCTGCTTGCAGGTCGGCGACCCACATGAAGTTGCCGCCCGGGGTTCCCGTTGCGGGGTCGGGGTCGTTTCCGCCCGAGACCACACCGACGGCGGTGTTGCCCTGGAAGACAGCCCCGCCCGAGTCTCCACCGAGGACCATGTTGTAGTCGCCGACGACGCCGAATCCGTACACCCAGCGCCCGCTGACCTCGGCCCAACCCTCGATCGACTCAACGGTGCCCGACGTGAGGCCGGTCGTTCGCCCCGACTTGGAGGCCGGGACGTCGACCTGCGCCTGCCCAATGGCCTTGACAGCGATGGTTGAAGCCGCCAGGTCATTCGACGAGGCAGTCGTCCAGTCCGTGATCTCCGGCTTCAGATCCAATTCCGAGTTGGTCACATCGATGACAGAGATGTCCACCGAAGACTTGTCGCCGTCAGCGCCGACCGAGTTTCCGGGGCCCCCGTACTGCGAGTACGCGACGGTGCCGAGGGGAGCCAGCTCCTGGGGCGTCGTACCGCCCGCGGCCGTGTCGTTCGCGGGCTTGGTGAGAAGTGACTTGTTAGCAGTGCCGTCGACGGTGCAGTGGCCGGCGGAGATGACGGCGGGCGCGCCTTGGGAGCTCCACCCAGCGAAACCGACTGAACAGAGGAACCCGCCCTCAGCACCACTCGGGTCCGGGGAGTAATACCCGGCGCCGCCGACCACATCGGTGGCGGCCAGCGCTTTGATGGGGGTACCGATCGATTTCACGACGACGTTCGACTTCGAGTCGACGAAGCTGCGCGCCTCGCCGCTGAGCTCGTTCTCGTCGCCGGCCGTATAGACCACAACATTGCCGCGGCCATCCTTGGCCACGGCCTGAATGTCGTCGTCACCGCTCAGCAGCTGCTGCGCCGTGGCGTCGAAGTCCGCACCCGCCGTGGGCGCGATCGACGGGTCGTCACCGGCGAAAGCCACCGTGGGGGCCAGCAGACCGGATGCGGTGAGCGCAATGGCGGCGGTTGCGCCGCCCCATCCTCTGCGCTTGATGTTTCGTGTCATCGTCTCATCTCATGTGTGTCGTGGAGTGCGCACGATGATGCAGACGGGGATCGCGTTCGGGCCCCCACCCACCTCACAGCGTCGGCGCCTACCCTACGACAACCTGACAATCCGATATGAAGAATATTTCGTATTCCGATGAAAATGAGGAGAATCTCATGTTGCGCCGTGCGTTCGCTGTCGTCGCCCTCATCGCCGTGGGCTGGAGTATCACCGCCTGCGCCAGTTCTGCGGCCGAATCGGGGCTCACCTCGGAAACCGGGGAATGGGTAGGTATGGGACCGGAATCGCTCTCTCTGCGCGATGGCAAAGTCAGCGGAAACGATGGATGCAACGGCATCGGCGGAAGCTACAAAATGCAGGACGGCCGCATTGTCGTCACGATGGGTCTTTCGACCAAGATGGCGTGCCCGGGGGTCGACACATGGCTTCGCGGCATCGCGACCGCGATCGTCTCCGACGACACGATGACCGTCTACAACGGTGCAGGGGATCAGATCGGCGTGATGACGCGCGCCGGGTGAGCCTGCGCGCCCGCTCAGGCGGGACGGATCGCGCATGGCCCGAAGGAATTTTCCTAGCGCCGTGCACGAAGCGCGCCCCTCACCCCTCCTGTTCACCCGCAATCGCGGTTGTCGAGGGTCGATAGAATTCGAAGACGTCCACTCGAGTGGCGCACGCCTCTCGTGCGTCGCCCGTACCTCACCTCGCAGGAGCCCCGTGTCCGACACCTCGCCCCGCCTCGTCGCCTTCGACCTCGATGACACCCTCGCCCCGTCGAAGTCGGCCATCGATCCGCGGATCGGCGAACTCCTGCTCGCCCTCGCCGAGCGCGTCGAGGTGGCGATCATCTCCGGCGGACAGCTGCAGCAGTTCCGCACGCAGGTCGTCGAGCGCCTGCCCGAGGCGGCTCCGGAGCTGCTGTCGCGGTTCCACCTCATGCCCACCTGCGGCACTCAGTACTACCGCCTGACGCCCGACGGCATCGAGACCGTCTACGCCCATTCGCTGACCGACGACGAGAAGCAGCGCGCCCTTTCGGCCGTGCGCCAAGAGGCCGAACGCCTCGGGCTCTGGGAGGCCGAGCCGTGGGGCGACATCCTCGAAGACCGCGGTTCGCAGATTACGTTCTCCGCCCTCGGCCAGTCGGCCCCGCTCGAGGCGAAGATGGCGTGGGATCCGACGGGCGAGAAGAAGAACAGCCTGCGCGAGGCGGTGGCCGCGCGCATCCCCGACCTCGAAGTGCGCTCGGGTGGCTCGACCTCGGTGGACATCACCCACCGCGGCATCGACAAGGCCTACGGCATGGGCAAACTCGCCGACACCACGGGCATCCCGCTCGACGACATGCTCTTCGTCGGCGACCGGCTCGACCCCGACGGCAATGACTACCCGGTGCTCGCGATGGGCGTCGACTGCCACGCAGTGCATGGCTGGGAGGACACCGCCGGCTTCCTCGAGCAGCTCATCCCCACCCTCCCGGAGAAAGACCCGTCCTGACCTGCCGAGCTCGTCCACGTCCGGACGAGCGCGGCCGAACGAGAGGCGCGCGAACCGAGAGCCGAGGGCGCTCGATCGACAGGAGCATGGACGCGCCCCCGAGCCCCCGCTCGCCTCAGAGGATCTTCCCGATCGGTTCGCGTTTTTCGGCCTGGAATCGGTCCTCGGTCCGGCCGTAGGCCCAGTACCCCGAGAGCGACACCTGCTCGCGTCGGAGCCCCCACCGGGTGAAGACGATATCGCGAAGGGCTTTCATCGCCTCGCGTTCCCCGTGCGCGAAGACCTGGCCGCGCCCATCGAGTGGATGCCATGCCCCCACCGCCTCGGCCAGCACCGGCGTCGAACCGGCCGGGGCCTCGCCCCGGTGCACCCAGGTCACGACCACACCGGCGGGAGCTGTGAGGGGCACATGCTCGTCGGCGCTCTGCACCTCGAGGAACGCCGCGCCGACGGCATCCGGGGCGAGGGATTCCAGCGCGGCCGCGATCGCCGGAAGTGCCGACTCATCCCCGGCGAAAAGGTGCCAGTCGGCCGACGGATCGGGCGCGTATCCGCCCCCCGGTGACGAGACCACGAGGCGGTCACCGGGCTGAGCGTGCGCCGCCCAGGGACCCGCGAGTCCCTCCTCACCGTGGACGACGAAGTCGATGCTCAGCTCGTCGCCGTCGACCGCGCGCACGGTGTAGGTGCGCGTCACCGGCAGGTCGTCGGCGGGAAGGGTCTCTCTGAGCGCCGCCAGGTCGTAGGGCGGCTCGAGACCCAGCTCGGGCTTCGCGAACGTGATCTTCACGTATGCGTCGGTGTGGGGACTGTCGCGGAACGCCGTCAGGTCGGTTCCGCGAGCGCGCACGCGCACGAGGTGCGGACTCAGCCGCTGCGTGGCGACGACGTGGAGCACATGCTGCGGGCGCGGCGGGCGCGCGGGGCGATCGATCACGGGGTTCCTCTCACGGGGTGGCCGACGCCCGCACGGCAGCGCGCACAGCGTCGCCGACCGCGTCGTCGGCGGTGTCGGAGGGGCTCAGGGCCTGCGCCACCTCGGTGTAGTAGTCGGTGATGTGTGCGCGCACGCGCTCTCGCGCGCTGTCGGCATCTCCGCGGGACACGGCGTCGACGATGTGCCGATGCTCCGCTCGGAGCCGGTCGGAGGTCGCCGTCCACGAGTCCAGGCGAGCGGCTCCCGCCTGCGTATAGGCCTCGATCGAGCTGCGGAGCCCTGCCATCATCGCCGACACGACGGCGTTGCCGGACGCCTCCGCCAGCGCCTGGTGGAAGCGCGCGTCCAGGGCGAGGAACTCGACGGGGTCGAGGGACTCGGCATCCATCGCCTCGAGGATGCCGGCGATCTCGGTCAAGTCGGCGTCGGAGCGCGCAAGCCGCTCGGCGACGTCGCACTCGAGCACGACGCGGGTGCGCACCACATCGCTCAGGGGGAAGCCGTTCGCCGCCACCTGCAGGCGCAGGAAGGCCGCCAGGCCCCCGCGGGGGGTCGTCACGATCATCGCCCCGGCGGAGGGACCCGAGCCGGTCGCAGTGCGCACGACACCGAGCACCTCGAGCACCCGTACGGCTTCGCGCACGCTCGAGCGGCCGACGCCCAGCTGAGCGGCCAGTTCGCGCTCGGGCGTCAGGCGGTCGCCCGGGCCGAGGCGGCCGTCGCGGAGGTCGGCCTCGATCCGCTCGAGCACGACCTGCCAGGCGCGCGGTGCACTGTCCGGCATGAGGCTCCCCCTTCGCCCGGCGCGTCGATGTGGCCGGACCACATCACCCTACGCGCGCGGGATCACTCCGGGGCGGACGTCGCGTATCCGGCGGGGTTCGTCGTCTGCCAGTTCCAGTAGTCGCGGCAGGCGTCGTCGATCGTGAACCGCGTGCGCCAGTTCAGCACCTCGGCGGCCTTCGCCGGGTCGCAGTAGGTCGCCGCGACATCGCCCGGGCGGCGAGCGAGGAACTTCTTGGGCAGCTCGCGGCCGACCGCCTTCTCGAACGAGGCGACGAGCTCGAGGACGCTCACCGGACGCCCCGTGCCGAGATTGAACACCTGGTGCCCGGGCTGCGCCTGCTCGAGAGCGGCGACGTGCCCCTCAGCGAGGTCGACGACGTGGATGTAGTCGCGCAGGCCGGTTCCGTCGGGAGTGTCGTAGTCGTCGCCGAAGACGCCGATCTCGTCCAGGGTGCCGATCGCGACACGCGAGACGAAGGGCATGAGGTTGTTGGGGATGCCGGCCGGGTCTTCGCCGATGAGACCCGATGCGTGGGCACCCACGGGGTTGAAATAGCGCAGGACCGTGACGTTGAGCTCGGGGTTCACCCGGGCCACGTCCGCCAGCACGACCTCGTTCATGCGCTTCGATTTGCTGTAGGCGTTCGACAGGTCGATGCTCGTCGTCGACTCCTCCGTGAACGGCAGGTCGGCCGGGTCGGAGTAGACCGTGCCCGTGCTCGAGAAGACGAACGATCGGATGCCGCGGGCGATGCCGACCTTGAGCAGCGCGAAGGTGGTGTCGAGGTTGTTGGAGTAGTAGGCCAGCGGCTTCTGGGTGCTCTCCCCCACGGCCTTGAACGCCGCGAGATGGATGATCGCGTCGATCGGGCCGTGTTCGTCGAAGACGGCGGTGACGACGGACCCGTCGGCGGCGTCGCCGACGACCAGGGGGGCGGGCTTGCCGGTGATGCGCTCGACCCGCTCCGCGGCGACGGCGTGCGTCCCGGACAGGTCGTCGAGCATGACGACGTCGTGGCCGGCCTCGAGGAGGGCGACGGCCGTGTGGGTTCCGATGTAACCGGCACCGCCGGCGAGGAGGACGCGCATGCCTCCAGGCTATCGGTCGACGCCGCCTCGGATCAGCGTGCGCGCCCGCCGCGGTCGGCCCTCACGGCGCACGAGACGGCATCTGGCTGACAACTCGGCGTCATCCTGCAACCGAATCGTCAGCTGCATGCGGTCTCGCGGACCGAGCCGCGGGCGCGGGGCGCCGGGCGAGCGCGGGATGCCGTCTCGCGGTCCGGATGCCGCGGAGGCGCCTCAGCGGCCGTCGAGCCGCCCGCCGGACTCCCGCAGGTAGCAGGCCGCGCACATCGACTCGTAGGTGACCTCTCCGGCGATCTGGCCCTCGTCGATCGCGACCTGGTCGCCGTCGAAGACGAAGCGGCCGCCGACGAGGCGGGCGTTGAAGATCGCTTTGCGCCCGCAGCGGCAGATCGTCTTGAGCTCCTCCAGGCTGTGCGCGATCTCCATCAGGCGCGCGGATCCGGGGAACGCCTCGGTGCGGAAGTCGGTGCGGATGCCGTACGCCAGCACGGGGATGCCGTCGAGCACGGCGATGCGCAAGAGGTCGTCGACCTGGCCCGCGGTGAAGAACTGGGCCTCGTCGACCAGCAGACAGGCGACCGGGGCGTGGCCCGCCGTCGCATGGAACGTCGTACGCAGATCGTCGTCGGAACCGACGAGGAAGTCGACCGGTCGGGTGACGCCCAGGCGGCTGTCGATCTGGTCGGCGCCCTTGGTATCGATCTCGGGCTTGGCCAGCAGCACGCGCTGGCCGCGCTCCTCGTAGTTGTACGCCGCCTGCAGCAGCGCGGTGGACTTCCCGGAGTTCATCGCGCCGTAGCGGAAGTACAGCTTCGCCACGCGGGACTCAGGGGTTGATCGCGAGGGCGCGAGCCGTGGCATCCAGCTCTTTACGAGCGGCCTCGGGGTGCGTGTTGAGCGACTCGCCGTAGCTGGGGATGAGGTCGCGCAAGCGCGGCTCCCACTGCGGCATGCGCTCGGGGAAGCAGGTCTTGATCAAGCCCAGCATGATCGACACGGCCGTCGACGCGCCCGGAGAGGCACCGAGGAGACCGGCGATCGAGTGGTCTGCCGACGTGACGACCTCGGTGCCGAACTGCAGCACCCCGCCCTTCTGCTTGTCGCGCTTCATGACCTGGGCGCGCTGACCGGCGTCGAGCAGCTCCCAGTCCTCGTCCTTGGCCGTCGGCATGAAGTCGCGGAGGCTGTCGACCTTCTTCGCGTGCGTCTTCAGCAGCTCGCTCACGAGGTACTTGATGAGACCCGGATTGTCGACGGCGACCTTGAGCATCGGACCGATGTTGTGCGGGCGCACCTGCGTGACGATGTCGAGCATCGACCCGTTCTTGAGGAACTTCGGGCTGAAGGTGGCGAACGGGCCGAACAGCAGCGACGACTCGCCGTCGATGACGCGGGTGTCGAGGTGCGGCACCGACATGGGCGGGGCGCCGACCGAAGCCTGCGAGTAGACCTTCGCGCGGTGCTTCGAGACGATGTCGGGGTTGGAGGTCTTCAGCCACTGTCCGCCGATCGGGAAGACGCCGTAGCCCTTGATCTCGGGGATGCCGGAGCGCTGCAGGAGCTTCAGCGCCCACCCGCCCGCGCCGACGAACACGAAGGTCGCGTTGATCGAGCCGGGGGTTCCGCCGATCACGTGGCGGTACGACACCTCCCAGGACCCGTCCTTCTGCTTCTTCAGCTTCTTGACGTCGTGGTTGGTGACGACCTCGACGCCCTTCTCGCGAAGGTTCGCGAAGAGCTGTCGCGTGAGGGAGCCGAAGTCGACGTCGGTGCCGGCAGGCACGCGCGTCGCCGCGAACGGCTCGCCCTTGCGGCGCTTCTGCATGAGCAGCGGCGCCCACTGGTTGATGACGCGGGAGTCCTCGCTGTACTCGATGCCGGCGAACAGCGGCTGCTGCTTGAGGACCTCGTAGCGCTTGCGGAGGAAGGCGACGTCCTTCTCACCGCGGACGAAGGTCATGTGCGGGGTGGCGTTGATGAACGTCGACGGCTCGTCGAGCACGCCCTCGGCCACGAGCGAGGCCCACAGCTGACGGCTCTGCTGGAACTGCTCGTTGATTGCCACCGCCTTGGCGGGGTCGATCGAGCCGTCCTTGCCCTCGGGGGTGTAGTTCAGCTCGCACAGCGCCGCGTGGCCGGTGCCGGCGTTGTTCCACGCGTTGGAGCTCTCCTGCGCGACGTCGCTGAGTCGCTCCAGCACCGCGATCTTCAGATCGGGCTGGAGGTCCTTCAGCAGCGTGCCGAGGGTGGCGGACATGATGCCGCCACCGATGAGGAGAACATCGACGTTTTCAGTCACCCGTCGATTCTAGGTGCGGGCCGTGAGGTGTCTCGACATCGAGAGATCGGTCGGTTCGATGTCGAGACAACCCCGCAGCCATGGCATCCGGATGCCGGGATCAGACGGTCGCGGCCCGCTTCTGCGCGACGATCTCAGCGATCTGCACCGCGTTCAGCGCCGCGCCCTTGCGCAGGTTGTCGTTGCTGATGAACAGCACGAGGCCCTTGCCCTCGGGGGCCGACTGATCGGCGCGGATGCGGCCGACGTAGCTGGGGTCGGTGCCCGCGGCCTGCAGCGGCGTCGGGACCTCTTCGAGCGTCACGCCGGGGGCGTCGGCGAGGAGCTCCCGCGCGCGCTCGGGCGAGAGGTCGCGGGCGAACTCCGCGTTGATGCTGAGCGAGTGGCCCGTGAAGACGGGGACGCGCACGCAGGTCCCGGCCACGCGGAGGTCGGGGAGCTCGAGGATCTTGCGGCTCTCGTTGCGCAACTTCTTCTCCTCGTCGGTCTCGTTGAGGCCGTCGTCGACGAGGTTGCCGGCGAAGGGGATGACGTCGAAGGCGATCGGGGCGACGTACTTCTCGGGCTCGGGGAAGTCGAGCGCCGAACCGTCGCGCACGAGACGCTCGACGTCGCCCTGCGCGAGGACGCCCTCGACCTGCCCGAGCAACTCCCGCGCGCCGGCGAGACCGGAGCCGGAGACCGCCTGGTAGGTGCTGACGATGAGGCGCTCGAGCCCCGCCTCGGTGTCGAGTACCTTGAGCACCGGCATCGCGGCCATCGTCGTGCAGTTGGGGTTGGCGACGATGCCCTTGACCGCCTGATCGATCGCGTGCGGGTTGACCTCGCTCACGACGAGGGGGACCTCGGCATCCATGCGCCACGCGCTGGAGTTGTCGATGACCAGGGCGCCCGCCTCGGCGAAGCGGGGGGCGTGGGCGCGCGAACCGGTGGCGCCGGCGGAGAAGAGCGCGACCTCGACGCCGGAGGGGTCGGCCGTGGCGACGTCCTCGACGACGACCGCGTGGCCGCCGAACTCGACCGACGTGCCCGCCGAACGAGCGGTGGCGAACAGGCGCAGCTCGCGAATCGGGAACGACCGTTCGGCGAGGATCTCGAGCATGACGGTGCCGACCTGGCCGGTGGCGCCGACGACGGCGAGGGAGATTCCGGAATCGGAGATGCGGGTCATGCGGGTACCTCGGTGGTTCGGGTGATGGATGCCGCGAAAGCGGCGTTCGGGTCAGGGTAGCGCGGGTCGCGGTGGGACGACCGACGGCCGAGAGCCCTCGCAGGAACTTTGACGGCTACGCGTCGAGGAACGGCCGGATCCCGTCGGCGAGAGTGGAGACGACCGGAAAACTCCTGCCGCACGTCCGGACGCCGAGGCGGCGTCCGGCCCGAGTCGGGGAGGGCGGCTCAGCGACCGGTGCCGGCGTGGACGGTCGCCTCGGCGTCGCCGTCGAGACCGTACGCGGTGTGCACGAGGCGCGCGGCCTCGGCGAGGTCGACGCCGCGGACGACCACCGAGATCCGGATCTCGGAGGTCGAGATCATCTCGATGTTGACGCCGGCCATGCTGAGCGCCTCGAAGAGCGTGGCCGAGACGCCCGAGTGCGTGCGCATTCCCGCACCGACGACCGAGAGCTTGCCGATCTGGTCGTCGTGCACGAGGCTCTCGAACCCGACCTCGGACTGCTCGCCGGCGAGCGCCTTGAGCGCCGTCGTGGCATCGGTCTTGGGGAGGGTGAACGAGATGTCGGTGCGGCCGGTGGCGGCAGCCGACACGTTCTGCACGATCATGTCGACATTGGCGCCGGACTTGGCGACGATCTTGAAGATGTCGGCGGCCTTGCCGGGCACGTCGGGCACGCCGATGACGGTGATCTTCGCCTGGCTGAGGTCGGTGGCGACGCCGGCGACGATGGGCTCTTCCATGGCTTCACTTTCGGGGACGAGGGGGGAGGTCTTCGAGGCGTCGAGCACCCAGGTGCCCTCGCTCGCACTGAACGTGGAACGCGCGTGGATCAGCACGCCGTGACGGCGGGCGTACTCGACCGCGCGGATGTACAGCACCTTGGCGCCGTTGGCCGCGAGCTCGAGCATCTCCTCGCTGCCGACCCGGCCGAGCTTGCGCGCGAGCGGGACGACGCGGGGGTCGGCGGTGAAGATGCCGTCGACGTCGCTGTAGATCTCGCACACATCCGCCTCGAGCGCTGCGGCGAGCGCGACGGCGGTCGTGTCGGAGCCGCCGCGGCCGAGCGTGGTGATGTCGCGGGTGTCGCGGTTGAAGCCCTGGAAACCGGCGACGATGACGATCGCGCCCTCGTCGAGGGCCTCGCGCAGGCGCACCGGCGTGACGTCGACGATGCGGGCGGCCCCGTGGGTGGCATCCGTGATCATGCCCGCCTGGCTGCCGGTGAAGGAGCGGGCCTCGAAGCCCATCGAGTGGATCGCCATGGCCAGCAGCGCCATCGAGATGCGCTCACCGCTGGAGAGCAGCATGTCGAGTTCGCGGGGAGCGGGGATCGGGGCGACCTGACCTGCGAGGTCGAGCAGTTCGTCGGTGGTGTCGCCCATCGCGCTGACCGCGACGACGACCTCGTGACCCGCACGACGGGTATCGACGATGCGCTTGGCGACGCGCTTGATGCTCTCGGCGTCGGCGACGGACGAACCGCCGTACTTCTGGACGATCAGAGCCATGAAGAGAACTCCTGGAGGGGTCGTGCGTCGGGATGTCACGGCGCCGGCGCTCGAGCCGCGCCCGTGGATCATCCTAGAGGCGCGTGCATAACCGCTCCGCCATGCGTCTTCGCGGGCTCCGCGAGGGCGGCGCGGATAGGATCGACGGGTTCCACCCCTCCCCCTCCTGGAGCGATCGGATGCCGCCCACCCCCGGCCGCTGGCTGTCGTCGCTGCGACGGCTCGTGCACACCGACGATGCGACGTCGCTCGACACGACGCTGCTCCCCGTCATCGACGAGGCGCTCGCCTCGCGCATCCTCGATCTCGCGATCCGCATCGGCGAGACGATGCTCGTCGTCGGCGCTCCGGCGAACGAGGTGACGCTGACGATCGTGCGCGTGTGCGGCGCGTACGGACTCGACCCCGTCCACGTCGACGTCACCTACAACTCGATCACGATCGCGCACAGCCGCCCCGGAGCCTCGCACCCCACCACGCTCCTGCGCGTCGTGCGCGGGTCCGTGCCCGATCACGCGAAGCTCCAGCGTCTGCAAGCGCTCGTCACCGAGATCACCGGCGGACTCGCCCTCGACGACGCCATCGTGCGGTGTCGCGCGATCCGACGGCTTCCGTTCCGCTATCGCCCGGCGATCGTGATCGCCTCCCAAGCCACCCTCGCCGCCGGGGTGGCGATCATGTTCGGAGCCAACTGGCTCGCGCTGGTGCTGTCGTTCATCGCCGCCGCGCTGGCCGCGACGACGCAGTACGTCATGGCCCGTGCGCGCGTACCGTACTTCTTCGCGCAGATCGCCGGCGGGTTCGTGCTCACCGTGGTCGCCGCGCTCTCCCCTCTGCTGCAGTACACCGGCATCGAGGCGGCCGCCGCGATCAGACCGTCGGTGATCGTGGCATCCGGGATCGTGCTCATGCTCGCCGGTCTTACAGTCGTGGGAGCAGCGCAGGATGCCATCGACGGCTTTGCACTGACCGCGACCGGGCGCATCCTCGAGCTGACGACGCAGACGTTGGGCGTGGTGCTCGGAATCCTCGCGGGCCTCGAGACGGTGCGGGTGATCGGGCTGGGGATGTCACCGCCGTCGAACGCCCTCCCCCTCGGACCTGTCGTCTTCCAGTTCGTCGGTGCCGCGGTGATCGCCGTCGCCGTCGCAGTCTTCAACGGCGCGGGGGCGCGCATCATCGTCGTCAGCGCCGCGTTGAGCCTGGTCGCGTGGGCCGGTTACGTCGCCGCGACCGGACTCGGTTTCGAGGTCGCGGCCGCGAGCGGCGTGGGCGCGTTCATCGGCAGTTTCGTCGGCATCGTCGTGGCCTACCGGCTGCACGTGCCCTCCGTCGCCATCACAACCGCGGCGATCCTGCCGCTTGTGCCCGGAGCCGCGGTCTTCCGCGGTCTGCTGGGCATCGTGGAGTCGGGCGACGACCCCGCCGTGCTGATGACCGGTGTCACCACCCTCGCGGGTGCGGCGACCATCGGCATCGCGCTCGCGGTCGGCGCCTCGCTCGGCATCTACCTGGGGCAGCCGGTGCGCGCGACGTTGTCGAGCGTGACGCGGGTGCGGGCGCGGGCGCGGGGGTAGAGCTCTCGCCGCGGGTTCGTCTCGGGTGGGGGCACGCTCCCGTCCGGTGCGCGTCTCACCGCGCGGAGCTCAGAGGGTGCGGCGTCCCTCGAACGCGCGCCCGAGCGTCACCTCGTCGGCGTACTCCAGGTCGCCGCCGACCGGCAGGCCCGACGCGAGTCGCGTGACACGGATCTCCAGGGTGTGCAGCAACCGGCTCAGGTAGGTGGCGGTCGCCTCTCCCTCGAGGTTGGGGTTGGTGGCGAGGATGACCTCTTGCACGGTCCCGTCGGCGAGGCGCTGCATGAGCTGGGCAACACGGAGGTCGTCGGGCCCGATGCCCGCGATGGGGCTGATCGCGCCGCCGAGCACGTGGTAGAGGCCGCGGAACTCGCGCGTGCGCTCGATCGCGGCGACGTCTTTCGCGTCTTCGACGACGCAGATCAGGGTCGCGTTCCGTCGCGGGTCGCGGCAGATCGAGCAGCGCTCCTGTTCGGTGACGTTGCCGCAGATCTCGCAGAACTTCACCTTGTCGCGGATCTCGCCGAGCAGCGTCGACAGGCGCGAGACGTCGAACGACGGCGACTGCAGGATGTGGAACGCGATGCGCTGCGCCGACTTCGGGCCGATGCCCGGGAGGCGCCCGAACTCGTCGATCAGGTCTTGGACGATGCCGTCGTACATCAGCTGAACCTCGTCGGGGGCTCGTAGGGCTCGTCGCGCACGAAGGTGGCGCCGAGCATCTGGCGTACCACGGCTTCGCCGTAGCGCTGCACGCCGCCGCGGAGCGGGGCCATGCGGGGCACGACGACGGGCGGCAGCGGCGCCTCGGTCTCGTCGGCGGGCGGGATCACGTCGTCGTCGTCGACCTCGTCGGGCGGCGGGACGGACGACGCGACCTCGCGCGGCGGCAGCACCGCACCGGAATGCGGGGCGGTCTGTGCCGGCTCGACCACGGCGTCGTCGGGTTCGTCGTCGACGGCCAGAGCGGTGGGGGCACCGTCCGACGACGGGATGGGGGCGACCGCCCATTCCGTCACCGACGACGCATAGGGCGCGGAGGTGGAGGCCGAGCGCGAACCGGATGCCGGGGGAACCGGCCCTCGCGAACCCGCCGGTCCGGACGACGGCGCGTCCGCCGGGCGCCGAGGTGATCCACCGGACCCCCCGTCGCCGTCGAGGCGGGCGAGGTACTTCACGCGCACGCCCAGGACCGCCTGGATCGCCTGACGCAGATCTTCGCTCGGGCCGCCCTCGGGGGTACGGGTCTTGAACGCCGTGAGATCCGCCGTGGTGCGGAAGGCCAGGGTGAGCACGTCGGCGTCGAACGCGGCGACGGTGGCCGTGGACACCACCAACCACGACGACCTGCTGGCGACTTCGAGCTGGCCGAGCACCTCGGGCCAGGCGTCTCGCACGTGTCCCAGTTCGATCGGGCCGACGGGGATGGCGGGCGGGGTCGGGGCGACCGGCTCGAGGGGCGTCGGGTCGTCGGCGGGGGCGTCCGCACCCGTCGTCGCGGACGACGTCGAGGGAGCGGATGCCGCACCGGCGGGCGCGGAAGGAGCGGTCGGCTCCGCCGCCGCGGGGCCGTCGGAGCGTTCGCTCGAAGGGCTCGGTGTGCTCGTCGGCGTGGGGCCGGCGGGCGCAGGCTCGACGGTGGCGGGAGTCGCCTCGGTCGGGGTGCGCGCCTCGGACGGGCGAGCGGGCGGGGTCGGTGTGTCCAAGGGGGCGCTCGACGCGGCCTCGCCGGCCGGGGCCTCGCTGGTCCGCGCGTCGCCGGTCGGGGCCTCGCTGGTCGGCGTTGCGGCGCTCGGCGGTACGCGGTCCTCCGTCGGAACGGAAGAGCTCGATGCGCCGGGGGCCGACTTCGTCGGCCTCTCGGAGCCGGGCATCGGGGCGGTGTCGAAGGGGTGGGCGTCGCCGTCGTCGTCGAAGGGCGGCGGGGCATCGTCGTCGGTGAACGGCGGCGGCGCATCGTCGTCGGCGGGGAGCGGGGACCCAGGTCGGGCCGACGACCCGGACGCGTTCTGCGGGCCGGCGGAGCCCGGCTGAGCGATGCGCGAGGTCGTCGCCGCGGACGAGGGGGCATCCGCCTGCGATCGGGACGAGGACGCGCCGGGGTCGGCGATGCCGGGAGCGGCCACCGGCGTCGACACGGGCCGCGCGGGACCGGGGGACGCGACGGTCGGCGCGACGCCCGGTGATGCCACGGTCGGTGCCGCTGCAGGCGACCCCGTCGGCGCGGCGCCCGGTGATGCCACAGCGGGCGCCCCCGCGCCGGGCGATGCCACGGGCGGTGCAGCGACGCCGGGGGCGGCGATGCGGGGCGCACCCGGCGACGCGATGGCGGGCGATGCGATCGACGGCGATGTGACCGGGGGCGATCCGGCCGCGGGGGCGGCGATGCGCGGCGCGGTCGGCGTCGACCCCCCGTCGCGCGGGGCGGCGACGCCGGGCGCGGCGATGTCGGCGGCGGGCGAGGCCGGGCGCCCCGTCGCGGGAGCGACGGGGGCGGAGGCTCCCGCGTGCGCGACGTCGAGATCGTGGGCGGTCGCCGGGGCGGTGCCCTGCGGGACGCCGGCGTGGGTGAGCACACGCGCCACGAGCAGCTCGAGCTGCAGACGCGGAGAGGTGGCCCCCGTCATCTCGTCGAGCGCGGCGACGACGAGGTCGGCCGTCCGCGACAAGCGGTGCACCCCGAAGGCGGTGGCCTGCCGGGCCATGCGCTCGAGCTCGTCGTCGGGGACGCCGCGCAGTACGGCGGAGGCTCCCGCGCCGGTGGCGGCCACCACGATCAGGTCGCGAAGCCGTTCGAGCAGGTCGTCGACGAAGCGGCGCGGGTCTTGACCGGTCTGCACGACGCGGTCGACCGCGGCGAACGCCCCGCCCCCGTCACCCGCGGCGAACGCGTCGACGACCTCGTCGAGGAGCTCGGAGTGGGTGTAGCCCAGCAGCGCCACGGCCCGCTCGTAGCGCACGAGCACATGCCCCGCGGCATCCGCGTCGCTGCCGGCGATGAGCTGGTCGAGCAGTGACAGCGTGTCGCGCGGAGACCCTCCCCCGGCGCGCACGACGAGGGGCAGGACTCCGGCCTCGACGCCGACGCCCTCGCTCTCGCAGAGCTCCTGCACGTACTCGAGCATGGCCGCGGGCGGGACGAGACGGAACGGGTAGTGGTGGGTGCGCGAACGGATGGTGCCGAGCACCTTCTCGGGCTCGGTGGTGGCGAAGATGAACTTCACGTGCGCCGGGGGCTCTTCGACGAGCTTCAGCAGGGCGTTGAAGCCCTGCTGGGTGACCATGTGGGCCTCGTCGAGGATGAAGATCTTGAAGCGGTCGCGGGCCGGCGCGAAGATCGCGCGCTCACGCAGATCGCGGGCGTCGTCGACGCCGTTGTGGCTGGCCGCGTCGATCTCGACCACGTCGAGCGACCCGCCGCCGCCGCGGCCGAGCTCGACGCAGCTGTCGCACACGCCGCACGGGGTGTCGGTGGGGCCGGCTGCGCAGTTGAGGCAGCGGGCGAGGATGCGGGCGGACGTGGTCTTGCCGCAGCCGCGCGGACCCGAGAACAGATAGGCGTGGCCCACGCGGTCGCTGCGCAGGGCGGTCATGAGCGGCTCGGTCACCTGCGACTGCCCGATCATCTCGCCGAACGCCTCGGGGCGGTATCGGCGGTACAGGGCTGTCGTCACCCCACCAGCCTACGGCGTCCCTCCGACATCGCTTCCGTGACCGGCTCCGACCGGGTCGCCGCCGCCCGCGGTAGCCGATGTCGAACCCCGCGCAGGCCCCCCGACGTGCTCCCGAACAGGGGATGCCACCGGGACAGGCCGATCCCCCGGCATCCGCCCGTTCTCGGCGGTTCCCTGTTCTCGACGCCCCGCGCGCCCCCGCAACGACGAACGCGGCGACATCCCGGGAGGGATGCCGCCGCGTTCGAGCGGGATCAGAAGCCGCCGTCGAGGCCCACCGCGATGGGCGACTCGTCGTCGCTCACGAGCGGGATCGCCGCGGTCACGATCGGCACCGACGCCGACAGCAGCGTGCCGTCCTCGCGTACGGATCCCTCGAGCTGGCGGATCGAGGGGCGCCCCGGACGCACCGGACCCTGGCCGTGCAGCGCCACGCGCACGGTCTCGCCCGGCGCCACCGTGTAGTCGACGTCGCGCACCGCGAAGTCGACGGGGCCGCCCTCGCCCCCGGCCCGCAGCGTCAGCGCGGTGGCGGTGAGGGTGACGTCGAGGCGGGTGCCGTGCCAGTGCAGCACGTACGACAGCTCGGGCCAGTCGGCGGGCAGGCGCGGGTCGAAGGTCAGGCGGCCGAAGTGGTCGCGCATGCCGCCGAAACCGCTCACGAGCGCCGTCCACACGCCGCCGGCCGATGCGACGTGCACGCCGTCGGAGGCGTTGTGGTGCAGGTCGCCGAGGTCGACGAACGCGGCCTGACGGAAGTACTCCAACGCGAGGTCCTGATAGCCCACCTCGGCGGCCAGGATCGACTGCACGACGGCCGACAGCGTAGAGTCGCCCGTGGTCAGCGGGTCGTAGTACTCGAAGTCCGCGAGCTTCTCGGCATCCGTGAAGTGGTTGCCCTGCAGGAACAGCGCGAGCACCACGTCGGCCTGCTTCAGCACCTGGTACCGGTAGATCACCAGCGGGTGGAAGTGCAGCAGGAGGGGGCGCTGGTCGGGCGGGGTGTTCTCGAGGTCCCAGATCTCGCGCTCGAGGAACACGGCGTCCTGGGGATGGATGCCGAGGGCCTCGCTGAACGGGATGTGCATCGCCTCGGCCGCTTTCTCCCACCCCTCGGGCTCCGAGGGGTCGAGGTTCATACGGTCGGCCATCTGGGCGTAGGCGTCGGGGTCGTTCTCGGCGAGGTCGCGCACCGTGCGCGCGGCGAAGCGCAGGTTGAAGCGCGCCATGACGTTGGTGAACAGGTTGTCGTTCACGACCGTCGTGTACTCGTCGGGCCCCGTCACGCCGTGGATGTGGAACGAGTCGTGCTCGCCGTCGGCGGCGGCGTCGCTGGAGCGCCAGAAGCCGAGCGTCGACCACAGGCGCGCCGTGTCGACGGCGATGTCCACGCCCTCGCGGGCGAGGAACTCCTCGTCGCCCGTCGCCCGGACGTACTTGGCGAGCGCGAAGGCGACGTCGGCGTTGATGTGGTACTGCGCGGTGCCCGCGGCGTAATACGCCGATGCCTCCTCGCCGTTGATCGTGCGCCAGGGGAACAGCGCGCCCGCCTCATTGAGCTGGTGCGCGCGCTTGCGGGACGCGGGGAGCATGAGGTATCTCATGCGCAGGGCGTTGCGCGCCCAGAGCGGCGACGTGTACGCGAGGAACGGCAGGACGTAGACCTCGGTGTCCCAGAAGTAGTGGCCGCTGTAGCCCGACCCCGTGACGCCCTTCGCGGGCACGCCCTGCCCGTCGGCGCGGGCCGCGGCCTGCGCCAACTGGAACAGGCACCAGCGGGTCGCCTGCTGCAGGTCGCCATGACCGCCGATGCGCACGTCGGAGCGATCCCAGAAGTCGGCGTACCAGGCGATCTGCTGCTCGACGAGGCGGTCGATGCCCGTCTCGACCGCCCGGTCGAGGGTGCGGCGGCAGCGGTCAAGGAGCTCGCCCGTGGGCACACCGCGCGAGGTGTGGTAGCTCACCAGCTTGGTGATCGTGGTCGGAACGCCGGCCCGCGCGTGCACCCGGTAGACGTTCTTCGCGATGTCGGGCTCGATGAGACGCCGCGAGGTGTACTCGTTCTGGGTGTCGACGAGGTGGTCGGCGATCACGGCCAGGGTCATGCCCGATTCGCTGACCTCGTAGCTCAGCGCCGAGCGTTCGCCGTCCTGCCAGTACTCGCGCGGCTGCAGCACGCGGTCGCTGAGCTTCTCGGTCTTGCGCGGGTCGAATCCGGACTGCGTGGATGCCATCGGCGAGCCGCCGTAGATGCCCTCGCCGTCCTGGCGGTTGAGCAGCTGGCTGCTGACCGTGACGGGCGCGTCGGAGTCGAGGACGGTGACGGTCAGACGCAGCACGGCGAGGTGCTTCTCGTCGAACGACACGAAGCGCTCGTCCTGGATGCGCACGCGCTTGCCCGAGGGCGTCACCCACAGGATGTCGCGACGGAGGATGCCCTGGCGCATGTCGAGCACGCGCTCGTACTCGCGCACGTCGGCGACGTCGAGCGAGAGCGGCTCGTCGTCGACGTAGACGCGCATGACCTTGGCATCCGGTGCGTTGATGATCGTCTGGCCGACCTCCGCGAAGCCGTACGCCTGCTCGGCGTGACGGATCGGGAAGGTCTCGTGGAAGCCGTTGATGAATGTGCCCTGCTCGAGGGCGAAGCGCCCCTCGATGGAGTTGCCGCGCAGGCCCAGGTAACCGTTGCCGACGGCGAAGAGGGTCTCGGTGACCCCCACGTCGTCGAGGGAGAACTGGGTCTCGACGAGTCGCCACTCGTCGATGGGGAAGCGATCGCGATCGATCATCGGGCGGGCCTTCCGGTGGCGGGTTCGGGTCGGCACGAGCGGGCGGCATGCCGCTCGGGCGGGTGAGGTTCGGGGGCACCGTCCGCAGACGGAGCGAGGGACGCCGCGCGCAGGCGACGGCTCAGTCTACGAACGCCGCGAGGTCGTCGACGACCACCGTCGCGCCGGCGGTGGAGAGGTCGTCGGCGCCGACGCCGCGGTCCACGCCGACCACCACGCCGTAGCCGGCCGCGACGGCCGAGCGCACGCCGCTCAGCGCGTCTTCGACCGCGACCGATCGCGCGGGATCGACGCCCAGCATGCGGGCGGCCTCGGCGAACACGTCGGGGGCGGGCTTGGATGCCAGATGGTCGCGCTCGGCGACCACACCGTCCATCACGACGGGGAACCGGTCGCGCAGCCCCGCGGCCTCGAGCACCTCGACGGCGTTCTTCGAGCTCGACACGACCGCGATGGGGGTGCCGGCGGCCTGGAGCACGTCGAGGAGGGCGACGGACCCCGGATAGGGACGGATGCCCTCGCCGCGGAGGATGCGGGAGAACACCTCGTTCTTGCGGTTTCCGACGCCGCACACGGTGTCTTCGCTGGGGTCGTCCGACGGGTCGCCCCACGGCACCTCGACGTCGCGGCTGCGCAGCAGGCTCGCGACCCCGTCATAGCGCTTCTTGCCGTCGACGTACTCGAAGTAATCGCGGTCGGTGTAGGCCGGTTCGATCTTCCACGCCGCGAACAGCTCGTCGAACATCGTCTTCCACGCGCGCATGTGCACCTCGGCGGTGGGGGTGAGAACCCCGTCGAGGTCGAACAGCACGCCGTCGAACGAGGTGAGGTCGGGCAGGTCGGGGCTGTCGGTCACGGCGTGCTCCAGATCGGGGTGCGGTGGCGCGGGCGCCCGGAGCGCCGCCCCTCCAGCGTAGTGGCGGGGTGACGCGGCGAGGGGCTATCGCGCGGTGACCGAGAGGGCGCGTCCGCCGATCCACACCTGGGACGGATGCCAGTCGGCATCCCACTGCACGAGATCGGCCGCCGCCCCCTCGGCGACATGACCGATGTCGGTGCGCCCCAGCGAGCGCGCGGCGTTCTCGGTGCAGGCCGACAGGACGGCGGCGGGTTCGAGCCCCGCGGCGATCATGCGGCGCACGCCCTCATCGAGCACGATGCCGGCACCGGCGATCGTGCCGTCTCGTCGCCGGCCGAGCCCGTGGGCGTCGTTGGCGACCGGCTGGCCGCCGAAGTCGCACCACCGGTCGGTCTCGAGCCCCGCGGTGACGATCGCGTCGGTGACGCCGACCGTGCGTCGAGCGGCGGACGCGAGCACGAGCGAGACCACGCTGGGGTCGAGGTGCTGCCCGTCGATGATCGTGCCGACGAAGAAGCGGTCGTCGGAGAGCACGGCGCCCGGGACCCCGGGCTCGCGCGGTTTGAGGGGGCGCTGGGCGTTGAAGACGTGGGTGGTCATCGTGGCGCCGGCGTCGCCCGCTGCGTGCACCTGCGCGGCGGTGGCGTCGCTGTGCCCGACCGCGACGACGTAGCCCTCCCCGGCGAGACGGTGGACGGCTTCGAGCGCGCCGGGGAGCTCCGGGGCGAGGGTGACGGTGCGCAGCGCGGCGCGGGCCGCGGGGCGCTCGAGCAGGACGTCGAGGTGCTCGCGGGCGGGGGCGAGCATGAGGTCGGCGCGGTGCGCGCCCTTGCGGGCGGGCGAGAGGAACGGGCCCTCCAGGTGCGCGCCGAGGACACGGGCGACGGGTTCGTCGGCGAACCGCTCCCTCGCCCGCCCGACGCGCTCGAGGGCGGCGACGGTGTCGGGCAGGGGTGCGGTGATGACGGTCGGCTCGATCCCGGTGACGCCGCGCGCGGCGAGCCCGGCGAGGAGAGTCCGCCACCCCGCCTCGTCGGCGGCCGCCACGTCGACTCCGAACGAACCGTTGACCTGGAGGTCGAGCATGCCCGCCGTCACGACGCCGTCGACGACGTCGTGATCGACGCTCTCGTCCCCCGTCGCCGGGCGGATGCGGGTGATCCGCCCCGCGGCGATCTCGAGGATGACGGGGCCCACGAACGATCCCCCGATCAGCGCCCGCGAGGCACGCAGGCGCATCACAGTCCCTGCCCCGCCGGCTTCCCGGCGTAGGTGGTGCGGTAGTAGTCGACGAAGGCGAGCTGGCTCGCGGCATCCTCGTCGACGACGACCGTCGCGTGTGGGTGGAGCTGCAGCACCGAGGCCGGCCACCGCGCCGACACGGGGCCTTCGACCGCCTCGCGCACCGCTTGCGCCTTGCCGCGACCGAAGCCGAGCATGATCGCGTGACGGCTGTCGAGGATCGTCGCCAGCCCCTGCGTGAGGCAATGGGTGGGGACCTGATCGATGTCGCCGTCGAAGAACCGGGCGTTGTCCTGACGTGTGCGGGGCGTGAGGGTCTTCAGTCGCGTCCGACTCGCGAGGCTCGACATCGGCATGTTGAAGGCGAGGTGGCCGTCGGTTCCGATCCCGAGGATCTGCAGATCGATACCTCCCGCGTCGCGGATCCGCTGCTCGTACGCGGGACCGGCCTCCAGCGGCGGGACCTCGAGGTCGCCCGGGCCGACGATCGCGTCGGGGGCGAAGTCGACGTGCTGCTCGAGCTCGGTGCGGATGAACTCGCGGTACCGCTCGGGGTGACCGGCGGGCAGCCCGACGTACTCGTCGAGCAGGAACGCCCGCACCCTCGCGAAGCTCAGGTCCCCGTCCCGGTGACGGCGCGCGAGCTCGCGGTACACCGGAAGGGGCGTCGAGCCCGTGGCGAGGCCGAGCACCGCCGACGGAGTGGTGTGCAGCAGGGCGGAATAGGCGTCGGCGACGACGCGGGCGGCATCCTCGGGGGTGGGGACGACGACGACCTCCATCACCATCCCCCTCTCGCTCGGGCGCCGCGGGCGCGGCATCCGGTGTTCATCACAGCACCTCGAGGATGTCGTTCTTGAGCATCTCGGCGCGGGGGCCGAAGACGGCCTGCACGTTGTCGCCGACCTCGAGCACCCCGGCGGCGCCGAGCTGCTTCAGTCGTGCGTGGTCGACGAGTGTGCGGTCGGCGACCTCCATGCGCAGGCGGGTGATGCAGGCGTCGACGTGCTTGAGGTTGGCGCGGCCTCCGAAGGCGTCGATGAGCTGCTCGGCGGTGGACCCGGTGGGAGCCGGGGCGGTGGCAGCGGGTGCGGCGCCGGTGGCGGCGGCCGACGCGGGCGAGGCGATCGGCGACACGGCGGCGGGGTCGGCGTCGGCGTCGACCGCGGGGGCGTCGCTCGTCGGGGCGGACAGGTCTTCGCGGCCCGGGGTGCGCAGGTTCCACTTCTTGATGACGAGGCGGAACAGCAGGTAGTAGACGCCGAAGTAGATCACGCCCATCACCACCAGCAGCCAGACGTTGTTCGCGGCGGGCGCCGTGCCGTACAGGAGCAGGTCGAACAGGCCCGCGGAGAACGAGAAGCCGAGGTGGATGTCGAGCAGGTAGGCGACCGCGAGCGAGATGCCCGTGAGGACGGCGTGCACCACGTAGAGCGGGAACGCGGCGAACATGAACGCGAACTCGAGCGGTTCGGTGACTCCGGTCAGGAAGGCGGTGAGACCCGCGGCGCCGAGGATGCCGATCGCCGCCTTGCGCTGGGCGGGGTTGGCGAGGTGGATCATGGCGAGGGCCGCGGCCGGCAGACCGAACATCAGCACGGGGTAGAAGCCCGAGGTGAGGGCGCCGGCGGTGGGGTCGCCCGCGGCGAACCGGGTGAGCTCGCCCGTGACGACGCTGCCGTCGCCCTTCGTGTAGGAGCCCTGCAGGAACCACACGTAGGAGTTGAGGATGTGATGCAGTCCCACCGGGATGAGCATGCGGTTGGTGAAGCCGTAGACGAACGCCCCGATCGCGCCGGTTCCGCCGATGAAGGCGCCGAGGCCCGTCAGTCCGGTGTTGAAGATCGGATAGAAGTAGCTCAGTCCGAACCCGACGACCAGGCTCGCGAGCGAGACGACGATGGGCACGAACCTCCGTCCCCCGAAGAAGCCCAGGTAGGACGGCAGTTGGATGGTGTGATACCGGTCGAACAGCCACGCCGTGAGCAGGCCGATGACGATGCCGCCGAACACGCTGTAATTGATCTGCACCTGATCGCCCGCGGCCGTGGTCTGCCCGGCGAGCACCACCGGCGACATCGCCTTGAAGACGTTCGCGAGCACGAGGTAGCCGACGACGGCCGCGAGCGCCGTCGATCCGTCGGCCTTCTTCGCGAAGCCGATCGCGACGCCGACCGCGAACAGCAGCGCGAGGTTGTCGAACAGCGCACCGCCGGCCGCGCTCATGGCCTGGAAGAAGGGGCCGATGACCGGCAGGTCGATCTGGCCCAGCAGGTCGGGTTGACCGAGACGGAGCAG
The DNA here is from genome assembly GCF_042958465.1 of Microbacterium sp. NPDC007973. Lineage (NCBI taxonomy): Bacteria > Bacillati > Actinomycetota > Actinomycetes > Micrococcales > Microbacteriaceae > Microbacterium > Microbacterium sp. NPDC007973. The sequence goes on from NZ_JBIBJJ010000004.1 coordinate 322,899, forward strand.
GATGCCGGCGGCCGGCAGCACCGCGATGGGCAGCATGAGGCTCTTACCCAGACGCTGCATCTGCGCGAAGCCCGGGATTCCACGGCGGCGCGCGGTGGGGACGGTGGTGGCCATGACGGTTCTCTCTCGACGGTGACGGAACGGATCAGACGGACAGGAGCGGGGTACCGGGGGTGATCTCGGCGCCCTCGGCGGCGTGCAGGGACACGTCGTCGGCGGAGCGCTCGAGGACGACCACGGGGACGACGCTGGCGAGGCCCGCCGCGCGGATCGCCGGCACGTCGTAGGCGATGACCGGGGTGCCGGCTTCGACTCGGTCGCCCTTGGCGGCGAAAGCCGTGAAGCCCTCGCCCTTCAGCTGGACCGTGTCGAGCCCGAGGTGCACGAGCACGCCCACCCCCTCGTCGGCCACGACGACGAACGCGTGCGGGAAGACCTGCAGCAGCGTGCCCTCGACCGGCGAGACGACGTCGACGATCTCGAGAGGCGGCTCGATCGCGACGCCCGGACCCATCGCCCCCTGGGCGAACAGCTGATCGGGTACGTCAGCGAGCGGCAAGACGACTCCGACGAGCGGGGACAGGATGACGGTCACGGGGACTCCTCGGGGGCGGCGGTTCGACGGTACGCACCAGCGGCCGTCGCTTAGGTTGGGAAACATCAGATCGTCTCCGCTCGACCGACCACGTGGCCCGTACTGGTACGTACCAGTGAAGCTACTGGCCGCCGCCGGGCGTGTCAACACCGAAAGTCGACGCCGTCATGCCCCGTCTCCGCGATGCCGACACCCCGCCCGCCGTGACCGCCGGGCCCATCCCCAAGCACGCCCAGCTACGGGCGATCCTGCTGTCGGACATCGGCACCACCTGGCCGGCCCACAGCGCCATCCCCTCGGAGCGCGAGTTGTCGACCCGTCACGGGGTGAGCAGGGCCACCGTGCGCGAGGCCCTGCGGCAGCTGATCGAGGAGCAGAAGCTGTACACGGTGCAGGGGAAGGGCACCTTCGTCGCCGGCGAGCGCGTGCAGTCGCAGCTGCACCTCGCGTCGTTCACCGAGGACATGCGCCGACGCGGCATGGTCGCCACCACGCTCGTCCGCCGCGCCGAGAGGGCGGACCCGCCCCTCGACGTGCGCGCGGCGCTCGGCCTCGACGACGGCGAGAAGGCCTGGTCGATCGAGCGTCTCCGCCTGGCCAACGGCATCCCGATGGCTCTCGAGATCGGGTGGTACTCACCGCGTCTCGCCGAAGACCTCGGAGAGCAGGACCTGGGCACCTCGCTCTACGGACTGCTGGCGGAGAGGTACGGCGTGCGCATCGACGCCGCCGAGCAGACGGTGTGGACGGAAGCGGTCGAGGATGCCGTCGCGACGGCGCTCGCGGTGCCTCCCGGGTCGCCGGTCCTGGTGTTCCGGCGCACGTCGCGCGCCGGCGGTCGCGCCGTCGAACACGTCACGTCGTGGTACCGCGGAGATCGCTACCAGGTGCACATGGCGCTGGCCGGAGGCTGAGTCGACCTCAGGCCGTGACCGACAGCGTCTGCCGGGCGATCTCGAGCTCCTCGTCGGTCGGCACGACGAGCACCTCGACGAGCGAGGCATCGGTGGAGATGCGACGGATGCCGCGCTCGCGCGCCGCGTTGCGCGCGGGATCGATCTCGACGCCGGCGAAACCGAGGGTGGCCATCGCCTCCGCGCGGACCGCGGGGGCGTTCTCCCCCACCCCCGCCGTGAACGAGATGACATCGACCCCGCCGAGCTGGGCGAGGTAGGCCCCTGCGTAGGCGCGCAGGCGGTGGATGTAGACGTCGAAGGCGAGCCGCGCCGCCGGGTCGCCGGCATCCCGTCGCTCCTGGATGTCGCGCATGTCGGAGACGCCGGCGATGCCGAGAAGGCCGGACCGCTTGTTCAGCAGCGTGTCGAGATCGGCAATGGACATCTCGGCGCGACGGGCGAGCTGGAGGAGCACGGCCGGGTCGAGATCGCCCGAGCGCGTTCCCATGACGAGACCCTCAAGGGGGGTGAGCCCCATCGAGGTGTCGACCGAGCGGCCACCCTCGATCGCGGCCACGGACGCACCGTTGCCGAGGTGGAAGACGATCTGCTTCAGCTCACCGAGGGGGCGCCCGACGAACGCGGCGGCGGCCTCGCTGACGAACTTGTGGCTCGTGCCGTGGAAACCGTAGCGACGGATGCGATGCGCCTCGGCGACCTCGCGATCGATGGCGTAGGTGTACGCCTCGGGAGCGAGGGACTGATGGAACGCGGTGTCGAAGACCGCGACGTGCGGCACGGTCGGAAACGCCTGCTTGGCGGCGACGATGCCGGCGAGGTTCGCGGGGTTGTGGAGCGGCGCGAGCACCGACAGCTCGTCGATGTTGATCTCGACGAGGGGGGTGACCACGGTCGGCGCGAAGAACCGCGCGCCGCCGTGGACGACGCGATGGCCCACCGCGACCGGCGGGTGCTCGTCGAGCGAGGGTCCGTGCGCGGCGAACGCCTCGAGCATGACGGCGAAGCCGGCGGTGTGGTCGGGGATCTCGCGCTCGATGGTCGAGGTCGCGTCGGTGACCGTGGGCGCCGGGCCGTCGGGCGAGGCGAGGGCCGCCGCCCTTACGGTGTGCCGCGCGACCCCGGTCGACTCCCCGATGCGCTCGACGAGGCCGCTCGCCAGGACTTCTTCGCGCGCCATGTCGAGCAGCTGGTACTTGAACGACGACGATCCGCTGTTGACGACGAGCACGACGCTCATTCGGGGCTCCCCTGGGCCTGGATCGCGGTGATCGCGATGGTGTTGACGATGTCGTCGACGAGCGCTCCGCGCGACAGGTCGTTGATGGGCTTGTTGAGCCCCTGCAGGACCGGTCCGATCGCGACGGCGCCGGCCGAGCGCTGCACCGCCTTGTAGGTGTTGTTGCCCGTGTTGAGGTCGGGGAAGACGAACACCGTGGCGCGTCCGGCGACCTCCGATCCCGGCATCTTGGCGCGTGCCACGGCCGCGTCGGCGGCGGCGTCGTACTGGATGGGTCCCTCGACGAGGAGCTCCGGGGCGCGCTCGCGCACCAGGGCGGTCGCCGCGCGCACCTTCTCGACGTCGGCACCCGTGCCGGACTCCCCCGTCGAGTACGACAGCATCGCCACGCGCGGGGCGATGCCGAACTGCTCGGCCGTGGCCGCCGACGACACGGCGATGTCGGCGAGCTGCTCGCTCGTCGGATCGGGGATGACGGCGCAGTCGCCGTACACGAGCACGCGATCGGCGAGCGCCATGAGGAACACGCTCGACACCACCGAGACGCCCGGGGCGGTCTTGATGATCTCGAACGCCGGGCGGATGGTGTGCGCCGTCGTGTGCGCAGCACCCGAGACCATGCCGTCGGCCAGGCCCAGGTGCACCATCAGGGTGCCGAAGTACGACACGTCGGTCACGGTGTCGGCGGCCTGCGCGTAGGTGACGCCCTTGTGCGCCCGGAGCCGGGCGTACTCGGTGGCGAACTTGTCGACGTGCACGGCGTCGAAGGGGCTGAGCACCTCGGCATCGCGGATGTCGATCCCCAGCTCGATCGCGCGCCCGCGCACCTCGATCGGCTCGCCGAGGATCGTCAGGTCGGCGATGCCGCGCGAGAGGACGGTGGCCGCCGCCCGAAGGACGCGGTCGTCGGTGCCCTCGGGCAGCACGATGCGGCGCTTGTCGGCGCGGGCCCGGTCGACGAGGCCGTACTCGAACATGAGCGGGGTGACGACGCTCGGGCGGGCGACGCCGAGCTCGCGCGTGAGCAGCTCGGTGTCGACGTGGCGCTCGAACAGCGCGAGAGCGGTGTCGTAGCGGTGCTGGGAGTCGGCGGCCAGGCGACCGCGCGTGTTCATGATGCGCACGGCGGTGTCGTACGTGCCGAGGTCGGTGGCGATGATCGGCAGCGGCGAGCCGAGGCCGTCGATGAGTCGCACGATCGAGTCGGGCAGCTCGAACCCGCCGTTGAGAACGATGCCGGCCAGCGACGGGAACGTGCCCGACGCGTTGGCCAGGAGAGCTGCGAGCAGCACCTCGGTGCGGTCGGCCGGGATCACCACGACCGCGGACTCCTTCAGTCGCGGCAAGACGTTGACCATCGACATGCCCGCCACGACCACGCCCAGCACCTCGCGCGTGAGCAGCGCCGGGTCGCCCTTGATGAGCTCGCCCTCGACCGAGCGCAGGACGCCGCGGACCGACGGCGCGATGAGGAAACGGTCCTCCGGAAGTGCCCACACGGGTACGGCGCGGTCCTCTCCGGCGACCGGAGCGGCGTCGACGACCTGGCGAACGGATGCCACGATCTCGTCGAGGTGGTCCGCATCGGCGCGGTTGGCGATCACGGCGAAGAGCGCCGCACGCTCGTGCTGCAGCTCCGAGATGGCGAGGGAGGCGATCTGACCGACCTCTTGCGGGGTGCGTGCGACCGACAGACCGAGGGTCTCGCTGTGCCCCTGCTGCGCGCGGCCGCCGAGAACGAGAAGCACCGGGGCACCGAGGTTGGCGGCGATGCGCGCGTTGTAGGCGAGCTCGGCGGGGCTGCCGACGTCGGTGTAGTCGCTGCCGATGATGACCACGGCGTCGCACTGCGCCTCGACGGCCTTGTAGCGCTCGACGATGCGCGCCAGCGCCGCATCGGCGTCGTCGCGCACGTCGTCGTAGGTGACGCCGACGCAGTCGTCGTACGCCAGGTCGACGCTGTCGTGGTCGAGCAGCATCTCGAGCACGTAGTCGCGTTCGGCCGTGGAGCGCGCGATGGGGCGGAACACCCCCGCGCGCGGCGTGACGCGGCTGAGGGCGTCGAGGACGCCCAGAGCCACGGAGGATTTGCCCGAATGACCTTCGGCCGACGTGATGTAGATGCTCTGCGTCACGCGTCCAGCCTAGAGCGGGCCCCCGACACCGCTTCGGGGTTGCTTCGGCGTCGAGTCATCAGGACGACACGGCAGCAGACGCGCTCCCGCGGCCCGCAGGTCCGATGTCAGGGGCGCCGCGGGATCGAGATCGGCCAGGATGCCGGTCACCTCGTCGAGCGGCAGGATGCCGAACCGCGACGCCGCTCCCAGCTTCTCCTCGCTCGCGAGCACGATCGTCTCGGCGGCCCGCTCGGCGAGCACGCGCTTCATCGCCGCCTCGTCGGCATCCCCGGTCGTCAGCCCGGCGGCGGGGTGCACGCCGGTGACTCCGAGGAAGAAGATGTCGGCGCTGATCCGCTGCGCCGCCTCGACGGCGGCGGACCCGCACGCGACGGCGGAGTGCTTGAACACCCGACCGCCGATGACGATGACCTCGGCCTCGTGGTTCAGCAGGGCGGCCGCGATCGTCGGCGAGTGCGTGATCACCGTGCCCGCGAACGAGCGGGGCAGCGCCTCGACCAGCGCCAAGGTCGTCGTCCCCCCGTCGAGGAGCACGGTGGCGCCGGGCTCGATCAGCTCGACCGCGGCCGCGGCGACGCGGGCCTTGCTCGAGCGCGCCACCGTCCCCCGCGCGTCGTAGTCCGCGACGGCCGGCGAGGCCGGCAGGGCCCCGCCGTAGACGCGGACGGCGAGGCCGGCGGCATCCAGTTCTCGAAGATCGCGGCGGATGCTGTCCTCGGAGAGGCCGAGGTCGAGGGCGACGTCTTTCACGACGAGGCGACCGTCGCGGCGAAGCCGCTCGAGCAGGGCGTCCTTGCGGGCGGCAGCGAGCATCACGCTCCACATTCTTGCACGTTTCTGCACTATTGTTCCGAATCATGAATGATGCGCGTCCCGGCACCACCGTCCCCGACCACCGCGGCCGCACCGGCCTGCACCTGACCGGTCTCGACCTCGACCGCAACCCGCGCGTGGTCGTCGAGGACGTCGAGCTGCTCGCCGCGGGGTGGCACGTGCTGCGCGCGTCGACGTTCCGCTACCGGAGCGACGACGGCGCGTGGAGCACGCAGACGCGCGAGACCTACGACCGCGGCAACGGGGCGACGATCCTGCTCTACGACCCGGCGCGGCGGACCGTGCTGCTCACCCGGCAGTTCCGCTACCCCGTGTACGTCAACGACCACCCCGACGGCATGCTGATCGAGACCGCCGCGGGGCTGCTCGACGATGACGACCCGGTGACCGCGATCCGCCGCGAGGCCGAGGAGGAGACCGGCGTCCACGTCGACGAGGTCGAGCATGTCTTCGATGTCTATATGAGCCCCGGATCGGTCACCGAGCGCCTGCACTTCTTCGCCGCCGCGTACGACGGCTCCGCGCGCCACGGCGATCGCGGGGGCCTCGCCGAAGAGGACGAGGAGATCGAGATTCTCGAGTACGACATCGATGACGCCCTGTCGATGATCCGCGACGGATCGATCCAGGATGCCAAGACGATCATGCTGCTGCAGTGGGCGGTGCTCGACGGGCCGTTCGCGCGGCGCTGACGGGCGGGGCCATCCGGCATCCTCGCCGCTGCGCGCCCCCCGTTTCCGGGCAAAGAAAAGACCCTCCGCGCACCCGGTAGAGCCTGGTTACCCTTGCTACGTTTCCGTCCTGGGGGAGTTGGCCTGGATGCCGCCACGCGGAGAGCCGAGTACAGCTTACCCGACCCGCGGAGCGCCTCCCACCCGCGCTCATCCCCCGCACGACGAAGCGGCCGGGGCGCGATGCACCCCGGCCGCGTGTCGATCGGACGTCAGCGCTTCAGACGAAGCGTCACGAGCTGGAACGGACGCAGCTCGAGATCCACGACGCCGCCCTGCACAGCGGTCACCGCTGCGGCGTCCACGTCACGCTCCAACAGGTCGGTCTCGCTCACGCGGGCGACGCCGAAGCCGGCCTCGAGGCGCGCCTGCGTGCGCTCTCCCAGCGCTTCGTAGAGACGGATGACCACGTCGCCCGATCCGTCCTGGGCGAGCTTGACGGCCTCGACGACGACGCCGGGAGCATCGATCGCCACCAGGGGTGCCACGGAGTCCTCCCCGGCATCGGTCACCACCCGCGCGGGCAGGTTGGTGCGGTAGCCCTCGGCGACGGCGTCGAGCACGTCGGCCCCCACGACGATGCCCACCTCGAGGTGGTGCGCGCCCTGGTCCTGCCCCGGGTCGGGGAACATCGCCGACCGGATGATCGACAGGCGCACGAGCGAGAAGGTCCCCCCGCCGTCGCGCTCGTGGCGGGTGATGTCGTGGCCGTAGGTGGAGTCGTTGGTCACGGCGACGCCGAAGTCGGGCTCCGCGACCCGCACCCAGCGGTGCGCGGCGGTCTCGAAACGTGCCGAGTCCCACGACGTGTTCGTGTGGGTCGGGCGCACGATGTGTCCGAACTGGATCTCGGATGCCGCCCGGTCGGTGTGCACGTCGACGGGGACACCCAGCTTGAGCAGCTTCTGCTGCTCGTGCCAGTCGACGTCGAGCGACAGCCGCACGGTGCGCGCGCCCGCGGCGAGCGCGACGCGCGTGACGATCGTGGACTCGCCGATCGAGCGCTCCACGACGACCGCGTCTGCGTCGATGCGCACGGCATCCGCGGTGTCGAGGGGTGTCGCGTGCCGGCGGTAGGTCTCGTCGATGTCCCACGCGTCCCACTGGGTGGGGGTGTCGCGGAAGACCTCGAACAGCCCCGCCACCTGGCCCGCCGGCACGACCTCGCGACCCGACACCACGTCGACGAGCGAGATGAGAAGTCCTCGGGCGTCGATCACGGCGTGGACGATGCCGTTGTCGAGCACGAAGCCCGAGCCCTCGGCGCGCGGGGTGACGTCGCGCGCACCCGGTGCGGCGGCGATGCCCAGCGCCGGCGCACCGGCGCGGGCGTGCGGCGCGGCGTTGACCAGCAGCGTGCGGTCGCCCTCGCCGACGAGCGCGCGGAGGCTGTCGGCGATGATCTGCTCGAGCTCGGTGGCGATCGCTTCGTAGTTGCGCTCGGCATCCCGGTGCACCCACGCGATCGAGGTGCCGGGGAGGATGTCGTGGAACTGCTGCAGCAGCACCAGGCGCCACAGGCGCTGGAAAGCGTCGGCCGGGTAGGCGGCGCCCGTCCGCACGGTCGCGGTTGCGGCCCACAGCTCCGCCTCGCGCAGCAGGTGCTCGCTGCGGCGGTTGCCCTGCTTCGTGCGCAGCTGGCTGGTGTAGGTGCCGCGGTGGAACTCGAGGTACAGCTCCCCCGCCCACACGGCCGGGTCGGCGTACTCCGCCTCGGCGGTCTCGAAGAACTCGCGCGGGGTGGAGTGCTTCACGACCGGCGCGCCCTCGAGGGAGTGCGTGCGGGCGATCGTGGCGGTCATCTCACGCGTGGGTCCGCCGCCGCCGTCGCCGAAGCCGTACGGCAGGAGCGAGGTGCGGGCCCGGCCCTTGTCGGCGAAATTGCGCTCGGCGTGGGCGAGGTCGGCCGCGGTGACCTCGGAGTTGTACTTGTCGACCGGCGGGAAGTGCGTGAAGATGCGCGAGCCGTCGATGCCCTCCCAGCGGAAGGTGTGGTGCGGGATGCGGTTGGTCTCGTTCCACGAGATCTTCTGCGTGAGGAACCAACGGGCGCCGGCGGCCTTCATGATCTGCGGAAGCGCGCCGCTGTAGCCGAACGAGTCGGGCAGCCACACCTCTTCGGTGTCGATGCCGAACTCCTCGAGGAAGAACGACTTGCCCTCCACGAACTGGCGGGCCATGGCCTCGCCGCCGACCATGTTGGTGTCGGATTCGACCCACATGCCACCCACCGGGACGAAGCGTCCCTCGGCGACGCGCGCCTTCAGCCGCTCCCAGAGCGCCGGGTAGTGCTCCTTCATCCACGCGAACTGCTGCGCCGACGACGACGCGAAGACGAACTCGGGGTCTTCGTCCATGAGCGACAGCACGTTGCTGAACGTGCGCGAGACCTTGCGCGCGGTCTCCCGCACCGGCCACAGCCACGCCGAGTCGATGTGGGCATGACCGACCGCGTGCAGTACGTGGGCACTGGATGCCGCGGGCGCGGCCATCAGCGGCGCGAGGACGTCGCGGCCGGCCTGTGCGGTGCCGCTGACGTCGTGCGGATCGACGGCGTCGATCGCGGCATCCATCCCCTCCACGAGGGTCGCGCGGCGCGCGGAGGTCGCGTCGAGCTCGGCGATCAGGCCGTGGAGCAGACGGAAGTCCTGCAGCAGGTTCCACACCGCGAGGTCACGGAGGCCGATCGACATCTCGCGGAGCACATAGAGAGGAGCGTCGCCCGCGGTCGCGGGGTCGCCGACCGGGGTGGGCTCGAAGGTGAAGAGGCTGCCGACGTCGGGATTGGATGCCGCCTCGACGAGCACGTCGACACGACCGTCGGCGTCGACCGCGGCCGGGCTGGCGTTGTTGAACGGCGAGACGCCCTTGATGGGCGCTCCCTCGCGGTTCCAGACGAGCGCCTCGCACTGGAAGCCGCTCTGACCGGCGGTGAAGCCGAGGTCGATGACGAGCTCGGCGACGGTGCCCTCGGGCAGGGCGCCCGCGGCGTCACGCCACGCGGTCGGGATCTCCCCCGACACGGCGAACCAGGTGGTCCCCCACGCGCGGCCCCACGGCGTCCCGATCGCGAACGGGCGGTAGGCGGCATCCCGCGCCTCGGCGAAGGTCACGGGCTCGCCCGGGGCCTCCCACGCCTGGATGTCGAGGGGCTGGCGGGCGCGGTAGACGGCGGGGGCGAGACGCTCGCGGACGAAGCGTTCGATGCGCATCTCGATGAGCGCGGTGCGGTCGTGCATGGGGTGTGTTCCTTGTCTGGGGGGACGGGTCAGCCCTTGACCGCGCCGGCGAGGGCCGACGGGCCGCCGAGTCCGCGCTGTACGAGCACGTACAGGCCGAGGACCGGGAGGGAGTAGACGATCGAGTAGGCCGCGAGCTGGCCGTAGGCCACCGCTCCGAACGACCCGAAGAAGTTGAAGATGCTGACCGCGGCCGGCTGGTAGTCGGGGCTGAGCAGCAGCACGAAGGGGACGAAGAAGTTCCCCCACGCCTGAATGAACGTGAAGATGAACACCACCGCGATACCGGGACGCATGAGCGGCAGGACGATCTGCACGAGTGTGCGCATCGATCCCGCGCCGTCCATCCACGCCGCGTGCTCGAGCTCGACGGGGACGCCGTCCATGAAGTTCTTCATCATCCAGATCGCGATCGGCAGGGCGCTCGCGGTGAGGAAGAGGATCGTGCCGCCGACGGAGTCGATGAGGTTCAGCTGGACGAACAGGCTGTAGACCGGCACCATGATCGCCGTGATCGGCAGACACGTTCCGAACAGCACCGCGTAGAGGAAGGGCTTCCCGACGCGCATCTTGTAGCGGGACAGCGGATAGGCCGCGAGCGACGCGAGCACCACGGTCGCGATCGCGGTGCCGCCCGCGAGCAGCACGCTGTTCCAGAGCGGGAGGAACAGCAGGTCGGGCTTCATCACCGCGGCGAAGTTGTCGAGGGTGACGACCTCGGGCATCTTGATCGCGAGGGTCGGCTGCGCGTCGAGGGACGCGGTGACCAGCCACACCAGCGGCACCACGAACAGGAAGCCGATGACGATCATGAGCGTGTTCGACAGCACGCTCAGCGCGCGCGTGCGCGGAGACGAGAGCGACGCCTTCGTGCGCGTCGGGGCGGGCACGGCCGACCGGGCGCGGCGGCCCGTGACCTCGGGGAGGGTGGTGGTGGCGCTCATGACGAGACCTCCTCGCGCAGGGCGCGGACGTAGAAGAACGAGAAGACGGCGCCGATCACGAGCATGATCGTGGCGATCGCGGTGCCGTAGCCGAGCTCGCCGAACTTCAGCCCCTGCTGGTACGCGAGGATCGGCAGCGTCGTGCTCTTGTTGCCGGGGCCGCCGCCGGTCATGACGAAGATGAGCGTGAACACCGACAGCGTCTGCAGGGTCACGATCATGGAGTTCGTGCCGATGGTGGAGCGGATCATCGGGATAGTGACGTGGATGAGGCGCTTGAAACCGCTGGCTCCGTCCATCTCCGCCGCCTCGGTGATCTCGGGCGGCACATCGGCCAGCGCGGCCGAGTAGACCATCATCGAGAAGGCCGTGCCGCGCCAGATGTTGGCGAAGATCACCATGAGCACCGGCAGGGTGAACAGCCAGCTGACGGGCTCCACGCCGAAGACCTCGAGGACGGCGTTCAGTGTTCCGTTGTCGCGGAAGAACGCGTAGGCGGCGAACGCCGCGACGATTTCGGGGAGCACCCACGCGGTGACGACGATCGTGCCGACCACGGCCGTCACGATGCGATTGCCCGAGCGCATCATCAGCGCCAGGGCCAGGCCCAGGACGTTCTGTCCGATCACGGCCGAGAAGAACACGAAGACGATCGTGTTGACCACCGCGACGGGGAAGTCGGGCGCCTTGAACAACTGGACGTAGTTGTCGAAGCCGACGAAGTCGCTCGCGACGGCCGTCGATCCCGACAGCGTCGCGTTCGTGAGCGAGCCCCACAGCGACACCAGGATGGGGCCGAGCAGGAACACGGCCAGCAGCAGGGCTGCCGGCAGGAGAGGGAGCGCCCGGGCCGACGACCGGAGGCCGCGCGTCTTCACGCGCGACCCCCGGCCGGTTCCGGTCGCCCCGGGGGTAGCCAGGGCGGTCACGATCAGCCCTGCTGGGTGTTGTCTTCGCCCACGATGCCGATGACGGCCTGGTCGTAGGCGGCGGCCGCGTCGTCCACGCTCGACTGACCGGTCATGACGGCTTCCATCGCGACCTGGATCTGGTTCGAGATCTTGTCGTAGTCCTCGGTCGCCGGGCGGAAGTGGGTGGTGTCGACGAAGCTCGAGAAGGTCTCGAAGCTCGGGTTGGCGTCGAGGTACTCGCTGGACTGGGCGACGTCCGCGCGCACGGCGATCTGGCTATTGTCGATGCCGTAGGCGGTGGCGTTGTCCTTGTTCACGGCGGTGGAGAGGAAGTCCCACGCGGCGTCGGCGTTCTTGGTGTTCTTCCCGATGGCGAGGGTCCATCCCCCCGACATGCTGGTGGTGCCGGGCGCCTGGCCGTCCTGCGTCGGCATGGCGGCGATGCCGAGGGCGTCGCTCCACTCGGGCCACGCGGCGGTGCCGCCGTCGACCCACGCGGCCGACTGCCACGAGCCGTCGAGAGCGATGGCGAGCTTCGACGAGGGCAGCCAGTCGGCGGTCACGCTGGTGAAGATGTTGGGGTCGAGCGCCTGCTGCAGCGACGGTCCGAGGCCGCCCTGGTAGACGTCGCTGACGAACTGCAGCGAGTCCTTGAAGCCCTGGCTGCCGACGACCCACTTCTTGCTGTCGGTGTCGTAGAGGGTGTCCTCGGTGCCGTACATGAGCATCTCGAGCCCCTGCATGGATGCCGCCTCGCCGGCGGTCTTGCCCGAGTAGACGTTGATCGGGATGACGTCGGGGTTGGAGGCCTTGACCTTCTCGGCGGCCGAGAGGATGTCGGCCCAGGTCTTGGGCTGCCACGGCACGGAGATGCCGGCGGCTTCGAAGAGGGCCTTGTTGTACCAGAGGCCGCGGGTGTCGGTGCCGAGCGAGACGCCGTAGGACTTTCCGTCGGGGCCGAGACCGGCCTGCTTCGCACCCTCGGCGAACTGCGACCAGTCGTCCCACTTCGCCAGGTAGTCGTCGAGCGGCAGGAGGTAGCCGGCCGCAGCGTCGGACTGGATCTTGAACGTGTCTTCGTACTGCACGTCGGGAGCGGTGCTGGCCGACTTGTTCATCAGCGCGAGCTTCGTGTAGTAATCCGCGCCCTCAGCCTGGATCGGGACGAGTTCGACCGTCATGCCCTCGTGCGCGGCCTCGTACTGCTTCTTGGCGTTCTCCATCAGCGTCTGCATCTGGTTGAACGTCGCCGTGGTCTGGTACGCGACTCGGATCGTCTTCGAGTCCGCCGCGTCGCCGCTGCCACCGGAGCAGCCGGCCAGAGCCACGGTCAGGGCGGTGGCGGTCAGAAGACCGGTCGCCATCGTCAGTTTCTTCATGGAAGCTCCCTTGCTCGGGTGGAGACACCGCGTCGCCAGAACCTTTTATAAATCAAATGGACTAACTCGGCAAGTCACGGCGGCCGGAGCGAGGTAACGATCGCGACACGCCCCGCTATGAACGGTCCGGGCCGCGTCAGAGCGCGATCATCATGCGCGCCGGTCGGGCCGCGAACGCGCCGTCCAGCATCAAGCACGCGGCTCCGACGGCCGCCACATCGAGCCCGACCACCGAACGCCGCACGATGATCGGCAGCGTCGCCGTCGACGCGGGATCCGAGGCGACATGCTCCGCGACGATGTCGGCGAGCACCCCGGAGAGGCGTTCCCACGCGGGACCGCCGAGCACGACCTCGTCGACGTCGAGGAGGTTGTTGGTCACCACGAGAGCCCGCGCGATCCGCTCCCCCGCTCGCCGCAGCACTCCCGCGGCCGCGTGGCGGGGATCCGCCGCATCGCGCACGAGACGGTCGAGGCCCGAGCGCGGGTCGGCGTCGAGGTACCCGGCCTCGGCGATGAGCACGCGCGGTTCGATCGACACCCCCAGGCATCCTCGCGACCCGCACGCGCACAGAGGTCCGTCCGCATCCACGACCACGTGCGCGATGCCCCCGGCGTTGCCGGTCCGCCCGCGCACCGGAGCGCCCGCCACCGCGAGCCCCATGCCGACGCCGGCGCCGTAGTACAGGAACATCGCGTCGCTGAGCACGTCGGAGCGGTCGAACCACATCTCGCCGACCATCGCCGCAGTGACGTCCTTCTCGACGATGACGGGCAGCCCCGTCGCCGCACCGAGGTCTTCGCGCACGTTCACGTTGTGCCACTGCGGCAGCAGCGGCGGATCGAGAAGGCGTCCGCCACGGGCGTCGAACGGCCCGGGGGCGGCGACGCCCACCCCGAGCACGAGCTCGCGCGGCACCCCCGCACGCTCGACGATCGTGTCGACGGCCGCGCCCACGGCCGTCACCAGGGCTTTCGGAGCGACCTCGCGGAGCCCGGGGATCTCGTCGTGCGCGATGACCTCCCCCGCCATGTCGACCACGACGATCGTGTCGACGACGGGGTCGAGGTGCACCCCCACGGCGAACCGCGAGCGCGGCTCGAGCTTGAGCAGCGTCCGCGGCTTGCCGGGACCGGAGATGACCTTGCCCGCCTCGATGATGAGACCGTCATCGGCGAGGCGGCGGGTGACGTTGCTGAGCGTCTGCGCGCTCAGACCGGTGCGCGCCGAGAGCTCGACACGACTCAACCCCTCCGGCGAGCGACGGATGAGGTCGAGCACCAGCGTCTGGTTGTATTCGCCGACGGCGGGCAGATTGGAACCCGTACGCATGTTCCCCGCCCTCACTCGCCGGCCCGCGGCGCGGTCCTCGGTCTCAGGGTAGACCCGGCCTCAGGACTGCAGTGCGATCGCTGCCGCCCCCAGCAGGGGCCCGTCGCCGTCGAGACCCGAGCCGACGATGCGGCACCGGCGCGCATAGGCGTGCAGCGCCGCCGCCTCGGCGGCCGCGCGCACCTGGTCGACGTAGTCGGTGGCCACCTGCGAGAAGCCGCCCGCGATGGCCACGGCCTCGAGATCGCACAGTGTCGCCGCCGCTGCGATCGCCTGCCCGACGGCGATGGCCGAGCGGCTGACGGCGGCGATGGCGATCGCGTCCCCGGCCGCGTGGGCGGCGGCGAGGTCGAGCCCCGTCTCACCCTCCCACCCGTGCCCCTGCGCCCAGGCGACGGTCCCGGGGCCGGCCGCGACGGCCTCGAGGGTGGATGCCACCACCTCGTCGCCCTCGATGGTGCGCACGAACGTCTGGCCCAGGTGGCCCGCGTTGCCGCTGGCGCCCGGAACGGGCCGACCGCCCAGGATGAGTCCGCCGCCCACGCCGGTGGACACCACGATCGCCATCGCGTCGTCGCAACCCACGAGCGCTCCACGCCAGTGCTCGGCGAGAGCGATGCAGGTGCCGTCGAGGGCGAGGCGGATCGGGCCGTCCACGAGCCCCCCGAGCACCTCGTCGATCGGGAGACCGGCGGCGAGGGGCAGGTTAAGGGGCGAGACCGACCGGGAGGGCAGGTCGACGGGGCCGGCACTGCCCACACCGATCGCGCCGACGCGGGCGCCGTCGACGGCGGCGAGCGCCGCGGTGGCGGCCTCGCGGATGTTGCGGGCGATCTCGTCGCGGTCCGCGGTCCTTCCGGTCGGACGCCGGGTCACGCTCGCCCGCTCGACCTCGCCGGCGAGCGAGACGAGGGCGGCATCCACCTTCGTCCCGCCGATGTCGACGGCGAGCACGTGCGTGACGGCGGGCAGGGACGGGGTGGTGTGCGACATGCGCGGGCTCCTCGGGTGGACCAACGCTCCCCGATCCTAGGGGCCCGAGCATCCGCCGGGTGACGCCTGTGTGCCGCGTCGTTTCGGGCCCCCGCCCATGCCGAGCGGGTTACGATCGGGTCACGGCGGCGACGACGCGCCTCCACCCCGCGACGCAAGGGATGCCATGGACGAGACGGTCACGCCCGAGGCGGCATCACGACTCCGCCGCCCCGACACCACTGCTCGGCCCGCGGCCGACGCGCCCCTCGACGCAGAGACGTTCGCCCGTCTGACCGGGGGAATCCTGGCATCCGTGTCGCAGGTGATCGACGGCAAGCCGGAGGCGGTCCAAAGCGCCCTCATCGCCCTCCTCGCGGAGGGGCACCTGCTGATCGAAGACGTGCCCGGGGTCGGCAAGACGATGCTGGCGCGGGCCCTCGCGGCCACGATCGACGCCGACGTCCGTCGCATCCAGTTCACCCCCGACCTGCTTCCGGGCGACATCACGGGCGTGTCGGTGTTCAATCCGGTGCAGCGGCAGTTCGAGTTCACCCCCGGCGCGGTCTTCGCCCACATCGTCATCGCCGACGAGATCAACCGCTCCTCGCCGAAGACGCAGTCCTCGCTGCTCGAGGCCATGGAGGAGCGGCAGGTGACCGTCGACGGGCGCACGCACGTCCTGCCCTCGCCCTTCCTCGTGGTCGCCACGCAGAACCCGTACGAGATGGAGGGCACGTACGCCCTACCCGAGGCGCAGCGCGATCGTTTCCTCCTGCGCATCTCGATGGGATACCCGGATGCCGCGGCCGAGGCGCTCATGCTCCGCCAGCGCGACGCGGTCAACCCGCTCGACGGGCTCACCCCCGTCGTCTCGGCCCGCCAGGTGACCGCCATGATCGCCTGGGCGCGCGGGGTGCACGTCGCCCCGGCACTCGAAGAGTACGTCGTGGCGCTCGCACAGGCGACGCGCAGTCACCCCGACATCCGGCTCGGCGCGAGCCCCCGGGCGACCCTGCAGCTCGTTCGCGCCGCCAAGGTGCGGGCGGCCCTCGACGGCCGGTCGTACGTGATCCCCGACGACATCACGGCCCTGCTGACGCCCGTCTTCGCCCACCGCCTGATCGCCAACCGGTCGGCGGCCGGAGGCAAGGCGGGGGCTGCGGTCGTGGCCGACGCCCTCGAGCGGATCGCCGCGAGCGTGCGCGTACCCCTCGCCGCCCGACCGTGAGAGCCCGGGTGAGGCGGTTCTGGCCGTTCACGGTGCGCGGCACGGGGGCGCTGCTGCTCGCCGTGGCGGCCTTCGTGATCGCCCAGCGCGCCGGTATCCCCGAGCTGCTGTACTTCGCGACGCTCCTGGCGGCGCTGCTCGTCGCGTCGGCGGTCGCTCTGCTGCTGACCCGGGGATCGGGCGCCGTCACGCGTGTCGTCTCGCCCGAGGTGCCGGAGGTCGGGGGCCGCGCGAGCGTGACCGTTCGCGCGGGTATCCAGAGCGCACTGCCGACGGCCCCGGGCCGGTGGCGGGACGCGCTGCCGGCGGGACTGACGGGGGCGGCCGAGGGGGCGTCGCCGACGATCTCGTCGAGCCTCAGCGGTGCGGCCTCCACGATCGAGGTGCGCTACGACGTGACGGGGGCTGCGCGGGGGGTGCACGCCCTCGGACCGTTCGAGGTCACCACCACCGACCCGTTCGGGCTGGTGCGCCGGCGCATCGCCCTCGGCCGCACCACCGCCGTGACCGTGGCCCCGACGGTGCGCGATCTCGCGGCCCTCCCCGTCGCCGCGGGCGAAGCGGGCGGATCGCGGCAGACCACGACGCTGCAGATCGGCCAGGGCTCCGACAACCTCGTCGCCCGCCCGTACGCGCCCGGCGACTCGATGCGCCGCATCCACTGGCGGGCCACCGCGCACCGCGACACGCTCATGGTGCGTCAGGAGGAGCAGGAGGCGAGCCCCGCGGCCACGATCGTTCTCGACCGCGCCCTGTCGCGCTGGTCTCCGGTGGCCGCCCACGCCCCCGGCGGCGACGCGGCGTTCGAGACGGCCGTCTCGGCATGCGTCTCGGCGGTCGCACGGCTCGTGCACGAGGGGTACACGGTCGACGTCGTGGACAGCGACGGTCAGCTTCTGGCCGATCCGGTGGAGGGCGGCGACGACTCCGACGCCCGTGCCACCGCGGCGGCCTTCGCGAGCCTGCGTGCGCGCCCGGACGACGGGACACGACGTGTCGTCCCCGCCACGGCGGCGGGCCTCACCGGCCCCGTGATCGTGGTCACCGGGGCCTTGCACGCGGACGACCGCGAGGCACTGAGGGCCGTGGCCCAGCGCTCCGCCCTTCCGATGCTGCTGGTCGTGGCCGAGAACGCCGATCTGGACTCGTTGCGCGCGGGCGGCTGGCGCGCGGCGCAGGTGCATCCCGGTGGCGATGTGGCCGCGGCATGGGACGACGCGATCGAGCAGGGGTACGCCCGTGTCGGTCGCTGACATCACGCAGTTGCGCACCGCTCGGCGGCGGCGCGACGCCGCGCTGCTGGCGGCGGGACTGTACGTCGCGATCATCGCGGCGCTGCTGCCCGCGTTCTCGGTGATCGCCCCCGGCGCGTGGGTGGCCGGCGCGGCGGCCCTGTCCGCCGCGGTGCTCGGGGCGGGGCTGCTCGTGCGGCTCGCGCACCTCCCCGCCGTGGTCGCCACCATCATCGAGGCGGCGGTCTGGATCGTGGGGCTCACGCTGCTGTTCGGTCGCTCGACCGCCCTGCTCGGCGTCATCCCCACCCCGGCGACCTTCGCGACGGTGCCGGGGCTGCTCTCGGGCGCCTCCGAAGAGATCCGCCTGGGGGTGGCCCCCGTGCCGCCCGAAGCCGGGCTGAGCTTCCTGCTCGTCGCGGCGGTGGGCGCCCTCGCCCTCGTGCTCGACCACGTCGTGCTGACGGCGCGCATGCCGCTGCTCGCGGGCGTCGGCCTGGTCGCGGTCTCGCTCATCCCCACGATCGCGATCCCTTCCGACGTCGACGTCGCCGGTTTCGTGCTGCTGGCCACCGCGCTGCTCTTCCTGCTCCGCATCGACACGCGGGCCCGCGCCGCAGCCCCCGTGCCGCGGCGCCCCTCCGTCCGCGCGCCCGGTCGGCTGGGGGTCTCGGCCACGGCCCTCGCCGTCGCCGTGGTCGCGGTGATCGTCGCCGTGGTCGCCACCCCGCTCCTCCCCCAGCCCGGCCTGCGTTTCGCCACCGGTGGATCGGGCGGCACGGGCACGACGATCAACCCCAACCTCGAGCTCGGCAACGATCTGCGCCAACCGCGCGAGGTCGACGTGCTCACGGTGCGGACGACGGCCCCGACGGCGCCGTACCTGCGGGCCGTGACCCTCTCCCGCTTCGACGGAGCGGTCTGGTCACCCGACAGCTCCGACACCGTGCCCGTCCCGGGCGACGGAGCAGTGTTCAGCCCGGTCGAGACCGACGCCGACATCGCCCGCGTCGACTGGACCACCGACGTCACCGTCGACGCCCTCGACAGCCCCTGGCTGCCCGTGCCCTACCCCGCCGCGACCGTCACCGGGCTCGACGGCGAGTGGCTCGGGATGCCGCAGAACCGCACGGTCGTCACGCGCGCGGGTTCCACGCGCGATCAGCAGTACGAGGTGCAGGCGAGTGTGCCGCGACCGACGCTCGAGCAGATCCGCAGCCGCTCGGTGGGCGACCCCGGCCTGAGCGCCGATGTCAGCGCCCTGCCCGCCGATGTGCCCTCGGTCATCGGCGACACGGCCCGCGAGGTGACGGCCGGGACCTCGACCCCCTACGACGCCCTGCTCGCGATGCAGACGTGGTTCCGCAGCAGCGCGTTCCGGTACTCGCTCGACGCACCGGTCGACGCGGGCTTCGACGGCGCGGGACTGGACGCGGTCGCCGATTTCCTGCAGGTGCGCGCCGGGTATTGCGTGCACTACGCCTCCGCGTTCGCGGTGATGGCGCGCTCGCTCGGCATGCCGTCGCGCATCGTCGTCGGATACCTGCCGGGAACGGCTTCCAGCATCCCCCAGCAGGGTGGCACCGAGTACACCGTCACCTCGAGCCAGCTGCACGCGTGGCCGGAGGTCTACTTCCAGGGCATCGGCTGGGTGCCCTTCGAACCGACGAACAGCCTCGGGGTGCCGACGAACTTCGCGTCGGGATCCACCTCGAACGGCGGCTCCTCGCCCGCCACCCCCGAACAGGATGCCGCTGCCCCCGACGCCCAGCCGTCATCGGCGCCCTCGTCGGCCGACCGCGGCGACGTGGGGACCGTGGACACCGGCGCCGCGGCGACGAGTGCGCGTCCGGGCGCTGCCTGGGTGCCCGTCGGGATCGTGGTGCTGGCGCTGCTCGTGGCCGCCTTCGTGCCGGCGCTGTTGCGTGTCGTCCGGCGCCGCCGACGTCTGAACGCCGCGGGCGCGGGGGATGCCGTGGCCGCGTGGACCGCGCTGCGGGAGGACGCGGTCGATCTCGGCATCCCGGCCCCCGGCGCCGAATCGCCTCGCGCCTTCGCCGCGCGACTGGTCGAGGAGCACGGCGTCGCCGCCGACGACGCCGACCTGCTGCGGGAGGCCCTCGAGCGCGTCAGCTATGCCGGTGACGCGCCCGACCCCGCGCACGGACCGGCGCTGGCCGCGGCGGTCGATCGCGTCCGAGCGGGCCTGCTCGCGCGGGCGACCCCGGCCCGCCGCGCGCTCGCGCGAGTGCTGCCCCGCTCGCTCGTGGTGCGTCCGGGAGCGGTGGATGCCGAGCGCGAGAGCGCGAGAATGGGCTGAACGGCGAAGAGCGCCACCCTCGATCTCGAGGATGACGCTCTTCGTGTGGCGGAAGTGACAGGATTTGAACCTGCGAGGCGAGTTACCCCGCCTACATGGATTCCAGCCATGCTCCTTAGGCCGCTCGGACACACTTCCAACAGGAAAGCTTACACGGCTGCCGAGCCCGCCCGAGTCACGGCCGCGTCCGGCCCGCCCCGCGCGACGCGAGCCCGCGCGCACGCCGCAGCCGCGGCGCTCGCCCGGTCGCGTCAGAGCACGTCCTTCGGCAGCCGGTGCAGCGTCACCGCCCCGACCGCGCGGAAGGGGTGCAGGGGGTCGGGGGCCGTCGACCCCGTGGGCCCGCCCAGTTCACTGTGGACGACCGCGCTCATCACGGCGTAGGCGTCCATCGCGTCCCACCCGTGTGCGCCGACGAGGGTGTCGAAGACGTCCTCGTACCCGCGTCGGATGCTCTCCTGCACCGGGTCGCCGAGACCGACGAAGATCCACTCGTCGGCGGTCTCGACGCGCGGCGCGCGGTAGCCGGCATCCTTCACGAGATCGATCGAGACCACCGCGACGCCGGCGGCCTCGATCGCCACGAACGACGACTCGCCGCGGGCCATGACGGCGTGGATGTCGCCGATCGACAGCAGCGCACCCTCGACCTCGACGGGCAGGTAGACCGTGGCGCCCGGGGCGACGTCGGTGAGGTCCATGTTGCCGCCGAGCGACGTCGTCGGCATGACGGTCGAGTTCACGCCCGCCGCGGGTGCGGTGCCGATGCACCCGATCATCGGACGCGCGGTGACCACGTGGCGGTCGGTGAGGTGCACGCCCACGGCGTCGATCGGGATGCGACGGCTGACGACCCGATCGGGCATGCGGTGCTGCAGCGCGCCGGCCCCCGGCAGGCTCTGCGACCAGCCGTACGGCCCGAGGCGGATCTCGTGCACGTGCACCGCGAGCGCATCGCCGGGCATCGCGCCCTCGACGTAGACGGGCCCGGTGACCGGGTTGATCGGGGCGCGCAGGGTGGCGAGATCCCCGTGCTCGTGCAGTTCGGCGTATACGGCGTCGTCGGTCTCGAAGGAGATCGTCGCGCCCGTGCCGGGGGTGACGCGCAGGACGGGTGCGACCGCGGCGTCGAAGCCCGGACGGCCGAGCTCCTTGCCGAGCGCGTGGGTGACGCTCGTCACGAGGCCACCTCGCCGCCGCCCTCTCCGGCGGTCGCGGTGGCGTGCTCGGGCAGGGGCCCGGTGGCGCCATCGTTCCTGCGGGCGAAGACGGCGTACACGACGCCGCCCACGACCAGCCACAGGATGCCACCCACCTTGGCGGTGATGTCGGCGTTGAGCAGCACATAGCCGATGATGAGGAACCCGATCACCGGCACGACGAGGTGCAGCAGGTAGTTCTTCGACTTCTTCTTGCCGAGGTAGTACACCGCGACCGAGACGTGCAGCAGCAGGAAGCCGAGCAGTGCGCCGAAGTTCACCAGCGACGAGATGACCGCGATCTGGCCGACGAAGAACAGCACGAGCACGAGCGAGATCGCGCTGACCGACAGGATCGCCGCGAGCGGCACCTGGCGCGCGTTCACCTTCGACAGGAAAGCGGGAAGGCGCCGGTCGCGGCTCATCGAATACAGCAGTCGTGAGGTGGCGGCTTGAGCGGCGACGGCGTTGGCGATGCCCACCGCGACGACGTTGACGGCCAGGAACGCCGTGGCCCAGCCGGATCCCGCAGCCTGCGCGACGAGCAGGAAGAAGGCGTTGTTGACGTCGTCGTCCGAGAACGCGATCGTTCCGGCGGCCAGGGCGCTGGCGAACCACGTCTGCGTGACGAACAGCACGGCCACGACGAGGAGGGCGATGATCATCGCGCGGCCGCCCGACTTCCGGTCGCCCGTGGACTCCTCGGCCATGGTCGAGATGCCGTCGAAGCCGAGGAAGCTCAGGACCGCGATCGACAGGGCGGTGGCGATGAGCGCGGGGTTGACCTTCTCGGCATCCCACACCGGGGCGATCGAGAACTCGGCCCCGGGGATCGCCCCGGAGGAGAGGGCGACCATGGCGATCACGACGAAGATCACCACGAAGAGGAGCTGGATGCCGAGCATGACGCGGTTCGCGAGCTTGATCGAGCCGATGCCGAGCACGTTGATGACGGTGTTGATGATCACGAACGCGACGGCCCAGATCCACTGCGGCACGTCGGGGAAGATACCGGCCATCGACGACGCCGCGAACACGTAGAGCAGGGTGGGGACGAGCAGGTAGTCGAGCAGGATCGCCCACCCGGCGAAGAAGCCGACGGTGGGGTGGATGCCGCGACCGACATAGGAGAAGACCGAACCGGCGATCGGGAAGGCCTTCGACATCTGCGCGTAGGCCAGCGCGGTGAAGATCATGGCCACGACGCCGGTGATGTACACCAGCGGCACCATCCCGCTCGCGGCGTTGTAGACCACGCCGAAGATCGCCCACGGGGCGATCGGCACCATGAAGACCAGGCCGTAGACGACCAGGTCGAGAGTGGACATGGAGCGCTTGAGCTCCTGCTTGTAGCCGAAGGATTCCAGCGATTGCTGGGCTTCGGGGGCGGACTTCGACATCGGGGCTCCTGATTCGGGTTCGGGTGGGGCGGGTGCGGTGGGGGCGGGACGGGTTCGCTCGGGGCGCGTCAGGGAAGGGGTGCGAGGAAGTCGGCGATGACGCCGCGGAAGACGTCGGGCATCTCGAGGTGCGTGCAGTGGCTGGCTCCCGCGAAGACGTGGGAGCGGGCGCCGGCGATGCGCTCGACGAACGGCGCCCACGTCTCGGGCGTGGCCTCGTCGTACTCCCCCGCCACGACGAGGGTGGGCACCGCGATCTGCGGCAGGCGGTCGATGATCGTCCAGTCGCGGCCGGTGCCGACGACGTGGAACTCGTTGGGACCGTTCATCGTGTGGTACACCGTCGGGTCGGCGAGCATCTGCGCCTCGCTGTCGACGAAGTCCTGCGGCATGGGCGTGATGCGACAGACGTGACGCTCGTAGAAGACGCGGGTGGCCTCGACGTAATCGGGGTGGTCGAGCGTGCCGTCGGCCTCGTGGCGATCGAGGGCCTCGCGGTTCTCGGCGGGCAGCTCGGACCGCAGGCGCGCGGCACCCTCGAGCCAGAGCTGCATGGATGCCGGGGAGTTGCAGATCATCAGGCCCTGAAGCCCCGCCGGCCGGCGCACGGCGATCTCCGCACCGAGCATGCCGCCCCAGGACTGCCCGAGCACGTGATACTCGTCGAAGCCCAGCGCCCCGCGCAGATGGTGGAACTCGTCGACGAAGAACTGCGGCACCCACTGCTCGACGGGAGCGTCGGGATGGTGCGAGCTGCGTCCGCAGCCGATCTGGTCGTAGTGCACGACGGTGCGGCCGGTCATCTCGGCGAGGGCGTCGAGATTCTTCACGTAGTCGTGCGCCATACCGGGGCCGCCGTGGAGGACGAAGAGCGGCGCGCGGCCGGTGGGTTCTGCGGGCTCGGTCAGGCGGGCCCAGGTGAACCCGTCATGGAACGGAACGGTGATCTCGCGTTGCATGGAGTCATCGTGGACCCGTTAAAGGTGTGTTGGCAAACCTTTTCTGCGGATTTAACATGGGGGAAACGACGGGAGCCCATGGCCGAGACCGACGACGCCTCCCTGGTGGAGCGCGTGACCGAGCGCCTCATCACCGCCGTCGCGGTGGGCGAATTCCTGCCCGGCACGCGGCTGCCGGCCGAACGCGACCTCTCGCCCCTGCTCGGAGTGGGCCGCACGACGGTGCGCGCCGCCCTCGATGACCTCTCCACCCGCGGGCTGATCGAACGCCGCCGTGGCCGCAGCGGAGGGACGTTCGTGGCGCAGCACTGGCCCGACTCGGTGGTCGTCGGCGTCGACCGGTGGTTCGAGGAGCGCTGGAGCGACCTCGTCGACGCCTGCACGGCGAGCTCGATGCTCCACTCGTCACTGGCTCGGCTCGCGGCCGAACGACGCACGGATGCCGATATCTCCACGATGCGCGACCGCCTCGCCGCCTTCCACGCGGCACCCTCGGGCGACCCGAAGCAGCGGGCCGACAGCCTGCTGCACCTGTCGATCATCGACGCGGCCCACAACACGGCCCTGCGCGACATCCTGCTCGAGCACGAGCGCCATCTCTCGCTCTCGGCCCCCGCCCACCCGTGGGGCGACCGCGAGAGCCATCGACGCATGGAGTCCCGCGCCGCGCGCGAGCACGACGCGATCGTCGACGCGATCGTCACGGCCGCCCCCGACGAGGCGGCGGAGCTCGCTCGCCGTCACGTGCAGATCGATCTCGAACTGTTCACCGAGGCCCGGGAGTTCGCGCGCCGCCGCGCCGCGCAGGCCGCGGCCGGCTGACCCGCCCTGCCCGCAGCGTCCACGAGACGGCGTGCGACGGACATCTCGACTGCAGGATGTCGCCGGGTCGTCAGCGGGCTGTCGTCTCGGCGTCGAAGGCGCGCGCGCCGGGCTCGGCGGACGACAGCCGCGCCTGGAGCCCCGCGCGCACGTCGGGCCACTCGTCGCGGAGGATGGAGAAGTACAGCGTGTCGGCGACGGAGCCGTCCGGCGCGATGCGGTGCCGGCGCAGGCGTCCCTCCGGCGTCGCGCCGAGCCGTTCGATGGCGCGGGCGCTGCGCTCGTTGCGCGCGTCGCATCGCAGCGCCACGCGGTTCACTCCCCAGGTCTCGAAGGCGTGGCCGAGGAGGAGGAGCTTGGCGGCGGGGTTGGTCTTCCCGCCTTGGAACGCGCGTCCGTACCACGTCGTCCCGATCTCGACCCGCCCCTGCGCGGGCACGTACTCGTAGAACGTGGTCGATCCGCGAACGGCGCCGGTGCCGGCATCCCGCACGGTGAAGGCGAACAGCCCCGGGGTGGCGAGCTGTCTCTCGACGTGCGCGGCGTAGGCGTCGACCGAGGTCGGCCACGGCGTCGTCATGCGACTCCACAGGTCGGGGTCGGTGAGGGGCCACGCCGCGGCGGCGTCGGACGGGTCGGCGGGAGAGAGACGGATGCCGTGCCCCTCGAGCGCGATGTCGTGGGCGGTCATCGCGCCTCCAACTGCGCGATGAACTCGTCGGCAGCGGCGACCTTGCGGCGCAGGTCTTCGCGGCGCTGCTGCGCCTCGTCGCGGATGCCGGCGAACCGATCCCGCAGCGCGGTGTCGCCGGGATCGGCCTCGAGACCGTCGACGACGCTCAGCAGCTCGCCCATCTGCTCGAGCGAGTAACCGAGCGGCTTCATGCGCCGGATGAGCAGCAGGCGCGATTCGTCGTCGGCGGTGTAGAGCCGGAACCCGCCCTCAGAGCGGGCCGAGGGACGCAGCAGGCCGATCTCGTCGTAGTGGCGGAGCGTGCGGATCGACAGCCCCGTGCGCTCGGCGAGCTCGCCGATCTGCATCGGACGCTCCTCGGTCATGGCATCCCCGATCCCGCAAACCTCACGTTACGGTAGAGTTCTTCTCGGTCGCGGTTGCGACCCCTCTATTCTTCCCCGCGCCGCCGCGGGTTCCCACCGAGCCCCCCTCAGGAGCATCGACATGACCGACGTCCTCGCGCGTGCGCGCCCCGAACCCACCGTCCTGCAGGCGCTGCGTTCCCCGCGCCTGCTCACCCGCGAGGTGCTCGCCGGTCTCGTCGTGGCGATCGCCCTCATCCCCGAGGCCATCGCATTCTCGATCATCGCCGGCGTCGACCCGCGTCTGGGACTCTTCTCGTCGTTCGTCATGGCCGTGGCCATCGCGTTCCTCGGCGGGCGTCCCGCCATGATCTCGGCGGCGACCGGAGCGATCGCGCTCGTGATCGCCCCCGTCGCCCGCGAGCACGGCGTCGACTACCTCCTCGCGACCGTGATCCTCGGCGGCATCCTGCAGGTGATCCTGGGACTCGCCGGTGTCGCGAAGCTCATGCGCTACATCCCGCGCAGCGTCATGGTCGGGTTCGTGAACGCCCTCGCCATCCTCATCTTCATCGCGCAGGTACCGCAGCTGATCGGGGTGCCGTGGGCGGTGTACCCGATCGCCGCGGCGGGCCTGGCGATCATGTACCTGCTGCCGCGCGTGACCAAGGCGATCCCCGCTCCGCTCGTGGCGATCGTGCTGCTCACGGGTGCGGCCGTGGTCTTCGGCATCTCGGTCCCGACCGTGGGCGACCAGGGCGCCCTGCCCGAGAGCCTGCCCGCGCTGCTGATCCCGAACGTGCCGTTCACCCTCGACACGCTCGGCATCATCTTCCCGTTCGCCGTGGCGATGGCCGTCGTGGGCCTGCTCGAGTCGCTCATGACCGCAGCCCTCGTCGACGACATCACCGACACTCCCTCGTCGAAGACGCGCGAGTCGCTCGGCCAGGGCGCCGCGAACGTTCTGTCGGGTCTGTTCGGCGGAATGGGCGGCTGCGCGATGATCGGCCAGACGATGATCAACGTCAAAGCCTCGGGGGCGCGCACCCGGATCTCGACGTTCCTCGCCGGCGTGTTCCTGCTGCTCCTGGTGCTGGCGTTCGGCGACGTCGTCGCGATCATCCCGATGGCCGCTCTCGTGGCCGTGATGATCGTCGTGTCCATCGCCACCTTCGACTGGCACAGCATCCGCCCCTCGACCCTGCGCCGGATGCCGCTGAGCGAGACCATCGTCATGGTGCTGACCGTCGCCGTCACGGTGTGGACGCACAACCTCGCGATCGGTGTCGGAGTGGGCGTCGTCGCGGCCGCGGTGCTGTTCGCACGCCGCGTGGCTTCGCTGACGAGCGTCACCCGCTCGGTCGACGGGGACACCGCCCGCTACGTCGTGGAGGGCGAGCTCTTCTTCGCTTCGAGCAACGACCTCACGACCCGGTTCGCGTACCACCGCGACCCCGCGCACGTCGTGATCGACCTGTCGCGCTCGCACGTGTGGGACGCCTCGACCGTCGCCGCGCTCGATGCCGTGCGCACGAAGTACGCCCACCTCGGCACGACCGTCGAGCTCGAGGGAATGAACGACACCGCGGCCCGCTTCCACGATCGCCTCAGCGGCGGCCTCGGCGCCGGGCACTGACCGGCGGTCGCACCGATCGGCGTCAGGAGCGCAGGGTCGACGAGGGCGTCTCGCCGAACTCCCCGCGGTACATGGCGGCGAAGCGGCCGAGGTTGGAGAAACCCCAGCGCGCGGCGATCGCCGCGACCGTTTCGACCGAGGGGTCGGCGCTGCGCAGTTCCGCCCGCGCGGCGTCGAGGCGCACCCGCCGCAGATACTGCATCGGCGTGCGACCGGTGGCGGCACGGAAGGCGTACTGCAGGCCGCGCGGCGACAAGCGTGCCGCCTCCGCGATGTCGGCGAGCACCACGGGTTCGGCGGCGTGCGCTTCGACGTAGGCCTTCGCCCGACGCACGGGCGCGGGCAGGGGTCGCGACGGCCGGCCGGCGGCGAGGGCGTCGGTGAAGGTCGTCGGGAAGGTCATGAGAGAGGCTTCGAGCATGAGCGTGCGCGCCTGCTGCTGGATGAGCGGGGTGCGCTCCGGCGAGCGCAACAGCACGTCGCGGGTGTACTCCCACGTGCGCGACCAATAGCGCAGACGCTGCTCGCTCACGGGGGCATGGCCCGTCGCCCGGACGCGCAAGCCTTCGTCCCCCGACAGACGACGCGCGGCGTCGTCGAACTCCGTCCGCGTGAATGAGACGCCGGTGCCCGCGATGCGACCCGTGAAGGCGATCTCCAGCGGACGGTCGACCACCATGAAGGGGACCGCGGTGTCGATGCGTTCGCGGCGATAGGTCCCCACCACCCGCGGGCCGGCGATGCGGCCCACCACCACCTGATCGAGCGGGTCGGATTCGACCAGCATCGTCGACCCGATCGTGTAGTCGCAGAAGCCGAATCCCGGCTCGGACGCCGCGTGCCACGCCATCGCGGGCTGAATGGCATCCGCGCGGGCGATGCGGGCTCCCGGAACGATGGTCTGCCACAGGTGCTCCACCGTCTCGGCGTCGCGGGTCTCGATGTTCGTATGCTCCACGCAGGCTTCCTAAATCGTCCGAGAATGTGCGGCAAGACCATTGCGTCGACAGGCGCCTTGCCGATATGGGAACGCTCTCACGCGCTGCAATGCACAGATCGACGATGACGCACCCGACCAGCGACGGTCGGCGCGGATGACCCCCCATCCGCATTCACCGTATCCATCAAAATGCGGAAAATGCGCATTTCGGCGCCGTCGGCCGCCGGACGCGAGCGAACAGCCGGGAAGCGCAGCATCGCGGAGCGAATGTTGACCCGTCGCCGCACCGCGGCGAGCATTCGCAGGCGGCATCTCGATGCAGCGACCCGACCGCTCCCGCTCCCCGGCGCGGTGGTCGGAGGCGTTCCGGCGCGGAGCTCGTGACTCCGCGCTGGAACGTCCGATGGTCTCCTTCCCCTCGCCGTCGATCCCGATGCGATCGCCGTCATTCCCCCCGCCGTGCGTCCGGCCGCCGTCATAATGGGTGCGGCGCCCGTTCGGCGCCCCGCCAGTCGAGGGGACCCGATGCCGTTTCGCACAGTGACCACGCTGCAGTCGTGGATCGACGATTTCCGCGCCCTCGGCTACGACGACGCGGACATCCTCCGCGTCATCCCGCAGGACAACGACGACGGCGGGGATGCCGGGCTGATCGCCGCCCAGCTGCGCAGCGTATCGACCACCTTCTACGTCGCCCCCGGCTCCGAGCAGGGCGCCACCGACTGGTCGGTCACCTTCGAACCGCGCGAAGACGCCGCTCCCCTGCCGGCCGGCCGCGTGATGGCCCTCGCGGGAGAACTCGCGACCCTGGCCGCGCTGTGCTCGTTCCTCCAGGCCCGCTCGGAAGCCTTCCTCGCAGCCGCCGAGTAGTTCGACTCGGCGCGTCGCGTGCCGTCCGTCCACCGACGCTCGGTGGGCGGGATCCCGAGGCGACGTCGCGAGATCGCAGCAGCCGGACGCGTGACCGGATGCCCGCGTCGTCCCCGGCCGTCAGCGTCGCGCGTGCGCGACGAGCTCGTCGACGACCCGGGCCACGCGGTCGGCCAAGGCCGGGTCCATGCGGGTGACGGCATCCTCGATCGCCGCGTCGAAGGCCCGCAGCTCCGACCACGGCGGGGCATCAAGATCGACGATGGCCGTGATGTGGTTCACGCGGCGGTCCTCGGCGTCCAGATCCCGTTTGACCGCTCCCCGCTGGACGAGACGGTCGATGAGGGTGGTGACCCCGGCCGAGGTGATGCCGAGATGGTCGCGCACGTGCGAGGGGCGCGCTCCGGGGTTGTCGCCGATGAACAGGAGTGCCCGGGCATCGAGCTCGTTCAGCGACAGGGCGCGGCGAGCCTCGGCGGCGGCGGTGCGCCGCGCCTCACCGTAGGCGAGAAGGGCGCGCCCGAGCGCCGACCCGGGGAGGGGCGACAGCGGGGCTTCGGATGACTGCACGACCCATGATCGTACTCATTCCGCGGCGGCGCGCACGACCGTTGCGACCGGCCGTCGGGCGGGTCCGTCCATCGGACGCTTTCCGAAGCGAACCGGCCGCCTCGCGCGTTGCACGCCATCCGCACCGGGGCAAGGCCCGAGGCGCAGCGGTGGTTCCGGACCTAGACCGGACACCCCAACGCCACGGAAGGAGCGAACATGTCGCAATTCACCACGTCTCAGGACGAGGACTCGGGCACAGCCGCGAAGGCGGGAGCCGCCGCGCAAGAGGCATCGGCGACCGCGAAGACGGCGGGGCACGCCGCCCAGGAGGTCGCGCAGTCCGGAGCCCACGAGGCGGCCGCCGTCGCCGGCGAGGCGAAGGCGCGCATCGGCGATCTCGTGTCGCAGTCGGGCCGTGAGCTGTCGGAGCAGGCCGCGACCCAGCAGAAACGCCTCGCCGACGGGCTCGGCTCCCTGGGCGAGGATTTCACCCGCATGGCCGACGCCGACGAGGGCGGCGGGATCGCGGGTGAGGTGGTGCGCCGCGCAGCGGAGCACGCGTCGACCGTGGGCTCGTGGCTCGCGGATCGCGACCCTCAGCAGCTCGTGAAGGACGTCACCGCGTTCGCCCGCCGTCGCCCCGGCACCTTCATCGCCGTCGCGGCCATCGCGGGGGTCGTGATCGGCCGGCTCAGTCGCGCGATCGCCGCCGGAGCCGCCTCCGACGAATCGGGTGCGTCCGCTCCCGCGACGCTCGGCGGTCCGCGCTACGCGGATGCGGACGCCGCGGTCCGCGCGAGCGACGACGGTTCGGACCGGCTCGAGGGGAACGTCCCCCCGGTGGGCGGCGTCGACGCGACGCCCACCGTCCCGGTCGGCGACGGCATGCGGCCGACCGAGCCGGTCGGCGGCGACACGGGCCTGACGGCCGATGTCGACGGCGGCGACCCGCCGCTGTACACGGAGTCGGCGGCACGCCTCGACGGTGCACGTGAGGGGGGTTCGGATGACCGACCCGACACCCTCTGAGCAGAGGGCGGCAACGACGTCGCTGGGCGAGCTCGTCGGCGAGGTCACTCGCGACATGTCGACGCTCATGCGGCAGGAACTGGCTCTCGCCAAAGCCGAGGTGAAGGAGTCGGCGACGAAGTCGGCGAAGGGCGCCGGGCTGCTCGGCGGCGCGGGATACGCGGCCGGAATGGTCGTGCTCTTCCTGTCGATCGCCCTCTGGGAGGCGCTCGCGCTGTTGATCGGGCACGCCTGGTCGGCCGTGGTGGTCGCCGTGATCTGGGCGGTGATCGCGGGGATCCTCTTCGCGATCGGCCGGAGCCGCCTGAAGACCGTGGAAGGGATGCCGCAGACGGCGGCCACCCTGCAGGAGATACCGGAAGCATTCGCAAGGAACGAGGAGAACCGATGACCGATTCACCGGAAGCCATCCGCGCCGAGATCGAGCGCACCCGTGCCGACCTGGGCTCCGACGTCGATGCCCTCGCCGACAAGGTGACGCCCTCGAAGATCGTCGATCGGCAGAAGAGCAAGCTGCACGGCGCCGTCCGCAGCGTCCGCGATCGCGTGATGGGGGTCGCCGACGATGCCGGGAGCACGGCATCCGGCCTCGCCCACCGGGCGGGGGACGCCGCGCACGACGCGGGCCACGCGGTGAAGGGGAACCCGCTCGCCGTCGGGCTCGTCGCCTTCGGCGCGGGCCTCGTGCTCGCCTCGCTCATCCCGCCCTCGCGCGCGGAACGCGATGCGGCCGCGAAGGCGAAGGACAAGGCGGCTCCGCTGATCGACGAGGCGAAGGACGTCGCGCAGGAGATCGTCTCCGACCTGAAGGAACCCGCGAACGACGCCGTGGGCGCCGTCAAGGACCGCGCCGCCGAGGCGGTGCAGCACGTCAAGGACGACTCCGCCGACGCGGTCTCCACCGTGCGGGACCGCGCGCAGGATGCCGGGGAGACCGTCCGCGGCGCGTGAGGACACCGCGGGGTGGGGCACCGGGCTCGCTCCACCCCGCGGCGCCGACGGCAAGCGCATCATGTCACCGTTGTCAAGCGGGCACCGCTGCAACCCGCGTCGGGCTATGACGGAGATCGAGACGCCCGTCGCGAGACGGGATGCATCCCGTCGGGAGACGGGAGTGAGGAGAACACCATGATCTACGGACAGCAGAGCGGACAGCAGGCGGGCTCGGTGTGGAGCATCGCCATGTCGACCGCCATGGGCAACGGCATCGTGCCGCGATCGACCGACGAACCGCGCGAGCGCACGGCGCCGCGTTGGCCCTGGTCGCGCACACGCGACGCCGGCGAGGCGATGGTGGTCGCGCCCCGCGCCTGACCCACCGCCCCTTCACCCGACGCGTCGGTCCCTCCCCCGGGGGCCGGCGCGTCGGCTCGTGTCCGGGCGTTCACACGATGGTCTCCCGGGCGTAACCCAGCCCACGGGGTCCACGCCTCAGCATGGGACGACCGCATCCGCGGTGCCTCTCCCCGGCTGAAACGAGACCCCGATGACGCGATCCATCCGTGTGCTCTCCCTCTACGAGGGCTTCTTCGCCGGTGGAGCCCGCATCCTGCATTCCGACGTCGTCGCGGGACTCGCGCGCGACGGCTCGCAGGAGCACCGGGTGCTCTCGCTCACCGCGTCCGCGCGCCGCGACGCGTCGCTGCAGTTGGCGCGCGATGACACGCGCTACCGACGCCTTCGCGAGGCGGGCGTGGAGATCACGGCGTTCGACCGCGTCGCCGGCGACCGCCCGATCGCCCCGGAGGACTACACCGCGGCCGAACTCGACCACGCCGCCGCTCTCTTCTCCGACGCCGACGTCGTGCTCTCGCTGAAGGAGCAGCCGCTGAGCCTCGTCGTCGCTCTGGACCGGGCAGGTCTGCTTCCCGACGTCCCCGTCGCGGCGTGCCTGCACCGATCCGACCCGACCCACTCGGGTCCCGCCCTGGGGTGGCTGACGGATGCCGCCGCCTCCGGCGCCGTGACGGCCACCATCTCGTGCGCCCTGTCGACCTCCGACGCCTATGCGCGAGCCGGGGTGGCGGCGCACGAGGCGTGGGTCATCGACAACGGCATCGACACACGCCGCTTCCGCCCGGGCACGCGGGCGGAGCGCCGCCGCATCCGCTCGGCCCTCGGCATCCCGGAGTCGGCACCCGTGGTGCTGCTGGCCGCGCGCTTCGACGCGATGAAGGATCCGGGGCTCTTCCTCCGCGCCGTCGCCGCGCACGCGCGCCGCGCGCCCGCCACGCACTACCTCATGTGCGGCTCCGGGATGACGGCCGACAACCCCGCGTTCCGCGCGCTGCGCGCCGAGAGCGGGGTCGGTGACGAGGTCGCCCTCCACGCGCTGGGCCTGCGCGAAGACATGCCCGAGCTCTACCGCATCGCCGACGTTGTGGCGCTCACGAGCGCCTTCGGCGAGGCGTCTCCGCTGTGCCTGGTCGAGGGCGCGGCCTCCGGGGCCGTACCCGTGACGACCGACGTCGGCGACGCCGCGCGCATGGTGGAGGGGTTCGGTCTCGTCACCGCGCGCGACGTCGCCGCCATCGCCGAGGCGTGGGGCGACGCCCTCGCCCTGCGTCCGGCCCTGCGCGGGGCGGCTCTCGCGGCCCGCGGACGATTGGACCGCCGCCGCATGATCGACGAGTACCGGGGCGCGATCGCGGGACTGCTGCTGCGCGACGCGATCGCGGCCTGACCCCGGCGGCACGCCGACCTCGATCGCAACACAGGTCCCTGAGCCTGTCGAAGGGACCGGGAGCCACGGGCCACGGTGGCTTCGACGAGCTCGGCCGCCTCGGCATCCTTCGACCGACGACGCACCCCCACGACTGTCAACCCTCGTGCGCGATCGCCGCGCACCGGGTGGGGTGGGGCCTCCGATCCCCCAGGAGGCAGACATGTCGCAACCCGCCCAGCAGCAGAGCGTCCCCGGCACCGACCGGGAGATGGATCCCCGTCCCGACTACGGCGAGGAGAGCTACCGCGGCTCCGGCCGACTCGAGGGCAAGGTGGCCCTCATCACCGGGGGCGACAGCGGCATCGGCAAGGCCGTGGCGCTCGCCTACGCCTGCGAGGGGGCCGACGTCGCGATCGCCTACCTGAATGAGCACGAGGATGCCGAGGAGGCCCGTCGCTTCGTCGAGGACGCCGGTCGTCGCGCCGTGCTCCTTCCGGGCGACGTCTCCGACCCGCAGCACTGCCGCGACCTCGTCGCCCGCACGGTGGAGCACCTCGGCAAGCTCGACGTCCTGGTGATCAACGCCGCGTTCCAGATGAGCCACGACACCCTCGAGGAGATCGACGACAGCGAGTGGGACCACACGTGGGCGACGAACGTCAGCGCGTACTTCCACACCGTCAAGGCCGCTCTGCCCCACCTCGCGGAGGGCGCATCGATCATCGCGTCGAGCTCGGTCAACTCCGACATGCCGTCGCCGCAACTGCTTCCGTACGCCGCGACGAAGGCCGCGATCGCCAACATGACCGCCTCCCTCGCCCAGCTCCTCGCGGAGCGCGGCATCCGGGCGAACAGCGTGGCGCCCGGGCCGGTGTGGACGCCGCTCATCCCGGCGACCATGCCGGCGGACAAGGTCGAGAGCTTCGGCGAGCAGGTGCCGCTCGGGCGCCCGGGGCAACCCGCCGAGCTCGCACCGGTGTACGTGCTGCTCGCCTCGGACGAGGCCAGCTACGTCTCCGGCGCCCGCGTCGCGGTGACCGGTGGCAAGCCGATCCTCTGACCCCCGAAAAGAAGGAGAACACCATGGCCGATCTCCCCGACGCGATCGAGATGCAGAAGTACCTCGCCGGAGTCGACTACCCCGTCGGCAGGCACGAGCTGATCGGGATCGCCGAAGACAACGGCGCTCCCGCTGAACTGCTCGAGCGGCTGCGCGGGTCCGACGTCGACCAATTCGACAGCCCCACCGCCGTGAGCAGCGCCCTCGGCGGCTGAGCACGGTTTCGACGCCCCGTCCGGCTGCCCGGGCGGGGCGTCGTCGTGCGATGGGTGCACGGTGACGGCGGGGCCCGGCGGCTTCGACAGACTCAGCCGCCTCGGCCGGTGGCGTCGGTGGCCGACGCGGGCGGGACGTCAGACCGGCGGCATCCACGCGGCGATCGCGATGACGACGATCACGAGGAGCGCGACCGCCGCCTGCACGCACATCAGCACGGCGAAGATGTACCCCTGATAGGCGGTGCGGCGCCCGCCGAGCCCGTTCGCGAGCAGGGCCGCGAAGATCGCGACCTGGAAGGCGATGCCGATCCACGCCCACGCGGCGACGATGGGGATCGAGAAGGCGAACAGCACGATCGCGATGACGGCGAGGATGCCGGATGCCACCAGCCACACGCGCACATTCGGCTCGCGCACCGCCTTCTGGGCAGTCACGCGGGTGGGGTCGAGCGGGCGGCGATCGGTCATGGCGCACTCCTTCGTCGGGAACGAGGGGCCACCGTAGGTCGGGCGTGACGGAGCGCCGCGGGGATTGACACCGACCATCGGTCGTACCGGCGGAATCCGCACCATAGACGCAGCGCGACACCGGCACCATCCCCGCGCCGGGGCCCGCGAAGCGTGTCTACAGTGAGGCATGACCGCCCGAATCGTGTCGATCGGCACGGCCCTGCCCGACACCCGCGTCACCCAGTCGACGCTCCGCGACCTCTTCGCCGCGCAACCGGGCTTCGACCGCAAGGCCCAGCGCCTGGTCGGGGCCGCCTTCGACGCCGCCGCGATCGACACCCGTCACGTCGTGCTGCCGCAGCTCGCGGGCGCCGCCGGAGACGGCCTCCCCGTGCGCGACGGCGACACGCTGCTCATGCCGCCGACGGGGGCCCGCAACGACGAATACCGCCGCACCGCCCCGGGGCTCTTCGCCGCGGCGTCGCGCGCCGCGATCGACGGGTCCGGATACGGCACGGATGCCGTGACGCACGTCGTCACGGTCTCGTGCACGGGGATGTTCGCCCCCGGGCCCGACTACCACCTCGTGCGCGACCTCGGACTCTCCCCCACCGTCGAGCGGTACCACCTCGGATTCATCGGCTGCGCGGCCGCGATCCCGGCGCTGCGCCTCGCGGCGCGGATCGTCGGCGACGACCCGGCCGCTGTCGTGCTCGTCGCCTGCACCGAGCTGTGCTCGCTGCACTGGCAGACCTCGTCGCACCCCGACCAGATCGTCGCCGCCTCGGTGTTCGCCGATGGCGCGGGAGCTGCGATCGTGGCATCCGGAGATCCCTCCCGCGACGGCCTCGACCTCGACGGCTTCGCCACCCACGTCACCGACGACGGCGAGAAGGACATGGCCTGGACCGTCGGCGACTCGGGCTTCGAGATGACGCTGACGCCCGAGGTCCCGCGCATCATCGGGCGCGAGATCTCGGCGATCGCCGCCGACGTGCTCGGCGACCTCGCCGACGTCGACGCGTGGGCGGTGCATCCGGGCGGGCGCAGCATCCTGGATCGCGTCGAAAGCGCCCTCGAGCTGGATGCCGCAGCCCTCGCGCCCTCGCGCGACGTGCTGCGCCGGTACGGCAACATGTCGAGCGCCACGCTGCTGTTCATCCTGCGCGACCTGCTCGCCGACCCCGCCCTGAAGGACGGCGACCGGGTGGCGGCGATGGCCTTCGGTCCGGGACTGACCGTGGAGGCGGCGACCATCATCGCGCGCCGCGCCTCGGCGTGAGCGCGCTCTCGGGTCTCGCGCGGCGCGACACCGCGCTGACCGAGCTCATGGACGACCCCGACTGCGACCCGCGGGCGCTCGCGGCGACGTATCGCCGCTTCGACGTGGTGAACCGCCTCGTCTCGGCGTGGGGCCGCGTTTATCGCACGCGGGTGCGGCCCGAACTGGTCGCGCTCGGTCACCCCGCCCGCGTGCTCGACCTCGGCTCGGGCGGCGGCGACGTCGTCGCGCGACTGGCCGGCCTCGCCGCACGCGACGGCCTCGAGGTCGAGTGGGTGGGGGCCGATCCCGACCCCCGCGCGCACGAGGCCGCCCGGCTGCGGGAGCGTCCCGGTGTGCGCTTCGTGTCGCAGGGGTCGCGGGAGCTGATCGAGGCCGGTGAGACGTTCGACCTGGTGCTGTCGAACCACGTGCTGCATCACCTCGACGCCGCCTCGCTCGCCGCCTTCGCCGCCGACAGTCTCACCCTCTCCCGCGGTGCGGTGCTGCACGCCGACATCGCGCGCGGGCGTCTCGCCTACGGCCTGTACGCGGTGGGCATCGCGCCGCTCTCGATCGGCACCTTCCTGCGCGTCGACGGGTTGCGCTCGATCCGCCGCAGCTACCGCCCCGCAGAACTGGCCGCCGCCCTGGGCACGCCCTGGGCCGTCGAGACACCGGCGCCGTTCCGGGTGCTCGCCACGGCGAGAGGGCGCGCGCGTGACTGAGGTGCTCGTCGTGGGCGCGGGGCCGGTCGGCCTCGCCCTCGCCGCCGACCTGCGCTCCCGTGGGGTGGCCGTGGAGGTCGTCGAGCGACGCGCCGATCCCGGTGCGGGCACGCGGGCCATCGGCATCCATTCCCCCGCCCTGGCCCTACTCGAGGTGTCGGGGGCGACGGACCGCATCCGGGAACGGGCGGTGCGCATCGCGCGCGGCGAGGCACGCGCCGACGGTCGCGTGCTGGCCGAGATCCGGTTCGACCGGCTGCGGGCCCGGCATCCGTACGTGGCAGCCCTGCCGCAGTCCGACACGATCGAGGTGCTCACCGCGCTCGCTCCACCGGTGCGGCGGGGTGCGGGCGTGGTGACGCTGCGCCAGGAGGGCGACGGCGTCCGCGCCCAGCTCGACGACGGGGACGAGATCCGCGCGGGAGTCGTGGTCGTCGCCACCGGGTGGTCGGGGCGCGACCTCGTGTATCGCCCGGGGGCTGTGCGCACTCACCACTACCCCGATACGTACGTCATGGCCGACGTCGTGGCATCCGGCGGGCCGGTCGCACGCGTGCACCTCGAGCGCGACGGTGTGGTCGAGTCGTTCCCCCTGCCGGGCGGGCGGCGCCGGCTCGTCGCGTGGGCGGGGACGGGCGAGGTGACGGATGCCGATGGCTTCCTCCGCGACGCCGTCGCCGCCCGCACCGGGACCGCGGTCGAGATCGCGGGCGCGTCGACCTTCGGCGTGCGGCGCGCCGTGGCTCCGGCCCTGCGGCGCGGACGGGTGATCGTCGTGGGCGACGCGGCGCACGAGGTGAGCCCGATCGGCGGTCAGGGGATGAACCTCGGCCTGCTCGACGCGCTGACGCTCGCGCCCCTGCTGGCACCGTGGCTACGGCACGGGGACGACACGGATCTCGCTCGGTGGGAGCGCGACCGCCTCGCCTCGGCGCGGCACGCGGCGCGTCTCGCCTTCCTGAACACGCTGCTCGGGCGCGCGGCCGGCGCCTCCGCCCACGCTGCGCGCACGACGGCGCTGCGCGCGATGCTGCGGGGGCCGGGCGGTGCCGTGTTCACTCGGGCGTACGCGATGCGGTTCGACCGGGCGGCGCGGGGCTAACGGGCGCGGCCGCGGCGGGGCGCGTGGCCCGCGACAGGCGGCGGTGGCGCGAGCCGCATGAGAGCGATGCCCCGGGAAGCGGGACGAGCTCGTTACAGGCGCAACGCGAGCACGTCGCCGGGATGAATATCCCGATTCCTCTCGATGTCGGTCATTACGCCGATCGTGGCGTAGTCGATGCAGAACCGCTCGCCGATCGCGGGAAGGCTGTCGTTGTCAGCGACGACGTAGGACGTCGGCACGCCGTCGACGACCTCGACCTCGCCCATAGCGCCCTTCCGCGCCCCCTGATCGAACGGCTTCGTCCCGAGGGGCGGCATCGCGTTGGAGTTGCAGTACCGGGTGCCCGGATCGGCGGGGAACACCATGCCGCTGTTGGTCGCACGGTTGTAGTTGTGCGTGGCCGGGTCGTAGTACTCGACACCCTCCGGAAGCGGATAGCTCGGCTCACCGTAGGCCGCGACGAAGTTGTTCGGGCACCCCTCGGTGCCCTCGCACCGGAAACCGACGGGGTAGACGAGCCACAGCGAGCCGTCCGGCACATACTCCGGGAAGGAGCGCTCGGGGGCGTTCGACGGCTTCTCGGGCGTGGGTGCGGGCGTTTCGACGGCGGCGGGAGTGGATGCGGGAGTCGGGGCGCACGCCGTCATGCCCGCGAGGAGCGCGAGCGAAGCGAGGCTGACCGTGATCTTTGCGAGAGAGGTCATCCCGCCAGCCTGCCAGACGTTCGCGGTGCCCACCCGATCCTCCCGACGTGGAGGGACTCACCGCCGCGCCATGCCGGATATGCGCCCCACCGCGCAGGTGCGGCGCAGGTCCGCTCTGTCCTCGACATCTGCCGGCGGCCAGGGCGAAGACCTCCGCGCCGCCCCGGGAAGAACGGTGACGGGGCCGTACAGACGGGTGTCGGCGCCGGCGCCCGTCGTCGTGCACGCCGACCCGTCGGCCGAGGTCAGGTCGCGACGAG
The DNA here is from genome assembly GCF_042958465.1 of Microbacterium sp. NPDC007973. Taxonomy (NCBI): domain Bacteria; kingdom Bacillati; phylum Actinomycetota; class Actinomycetes; order Micrococcales; family Microbacteriaceae; genus Microbacterium; species Microbacterium sp. NPDC007973. The sequence goes on from NZ_JBIBJJ010000004.1 coordinate 361,808, forward strand.
CTGGGCGGCGAGCAGCAGGGCCGCGAGCATCGTGAGCTGGAACACCGCGCGGCCGGGCGGGCGCACCACGACCATCACCACCGCGGCGAGCGCGACGATCAGCACAGCCGCGAAGAAGATGACGCCGACGGTGGTGGCATCCGTCCCGAGGAGCACGGCGACCGCGCCGACCGCGATCCCCAGCGCTGCGAGCATCACCGAGGCGCGGGCGCCGAGTCGGTGCGGCAGGCCCCGCACGCCCGTGCGCCGATCGTCGTCGAGGTCGCGGACGACGTTGGTGAGGTGCACGGCGGCGCCGAGAGCGGCGCCGGCGAGCGAGGCCCAGGGGGCGGCGAAGCCCGGATCGGGCAGCGACAGCGTCGCAAAAGAGGGGAACAGACCGAAGCTCAGCAGGAAGGGGAAGATCGAGAACGGCGTCGACTTGAGCCCGGCGTTGTAGCTCCACGCCGAGGCGAGGGCGATCGCGTGCGCGGCCAGCAGTCCCGGCCCGAGCGGCACAGAAAGGACGACGGCGACGACCAGGGATGCCACGGCCACCGCGAGCGCCCGCTCGGGCGTGACCGCTCCCCCGGCGATCGGCTTGTCGAGGCGGCCGACCGCCGCGTCGCGGGCGCCGTCGATCGCGTCGTTGGAGAGTCCGACCGAGACCTGCCCGGCGAACACGGCCACGACCAGCAGCAGGAGACGCCAGGGCTCCACCCCGGCCGCGATGCCCAGCGCGAGCGACAGGGCCGTGACTACCAGCGTCGGCCCGGGGTGAGTCGCGCCCCACAGCGCCCGCACGAGGGGCGGCTTCGCCGCGGCATCCGTCACCCGGACGACGCTACCGTGGCCCGGCGCGTTCGCGGCACCGCGCGATGGGGAGCGCACGAGGTCGTCCCGCGGGGCGACGCCGGCCTCCGCGGGGGCCGCGTGAGGGGGCCCGCGGCGATCAGTGGGCCCCGGTGGCGTGCGCGTCCCGCACCGCGTGTTCGACCCCGGCCGTCCACGGGTCGCCGTGGCCCGGGAGCACCGTGCCAGCCCGGGTCTCGGCGAGGGCGCCGAGCACCGCGAGCGCCGCGATGCTGTCGGCGGTCGCCGCGCGGGCGACGATCTGCGGCCCCACCCGCCCGGTGTACGGGTCGAGGGTGACCAGGGCGTCGCCGGTGAACAGCAGGTCGCGATCGGGCAGGTGAAACGCCGTGTGACCGTACGTGTGGCCGGGCGTCGCGATCGGCACGAGACCGCCCAGGAGGGGTTCGCCCGGGCGGATGTCGCCGAGCGCGGCCGCACCGCGGACGGAGAGCGCCCCGGCTCGGGCCATCTTCGCGAGAGCCGGGATGCCTCCGGGGTGACGGAGCGGATACAGGGCGCGAGACGCCTCGCGGTCGTAGCGGTAGGGATGCCGCACGAGCGGCACGTCGGCTTCGTGCACGTGGATCGGGACGTGGTGTTCGCGCTGCAGGCGGTCGACGGTGCCGACGTGGTCGAAGTGGCCGTGCGTGAGGGCGACCGACACCAAGTCGTCGGGACCGGAGCGATGCGCGGCCAGGGCGGCGACGAGGTACGGCCACGACCGCGGCAATCCCGCGTCGATCAGGATCAGGCCGTCATCGGTGGCGACGAGGTAGCTGTTGGTGAGGGCGCGCGTGATCATCAGCACGCCGTCGGCGATCTCTCTCACCCCGTCGGGCGTGCGCCCGAGTCCTGCGTGTGCTTTCGACATGTCGCACACCCTCGGGCGGGGACGGGCGGACCGCACACGGGGTTGCGGGTGCGCCGAGGCGCTGTTATCGCGTCCGACCGGCGTCAACCCCCTCGGGGTGCCCGGCCCCGCCGCTTAGCGTCGCTCCGCGAGGAGCCGCCGAGGCCTCACGCGGAAGGGACAGCATGGGTCAGGTCGTCGTCGTCACCGGTGGTTCACGCGGAATCGGACGGGCGACGGCCCTCCGCTTCGCCCGTCGCGGCGCACGGCTCGTGCTCGTTGCACGCGATGAGGTCGCCCTGGCCGCGGCCGCCGAGGGCTGCCGTCGCCTCGGGGCGGAGGTGCTCACCCTCTCGATCGACCTCGCCACCCCCGACGGACCGGCACGGGCAGCGGATGCCACGGTCGCCCGCTTCGGACGGATCGACGTGTGGGTGGGGTCGGCGTCGGTCTTCTCCTACGGCTCGGTCGAGGACACCCCCGACGAGGTGCGCGATCGGGTGATCGAGACGAACCTCCTCGGGCACATGCGCGCCGCCCGCGCCGTGCTGCCGTACTTGCGCGCGGGCGGGGGCGGCACGATCGTCTTCGTCGGCTCGCTCTACTCGCAGGTGTCCGGGCCCTACGTCTCGTCGTACGTCGCCGCGAAGCACGGCCTGCTCGGCTTCGCGCGCTCGCTGCGTCAGGAGATGCTCGCGCACCGCGGCATTCGCGTGAAGGTCGTGCTGCCGGCGAGCATCGACACCCCGATCTACCAGCGCGCGGCGAATTACACCGGACGCACCGCCTTTCCACTCCCCCCGGTGGTCGCCGCCGACCGCGTGGCCCGCGCCATCGTGCGTGTGACGCGCGGACGCCGGCACGAGGTGGGCGTGGGGGCCGCGCAATTCGTCACCCGTCCGCTGCAGTTCCTCGCGCCGCGCGTCTACGACCGCTTCATCCGCGCGCTGCAGCACGCCCTCGGCCTGCGCCGCCGGCCCGCGGCGCCGACCAGCGGCGCGGTGCTCGAGGCGCAGCACGACCCCGGCGCGGTGAGCGGCGGCTGGGCGCGCGTGCCGCTGCGGCGCCCGCTCCGCCGCGGGAGACTAAGCCGGTCGAAGCCTCCGGTCCCTTCGACAAGCTCCGGAACCTCCGCCGCAGGGAGCTGAACGGGGGATCGACCGGTCCCTTCGACAAGCTCAGAACCTCTGCCGCAGGAGGCTGAGCCCGTCGTAGCCCCGCGGACGAGAGGACGGATCGCTCAGGCCGCCGTCTCGAAGCCCTCGCGTTGCGTGTTCTCGTCGGCGACCCGCACGCCCCAGCGGTAGGCGAGCTTGCCGCCCAGCCAGCCCGAGACGCTCAAGCCGGCGGAGGCGATCGCACTGAGCCCGAACGCCACGACCGGTACCCGACCGAGGTCGAGCAGCCGAAGGACGAGGCCGGCCGAGAACAGCCCCATCGCGGTGACGTTGAGAGCGAGATGCGCCAGGGCGGTCCGACGAGCAGGCGTCCCGGGCGGGATGCGCGAGAGATCGAACAGACCGAGCACCGACGCGCCCACCGCTCCGCCGAGACCGATCGCGATGAGCCAGCGCGACCCGGTCGCGAACGCCCGCGGGTCGTCGGCGGCGAGACCGAGCAGGTCGAACACGAGGCTCGACGACCAGGCCCCGATGGGCACGGTCACCGCGACCGGGTGGAACGGGTGCCCGTACGGTCCCGCCACGATCGAGCGCGGCACCTTGGCCGCGCGCATGGCGGGGAAACTCGCTCCGCTCCGCGGCGCCGAGACCGTCGAGGGCCCCGGCGCCACGGCATCCATTCCGCTCATTCCTTGTGCAGCGCATCCTGCGCGCGCCCGGCGAGCTTCTCGACGGTGTTGGGCAGCTCGGTCGTGCCGTAGAACCGCACGTCGGGCTTGGTGGGCGGGGGCATCGGCACGCCCGCGGGGGGCTCGGGGAGGTAGGTGAATTCGCCCTTGCCGTCGGGGGTCGGCCCCGACGCCCACGTGCCGTCGCCGGCCTGGGTCCCGTTGCTGAAGTTGATGTATTGGTACGACACGTCGCGATCCTCCTTGTCGAGGGGGAAGTTGCTCGGCACGGGGAGCTGCTCGTAGCCCTCGGCCTGCAGCTCGGCGGCCGCGGCGGCCCACTGATTCTGATGCATGGTGTCGCGGGCGAGGAGGAACGCGAGCAGGTCCTTCACCCCGTGGTCATCGGTCTGGTGATAAAGCCGCGCGACCTGCACGCGCCCCTGCATCTCGGCGTTCGCGTTGGCAGTGAAGTCGGCGAGCAGATTCCCGCTCGCGGTGATGAAGCTGCCCTGCCACGGGTTGCCGTTCGAGTCGACCGGACGCGCGCCGGCTCCGGCGACGATTCCGTGCTGGATGTCGGTGCCGCCGACGACGGCCGCGACGGTGGGGTCGTTCTGCACGGCCTCCTCGGTGATCCCGAGCGGGGCCTTCTCGAGCAGCTGCGCGATCATGATCGCGAGCATCTCGACGTGGCCCATCTCCTCCGCCCCGATACCGAACACGAGGTCGCGGTACTTGCCGGGCATGTGCATGTTCCACGCCTGGAACTGGTACTGCATCGCGACCGAGATCTCGCCGTACTGGCCGCCGAGCACCTCCTGGAGCTTGCGGGCGTAGACGGCGTCGGGCTTGTCGGGGGTGGCGCTGTGCTGGAGTTCCTGTCGGTGGAAGTACATGTCTCTCCTTCGTCGGGGGGGATGCCGACCGGGGGGCGCGACATCGACGGCCACGAAACGCCCGCTCGCGGGGGTCCGGCACGGGGGTTGCGGGCGCGGTCGACGCGGGCCACAATCGCGCGCCCGACTTCTTGGCACTCTCGACCCGAGAGTGCTAATCTTCTGCCGAGTTGAGCGAACCTGACTCAACTTCTAGAGCCCCGGATGCCACGTCCGGACCGATCGAAAAGGAGAACGACCATGGCCACCTACGACCCCTTCCGCGACCTCGACCGCCTCGCGTCGACGCTCCTCGACGCCCGCCGCGGCGGTGGTCCGCGCCGGATGCCGATGGACCTGTACCGCGACGGCGATCACTACGTCCTCGCGGCCGACCTGCCCGGTGTCGACCCCGGGTCGGTCGACATCGACGTCGACGGCCAGCTGCTGACGATCCGCGCCGAGCGCACCCTCGGTTCGGGCGAGGGCGTGAAGTGGATCACCCGCGAACGCGAGACGGCATCCTTCGTCCGACAGCTCAACCTCGGGCAGGGCATCGACACCGAGCGCATCAGCGCCGCCTACCGCAACGGCGTGCTCTCGGTCACGATCCCCGTCAGCGAGAAGGCCAAGCCGCGCCGCATCGCGGTTTCGACCGACGACGGCGACGGCGTGATCGAAGCGCACGAGAGCACGCCGCAGCCCATCGAGCAGTGATCGGCGCCGGGCGAGGGAGCGGTCCCATCGGCGGGCTCCCTCGCCCGGGCGCCTCCGCTTGTCAAGGGTCTCGAACAACCCCCGCTCCCTGACGCACAGTGCCCGGGTGCCCCCCACCCTGTCCTCGCCCCTGCCCCCTGCGCCCGTCGACGACGTCGAGCCCCGGCTGGTGCCGTTCGACGCCCGCGGACCCGTGAGCGCTGCGATCCTGCGTCACCTCGTGGACGGTGTCGCGACCGGGCACACGGCCCTCGCCGACGCGGCGGTCTCCGCGACCGCCGACATCGAGCGCGACGACGATCTCCAGCTCGCGCTCTTCGCGCTGTACGCCTCGTCGTATGGATCGATCGCGGCGTTCCGTGCCGAGCTCGAGTGGGATCCCGCGCTCATCGCCACCCGCCGGGTCATCGAGACGGCCTTCGAGGCCTCGCTGCGCGAGAGCGTCGCCGTCCCGCAACCACCCGCGCCCACCGCGGATGCCGTGGCCCGCGACCTCTTCGCCCTGACCGGCGCCGAGGGCGGCCCCAGCCTCTCGCGTCACCTGGCACGCAAGGCCACGCTCGAGCAGGCGCACGAGTTCCTCGTGCACCGCACGGTCTACACGCTGCGCGAGGCCGACCCCCATTCCTGGGCCATCCCCCGTCTGACCGGCCGCCCCAAGGCCGCCCTCGTCGAGATCCAGTCCGACGAGTACGGCGCCGGTCGCCCCGACCGCGTTCACGCGACCCTGTTCGCACGGGCGGTCCGCGGCGCCGGACTCACCGACGCCTACGGCGCCTATATCGACGACGTTCCCGCCGTCACCCTCGCGTCGCACAACACGATGTCGATGTTCGGACTCAACCGCCGCTTACTCGGTGCGATCGTCGGTCACCTCGCCGCGTTCGAGATGACCTCCTCGATCCCCAACCGTCTCTACGCCGAGGGGCTGCGCCGGCTGGGCTTCGGCGACGACGTGTGCGAATACTTCGACGAGCACGTCGAGGCCGACGCCGTGCACGAGCAGATCGCCGGACGCGACCTCGCCGGCGCCTTGGCCGAGGACCGGCCCGACCTGCTCCCCGACATCCTGTTCGGCGCGGCAGCATGCCTCGAGGTCGACGACCGCGTCGGCCGACACATGCTGGACGCGTGGTCGCGGGGCGCGTCGTCGCTGCGCACGGAGGACGAACGATGACCGACGACCGCGTCACGATCACGGCCTACCCCGACGGTCCCCTCCTCGTCCGCGGTGACGCCCACCTCCTGACCAGCGAGGGGGCGGAGGTGCCCCGTACCCGCCGCACCGTCGCCCTGTGCCGCTGCGGACTGTCGACCATCAAGCCACTCTGCGACGGAACCCACAAGGCGTCGGGTTTCCGCACCGAGGATTGAGGCGCTCGCCCCGATGCGTCTCGACGCCGACTACGTGCTGCCGCTGCGATGGAGTGACGACACCGACCTCGACGAGCTCACGGACTACCTCCACGAGCTCGTGGGATGGATGGATGTCACCGTCGTCGATGGGTCTCCACCCCCGCTCTTCGCCGCCCACGCCCGCGCCTTCCCCCGCGCCGTCCGTCACGTCGCGCCGTCGTCGGTCGCTCTCGGCAACGGCAAGGCGTGCGGGGTGGTCACGGGACTCGCTCTCGCCGGACGCGAAAGTGTGGTGATCGCCGACGACGACGTGCGCCATGACCGCGCGACCCTGATCGCTCTGCTGTCCGATCTGTCGGATGCCGAGCTCGTCGCGCCGCAGAACGTCTTCGCCCCTGCCCCCTGGCACGCCCGCTGGGACACAGCGCGATCCCTCGTCAACCGCGGATTCGGACGTGACCATCCGGGCACCTATGCGGTGCGGCGATCGTCACTCCCCCACGGATACGACATGGACGTGCTCTTCGAGAACCTCGAGATGGAGCGGACGGTTCGTGCTCGCGGCGGCCGTGTGCGGCACCGCCTCGATCTCTACGTGCGCCGATTGCCGCCGGACACGCGTCAGTTCCTCTCGCAGCGGGTGCGTCAGGCCTACGACAGCCTCGCCCAGCCCGTCCGCCTGTGCGCCGAGCTCGCACTCGCGCCCGCCGTGGTGGTGCTGCGCCGGCGTCCCGGCATCCTGTGTCTGCTGGCGGCGATCGCCGTCGCGGTCGCCGAGAGGGGGCGTCGTCGCCAGCACGGTGCCGCTGTCTATCCCCGCACCGCGGCTCTGTGGGCACCTCTGTGGGCCGCGGAGAGGGCCGTCACCAGTTGGCTCGCGCTTGCGCTGCGCGTGAAGGGCGGGGTCGTCTACGCCGGCCGTCGTATGCGCCGGTCGGCCACGCCCTCACGCGTGCTTCGTCGCCGGGTCGCGGGAGGCCGCGACCATGCGTAGGCGGCCCGACAGGAGAGAGGCCCGCGCACACGATGACGCCCCGACCACCGGGAGCGGTGACCGGGGCGTCGGGAGTGCGTCAGAGATCTTCCGGAGCGAGATCGCCCTGGCCCTCTTCGCCCAGTTCGACGACGCCCGGGTCCTCGCCCTGCGAGTCGGTGCCGGTGGACTCGGGGTGGATGTCCTCGAGGGGGATGTCGCTGTCGTCTGCCGGGATCTCGGCAGGGTCGGCACCGGTCGCGGTGGCCGGGTTGATGTCATCGGGATCGGCGCCCTCGTCGAGAGCGGTGGTGGCGTCCCACTCCGCCTGCGCCGGGTCGAGCGCGGGATCCGGCTCGATGGACGTGTCGCCGTCGCGCAGGGGCTGCACACCCGCGATTCCCACGTCGGCAGCCGGCATGGTCGCGTCGGGGGTCGGGTCGATCGAAGCGTCGCTCATGAGGGGTCCTTCCGTCGGACGCGGGGGGCCGCCGGAATCAGCGGTGAACCCATCCAACGCGGGCCCCGTGCAACCGGCCCGCCCCTTGACAGCCTCTCAGCGCGCCCATACCGGACGTCACGTCCGGCCCGCGCTCCGCTCCACCACCCCACCCCGGGCCGCGCCTCGACGCGGCGGAAGGAAAGCCATGGGAGAGTTCCTCTCGGTGCGCTCACGCGGAATCGACGATGTCGAACGCGTGTGGCGCCGATTCGTCCCCAGCGCCCGCCTCGAGCGGGCGGACCCCCGCACCGTGTCGTTCACGTGGACCTCCGTCGAGCTCGCGCACTTCTCCGCAGTCTCGTATGAACTAGGGGCGACCGTCCATTCCTCCGTGCGCATGACCGACCAGATCATGGCGTGCCGCCTGATCGCGGACGACGTGCGGATCGAGTCGGAGGGACGTCCCGTCGACCCGCGGAGGCCGTGGGTGACCTCGGATGCCGGGGCCGACGCGCGATGGACGGGATCGGCGCGAGTACGCGCCTTCGTCTTCGACCGCAGCGACGCCGAGCGCGTCGCGCGCATCGCCTCGGGTGACGACCGCCTCGTGCTGCGACGGATCGATCCGCAGCCGCGGGATCGCGATGCCGCCACCCAGTGGGAACGTTCCTTCGCGCACGTGTCGTCGTCGCTGGCCGCCGTCCATGACGACGACATCTTGGCCGCGGAGCTGCACCGGCACGCGCTCCTGTCGACCCTGTCGGCGTTCTCGACCTCCTATGCCGAGGCCGTGCAACGGGCGCACCAGCGCTCGTCGGCGCCGCGCGCCGTGCGCCGCGCCGTCGCGCACATCGAGGGGCACGCGCACGAGCCGCTCACCCTCGAGGACATCGCCGCGGCAGCGGGGATGTCGGGGCGCGGGCTGCAACACGCGTTCCGCCGCACTCTCGACTTGACGCCGATGGAATACGTGCGCCGCGTGCGGCTCAGTGCCGCCCACGAGGAGTTGCGCTCGGGCACCGCGGTGTCGGTCTCCGACGTCGCGAAGCGCTGGGGTTTCTCCAGCGCCTCGCGCTTCGCCCGGTACCACCGGGAGCACTACGGACAGAACCCGGCGCAGGTGGCCCGCATGTTCTGAGGCGTCGCGTTCGGTCTCGCCGTTGCGCACGGGGTGTCGGCGAGACCTTTCGACCACATAGCGATTGCACAGTGAAGACGGCGGGGCACGTCAGCCCGCGAAAGGACAGATGTGGGCAAGTTCATCTACGAGGGCGGCGTTCGCAACGAGTTCGAGGACCGCCTCCTCGCGCACCTGCAGGTGGTCGTCGGCAACAAGCTGCGCCGCGGGGAGCCGTTCTACTTCGTGTGGAAAGACGACATCAGCACGGGAGGCGGCCGCACGTCGGTCTGGGTGCACCCCCGCGCCAACATCGTCTTCAAGTTCAACGGCGGACGCCCGCCCGCACTGAACCGCGCATGGCTCGAGGCGCTGATGTCGACGGCCAACTCCCCCACGGGTCTGTACGTCGTCCCCGAACCCGCCGACGAGACGGTGCCGCCCGAGTCGTACGCCTGACGCGGCTGTCAAGGCGCTGGCATCCCGGCCGCCGGCGGCGGAGCGTGGAGCAATGACCTCTTCCTCCGCCGCGCCCGTACGCGTCGTCGTGATCGGCGGCGGCAATGCCGGACTCTCCGTCGCCGGGCGGCTGCATCGCGCCCGAGTCGGCGAGATCACTGTCATCGAGCCGCGCGAGCAGCACGTCTTCGCCCCCCTGCAATCTCACATCGCGGGAGGGGCCGCGCGGGCGTCCGAGGCCGTGCGACGTCAAGCCGACGTCATCCCGCCGGGGGTGCGGTGGCTGCGCGACGAGGCCTTCACCGTGGATGCCGAGACTCGGCGCGTGCATCTCGTCTCGGGGGGACGGATCGACTACGACCAGCTCGTCGTCTGCGCCGGCATGCGGATGGCGTGGGAGCAGATCCCGGGCCTGACCGAGGCGATGGCGACCCCCGAGGGCGTGTCGAACTACGACTACGACCTCGCCGCGAAGGCCTCCCCGGTGCTGCGCGATATGCGTCGGGGCACGGTGGTGTTCACCCAACCGCCCGAGCCGGCATCCTGCGGTGCCGCCGCGCAGAAGCCGATGTACCTCGCGTGCGACTGGTGGCGCGCGATCGGCGTCCGTGACGACATCCGCGTCGTGTTCGTCTGCCCCGATCCCGTGCCCTTCGGCATCCCGGCCATCGATGGCGAACTCCGTCGCAAACTCGACGAGTACGGCATCGAGGTGCGGTATCAGCGCGAACTCACGAGCGTGGATGCCGACAGCCGCACGATTGAGATCGGACACGGCGAGGCGCGCGAGACCATCGCGTACGACGTGCTGCACGCCGTTCCGCCCCAGCGGGCGCCGGAGTGGATCGCCGGCAGCGGGCTGTCGGCATCCGATGATCCGCACGGGTTCGTCGACGTCGACCCCGAGACGTTCCAGCACGTGCGCCACCCCGAGATCTGGGCCGTCGGAGACGCCGCGACCGTCGCCACGCGCCGCTCGGGCGGGGCGATCCGGCAGCAGGCGAAAGCGCTCGTGAAGAACATGACGGCCGTCCTGGCCGGCCGCACCCCGACCGCGAGGTACAACGGCTACAGCGTCGTTCCCTTCACGGTGTCGCGGGGCACCGTCGTGTTCGCCGAGTTCGACCGCGCGGGTCGGTTGCAGCCCACCGTCCCCTTCTGGCGGTCGCTCTTCCGCGAGCGCCGCCTGTCGTGGATCGCCGATCGCCGCGTGCTGCCGTGGGTGTACTGGCACCTGATCCTGCGCGGGCGCGCCTGACGGCGCCGACCCGCGGCCACGGGGCCGCGCGCCCGGTCGCTCGCGCCCGGCGTCGGGTCGCGATGAACGCCATTCGTGCGCAGAAACGCCTTGACACCGCGTTTCCGCGCACGGATGGCGTTTAGGCGGGTGGGAAGCGAGCGACGGGACCCGCTCGCGCCTATAGGGCACGAACGCCGATCCCTCAACCCCGGGGGCGGGTCGTCGGGATCGCGCGAAGACTGGGGGCAGCCCCGGAAACCCACGAGAAGAGGACATGCCATGGCACAGGTCATCGAAACCATCGACGTCGACGTTCCCGTCCGCGTCGCCTACAACCAGTGGACCCAGTTCGAGGAGTTCCCGCACTTCATGAGCTTCGTGGAGTCCATCACGCAGAAGTCCGACACGCTCACGCACTGGAAGGTGAAGATCGCCGGTGCCGAGCGCGAGTTCGACGCCGAGATCACCGAGCAGCACCCCGACGAGCGCGTCGCGTGGAACAGCGTCGGCGGCGACGAGAACCACGCGGGTGTCGTGACCTTCCACCGCCTGTCCGACACCGAGACGCGCGTGACCGTGCAGATCGACTGGGAGCCCGCGGGCGCCCTCGAGAAGCTCGGCGCGGTCTTCGGCGCCGACGACCACTCGGTGAAGAAGGACCTCGCGAACTTCAAGGAGTACATCGAGTCGCGCGGCGCCGAGTCCGGCGCCTGGCGCGGCGACGTCAGCTGACGTCCGCCCCCTCCGACGAAAGCCGGGCCCGCCTCCTGAGGCGGGCCCGGCTTTCGTCATGGCGGCGTCACCACTGCGGGTGGATCTCCGCGCGCAGACGACGGTCGTACACGTCGCGCACGAGGGCGTCGAACGCGTCGAGGTCGAAGCCGCCGTCGAGCAGGCCGCCCGCCTCGGCGTTCACGCGGGCCTGCTGCACCGAACGCGCTCCCGGAATGACCGCCGTGACGCCCTCGCGCGACGCGATCCACGCGAGCGTGGCGGCCGGCAGCGTCACGCCCTCCGGCAGCGCGGCCTTGAGTTCATCGGCCGCCGCCACGCCCTCCTCGAACGGCACTCCTGAGAACGTCTCGCCCTTGTCGAAGGCTTCGCCGTTGCGGTTGTAGGTGCGGTGGTCGTTCTCGGCGAAGGTCGTGTTCGTCGTGTACTTCCCCGACAGCAGGCCGCTCGCGAGCGGCACGCGCGCGAACACCGCGACGTTCTTCTCGGCCGCGAGGGGCAGCACCTCGTCGAGGGGCTTGAGGCGGAACGGGTTGAAGATGATCTGCAGGTTGGTCAGGTTCGGCCGCCGCAGCGCCGACAGCGCCTGATCCATGGTCTCGACCGACGCTCCGTAGGCGGCGATCACGCCCTCCGACACGAGCTGGTCGAGGGCGTCCCACGTGGCGTCGTCGTCGATGACGGCCGACGGCGGGCAGTGCAGCTGCACGAGATCGAGCGTCTCCGTGTCGAGCAGTCGACGCGAGCGATCGAGCCAGCCGCGGAAGTTCTCCATCACGTAGTTCTCGGGCACCTGGTCTTCCCGGCGCCCCATCTTGGTGGCGACGGTGATACCGGCATCCGGCCTGCTCTTGAGGAACGCCCCGATGATCTGCTCGGACCGGCCGTCTCCGTAGACGTCGGCGGTGTCGAAGAGGGTGACGCCGGAATCGGCCGAGGCCTCGAGCACGGCACGGGCATCGCCCTCGCTGACATCACCCCAGTCGGCGCCGAGCTGCCAGGTGCCGAGGCCGATCGCCGAGACCTCGCGGCCGGTACGGGAGAGGGGACGCTGCTGCATTGCGGTTCCTTTCGAAGCTGCTCCGAGCCTATCCAGCCCCTCCGACTCCGGGGCCGATCGCCGACGGATGCCGATGACCCGGCGAGCGCAACCCCGGATGCGCTCGCGCGTACGACGCCTAGCGTGGCCACACACCCACGGAAGGAACAGCATGGACATCCCCGCCGAGCGGCTCCCCGGAGCCGACGAAGAGAACATCGTCCCCGACTCCGACGGTCTCGCCGCCGATGTGCCCGCGGGCGCCGCGGGCGCCGATTCGGGAGCCGTCGGCACGGCTCGCATCGACCCCGACGACGAAGCGCGCCTGCAGGGCATCTCGAGCCAGAACGACCTGCCCGGCGTCGGCACGCGCGCCGCCGACGGACTCACCGAGCGCGGCACGGACGACGCGCGCGGCGAGGGCGGGTCGACATCGCGCCACACCGAGGACACCGGGGGCGCGGGCCACGACGACCTCCCCACGGAGGAGAACGAGGACGTCCGGACCCCGGCCTCTCCCCCGCGCAGCGACGACGGCGGCGAGCCGCACGTCGACGCCGACGACCCCATCGCGGCCTTCCAGCCGGGCGTCGGTCGCGACTCCGCGGCATCCAGCAAGATCGCCCAGGGCCTTCCCGACCCCGACGAGGCCTGACCGACCGGCGCGGGAGGTTCGGTCGTCCGGGCCTCCCGCGCCCACTCCCTTCGTCAGGCTCAGGGACCTCCCCCGCAGAAGGCTGAGCCCGGCGAAGCCTCCGCAACCCCCGCAGCCTGGCCGGTCACGAGCGTCAGTGCGTCAGGCGCAGGGCGTCCTCGGCGAGGTGGAAGAAGCTCGGCATCGCCTCCGAGACCGCGGCGACGTCGGTGTCGGCCATGAGCAGCACCACCGTCGCCTCCCCCGCGTCATCGCGCACGAACCAGCTGCCGGTCAGCACCCCGCGGCTCGAACCGCCCTTGAACGCCACGTACGGCCAGGTTCCGACGTCGAGTCCCTGGCCGGGATTCTCGCTCAGGATGCCGAGCACCTCGGCATCCTGCGTCCGCTGCAGCGCGCGGTGCACGGCGGCGACGTCGGCCGCCGACGCGAACCAGTCGAACCCGTTCCACCACTGCGACGTGGTCACCGCCTCGCCCTCCACGGCGAGGGGCGCCGCGGCGATGCGATCCAGGACCGCCCGCTTGCCGCTGTCGTCGGCGGCGTCCCACTCGGCACGTAGCGCAGGGTCGCCCCATCCGAGCGTGAAGATCTCCTTCGTGGAGGGGAAGGGCGTCAGTACCGCCGGATCGGCGTGACCGCTGCGTGCGACCGCCGCTTCGACGCGCTCGCGCCCGAGCCGCGCGATGAGAAGGTCGGTCGCCGTGTTGTCGCTGATGCGGATCATGGCCGACGCGGCATCCCGCACCGACACCTCGGTGCCCGCGGGGGCATCCTGCAACTCGCCCGAGGGCAGACTGCGGTCGGTGTCCGCGAGCACGAGGGTGTCGCCCCACGACACCTCCCCGGATGCCACGGCCTCCGCCGTCGCGAGCAGCACGTACAGCTTGAACACCGACGCCAGCGGGGCGGAGCGGTCGGCGTCGAGGGAGACCACGGTCTCGTCGCCGCGCTGGACGAGGGCGCTCACCTCGCCGGGCAGTTCGCGCAGCCGCTGCTCGACCTCGTCGAGCGAGGTCGACGGCTCCCAGGCCGGGGCGACGGGGCTCAGCAGCATCGTGGTGATCCGCCCCGCGGAGTCGATCGCGAGGGTGAGGTCGAAGGGGTCGCCGAGGGCACCGGCGACCGTGGCGCGCGCCTGCGTCTCGGTGCCGGTGTAGGCGGTGACGGTGAACGGCGCCGCCGGGCGGATCTGGCGGTTCACCATCTCGGCGACCTGCTCCGCCGGCACCTGCTTCTGGAAGTTCTCGTCCAGCACCCGAGCCCACTCCCCGGCCGTGGTGTCGTCCTCGGCCTCGAACAGGTCGAGGACCCACGTCACCCGATCCCCGACGGGGGTGGAGGGGATCTCGACGGATGCCGCGGCGTTCGCGGTCGGGACGGGTTTCGCGCTCGTGCACGCGGTGAGGGCGGCGACGGCGACGAGCGAGACGAGGGCGGTCAGGCGACGGGCGAGGGTCACGAGGTTCCTTCCGGTGGGGTCCTCCCACGCTACGAGCGGGCGGCTTCGCGCACCTCCCCCTCTCGACGGAGGTGCGCGAAACGGCCGAGGAGCGGGACGACATCCGCCGGACCCCCGTCCGCGGCAAACCGTCCCCCGGGCCTCAGCGCGCTGCCGTGCCGCGCGTCCCCGGCGGGGCACCGCGCCGCGCCCGCCACCCGACGAGCACGTCGATCACGACGAACGCGGCGAGCGTGTACCCCACGAGCGGAAGGAACAACCCCATCGCGATCGCGACGACGAGCACCGCCGCGATCCCCCACCACGGCGCCCGCCCCAGAGCCCCTCGGGCCGGTGCGGCCGCGAGACCGCGGGTCGGTCGACGCCTCCACCACATCGCGTACCCGAGCACGACGAGAGCGGCGATGCCGAGGGCGAGCGCGAACAGCACGAGCTGGTTGGCGAGGCCGAACATCGTCCCCGAGTGCAGATCGATGCCCCACCGCGAGAGTTTCGCGAGCAGGGGGTAGTCGGCGAAGTCGACGCGATCGGTCACCTGCATCCGCGATCCATCGATCGCGACGGCATCCACCTCGGTCGGGAAGCTGCGGTGGATCTCCTGCACCACCCACGCCTTCCCGGCGGCGGCGGGCGGTTTGATCTCGACGTCGCCGCTGTTCACATTGATGCGCTGCGCGATCGCGAGGACCGCGTCGAAGGTCGCGGAGTCGGCGGGGCCGGTCTGTGCCGCTGCGCTGTGCCCCGCGTGCCCGGCATGCTCTCCACCCGCGGCCCCTCCGTCGAGCGAGGTCGTCAGCGTCGGAGTGCCCTCCCCCACCGCGGCTCGGAGGTCGGACACGTGTGCCCCGGCGAACGTCGACCACGTGATGCCGGTCGCCGAGAGGAAGACCGCGCCGAGCACGACCCAGATCCCGACGGCGGAATGCCACCCCGACAACCGGCGGTAACCGGTGTGACGGCGGTTCGGACGCACGAGGTCGCGGCGGCCCCGGCGCGAGCGCACGAAGCGTCCGATCCACAGTCCGAGCCCCGCAAGGGCGACGATCCCGAGCCAGGATGCCGCGAGCTCGCTGTACCAGCGCCCCGCATCCCCGAGGTGCAGCGAACGGTGCAGATCGCTGATCCAGTGCCGTAGCGGCAGCGCTCCGCTCGTGCCGTAGGCGGGCAGATCGCCGCGGATCTCGGTCGTGGCCGGATCGACGAAGATCGCTCGCGTCGTACTCTCGGGCAGCGTCTCGTCGGCGAACATGACGCGCGTGGTCGCGCCGGCCTCGGGCGCGGGGCGCACCGCGACGGGCGTCGATCCGTCGCCGAGGTGGGCCTGCGCCGCCTCGATCTGCGCGGCGAGCGAGACCCCCGGGGCGTCCGAGGCCGCGGTCAGCTCATGCGCGTACATGATCTTCTCGAGGGTCGGTGCGACCGCGTACAGGGCCCCGCTCACCGCCGCGACGAGGATGAACGGCCCCACGAGGAGACCGGCGAAGAAGTGCAGGCGCCGCAGCAGCGGGGTGAACCACCCTGCGCTGCCGGGCGGGCGGACGGCTGGGGAGGGGGCCGCGGCCGCAGGAGGGAAGTCAGTGGCGGTCATGCGACGACCACCGGACGAAGACGGGAAGAGGGCATGGGGATGTCGCTTTCCGGGCGCGAGCGCCCGTCATCCGGCGCGCACAGCGGCACCGGCGTCGCGGCCTCCGACGGGCGACCCGCGGGCCGGCGCGTGCGGAAGGGCACGGAGAGGAAGGGGGGCGCGTCCGAGAGGGACGCGGGAGGAACCGGCGCGTGCATCGCGCGCGGCCGGATCCCCACCCGGAAGAGGGCGGGGAGAAGCTCAGGATGCCGCGAGCGGCGGACCGCGACGGCGAGCCGACGCGACGATGACGGTCGAGATCGGCACGACGTCGGCGACGACCATCGCGTGCACGCGACGAGTCGGCGCCGGGCCGCTGGAGACGGCGGCGACGCGCGCCCGCGCGCGCACCCACGCGACGCAGCGACCGGCGAGCGCCCCGAGGACGGCGACCGTGCGCTCACCGCGATACAGCATCGCCGTGGTCGCGACGGCCGCGACGAGGTGACCGGCCCACATCGCGGCATCCACCGAGACGACCGGTGCGGTGGCGTCACCCGTCAGCAGGAGCGGCGCACCGTGGACGTGACCCGCGACCCCGGGCTGGAAGCTGCCCAGCACGAAGAGCGTGTGGAAGAGCAGCTGGCTGAGGGCGACCGCGAGCCCGAGACGCGCCGGCGAGAGCCGGCGTCCGGCCAGGACGGTGCACACGACGAACGACAGGGCGAGGGGCACGACGACCCCGAAGAGGCCGGGCACCTCCCCGCCGCCGGAGACGTGGGAGAGCAGGGCGACGAAGGTGGCGACGGATGCCGCCACGGCGCCGCGCGCGACGCGCGGGGCCCGGCTCTGTCGTCGCATGGACTCATTGTGGCAGCACCGGAGGACCCGCTCCGCGCCCGACGACCAGGCTGTGCGCCGAGGATCGGCGGTTTGCGCGACTCGGTCGGTAGCATCGACCGACGACAGGAGCCCCCGTGACCGATCACCCCGCGGACCGCGACGGCGGACCCCGACCCGCTTCACGCCCGCGCGCCGTCATCGCCGGCGCGAGCGGCTTCGTCGGGCGGGCACTGACCCGCGCGTTCGAGGACGACGGCTACGACGTCTACACCGTCGGCCGCACGGGGTCCGCGGTCTGGGGGGATGCACCGGCGATCGGGCGCCTGATCGACGGCGCCGACGTGCTGGTCAACCTCGCCGGGAAGATCGTGTCGTGCCGGTACACCGACGCGAATCGCGACGAGATCCTCCGCTCCCGCGTCGAGACCACGCGCGCGCTGCACACCGCCGTCGCTGCGGCCGAAACGCCTCCACGCGTCTGGATGAACGCCTCCACCGCCACGATCTACCGGCACGAGACCGAGCGCGGCAACGACGAGATCGAGGGCGTGCTCGGCGACGGGTTCTCGGTCGACGTCGCCACAAGCTGGGAGCGCGCGTTCTTCGCCGGCGAGCTGCCCGCGACACGCCGCGTCGCGCTGCGCATGGCCATCGTCCTCGGCGACGGCCCCGCCACGCGCATGCTGTTCGCCCTCGCGAAACTCGGAGTCGGCGGGCCCCAGATCGACAGCTGGTGGTTCCCGCACCGGCGCTACCGCGGCATCGGCGCCCGTCCGACCGGACCGGTGTGGTCGTCGTGGCACCGGACGCGCGGACACCAGCGCTTCAGCTGGATCCACATCGACGACGTCGTGGCATCCGTCCGTTTCCTGCGCGACCACGACACGCTCTCAGGGCCCGTCAACCTCTCCGCCCCGGGCGTCAGCGACAACCGCACCCTCATGCGGGAGCTTCGGAGGGTGGCCCGGATGCCGTGGGGCCTGCCCGCGTGGAGATGGATGCTCGACCCGGCGATGGCGGTCTTGCGCAACGAGCCCGAGCTGGTGCTCAAGAGCCGGTGGGCGCTCCCCCGCCGCCTGACCGAGGCCGGGTTCACCTTCCAGTTCGCCGAGCTCGGTGGCGCCCTCGACGACGTCGCCGCATCGCGTCGGCCCCGAGCGCGCGACATCTTCGCCGGCTGAACGACGACGCCGCCCCGGCGCGGCCTCGAAAAGGCGGCACGCCCGGAGCGGCGTCGGTGAGACCGGTGGTCAGACCTGTCGACGGATGAAGCGCATGAGCGCGGCGATGATGCCGATGATCAGGATGATGATCCCGATCCACAGCAGGAACTTGACGGCCTCGACGAAGACGCCGAGGAACAGGAGCACGAGGCCGACGATGACGAGGATGATGGCGAGAGCTGGCATACGGTCCACCCTGCACCTCCGGGTGGGCCCGGGCCGCGCCCTTGACACGCGCCGAGCCGGCCGACATGAGCGTGTCAAGACGGTCGCCGACACGGCATCCGGCGGCTAGCGTCGAGCACACCACGACCCCGAGGAGGCGGCAATGGCCGATCGCGACGTCACCGAACACGCCAACGGACACGGCACCGGACCCGGCGAGGGCGAGTACACCGACGTCCAGCTGCCCGACGGCGAGATGGACCGCGGCAGCGCCGACCAGCCCGGCGAGTACGTCGACCGCGAGAACGCCGACGGCAGCGAGAGCCGCCCGCGCGCCGACGAGGCCGGTGCCTACACCGACGTCGAGCAGCCGAGCGGCCACGAAGCGCGCGAGGACCTCGACGACCCGGGCGAGTACACCGACCGCGATCGCTGAGTCAGCGATCCAGCGTCCGCCGCGGCGTCGTGCGATACGCGTCGCGGTAGGCCTGGACGAAGGCCGCCAGATCGACGAACCCCCAGCGGGCCGCGATGTCGACGACGCTCGTCGTCGTGGGGTCGGCCGCGAGCAGATCCGCGTGCGCGGCGCTCAGCCGCGCGTGCGCCAAGTGGTCCTCCGGGGTGGATGCCAAGTGCCCATTGGCCAGGAATGCCCGACGCAGGCCCTGCGTCGAGGTCCCGACCGCCCGAGCGGCGTCGTCGATCGTGACGGGCAGCGACGCGTGATCGTCGATCCACGAGACCGCCGCGGCGTACACCGCCGCCTGCTCGATCGCCGAAGCCCGCCGCTCGCGCGGATCGCCGAGGAGGGGGAACGCCTCGAGCGTCGCAGCGACGAGCGCCCGGCGCACGTGAGCGCGAACGAGCGGCTCGGCGAGAAGCGGCGTCTGCGTGAGCGCCCAGCGCACGGTCGCCAGCCAGTAATCGCGCAGCCGCCTCGACACGGGACCGGTGTCACCGAAGCGGATCTCCAGCGCCTCGTCGCCGTAGATCGTCCGAGCCGTCTCGCGGAGCCACTGCGCATCGAACGACAGCAGTTGCACCTCGGTCTTGTCGGGGCGGCCGATCAGCTCGTGGCCGGGCTCGACGATGCCCGGCTCCACGCTGTAGTCACCCGCGCGCGATCCGATGCGCCACGCGTATCCGGGGCCCGAGGTGGCGAAGAAGAAGCGGTCGGCCTCGTAGACGATCTCGGCTCGGCACTCCCAGGCGAGGCGTCGCAGTGCGAAGGACTCGTCGCCGACGGCGTGCTCGGAGATCGACGCGTGGTCGGCCAGGACGTCGACGTGCCCGTACTGCGCCTGGAGCCAGGCCTGCGTGTCGGCGACGCCGTCGGTACGGACGCGCGAGTCGAAGAAGTCGTTCATGGCGAGATGCGCGAGACCCCTGAAAGACGTCGCAGCACGCCCCATGATAGTTAACCTCCGCTTCGAAACCGCCGGGAGAGAACCCCATGACCGTTGAGCCCGTCATCCGCCCCATCCACCCCGACGACGCCGGCGAGGTGCTGACGATCCAGCGCGCCGCCTTCGCCAGCGAGGCGCTCATCTACGGCGATCCCGACATGCCGCCGCTCACCCAGACCCTCGAGGAGCTCGCCGCGGAGCTCGTCGAGAACCTCGGCTGCGTCGCGGTGAGCGGGACCCGTATCGTCGGTGCCGTGCGGGCCCGCCGCGACGACGATCTGCTGCTGATCGGCCGGCTGGCGATCGCGCCGGACCAGCAGGGCGAGGGCCTGGGAACGCTCCTGCTCGCGGCGGTGGAGGAGCGCGGACGGGAGGCCGGGGCGACCGAGGCCGAGCTGTTCACGGGCGGGCTGAGCGAGGCCAACCAGCGCCTGTACGAGCGCGAGGGCTACCACCGCACCGAGACCACCGCCGACGGCGAGATCTTCTACCGCAAACGCCTCGACGCCTGACCCGCTCCCGGTGGGTTCGACAGGCTCAGCCACCTCTCGTCCCCACGCCACGCCTCCGTGCCGCGCGCGAGCGCCCCGTGCCGCCCGCGAGGACCCCGAGCCGCCCGCGAGGTCGCGAGCCGCACGCGAGGTCCCTGAGCCCGTCGAAGGGACCGCACCCCCGGCACACGCCGAAGGGCCGCCGTCCGAACCCGGACGACGACCCTTCGCGGTGCAGCGCTTACGGCGTGGGCATGCCGCCATTGACGTTCAGCGTCTCGCCGATGACGTAGCTCGACTCGGCCGACGCGAGGTACACGTACGCCGGGGCGAGCTCGGCGGGCTGACCCATGCGTCCGAGCGGCGTCTCCTCGCCGAACTCGTCGACCTTCTCGTCGGGCTGTCCGTCGGTGACCTGCAGCGGCGTCCAGATGGGTCCCGGTGCCACCGCGTTGACGCGGATGCCCTTGGGCGCCAGCTGCTGGCCGAGAGCCTTGGTGAAGGTGTTGATCGTCGCCTTCGTCGAGGCGTAGTCCACGAGGATCGGCGCCGGCGAGTACGCCTGGATCGACGTCGTGTTGATGATCGTCGAGCCGGGCTGCAGGTGCGGCACGGCCTCCTTGCAGATCCAGAACATCGCGTAGACGTTCGTCTTGAAGGTGTCGTCGAACTGCTCGTCGGTCAGCGTGGTGACGTCCTCGTTGAAGATCTGCTTGCCGCCGTTGTTGACGACGATGTCGAGCCCGCCGAGGCCCTCGACCGCTTCCTTCACGAGCGTGCGCGCGTACTCGCGCTCCCGCAGATCGCCGGGGATCTGCACCACGGTCGCGCCGGCCTCGCGCAGGATGCCGGCGATGCGATCGGCATCCACCTGCTCCTGCGGCAGGTACGACATCGCGACCGAGGCGCCCTCGCGGGCGAACGCGATGGCGGTGGCCGCGCCGATGCCGGAGTCGGCGCCGGTGATGAGCGCCTTGCGCCCCGTGAGTCGGTCGCTGCCGACGTAGGTGTCCTCGCCGAGGGCGGCCTTCGGCGTCAGCTCGGCATCGAGGCCGGGCTCCTTCTCGTCCTGCGACTGCGGGTCGATGTCGGCGTAGAGCTTCGCCGGGTCGGTGAAGGTGTACTGCGTGCTCATGGCGAGTCCTTTCATGGGGGGATGCCGAGGCACGGCGCCTCGACGGGAGGGTCAGCGGTTGTTCAGCACGGCGTCGTCCACGAGGTCGCGGATGACGAGGGCGGCGTTGATGAGGGCGAGATGGCTGAGCGCCTGCGGCAGGTTGCCCCAGAACGCCCCGTCGGACTCGGCGATCATCTCGGAGTAGATCCCGACGTCGTTGCCCTGGGCGACGAGGGCGTCCATCGCCTCGAGGGCCTCGTCGTGCCGACCGACGCAGGCCAGGGCGGTGGCTCGCCAGAAGGCGCAGGCGACGAACGTCTGCTCCTCCTGGTCCATGCCGGTGTAGCGATAGACGAGGTGGTTCTCGGTCGTGAGGCGCTCCGTGATGGCATCCAGGGTCTTCGACATGCGCTCGCCCCGGTCGAATCCCGTCGGCGCATGCAGCAGCACGGAGGCGTCGAGGTCTTCGCTGCCGGGCGCGATCGTGTAGGCCTGAAGCTCGTCCGACCAGCAGCGCTCCTCGACCCAGCGGTGGATGCGATCCCGCTCGGCGCGCCAGCGGTCGCCGTTGTCGGGGATGTGCCCGCCGTCCGCCAGCCACTGGGCGTCGTCGAGGGCCTTCCAGCACCCCATCTTCGACGAGGTGTAATGGCGGAGCTCCGGGAGCTCCCACATGCCCGAGTCCTCGCGACGCCAGAGGTCGCACGTGCGATCGGCGACGTCGGCGAGGAGCCGCCCGGTCTGGGTGTCGAGGCGGTTGCCGGCCTCGACGTAGGTGCGGCACAGCGCGATGAGGTCGCCGTACACGCCGAGTTGCAGCTGCCCCTGCGCGGGGTTGCCCGTGACGACCGGCTGATTGCCGTTCCACCCCGGGACCTCGTGCTTCTCGAGCCCGATCTCGGCGTCGCCGTCGAGCGTGTACATCACCTGGACCTCAGGACCGTTCTTGCGGATCGTCCGCAGCAGCCACGAGATCGCCGCGTGCGTCTCCTCGCGCAGACCGAACCCCACCCACGCGTGCGCGGTGTAGGCGAGGTCGCGGACCCATGCGAAGCGGTAGTCCCAGTTCTTGCCGCCGCGGGGGTTCTCGGGCAGCGATGTCGTCGCCGCTGCGGCGATGGCCCCGGTCGGGCTGAACAGCAGGAGCTTGAGCGCGAGGGCACTGCGTTGCACGTCGTCGGCCCACGGACCCTCGTAGGAGAACTCGTCCGACCACATCTGCCAACCGCCGATCGTGCGGTCGATGCCCCGGTCCACGTTCTTCGCGTCCGGGATGCGCAGGGGCTCGCCCTCGGTCGCGGCGATGACGAGCAGGTGCCGCGAGCCCTTCGTGGTCGTGAACCCTCCGTCGATGCTCTCGTTGCGGGCATCCGGGTCTCCATGGACTCCGTGCTCGTGGCCCGTCACCGCGAGCGAGACATGGCCGATGCGCATGACCGAGAAGCCGTCGATGCGTTCGGTCCAGGGGGCCGCGGAGCGCAGCATCGTGCCCGGCTGAACGCACCACGCGAACTCCACCTCGCCCTTCACTCCGTCGACGCGGCGGGCGAGCTCGGCCCACGGCAGGCGTCCGGCGATGCCCGTGACCATCGCGTCGGTGAGGGTGGCCACCCCGGAGGCGGTTGTGAAGGTGGTCTCGAGGACGTTCGTGCGCGGGATGTACCGCCGAGAGACCTCGTATTCCTCCACGGGCGCCAGTTCGATGCAGCCTCCCGCCGACTCGTCGACGAGACGCGCGAAGACCGGGCGCGAGTGGATGTTGGGTAGCGGAAGCCAGTCCACCGAACCGTCGAGGCCGATGAGCGCGACCGTTCGGCCGTCGCCGATCGCGGCGTAGTCGCGAAGGGGCCGAGACGGTGCGGGAGGAGTGGGAGGCACGTCTTCACGGTAGGAATCGCGTGCCGAGGCTCCCCCGGGGTTGTCGTATGGCGTCCGAGCGGCTACGGACGCGGCTCCGGTACCTCTCCTCCGACGCGCTCGCAACCCCCGCCGCCCGCTCGAGCCTGCGGCCTAACGTCGCTACCGACCGTGAGCGAAAGGAACGCGCATGTCCACCACCACGAAGGACGCCCCCACCAAGAACCGTCGCCGCCCCGCGCGCGGAGGCAGCGGTCCGGAGACCACCGACGAGCAGAACGCCGAGAAGGGGTTCCAGGCGTCGGAGCAGCTGACCGACGCCCTCCAGGCCGTGCTGGTCGACCTCATCGAGCTGTCGATCCAGGGCAAGCAGGCCCACTGGAACGTCGTCGGCAAGAACTTCCGCGACACCCACCTGCAGCTCGACGAGATCATCGACGCCGCGCGCGAATTCGGTGACGAGATCGCGGAGCGCATGCGCTCGCTGCACGCCCTGCCCGACGGGCGCAGCGACACGGTCGCCGAGACCACCACTCTCCCCGAGTTCCCGCAGGGCGAGGTCGACACGGCCGAGGTCATCGACCTCATCACCGAGCGCCTGGATGCCGTCGTCGGCACCGTCCGCGACGTGCACGACGACGTCGACGAGGAAGACCCCACGAGCGCCGACATCCTGCACGGCGTGCTCGAGCGTCTCGAGCAGCTGTCATGGATGGTCAGCGCCGAGAACCGCGTCGCCCGCAAGTCCTGAGCGGAACCGATCACGCCGGATGCCGGGGCCTCAGGGCCTCGGCATCCGGCGTTCGTGCGAGGGCCCGGGCGCCGCACCGATGGTCGGCGCGGACGGGAAGCGTCAGCCGCGCGCGATCAGCAGGGGCGGGTGCGGGCCTTCGAGCCGCGCGAGCGAGGCCTTCATCTCCACGATGCTGTCATTCATGCCGGCGATTCTCGCGGTGATGTCGAGAATGTTCGCGTCGATCTTGAGCAGCCGGTCGTCGATCTGCCGTTCGCGGGCGTCGATACGCGCCATCCGCTCGTCGAACCGTGCGTCAGCGCGGTCCATGCGGGCATCCGCCCGCTCCATGCGGGCCTCGAGGCGGTCGAACCGGTGATCGATCTGTTCGAAGCGCTGATCGACCTGTTCGAACCTCCGGTCGACCTGCGCGAAGTTGCGGTCGGTCCGACGCTCGACCCGATCGAGCATCCATTTCACGCCGCCCAGAATCGCCGCAGAGAACGTGAGGAACAACGCGGCGAGGGCGATGAACACCTGTGCGATGTCGAGAGTCACGGCCGATCCTTCCTGTGCGCGGCGTGCGTTCACTGTACGACGCCGCTCACCGGAAATCACATGCGCACGTGCGATCGGTGGAGAACTTCACCCATCGCAGGATCGGGGAGGAGGCGTCAGAGCCGCAGCACCTCGGTGACCCGGACCACCGCGGTGCCTTCCTCCTCGGATGCCGCGAGGTCGACCTCCGCGCGGATGCGCCAGTCGTGGTCGCCCGCGGGGTCGTCGATGGTCTGCTCGACGCGCCACACGCCGTCGGAGGCCGACGACTCGTCGATGTCGACCAGAGCGGACGAGCGTGCCGCTCCGCCCGTGCCGATCGCGTCGTGCTCGTCGAAGTAGCGATCGAGAACGTCGGGCCAGCCGGCATCCGGATCCAGCTCGACGAGCTCCTCGTCCCGCTGCAGAGCAGCGAGTTGCACGCGCCGGAACATCTCGTTGCGCACGAGCACGACGAACGCGCGGCGGTTGGTGAGGATCGACGGCGGCGCCGGAGGCACGACGGGGGCATCCGGATCGTCTGCCGGGTTGATGAGCTGCTCCCACTCGTCGACGAGGCTGGAGTCGACCTGCCGCACCAGTTCGCCGAGCCACGCGATGAGATCGAGCAGGTCGGGCGTCTGCGCGTCGACCGGCACCGTCTGCCGGATCGCGCGATAGGCATCG
The DNA here is from genome assembly GCF_042958465.1 of Microbacterium sp. NPDC007973. Taxonomy (NCBI): domain Bacteria; kingdom Bacillati; phylum Actinomycetota; class Actinomycetes; order Micrococcales; family Microbacteriaceae; genus Microbacterium; species Microbacterium sp. NPDC007973. The sequence continues at coordinate 386,977 of NZ_JBIBJJ010000004.1, forward strand.
CTCAGGTACCGCAGCACCAGACCCTCGCTGCGCGCGAGCTGGTACAGCGAGACGTACTCGCCGAAGGAGCAGGCCCGCTCGAACATGTCGCGCACGACCGATTTGGGCGAGAGCTCGAAATCGCGGATCCAGGGCTGGCTCGACGCGAACACCTCGTACGCCTGCGCGAGCAGTTCCTCCAGGGGCTTCGGCCAGGTGATCTCCTCGAGCAGCTCCATCCGCTCGTCGTATTCGATGCCCTCGCGCTTCATCGCGGCGACCGCCTCGCCCCGCGCCCGGAACTGCTGCTGCGACAGGATCGGGCGCGGGTCGTCGAGCGTCGCCTCGATCACGCTGACGACGTCGAGCGCGTAGTGCCCCGTGCCGACCGATGACGCCGGGGGCGCGGCATCCGGTCCCCTGCCGAGCTCGACCTCGGGGTCGAGCATCTCGATCGCGGCGAGCGCGAACGGCGACAGCGGCTGGTTGAGTGCGAAGTTCGGCTGGAGATCGACGGTGAGCCGGATGCCGTCGGCCCCCGCCTCGACCACGCCGGCCTGCACCAGGGTGCGGAAGATCGCGATCGCGCGCCGCGCGAGCTCGTACTGGCGGGCGCGGGGCTCGTGGTTGTCGAACACGAGCGAGCGGACGTTGCCGAACACGTCACCGCCGCGCGCGATGACGTTGATCAACATGGCGGCCGAAAGCGTCATCTGCGGCTGGAGCGGCTCGGGCTCCGCCGCGACGAGACGGTCGTAGCTCTGCTCGGTCCAGTTGACGAAGCCCTGCGGCGCCTTCTTGCGGACGATCTTCTTCTGCTTCTTGAGGTCGTCGCCGGCCTTGAGGATCTGCGCTGCGTTCTCGATTTCGTGATCGGGCGCCATCACCACGACGGTGCCCGCGGTGTCGTAGCCGGCGCGGCCCGCGCGCCCCGCGATCTGGTGGAACTCCCGCGCCGAGAGCTGACGCATGCGCGTGCCGTCGTACTTGGTCAACGCCGTCATGAGCACGGTGCGGATCGGCACGTTGATACCGACCCCGAGCGTGTCGGTACCGCAGATGACGCGCAGCAGCCCCCGCTGCGCGAGCGTCTCGACCAAGCGGCGGTAGCGCGGCAGCATGCCGGCGTGGTGCACGCCGATGCCGGCGCGCACGTACCGCGAGAGCGTCTTGCCGAAGCCGGTGGTGAAACGGAACCCGCCGATCGCCTCGGCGATCTCGTCGCGCTGCTCGCGGCCGATGATGCGGATCGACGACAGCGCCTGCGCGCGCTCCATGGCCGCGGCCTGCGAGAAGTGCACGACGTAGATCGGCGCCTGCTTCGTGTCGAGCAGCTCCTGCACGGTCTCGTGCACGGGCGTGCGGGCGTACTCGAAGTGCAGCGGCACCGGGCGCTCGACGCCGGTGACTCTCGCCGTGGGCCGACCGGTGCGGCGCGAGAGGTCGTCGGCGATGTCCTCGACGTCACCGAGGGTGGCCGACATGAGGATGAACTGCGCGCGGTTCAGCAGCAGCAACGGCACCTGCCACGCCCAGCCGCGGTCGGCCTCGCCGTAGTAGTGGAACTCGTCCATGACGACTTGATCGACATCGGCGGCGGCGCCCTGGCGGAGGGCCAGGTTGGCGAGGATCTCCGCCGTGCAGCACACGATCGGCGCCTCGGCGTTGACCGAGGAGTCGCCGGTGACCATCCCGACGTTCTCGGCGCCGAAGATGTCGACGAGCGCGAAGAATTTCTCGCTCACGAGCGCCTTGATAGGCGCCGTGTAATAGGTGCGGCCGCCTCGGGAGAGGGATGCCGCGTGCGCGGCGACCGCGACCAGGGACTTCCCCGTGCCGGTCGGGGTCGACAGGATGACGTTCGCCCCCGACACGATCTCGATGATCGCTTCGTCCTGCGCCGGGTACAGCGTCAGCCCGCGCGAGGCCGCCCACTCGACGAAGCCGAGGTACACGGCATCCGGATCGCTGCCGGTCGGCACGTGCTCGAGGAGGGGGGTCACTCCCCCACCCTCTCATCCGCCGGGCGGGCGGACCCCTCGACAGGCTCGGGGCCGCCAGGGCGGAGCCCGAACCGAGGCGCCCGGACCCGAACCAGGGCGGCTGCGCCGAACCGAGGCGGCTGAGCCCGCACCCGAGGCGGCTGAGTCCGTCGAAGCCACCGGCCCCACCGCTCGCGCCTGGCGACCCCGTGCCTCACCCCGCGTCGCTGAAGACGCCCACGTTCTCGCCGTCGTACACGAATTGCACGCTCGTGCCGACCGGGAAGCGCTCGATGAAGGCGTCCGGCATGCCGTCGGCGACGACGAACTGCACGGTGGCGGGGAAGATCCCCGCCCCGCATCCGCCGTAGACGAAGTTGCCGCGGAAGCCGGTGGTGCCGTCCTGCCCGACCTCGTCGGTGTCGAGCAGATACAGGCACGAGCTGCGATTCTCGCTCGCATCGACCTGGGCCGTGCCGACGAAGGCGCTCACTCCGTAGAAGTCCGCGAAACCCCGTTCGTCCCCCGTGCGCTGTCCGAAGATGGTGGGGCTCTGCGCGCCCGGATCCTCGACGAGGGTCGCCACCTGCGGCGCTCCCACGGACGCGGCGACCGGCACGAACCCGACCCCCACGGTGGTCGCCGCGCTCGCGAGCGCCGCAACGAACGCGAGGGACAGTGCCCACGCCCATACGGTGCGCTTGGAGCGCAGGAGCGGGGCGCGCTCGCGCGCGACATCCTCCTCGGGCTCGGCTTCCTCGTCACCGTCGACGGGCGCCGCGGCGCCGACCGCCGGGGCCGAGGGAGGCGGGACCGTCGGAGCCGAGGCTGACGGAACCGGTGCCGTCCCGACCGCCGGAGCTGCCCGCTCGGACCGCTCGAGGTCTTCCAGCGCGAGCAGCCGCTCGTACGCGGCCGGGTCGGCGGAGATGTCGGCGCTCGGACCGTACGCCCGCGCGCGCAGTCGCCGCAGCTCCTCCCGCACGCCATCGTCCATTCTCGAAATGCTTCCACACCTCGCGGGCGTCCGGGCCATCTCGCGTTACATGCGTGGGAATAGATCAGGATGCCGTGCGTTGCACCGCGTATGCGCTCCTTCGGCACACTCTCCTTCGGCCACTACGGCCCCCTCGGCGGGGGACACCATCTCTCCGCGGGCGACTCGATGCTCCAGGCGATCGACCTCGCCCAGGGCATGGACGACCTCGGCGTGAACGGCATCTCGTTCCGGGTGCACCACTTCGCCCGTCAGCAGGCGGCGCCCATGCCGCTGCTCGCGGCGATCGCCGCGCGCACCTCCCGCATCGAGGTCGGCACCGGAGTCATCGACATGCGGTACGAGAACCCGCTCATGCTCGCGGAGGAGGCGGCATCCGTCGACCTCATCAGCGGCAACCGCCTGGCCCTCGGCGTGAGCCGCGGGTCACCCGAGACGGTGCAGCGCGGCTACGAGGCGTTCGGGTACACGGGGTCGCAGGACCCGCGTGGCGCCGACATCGCCCGCGATCACTTCGACCTCTTCCTGCGCGCGATCGAGGGCGAGGGTCTCGCCGAGCGCGACCCGATAAGCCCCTTCGGCGGCGGAACGGGTCTGCAGCGCATCGAGCCCCACTCCCCCGGCCTGAAGAAGCGCATCTGGTGGGGCGCCGGCACCACCGCGACCGCGGAGTGGGCGGGGCGCATGGGGGTGAACCTCATGTCGTCGACGCTGCTCACCGAGGCCGACGGCACGCCGTTCGACATCCTGCAGGCCCAGCAGCTCGACGCGTTCCGCGCCGCGTGGCGCGAGGCGGGGCACGCCGGGGAGCCGCGCACCTCGGTCAGCCGCAGCATCTTCCCGATCGTCACCGCCGAAGACGAGATGTACTTCGGAGGGTCCGCGGGCAGCGACCAGATCGGCGTGATCGACGGCATGCGCTCGACGTTCGGCAAGACCTACGCCGCGCCGCCCGAGGTGCTCGTGGAGCAGCTGCAGAACGACGCGGCCGTGATGAGCGCCGACACCCTCATGCTGACCATCCCGAGCCAGATGGGCGTGGAGTTCAACCTCCGCCTCGTCGAGAACTTCGCGACGCACGTCGCGCCCGCCCTCGGCTGGCAGCCGACGCTCGCGACGGTCTGACCACCCCGGATGGACCCGGATGCCGCCCGCTCGGCATCCGGGTCCGTTCGTCGTCTCGGAAGCAGTCGTACGGTGGAGGAATGACCGTCGTGCGGACCGCCGTCTTCCCCCGAGACGCCGCCTCGGTCTCGAGACTGCTCAGCGACTACCTGCGCCGGACGGAGTCGGAGAAGGCCGAACGCGGGCTCGCGACGCCGGGGGCGACGCTGGCCGGTCGCTACGCCCGTGAGATCGAAGACCCCGCGGCGGCCTTCGCGGGGAACCGGGTGCTCATCGCCACGGTCGACGGCGTCGACTGCGGCATCGTCGTCGTAAGCGTCTCGCCCGTCGCCGTGGAGCTCTCGCGATTGTGGACCACTCCGCCGGCACGGGGTCGAGGGGTCGGGTCCGCGCTCCTCGACACGGCCCTCGCGGATGCCGTCACACCCGTGCGCCTCTCGGTCTGGCGCTGGCGGGAGGACGCCGTCCGCCTCTACCGACGCCGGGGCTTCACGGTCGTCGCCTCGTGGGACGACCGCCCCGATCTCATCTGTCTGGAGCGGCCGGCGCCGGTCAGCGCCAGGCCGTGACGCCGCGCGAGCGGGCGACCGTCTGCGAAAGCAGGTATTCGCCCCAGGCCACCGCGTACGCGCCCAGCGCCGCCCACGCCCATCCCGTCGGCAGCACACCGGCGATGCCGAGAAGACCCGCCACGGTGAGAGCACTGACGACGACCAGCACGGGGATGACGGCGCGAGGGGCGGCGAGCGCGCTGTCGGACTTCCAGATCACCAGGACGGCGCCGGCCGTCGCGAGGAGCAGGATGAGCGGCGCCCACCACGACCCCAGGACCGCCATCGCGATCGACGCTCCGACACCCGCGACGGCGAGCGATGCAGTGCGGAGGATGCGGATGCGCCGGGCGCGCTCGTCGGATGACACAGTGACTCCTCAAGTGACGGGTCTCCCAGCGTAACCGGCGTCATCCGGGCGCCGTCCGCCCGGGAGAAGACCCAGAATCGACGCAGATCCCGGCGCTGAGGCGTCGCGCCGCCCGCCGCGCGCCCTAGCCTGGGACGGCGGGCCCCGAGGCCCTCACCGGTCGACGTCGACACCGCGCATCACACGGCATCGCGCATCTCACGGCATCGCATCGGGAAGGGGCCGATATGGACGTTTCACGACGCGGCCTTCTCCTAGGCGGTCTCGGAGTGGTGGCCCTGGGCGCCGCGAGCGCCGCGGCCGCAACGGTCATCACCAACGGCGCTCCGGCAGAGCCCGTCATGTCTGCGTCGAACAGCGCCTCCGGCGCATCCCCCTCTCCGAGCGCGAGCACGCCCGCCGACCTCGACCTCCACGTGTGGGACACCGTCCGCCGCCCGCTGTCGAAAGCCGACGACGCGACGCTGGCGCTCGTCGACGGCGAACTCCCCGCGGGCCTCGCGATCGTCGGTGCGACCCTCGCCGGACGACCGACGACCCAGGGCCCGTACGCCTTCACGATCGAGGTGCGCCGGGACGACGACCGTCGGCGGCGCCGATTCGCCGGCACGGTCGGCGACATCAGGCGCGACCTGAGCATCTCGCTCAGCCTCGACGAGAAGACCCCCCTCTCCGCGACGGCGCGCGAACTCGACCGCATCGCCCTCCTCGGCGCTCACGCGACCCTCGTCGTGCTCTGCTACATCCCGGATGCCACCTCGACGACGTTCACCCGCGTGTCCGACGATCGCATCCGCAAGGTGTTCGCCCTCGCGAAGGATCGCGGCGTCCGCATCACTCTGCTGAAGCCCCACATCGCCACCGAGAAGGACGGCGACGGCTTCTATCGCGCGAACTACGCCCCGGCATCCGTCGACGGCTTCTTCTCCCGGTGGACCGAGCAGATGGTCCATTTCGCGGGCCTCTGCGCCGACAACGGGATCGAGTACCTCTCCCTCGCGTGCGAGCAGCCGGGCCAGACGGACGCGGCGCAGTACGCGAAATGGGTCGATCTCGTGAAGACGGTGCGAACGGCCGAGCCCGGGGTGAAGCTCACCGCCGCCTTCACCACGCTGGAGCTGTATCTGCTGCACACGTACTGGCTGCCGCAGGGCACCCCGCACATGGCCCAGCTGCTCGACGTGTTCGGCATCAACTCGTGGATCCGCCTGACCGACAAGGTCTACACCCCGTCCGCGCCGAACATCACCGTCGACGAGCTCGCCGGCGGCTGGCGCGGAGCCGACGGTCGCACCGACGACCACCTCGGAAAGCTCGAGGACGTGTGCGCGCAGCTGCGCATCCCCTTCCTCATCACCGAGGTCGGCGTGCAGCCGCGGGTCGACGGTCTCGCCCAGCAGGAGGGCAGTACCCCGCCCACGGGCGCCCTGAACCACGACGTGCAAGCGCTGCTCTACCGCTCGGTCCTGAAGGCCCCCCTGCGGTCGTCGTGGTGCACGGGAGTCTCGATCTGGCACATGCGCGCCCCCTTCGCCTTCGGCGACGTGTACCACGACACCCTCTTCCCGGGCGAGAAGGTGCTGAAGGATGCCATCGCGAAGACCCCGTCGCTGGCATCCCCCGCCACCTGAGCCCGTAGCGTGGGCGGATGACGTCTGCCTCGACTCCCCACCGCGGCCGCGAGGTCACGCTGTCGGGCTCGCTCCGCTGTGCCGACGAGACCGAAGCCGCGCGGGTGCGCGCACACCTGCCCGCGCATCTCGCCCTCACCCGGGCCGAACCGGGCTGCGTCTGCTTCGACGTCGACCCCACCGACGACCCCCTCGTGTGGCGCGTCGAGGAGCGTTTCGTCGACGAGGCCGCGTTCGACGCCCATCAGCGCCGCGTCGCGGCGAGCGCGTGGGGCGCCGCGACCGTCGGCATCGAGCGCCGGTATGAGATCCGCGGACGAGACCGGGATGCCGCAGCCCTGGTCGCCGCGGCGTGGGCGGCCGAGGAGCGACTGCTGGACCCGCGGGTGCGCCAGGACCCCGCTCAGGTCGAGCCGCTGCTGGACGACGACTTCGTGGAGATCGGGCAATCGGGGCGCCGCTTCACGCGGGAGGCCGTCGTCGCCGCCCTGCGGTCCGAGTCCAGCACGTCGACGGCCGGGATCGCCGAGCGGTCGAGCCGCGTCATCGCCCCCGACACGGTGCTCCTGGACTACCTGCTCACGGTCGAGGAGCGCGTCAGTCGCCGTTCGTCGGTGTGGCAGGGCTCGCCCCCGCGCCTGACGTTCCACCAGGGGACACCCGCACCGTCGGAGGGCGCGACCTGAGCCGACTCAGCCGCCGACGGCCGTTGCGTCCCACGAGGGGTTGCGTCCGCCGAGCGCGAACCCGCTCGCCGCGCGGTCCGGCGGCTGATTGGCTGGCCGTATGCGACGCATCCTCATCCTCGGCGGAACCGCCTGGCTCGGCCGCGCCCTCGCCACGGCGGCGCTGTCCACCGGCGCCGATGTGACCTGTCTCGCCCGGGGAGAGTCGGGAGCCGTCCCCGCCGGAGCACGGCTGGTGCGCGCCGACCGGAACGACTCCGACGCCTACGCCGACCTCGACGGCGAGTGGGACGACGTCGTCGAGCTCTCGTGGGACCCGGGCTTCGTGGCATCCGGTCTCGACGCCCTCGCCCACCGGGCGGCGCACTGGACGCTCGTGTCGAGCGTGTCGGTGTACGCCGACTCTGGCGCGCCGTTCGCCGACGAGTCCGCGGATCTCGTCGAGCCCGTCGACCTCGAGCAGTCCGCGGATGCCAAGGTGCACGCCGAGCGACTGACCACCGCGCGCGTGGGCGAGCGGGCGCTGCGGGCTCGCGCCGGGCTCATCGTGGGGCCGGGCGACCCGACCGATCGCTTCGGCTACTGGCCCGCCCGTTTCGCGCGGGGAGGCCGGGTGGTCCTGCCCGAGCCGAGCGGCCGGCACGCGCAGGGCATCGACGTCGACGATCTCGCCGAATGGATCGTGCGCGCGGGGTCGGCCGAGGTGACCGGTCCGGTCAACGCCGTCGGTGAGGAGTTCCCGCTCGCCGCGGTCTTCGCCGCCGCCCGTGAGGCCGCCGGTGCGAGCGTCGAGACCGTCCCGCTCGACGACGAGACCCTCCTGTCCCGCGGTGTGCAGTACTGGACGGGCCCGCGGTCGCTCCCGCTCTGGTTGCCCGCCGAGGCGCGGGGCTTCTCCCGTCGCAGCGATGCCGCGTTCCTGTCATCCGGTGGTCGGCGCCGCCCTCTGGCCGAGACGATGCGACGCGTCCTCGACGACGAACGGGCGCGCGGGATCGATCGGCCCCGACGCGCCGGACTCACCCCGGCGGAGGAGGCCGAGGTGCGGGCCGGCTGACCGGGCGGTCTCAGCGGCCGTTGCGGTCCGCCGCGGAACGGGGCGGCGCCTTCTGCACCTCGAGGCGATCGAGACCGCGCAGCGAGGTCCAGATGAGTTCCTCGCCCTTCGCCGCATGCTGCGAGGCGCGCACCGCGCGTTCGTCGGCCCACGAGTTCAGCACGTGGCCCGAGTGTCCTCGCACGTGCTCGAGCACGACGTCGGGGAGCCCCGCCTCGCGTCGCGCATCACGGGCGGCGATGAGCGCCTCGAGGATCCCGCGGTTGGCCACCGGCTTCTTGGCGCTCGTCACCCACCCGCGACGGCGGTGGCCGTCCATCCACGACGAGTACGTGTCGATCGCGTACTTCGAGTCGGCCTGCACGACGAGCTCGCGCACGTCGGCGTGGTCGGTGATCGCGTGCAGGAGCCCGAGCAGCTCTCCGATGTTATTCGTCCCCGAGGGGATCGAGCCCGCGGCCCAGTGGCCGTCTTCGCCGACCCAGGCCCAGCCCGCGGGGCCGGGGTTGCCCTTGCAGGCACCGTCGGTGGCGACGACGTAACGGTCGGAGGGGGTGGATGCCGAACTGCTCATCCCCCTAGTCTCCCCCGCCCGCCCGGGGCGATCCGACGCGGGGCCCCGGGCGGGCGAGCACGCGGGTGAACCTTCGACGCTTCCCCGCGGGAGGGACGGTGAGCGCGCGCGGAGACCGACCCCGCGGATGCGAGTCTGGCGCGATCCGTCATCGCGTCGCCCGCGTCCCGCCCCTCGAGAAAGCTCGCCATGTCGTCCACGTCTCGCGCCCGCCTCCACCCCGCCGCTCTCACCGCCCTCATCGTCGGCGGGGTCGTCATCCTCGGGGCTCTCGGATTCCTCGCCTGGGTGCTCACCTCGACGCAGCCCACCCCGAATCAGCAGGCCACCCAGAAGCTCGTGCAGTGGCAGGAGATCTTCGAGAAGTACCGCAGCGCTCACGGCACGCTCCCCGACATGCCCGCGGGCGGCTACTGCCTGGGCACGGGTTTCCCGCTCGGATCGGGGGGAACGGCCAATTGCCGCGACTATGACGCGGCGACGTACTACACCGAGGAGGCCGGTGCTCCGCTGCGCGAGGCGCTCGCCTCGGTGGGCGAGCTCCCGCAGGGCGTCTCGGCCGCCGTCCGCGGCACCGTGGGCCCGTACGCGCTCTACGACGACGCCGGAGTCAGACTGCTCACCGCCGAGGACGGCGCATGCGAAGCCCCCGCCGTCGAGGTGTGGAACGACGGCGGGGGCCTCTTCATCTGTCAGATCCTGCTGACGCGCTGAACGCGCGCGCGGGTGGTCAGCTCCGGCCGCTCTCGGCCTTCTTCTGACCGGCCTCCAGCACGTCGCCGGCGGGCAGCTCCTGGTGACCGCCGAACTGCAGACGCATCGCCGACAGCACCTGGTTGGCGAAGTGGTCCTCGCCCCGCGAGGCGAAGCGCTCGAACAGCGAGGCGGCCAGCACCGGCACGGGCACCCCGGTGTCCACGGCGGCCTTGACGGTCCAGCGCCCCTCGCCCGAGTCCGAGACGCGACCGGCGAGTCCGTCGAGCGTGGGGTTCTGCGCGAGAGCCGCCGCGGTCAGGTCGAGCAGCCACGACGAGATGACCGATCCCCGGCGCCACAGCTCCGTCACCCGCGCCGTGTCGATGTCGAACTGGTAGAACTCGGGCTCCTCGAGCGGGGCGACCTCGGCCGAGTGCTCGCCCTGGTGCAGGCCCGCGTCGGCGTTGTTCAAGACGTTGAGCCCCTCGGCGAGCGCGGCCATGATGCCGTACTCGATGCCGTTGTGCACCATCTTCACGAAGTGCCCGGCCCCCGAGGGACCGCAGTGCAGGTACCCGCGCTCCTCGGTCGTGTAGTCGCCCGTGCGTCCGGGCGTGCGCTCGACCTCTCCCGGTCCCGGCGCGATCGTGCGCAGCACGGGCTCGAGGTGCGCGACGGCTTCGTCGTGACCGCCGACCATGAGGCAGTAACCGCGCTCGAGGCCGAAGACCCCGCCACTGGTTCCCACGTCGACGTAGTGGATGCCGCTGTCATCGAGCTTCTTCGCGCGACGCACGTCGTCACGGTAGTTCGAATTGCCGCCGTCGATGATGATGTCGCCCGGCTCAAGCACCTCGGCGACCTGGTCGACCACCGACCCGGTGAGTCCGGCGGGGATCATGAGCCACACGGCGCGGGGCTTCTGCAGCTTCGAGGCGAGGTCGGCGACGCTCGTCGCCCCGGTCGCCCCCTCCGCGACGAGGGAGGCCACGGCATCCTGATTCACGTCGAAGACGACGCAGTCGTGACCGTCCCTCATGAGTCGGCGCACGATGTTGGCGCCCATCCGTCCGAGTCCGACCATGGCGAGTTGCATTCGTACCCCGTTCGTCGTGGATGAGGCCGCGGCGCGCAGCCCCTCCGCGAGTCTAGGAGCGTCGCGGGGCCGGTGGACCGTCAGCCCTGGAAGTCCTCGGGGTCGACGTCGTCGAGGAACCGGCGGAACTCCTCCACCCGCTCCTCCTCGGGCGACGGGTCGAGCTCGACCCCGTCGTCGGGCACTCCCGCCTCGGCGAAGACGCTGTCGGCGACCCAGATCGGCGCATCGACACGCGCTCCCAGGGCGATCGCGTCGGAGGGGCGGGCGTCGAAGGAGCGCTGTCCCCGCGGGGTGTCGACCACGAGACGGGCGTAGAACGTGCCGTCCTCGAGATGGGTGATCTCGACCCGGTCGACGGTCGCCGACAGCTCCCCCAGCATCGCCGTCATGAGGTCGTGCGCGAGCGGGCGGGGCGAGGCGGTGCCCTCGATCGCGACGAGGATCGACATCGCCTCCTGCGGACCGATCCACACCGGGAGCACGCGCTCCCCGTCGACCTCGGCGTCGAGCGGCGAGAGCAGGAGGACGTGCTGCTGGGCCGGGTCGAGGGCCACGCCGACCACTCGCACCCGGATCATGACGCCCATCGTACGTCGTCGCCTGCGCCGTCCGCCTCGGCGTCCGAACCGTCAGCGCAGGATGCCGAGGGCCCGGGCCGCGGAGACGGCGCCGGTGCGCGAGGTGACGCCGAGCTTCGAGAAGACGTGTGCGAGGTGCGACTTCACCGTTGCGTCGGTGATGTGCAGGAGCGCCGCAACGTCGGCGTTCGACGCGCCGCGGGCGACGAGACGCAGCACCTCGATCTCGCGCGCCGACAGGGTGACGCGGGGCTCGCGCAACCGCGCGAGCAGCCGACCCGCGATCGCCGGTGCGAGCGCGCTCTGCCCCGCCGCGGCCGCGCGGACACCGGCCAGCAACTCGTGGGGAGGCGCATCCTTCAGCAGGTACCCGCTGGCCCCCGCCTCGACGGCACCGAGGATGTCGCCGTCGGTGTCGTAGTTCGTGAGCACGAGCACGTAGGGCGGGGCGGCGAGCGCGCGGACGCGCCTGGTCGCCTCGGCACCGGCGGCACGGTCGCCGAACTGCAGGTCCATCAGCACGAGCTCCGGCGCGAGACGCTCGGACAGGGCGACCGCCTCGTCGGGGGTCGCGGCCTCGCCCGCCACCTCGATGTCGGCCTCCGCATCGAGCAAAGCGCGCACCCCCGCGCGGACGACGGGGTGATCGTCGGCGATGACGACGCGGATCACGACGCACCCGCCGGGAGCGTCACCATGATGGCGGTGCCCCGCCCCGGTGCGCTGTCGACCTCGAGGGCGCCGTCGAGCTGGCCGACCCGCTCCCGCATGGCCCGCAACCCGAACGAATCGGTCTCGGCCGCGGCCGCCTCCGCCCGCTCGGGATCGAACCCGACGCCGTCGTCGGCGATCCGCAGCCGTACCGCGTCGTCGAGCCGGGTGAGACGGATGCCGACGCGCGCCGCGCCGGCGTGCTGGGCGACGTTGGCGAGGGCTCCCTGGGCGATGCGCAGCAGCGCCGTCTGCGCGTCCATCGGCAGCGACGCGTCGTCGTCCACCTCGACGTCGATCGCGACCCTCTGGCGTGCTCCCCAGTCGCGCGCGAGGCGCTCGAGTGCGGGGCCGAGACCGCTGTCGAGGCGGGGCGGGGACAGTTCTCGGATGAAGCGCCGGGTCTCGGCGAGTCCGTCGGCGGCGGTCTCCCGGGCCAGACGCACGTGCGCGAGGCCCGGGCTCGTGGCATCCGCCCGCTCCGCCGCGTGCAACAGCATCTGGATGCTCGAGAGCCCCTGCGCGACGGTGTCGTGGATCTCGCGCGCGAGCCGCGCCCGCTCGGCGAGGATGCCCTGCTCGCGCTCGGCGGCCGCGAGACGGTCGCGCGTGGCCAGCAACTCGGCCATGAGCGCCTCGCGCTCGGCGGCCCGCTGGTCGAGCGCGGCGTAGCCGAGGCCGATGAGCAGTGCGACGCCCGCGCCGACGAGGGGGCCCACGACGCCGCCCACCGTCAGGCCCCCGTGCACCGCGAAGGCGGCGATCGTGAGCGCTGTCGTCGCGAGCACGGCGAGGGGCCCTGCGGCCCCGGGCAGCACGTGCAGGTAGAGGAAGAACAGCGGGAAGACGAGGTAGGCGGCCTCCGGCACCAGCCAGACCAGCGCCGCCCAGACGAGGGTCAGCACCGCGACCCACACCACGGCCGCCGCCCGGCGGCGCGCGCGGGCGACCGCCAGCCCGCCGAGGTAGACCCCGCCGAGCAGCCCCGCCAGCACGAGAGCCGTGACGGAGCCGTCGGTCACCAGCACGCGCACCACGACGAGCGCGAGGAGGGCCCCGAACAGGACGTGGAGCCCGACGCGCAGGCCCGCGAAGACGGGAGCGAGGGTGCGGTGCGGCATGACGATCTCCAGGCTACGGATGCCGGGCCCGCGGCGGATCATCCGAAAGGTGGAGAGCAGGAACGCCCCTTGCGCCGATGACCGCGGCGGGCCGGGTGAGGACGCTGGAGGGGTGCCGGTGAGATCCGCCGGCGGAAGGAGGCGACGTGTACGTCGCATGGCGCGATCTGCGGTTCGCCCGCGGGCGATTCGCCCTCATCGGGGCGGTCGTCGCCCTCATCACCCTGCTCGTGGGTTTCCTCGCGGGCCTGACCGGCGGCCTCGCCGCCCAGAACGTCTCGGCCGTGCTGGCCCTCCCCGGCGACCGGCTCGTGCTGCAGCCGGCCGGAGACGCGGCGGCGACCTTCGGAGAGTCGGCGATCGTCGACGCCACCGTCGCCGCGTGGCGCGACGCTGCGGGCGTCACCGGCGTCGTGCCGATCGGCATCCTGCAGTCCCGCGCCGAGGGCCCCTCCGCGTCGGGGGCCGTGGCCCTCTTCGGTCTCGACTCCCCCGCCTTCGCGCTCAACGCCCCGTCCGACACCGACGCTGCGCTGTCCGCGGGCGCGGCGAAGACCCTGGGCGCGTCCGTGGGGAGCGAGGTGACGATCGCCGGTGAGGGCTTCCGCGTCGCCTCCGTCGGCGATGACCTCTCCTACAGCCACACCCCCGTCGTCGCCCTCACCCCGGTGGCGTGGAAGACGCTCGCCCAGCGCCTGGGCGGGACGGGCGCGGCGACCGTGCTCGCCGTTTCCGGCGACCCCGCGTGGGACGCGGTGGCCACCGACACCGGGACCACGGCATCCACTCCCCTGGCGAGCCTGTCGGCGCTGCCGACGTTCCGCTCCGAGATCGGATCGCTCGGGCTCATGATCGCGATGCTGTTCGGCGTCTCGGCGCTGGTCGTCGGCGCGTTCTTCACCGTGTGGACCATGCAACGAGCCGGGGACGTCGCCGTGCTCAAGGCCCTCGGCGCCAGCACCCCCGCCCTCGTGCGCGACGCCCTGGGCCAGGCCCTCGTCGTGCTCATCGTCGGAGTAGGGGTCGGCATCGCCCTGACGGCCGCCCTCGGCGCGCTCGCCGGCGGCGCCCTGCCGTTCGTCCTGAGCCCCCTCACCACCCTCGCCCCGGCGCTCGTCATGATCGCCCTGGGCCTGCTGGGAGCCGCGGTGTCACTGCGCACCGTCACGAAGTCCGACCCTCTCACCGCCCTGGGGAGCACCCGATGATCCTTCTCGACGACGTCACCCTCACCTACCCCGACGGCGACGCCCGCGTCACCGCCGTCGACCGCGTCACGCTCGAGGGTCGCCCCGGCCTCGTCACGGGCATCACCGGACCGTCGGGGTCGGGCAAATCGAGCCTGCTGGCTCTGGCGGCCACCCTCGTCCGTCCCGACTCCGGTCGCGTCGTCGTCGACGGAGTGGATGCCACTCCGCTCGGCGCCGCGAGTCGCACCGCGCTCCGGCGGGAGCGGATCGGCATCGTGTTCCAGCAGCCGCAGCTTCTGCCCGCCCTCACCGCGCGCGAGCAGCTACGCGTGATGGCCGAGCTGGGGGGTCGGGACCGTCGAGAGCGGCGCGCCGCCGTGCGCGGTCGCGTCGACGAGCTGCTGGATGCCGTGGGCCTCGGCGACCACGCCGATCGCCGCCCCGCTCAGCTGTCGGGTGGGCAGCGTCAGCGCGTGGCGATCGCCCGCGCCCTCGTGCACAAGCCCCGCGTGCTGCTGGTGGACGAGCCGACGAGCGCGCTCGACAGCGCCCGCGGCGCGGAGATCATGGCGCTGATCTCACGGCTCACGCACGACCGCGGTACCGCCACCCTCCTCGTGACGCACGACCTCGTACACGCGGGTGCCCTGGATGAGACGGTCGAGGTCGTCGACGGCCGAGCGGGTCTGGCCGCGGCACGAGGGTGAGCGCGGGGGTCACCAGCCGAACGCGTTGAACCATTCGCGCCGCCGATCCGCCTCTGCGCGCGACTCGTCACCGCGCCACGAGTCGTGCGGTCCGAGTGTCCCGTCGTCGGTCAGAGCCACGAAGCCCCAGCAGACCGGGCACACCGCGCGGCCGTCGGGGAACCCGTCGTCGAGCGTCGCCGCCGGTTCGGCCGGTGAGCCCGCACCGGGGCACTCGGGCGGATCGGCCTGCAGATCGCTCCAGAGCAGTCGGCCGCCGGTGCGGTGGTGAAGGCCCCGGTGCCCGTCCTCACGGGTGCAGATCTCGCCGTTTCGTCGGCTGAGGCACAGCCTCCGGGCGGCGCCCGGAAGCGCTGCCAGTGTTCGCGTCATCCTTCGATTCTCGCCGCTGCGAGCGCAGCGGGGGCAGGTGCGGGATGCGCACGGGGCGGTGGGGTCCGGTGGGGAAGGGTTCGGTGGTCATCGCCGACCACCACCGGTCTGACGGGAAAGCATGTCGACCTCCTGATGCTTCGACTGTCCGCCACGAGGAGCCGTGCACCGAGGGGGTTGACACCGCACGAGACGGTGCTAGGCATACCCCACGGGGGTATCATCGAGGCATGCACGGATACGAGGGCCACAAGGACGACCTCCTCAAGCGCCTGCGTCGGGCGGAGGGGCAGGTGCGCGGCATCGCACGCATGGTCGACGACGACCAGTACTGCATCGACATCCTCACGCAGGTGTCGGCCGTCACGAAGGCCCTCGAGAACGTCGCCCTCTCGCTCCTCGACGACCACCTCTCGCACTGCGTCGCCGAGGCGGCCGCGCAGGGCGGGCCGGTCGCCGACGAGAAGCTGAAAGAAGCCAACCAGGCCATCGCGCGCCTGGTCCGTTCCTGAGGAGACCACCATGTCGGAACAGCGAATCGACCTCGGCCTCACGGCCGCCACTCCCGCCGGTGGAGGCTGCGGCGACGGGTGCGGCTGCGGGCACGACGCCGGGGCATCCATCGCCCCCGCCGCCGCCACCGGCGACGACGTCCTCTCCGTCGAGGGCATGACGTGCGCGCACTGCGTGCGCGCGGTGACCGAGGAACTCTCGGCTCTCGACGGCGTCGAGGTGCTCTCGGTGGACCTCCGCGTCGGCGACGCGTCGCTCGTGCGCATCGCGCGTGCGGACGGGATCAGCGACGACGACATCGCCGGCGCGATCGACGAAGCGGGCTACACGCTCGCGCGCTGACCGCGCGGGCCGGGGCTCGTCCCGCCGAGGACGGCGTCAGAAGACGCGACGCACGAGCGCGTCGACGGCCGCGTGGAACGTCAGGTGCTGCGAGACCTCGACCGCACGGTCGTACCGTGCGCCGCCGAGAGCGACGAAGACAGCCCCCACGACTTCCACGTAACCGACGATGTAGCCGTCGCGGGCGACCTCGTACAGGTCCAGGTCGATCCGGGTCCATGGGATCTCGGTGAATGCCGGCGGGATGACGACGGCGTCGGCATTCGCGGCGGAGCGCGCGGCGACCTTCGTCGCACCCGGGCGGCTGAGCGGTGCTTCCATGACCATGTGAGAACTCCTTGGGTCGTCCGGGGTGTCCTCAGCGTGCACGCATTCCCGATGAGCGGTGCCTCCCTTGACGAAACGCCCCGTCGGGGGTACGCGTGACTTACACCGTAGAGCGCGCGGGCCGCCCGCGCCGCGGCCGCTCGTCCGACAGGGCGAAGGGCTCGGCGAGGGCGGTGAGCCGCTCGACTTCGTCGAGCCATCGCAGGTCGGCCTCGAGTTTCGCGCGCCGGGCAGCACGCACGATCGCCGCGGGCACGGCATCCGCATCGTCGACCTCGTCATCGAGCACCCCCAGGGCGCTGCGCACCGCTGAACGTTGCGCCGACAGCACGGCGTCGACGTCGGCACCCGGGAGCGTCACGGCGAGGGCGATCTTCAGTGCGACGTCGTCGCGGCCCTCCGCGAGCGACGCGGTCGTCAGCCAGGTGCGGGCTTCGATCCGGCCGGCGGCGGTGGGTCGCCACAGCACCCGCGCCTCGTCATCGACACCCGCCCCCTCGACGAGCCCGTCGCGCTCGAGTCGCTCGAGGGTCGTGTACACCTGGCCGACGTTCACGCTCGCCCCGGTGCGTCTCTCGTACTCGGCGCGCAACTGGGAGCCGTAGCAGACGCCGCGATCGAGGATCGCGAGCAGGCTCTGACGCACCGACATGCGGCCTCCGGACCGGTTCGCAGGAAAAAGACTTTCCCGGTAAGTCTCAGCGTAGACCGACGAGGTGGTTCGACGCCGAATCATCGCCGGGCGGCGCGGGAGGGCCCGGCGTAGCATGTGGTCTGACCACATAATCCGGTTTGATCGGAGGCTCCCGATGGAGTGGCTCGACCCCCTGGCTCTCGCCCGCTGGCAGTTCGGGTTGACGACCCTGTACCACTTCCTCTTCGTGCCTCTGACGCTGGGGATGTCGCTGATCGTGGCGGTCTTCCAGACCGTCTGGTACCGCACCGGTGACGTGCGATGGCTGCACCTCACCCGCTTCTTCGGGAAGATCTTCCTCATCAACTTCGCCATGGGCGTGGTGACCGGCATCGTGCAGGAATTCCAGTTCGGCATGAACTGGTCGGCCTACTCCCGCTTCGTCGGCGACGTCTTCGGCGCCCCGCTCGCATTCGAGGGCCTCCTCGCCTTCTTCCTCGAGGCGACGTTCATCGGCCTGTGGATCTTCGGGTGGGACAAGCTCCCCCGTCTCGCCCACCTCGCGAGCATCTGGATGGCATCCATCGGCGCGACGCTGTCGGCGTACTTCATCATCGCGGCGAACGCGTTCATGCAGAATCCCGTCGGGTACCAGATGTCGGCCGAGGGTCACCGCGCCGAGCTCGTCGACTTCTGGGCGCTGCTGACCAACCCCGTCGCCCTCGCCGCCTTCCCGCACACGATCTTCGCCGGCTGGATGTTCGCCGCCATGGTCGTGGTCGCGGTGTCGGCCTGGCACATGGCCCGCGGCCGCAACACCGACATGATGCGCAAGACCCTGCGGTTCGGCCTGTGGGCGACCGTGGTGTCGTTCGTGCTCGTCGCGATCGTCGGCGACCAGCTGAGCCTGGTCATGGTCGCGACCCAGCCGATGAAGATGGCCGCCGCCGAGGCGACGTTCAACACGGTCTGCGGACAGGACGCGTCGTTCTCGATCTTCACCCTCGGCACCCCCGACGGGACGAGCGAACTGTTCTCGATCCGCGTTCCGTTCCTGCTCAGCATCCTGTCGACGCACTCGCTCGACGGCTGCGTCGAGGGGATCAACGACCTGAACACGCTGTACAGCCAGGAGATGTTCCCGCAGTTCGCCGACCAGGTCGACGGCAACTTCGCCCCCGTGCTGTGGGTCACGTACTGGGCCTTCCGCTGGATGATCGCGCTCGGCGGCATCGCGGCCCTCGTCAGCGTCGTCGGCCTGTGGGTCACGCGCAAGAACGCGAAGCGCCCCGTCGCCGGGTGGATGTGGCGGATCGCGATCTGGACGGCTCCGCTGCCGATGCTCGCGAGCCTGGTGGGCTG
This sequence comes from Microbacterium sp. NPDC007973, assembly GCF_042958465.1. Taxonomy (NCBI): domain Bacteria; kingdom Bacillati; phylum Actinomycetota; class Actinomycetes; order Micrococcales; family Microbacteriaceae; genus Microbacterium; species Microbacterium sp. NPDC007973. The sequence continues at coordinate 405,581 of NZ_JBIBJJ010000004.1, forward strand.
GGTGTTCACCGAGATGGGCCGCCAGCCGTGGATCGTCTTCGGTCTCATGCTCACGCAGGACGGCGTCTCGCCGAGCGTCCCGGGATGGAGCGTGCTCGTCTCGCTCGTCGCCTTCACGCTGGTCTACCTGAGCCTTGCGATCGTCGAGTTCGGTCTCATCGTGAAGTTCGCGCAGAAGGGTCCCGAGCCCCTGCCCGATCCGGATGCCGTGCACGACGACTCCATCGAGAACACCCCCACCACGGTCTACTAGGAGAAGGAAATGGATCTCGCACACTTCTGGTTCTGGATCGTCGCCTTCCTCTTCGTCGGCTACTTCGTGCTCGACGGGTTCGATTTCGGCGTCGGCATGTCGATCCCCTTCCTCGGCAAGGACGACATCGCCCGCCGCCAGATCATCAACACCATCGGGCCCGTGTGGGACCTCAACGAGACGTGGGTGATCGTCGCCGGCGCGGCGCTGTTCGCCTCGTTCCCGGAGTGGTACGCCACGCTCTTCAGCGGGTTCTACCTCCCGCTGCTGGTGATCCTGCTCGCGCTCATCGCGCGCGGGGTGTCGTTCGAGTACCGCCATCAGCGCGACTCGCTGCGGTGGAAGCGCTCGTTCGACCGCATGATCGTGGCAGGCTCCGCCCTCCCCGCGTTCCTGTGGGGCGTCGCGTTCGCGAACATCGTGCAGGGCGTGCCGCTGGATGCCGACCACGAATACGCCGGCACCGTGCTGACGCTGCTGAACCCCTACGGCATCCTGGGCGGGCTCACGACCCTGCTGCTGTTCTTCACGCACGGCGTGTACTTCGTCGCGCTCAAGACCGACGGGCAGGTGCGCGCCGACGCCCGGCGTCTGGCGGGTCGGGCCGGTCTGGTCACAATCGCCCTCGCGGCCGTCTTCCTGGGGTGGACCATCGCCCGTTCCACGCAGGCGCCCCTGTTCCTCGGCGTCGTGGCGCTGTCGGGTGTCGCCGCGCTCGCCCTCATCGGCTCGTGGGTCGCCAACTCCCGCGACCGCGAGGGAACCGCGTTCGCCCTCGGCGCCGTGACGATCGTGTCGGCCGTGGCCGCGCTGTTCTTCGCGCTGTTCCCCAACGTGATGCCCTCGACCCTCGACGGGGGCGCGAGCCTCACGATCGACAACGCCTCGAGCACCGACTACACGCTCACCATCATGAGCTGGGCGGCGCTCATCTTCCTGCCGCTGATCCTGGCCTACCAGGGCTGGACGTACTGGGTGTTCCGCAAGCGCGTCACCCGCGCCCGGATCGAGAAGGCCGCGCTCGTCGCGCACTGACCCCATGAAACCCGTCGACCCCCGCCTCCTGCGGTACGCGAGCGCCTCGCGCGGCTACTTCGCCGTCACCGCGGCGATCGTGCTCGCGCAGGCGGGCGTGATCATCGGCTTCGCGTGGACGCTCACCAGCGCGCTGGTGGGGGCGATCGAGGGGCGGCCGCTCGCCGAGCTGTGGGGATACGTGGGCATCGCGGCATCCCTCGCCGCGCTCCGGGGGCTGCTGATCGCCGCCTCCGAGCGCACCTCGGCCTGCGGGGCGGCGGCGGCGTCGACGCAGCTGCGCGAGGCGCTCATCGCCGCGGTGACGCGGCTCGGACCCCGCTGGCTCGCTGCGCGCAACTCCGCCTCCCTCGCGGTGACAGCCGGACACGGTCTCGAGGCGCTCGACGCGTACTTCGGCCGCTACCTGCCTCAGCTGGTCGCCACCGCGATCACGATGCCGATCCTGATCGGCGCGATGACGCTCGCCGACCCGCTCTCCGGTCTGACCGTGGTGCTGACGATCCCGCTCATCCCGCTGTTCATGGTGCTGATCGGCCTGGCCACTCGCGGGGTGCAGCAGAAGCAGTACCGCACGCTGGGCCGGCTCGCGGCGCGCTTCGCCGACACCGTCGACGGACTCGGGACGCTGAAGGCCTTCGGTCGGCAGCACCGTGCCGCCGACTCCATCGAAGCGGTGACGCGCGACTACAAGCGCGAGACGATGACCGTCCTGCGCGTGTCGTTCCTCTCGGGCTTCGCGCTGGAGTTCCTGGCATCCATCTCGGTCGCCATCATCGCCGTGACGATCGGGTTCCGCCTGCTCGCCGGCGACCTCTCGCTGCTGGTGGGGCTGTTCGTGCTGCTGCTCGCGCCGGAGGCGTACCTGCCGCTGCGGCAGGTGGGGGTGCAGTTCCACGCCGCGAGCGAGGGGGTCGCCGCGACGGAGGAGATCTTCGACGCCCTGGACGCTGCCCGCACGACACCCGACGCGGATGCCGAGACCCCGGCGCGCGGATCCGTCCTCACGCTCGACCGCGTGCGCGTGCGGCGGGAGGGGCACGTGCTGCCGGAGGTGTCGCTGTCGGTCGAGCCGGGCGAGATCGTGCTGGTGACCGGCCCGAGCGGTGTCGGCAAGTCGTCGCTGATCGCGGCGGTGCTGGGTTTCGCGGAGTACGACGGCTCGGTGCGCATCGACGGCGCCGCGGTTCCGCACGCGCGCGGCGCGGTCGCCTGGGCGGGCCAACGACCGGGGCTCGTGACCGGCTCGGTCGCCGACAACGTCGCTCTCGGCTCCGCACCCGATCCCGGGCGCATCAGCGCGGCGCTGGCCGACGCGGGGGCGGCGGATCTCGACCCCGGAACGGTGCTCGGCGCCGCCGGCGCCGGGCTCTCGGGCGGCGAGGCCCAGCGCGTCGCCGTCGCCCGCGCCCTGTACCGGGCCCGCGTCACGGGGACGCCGCTCCTCCTGCTCGACGAGCCGTCGAGCGCCCTGGACGCCACGACCGAGGCGCACCTGTGGGCGACCCTGCGCCGCGAGGCCGACGCCGGCCGCGGCGTGCTGCTGGTGTCGCACCGCCTTTCCGCGCGGGCGATCGCGGACCGCGTGGTCGAGCTGTCCCCCGTCCCTCTGCCGCGTGAGGGGTCGGCAATCGTCGCCTCGGCAGGGGTCCAGGCGACACATTCTGGCCTCTCACGCGAGAGTGAGGTGCGGTCGTGAACGGGCGCGTGCGCGGCATCCTGCGCTCGGCGATGCCGTCGCGGCGGCGGTTCGCCCCGGCGCTGCTCGCCGGCTTCGGCACGGCGGCCAGTGCCGTGGCTCTGCTCGCGGCGAGCGCGTGGCTCATCGCTCGCGCGGCGGAGCAGCCGCTGGTGATGTATCTGTCGGTCGCCGTGGTCGGGGTGCGCGCGTTCGCGCTGTCGCGCGGGGTGTTCCGTTACCTCGAACGTCTCAGCGGCCACGATGCGGCGCTGCATCAGCTCGCAGGGGTGCGCGCCGACCTGGTGCGCGACCTCGTGCCGCTGGCCCCCGACGGCCTCGCGCGCTCTCGCCGCGGCGGGCTGCTCTCGAGCGTCGTCGACGACGTCGAGGAGCTGCAGAACCTCCCGCTGCGCGTGGTGCTCCCGCTCGTGACGGCGGCGACCACCGCGCTGGCCGCCGTCGTGTTCACGGCGTTCGTCTCGTGGCCCGCCGCGCTCGCGATGCTGGTCTGCCTGCTCGCGGCCTTCGCCGTATCGGTGGCGGTCGGCTGGGCCGCAGGCGCTCGCGCGGAGCGTTCGATCGCGCCGCTGCGCACCGCCGTCGCCGACGCCGTGCACGACCTGCTCACGAATCTCGACGTGCTGACCGCGTACGCAGCGGTGGATGCCGCCCGCGCCCGCGTCCGCTCCGCCGATGCCGCCCTGCGCCGGGCGCTGGTGCGCCGCGGAGGCGCCCAGGGACTGACCTCGGGCGCCGTCTCGGTGCTCGCCGGCGTCGCCTCTCTCGCGGCGCTGCTCGTCGCCGCCCCGGCCGTGACCGGGAACGACCTGACGGGTCCGGGGCTCGCGGTCGTCGTGCTGCTGCCGATGGCCGTGTTCGAGGTGTTCGGGCCTGTCCCCCTCGCGCTCGCGTCGTGGCGGCAGGTGCGCGCCGCCGCGGAGCGGATCGCGGAGGCCGTGCCCGAGGGCATTCCCGACGGCCTCCCCCGCGACGAGCCCGCAGCGACGGGCCGGGCGCCCGCGCTCGGCGAGGGCATCGAGCTCCACGGTGTCGGGGCGCAGTGGCCGGCCCGATCGGACTCCGACGCAGACGCCGGACGACTGGAAGACGTCCACCTGCGGGTCGGCCCCGGCGAGCGCGTGCTCGTCACCGGCCCGAGCGGAGCGGGCAAGACGACGCTGGCGCACGTGCTGGCGCGCTTCCTCGACTACGACGGATCGTTCCGCATCGGCGGCGTCGACGCGCGCGGACTCTCGGGAGACGACCTGCGCCGCACGATCGGTCTGATCGAGCAGTCGCCGTACCTCTTCGACGAGTCGATCCGGCAGAACCTCCTCTTCGCCCGCGACACCGCCACCGACGCCGACCTGTGGGTGGTGCTGTCGCGCGTGGGCCTCGCCGATTGGACCCGGGAGCGCGGTGGTCTCGACGCCCGCGTGGGCGATCGCGGCGGGCTCGTCTCCGGCGGGCAGGCCCAGCGCCTCGCCCTCGCCCGGGCGTTGCTGCGCGGCTTCCCCGTGCTCGTGCTCGACGAGCCCACGGCGGGCGTCGACCCCGCGGCATCCGATGCCCTGCTCGCCGATCTGCTGGGGGCCGTCGATCGCGATCAGGCGGTGGTGCTCGTGTCGCACGTCGACGTCCCCGCGGGGCTGGTCGATCGCGAGGTGCGGGTGGAGGGCGGGCGCGTCGTCGCGGACTGAGCCACCGCGGCCCCCGCTTCGCGCCGCGGTCGACCCGGTCGAGTGTCCCGGACACGCCGGTAAACGCGAGGTCCAGCGGCGCGTCCTGGACACTCGACGGAAAGAAACCCGCTCAGGATGCCGCGACGAAGCGCACGCGGTCCGGAGGAACGCTCCATCGCACCGTGTCACCGGGGCGGAGCGCCGCGGCCTCGGCCGCCGGCACCTCGGCGACGCCGGAGTCCATCACGACGCGCACCCCCGTCGGCGTGGGCTCGAGGTGCGACACCGTCGCCGGCGCCCCCTCGCCGAGCCGCGCGTCGGCGGCGCGGAAGACCGCGGTCAGCGCACGCCCCTCGGTCGACGCGAGGGCGAGGGAGGCGGCATCCGTCGAGGTCAGTCGCAGCCCCTCCCGCACGAAGTCCCCGCCCTGCGCCGCGCCCACGAGCCGCTCCACACCCGCGATCTTCGCCGCGACCTCGGTCGCCGGGGCCGCGAGCACCTCGGGCACCGGCCCGTCCTGCGTCACCCGGCCCCGCTCGACGATGAGCAGCCGGTCGGCGAGGGCCGCGGCATCCACCGCGTCGTGCGTCACGGCGATCGTGGTCACCCCGGCCAGCCGATCACGCAGCATCGAGCGGATCTCCGACACCGTCACGGCATCGAGCGCGACGAGCGGCTCATCGAGCAGCACCACTCGCGGCTGCGCGGCGAGAGCCCGCGCCACGGCGACGCGCTGCTGCTCCCCGCCCGACAGCTGGTCGGGCCGACGCTCCCCCGTGTCGGGCAGCCCCACGCGGCGGAGCCAGTCGTCGGCCTCCTCACGGGCGATGGATGCCGGCACCCCGGCGGAGTGCGGACCGAAGGCGACGTTCTCGCGCACCGTGAGGTGCGGGAACAGTCGCGCGTCCTGACTCAGGAGCACGATGCCGCGATGCATGGGGGCGGTGCGCAGACGCGGCGCACGATCGAGCACGTGCGCGTCGACGGCGATCTCGCCCTCGTCCAGTGGAGTGAGTCCCGCGAGGGCGGTGAGCAGCGTCGACTTGCCCGCGCCGCTGCGGCCCATCACGGCGATGGTCTCCCCCGGGGTCGCATCGAGGGCGATGTCGACGGTGAAGTCGCGACGGCGCACGACGACGCGGGCGCGCAGGGCGGCGGCATCCGGCAGCGGCATCCGCTCGTCGCGCGACGCGGTGGTGCCGGCATCGCGCGGTCCGGAACTCCCTCGGCGCCCACCCGCTTCGTCGACGTCGCGCCGACCACGGCCGGGCGTGCCGGCATCCGGAGTCGTCATCGCCCCACCCCCGGGCGCCAGCCCCGCACCAGCAGCAGCACCGCGACGGCGGTCACGAGCAGCAGCAGCGACAGCGCGACAGCGGTGCCCTGCGAGACGCCCGCCCCGTTGAAGGCGGTGTAGATCGCGAGCGGCATGGTCTGCGTGACGCCGGGGCGGTTGCCCGCGAAGAGCGCCGTCGCTCCGAACTCGCCGATCGCGCGCGCGAAGCACAGCACGACTCCCGCGACGATGCCCGGCGCCGCCAGCGGCAGGGTGATGCGCCGCAGGATCGTCGCGCGCGACGCGCCGAGCGAGGCGGCCGTGCGCTCGAACTCGACGCCGGTGCTGCGCAGGGCGCCCTCGACCGCGAGCACGAGGAACGGCAGCGCCACGAACACCTGCGCCAGCACGACCGCCGCGGTGGTGAACGGCAGACCGAGGACGCCGAGCGCCCCGTTGCGCCCGAACAGGTAGAGCAGGGCCACGCCCCCCACCATCGGCGGGAGCACGAGGGGCACGGTCACGAGCGCGCGCAGCACCGCCGCGAGCCGCGCGGGGCTGCGGGCGATCACGAGGGCGAGAGGGATGCCGACGACCGCGCACACCACGGTCGCCAGGGCGCCGGTGCTCAGCGACAGGCCGAGAGCCGACAGGGCCGCGGGAGACGTGACATCGCTCCAGAGCGTCCCCCACTCCACCCGGGCGACGAGCGCCGTCAGCGGAATGAGGAGGAAGAGGAGCCCCGCGACGGCCGGCACGACGAGCCAACGCGGGACGAAACCGCCCGTCACGGCGCTCGGAAACCCGCGTCGCCGAGGATCCTCTGCCCCTCGTCCGAGAGCACGAACGCGACGAAAGCGGCGGCGGCGTCAGGGTTCGGGGCCTCGGACAGAGCGGCGATCGGGTAGCGGTTGACCACGGCATCCGCCCCCGCGGGCACGATCGCCTCGACATCGTCGCGACCGACCACGTCGGTGGCGTAGACCAGGCCCGCGTCGGCCTCGCCGGCGGCGACCTTCGTGAGCACCGCGGTGACGTTCTGCTCGGCGCTCGCGGGGGTCACGGCGACCCCGGCGTTCGACAGCAGCGTCTGCGAGGCAGCTCCGCACGGCACCTCGGGGGCGCAGAGCACCGTCGTGACCCGCGCGAGGTCGGCGAGGCCCTGCACGCTCCCGGGGTTGCCCGTCGGCACGGCGATGACGAGGGTGTTGCCCGCGAAGATCCGCGGATCGGGCGCCTGCGCGGCGACCTTCGCCATGTTCTTCTCGTCCGCCGAGGCGAAGACATCGGCGGGCGCCCCCTCCCCGATCTGCGTGGCGAGCGTGCTCGAGCCGTCGTAGACCGGGCTGACCGTGATGCCGGGATTCTGCTCCTCGAACGCCCGCGCGATCTCGTCGAACGACCGCTGCAGCGAGGCCGCGGCGTAGACCTCCACGGTTCCGGACGGGCCGTCGGCGGATGCCGCGGGGGCGGGCGACGTGCCCGCGCACCCGGCCAGGAGGGCGGCGGCGACGACGACAGTGAGCAGACGGAGGGGGCGGGACATGGCATCCTTTCGGCGACGCCGGCGGGCCGCCGCTCCAGTATTCCGTGAAAGCGGACTCATGGCCGCGCGAATACCGATTGTGCGGAGAAAGCGTGGGGTGGATCAGCGGGTCCTGGCATGGCGACCGCCCACCGGGTAGGAACGGGGGGTGCGAGGAACGACGTGAGCGACCTGACCAGCCTGGGCGATTTCCTGCAGCGCCGACGCGAAGCCCTCCAGCCGGAGGACGTGGGGCTCGCACGAGGCGTGCGCCGTCGTACGGCGGGGCTGCGCCGCGAGGAAGTCGCGCTGCTGAGCCACATGTCGAGCGACTACTACGCGCGCCTCGAACGGGGCACCGGCCCCACTCCGTCGGAGCAGATGCTGACCGCTCTCGCCCAGGGGCTGCACCTGAGCCTCGCCGAACGCGATCACCTGTTCCACCTCGCGGGCCACCGGCCTCCCCTGCGCCACGCGGGCACCGAGCACATCAGCCCCGGCATGCTGCGCGTCCTCGACCGCCTCGACGACACCCCCGCCGAGATCGTCACGGAGCTGGGCGAGACCCTTCGCCAGAGCCGCCTGGGTGTCGCGCTGCTGGGGGATGCCACGCTGCGATCGGGGCCCGCCCGCAGCATCGGATACCGCTGGTTCACCGATTCGTCGGCGCGTGCCGCCTACCCGCCCGAGGAGCAGGCGACGCTGTCGCGCGTCTATGCGGCGGGTCTTCGCGAGCTCGTCGCCGCTCGCGGACCCGACTCGCAGGTCGCCGCCCTGGCCGACGACCTGCGCGTGTGCAGCGACGAGTTCGCCGCTCTCTGGCTCGCTCACGAGGTCGGCGCTCGACCGCCCGCGATCAAGCGCTTCCTCCACCCCGAGGTCGGCCGCCTCGAGCTGTCGTGCCAGACCCTGGTCGACCCCGACCATGCGCACCGCCTGCTCGTCTACACGGCGCAGCCGGGGAGCGAGAGCGCCGAGAAACTGCGGCTGCTCGCGGTGATCGGAGCCCCCGGCGGCCGCTGAGGGTGGATCCTCGTCCGGCGAGCACCGCGGGCGCGCCGCGCAGACGGCGAGCCGGCTGCGCCCGGGCACCGCCGGTCGCCGAGGGGTGGATCGTCGATCAGCGGCTGAGCGGGCACTGGCCGCCCGGCACCCGGGGGCGCGAGCATCGAGGCATTCCACGAAAGGACCGCTCATGTCTCCCGATTCCCCCCGCCCCCTCCGCGGTCGGCTGGCCGTCGTCACCGGCGCCAGCGACGGCATCGGCACCGTCATCGCGACGCGGCTCGCCTCGCTCGGCGCCGAGGTGGTGCTGCCCGTCCGCTCCCCCGACAAGGGCCGTCGTGCGCTCGACGCCCTGCGCAGGGAGGTCCCGGATGCCGTCGCCTCGACGCGCGCGCTGGACCTCGCCAGCCTCGACTCGGTGGACGCTCTGGCCGCAGGCCTCCGCGAAGAAGGTCGCCCGATCCACCTGCTCGTCAACAACGCCGGTGTCATGACCCCTCCCCGCAGGCAGGAGACCGCCGACGGGTTCGAGCTGCAATGGGGCACGAACCACCTGGGTCACGCGGCGCTCACCCTCGCCCTGCTCCCGGTGCTGCGCGCGGGCACAGCGCGCGTGGTGCACCAGACGAGCATCGCCGCGCGGCGCGGACGCTTCGACTCCGACGTCATCTCCGCCACCCCCTACGACGCCATGGCGTCGTACGTGCAGTCGAAGATCGCGATCGGACTCTTCGCCCGCGAGCTCCACGAGCGCAGCCGGGCCGAGGGCTGGGGGCTCACCAGCACGCTCGCTCACCCGGGCGTTTCGCCGACCAACCTCCTCGCGGCGCAGCCCGGGGTGGGCCGCGAGCGCGAACTCGGAGCGCGCCGTGTCATCCGGCTGCTGACCCACCTGCGCATCACCGGCACCGTGGCATCCGCCGCCGAACCCGCCGTGCTCGCGGCGACGGCGCCGCTTTCGGACGGCACGTTCTTCGGCCCGTCGCGCCTCATCGGCGGTCCCGCGCGGGCGAGCGAACCGTGGAAGCCGTTCCGCTCCGCCGACGACGCCCGGCGGGTGTGGGCACTGACGCGCGAGGCCATCGGCCCCCGCTTCACGCCGTGATGACCGGGGCGCCCGGCGGACGCGGTCTCAGCCCCGGGGCGTCTCCACCGTCACGACCGTCGCCTTGACCGAGGCGACCGCGAGCGAGCCGGGCTCCACCGCGAGGTCCCGCGCGGCCTCGGCCGACATGAGCGAGACCACCCGGTGCGGGCCGCACTGCAGATCGACCTGCGCCATGAGGCCGTCGATCTGCACGCGCGTGACGATGCCGGTGAAACGGTTCCGTGCACTCGAGGAGACCCCCGTGGGGTCGTCCGGCTCGTCGGCCAGCGCGACCGCGCGTTCGGCGAGGGCGGCGCCGGGGATCTCGACCGGCGACGCCCCCGTCGTGGGCAGCGTCCCCTGATCGATCCAGCGCCGCACCGTGTCGTCGCTGACCCCGAGCAGACGGGCGGCGGTGGCGATGCGGAAGGTGTTCGGCATGCGACGACCGTAGCCGAGCGCCGAGCGCCGAGCGCCGAGCGCCGAGCGCCGAGCGCCGAGACAGCATCCCGCTGACACGTCGGCGACACCCGGCAACCGAGTCGTCAGCAGCATGCAGTCTCACGGCCGCAGGCGTCACCGGCTCCGCACCGCCGGTGACGCCGGAACAGCGCTGCGCGCCACCCGCGCCCGCGGCGGCACCCCGATGCAGGTCGCGGTCCCGGCGGCGTCCGCCCGCGGGGAGATCCGCACCCACGCGCCGGGCCGCCCTCACCCCTCACGCGCTCGCCTAGGCTCGACCCATGGATGCCGAGCACGCGAGCACGACGCGACGGCCGGTCGCCGTGCCCCTCGGCGCGACCGTGACCGCCTCGGGCGCGACGGCGCTGCCCGCCACCGGCGCCCCCGCAGGCCCGAGCGCGGGGCGCACGTTCCACGCGACCGCGCTCCCCGCCACCGGCGCCCCGCGCGGAAACGCCCCGCGCGGAAGCGCCTCGTACGAAGGCGCCCCGCGCGAGGGCGGCCTGCTCGACCGCTTCGGCCGCGTCGCGACCGACCTGCGCGTCTCGGTCATCGACAAGTGCAACCTGCGCTGCACGTACTGCATGCCGGCCGACGGGATGCCGTGGCTCCCTCAGACGCAGCTCATGAGCGCCGACGAGATCCGCCGCATCGTGCGGGTCGCCGTCCGCTCGCTCGGCGCCGAGGAGCTGCGCATCACCGGCGGCGAGCCCCTCGTGCGCAAGGATCTCGAGCACATCATCGCCGGCATCCGCGCCGACGCCCCCGATCTGCCCATCTCGATGACCACGAACGCCGTCGGCCTCGATCGGCGCGCCCAGGCGCTCAAGGACGCGGGCCTGACCCGCCTGAACGTCTCGCTCGACACCCTCCACCCCGAGACGTTCGCCGAGCTCACCCGGCGCCCGCACCTCGACAAGGTGCTCGCGGGTCTCCAGGCCGCTCGCGCAGCAGGCCTCGGGCCGATCAAGATCAACGCGGTCCTGCTCGCGGGCGTCAACGACACCGAGATCGTGCCCCTCGTCGACTGGGCCGTGTCGAACGGCTTCGAGATGCGCTTCATCGAAGACATGCCCCTCGACGGCGATCGCTCGTGGAGCGCCACGAACGTCATCCCCGCTCGCGACATCCGCGCCGCCATCGAAGAGGCCTTCACGCTCACCGCCGACCCGCGCGGCCGCGGAGCCGCTCCCGCTGAGCGCTGGGAGGTGCGCCGCCCCGGCGAGACCGCCGTGGCCGGGCACGTCGGCATCATCTCCTCGGTCACCGAACCCTTCTGCGCCGCCTGCACGCGCACGCGCGTGACAGCCGACGGCAAGGTGCGCTCGTGCCTGTTCTCGCACGAGGAGACCGATCTGCTCACGGCCGTCCGCGACGGCGCCGACGACGAGGGAATCGCCCAGATCTGGCGGGATGCCATGTGGGCCAAGCCCCGTGCGCACGGCTCCGACCGCGTCGGTCTCGCGCGTGCCGACTTCGTCCAGCCCGAGCGCACCATGAGCGCGATCGGCGGATGAGGCCGCTCGTCGAGCCGGTGGCATCCCTCGCCCCGGAAGAGCTGATCCGCACCGCTCGCCATGCCGTCCTCGCGGCCATCGGCGAAGAGGGACAGCGGAGGATCGCGGCCGCCCGCATCGCCGTGATCGGCGCCGGCGGGCTCGGTTCCCCCGTGCTGCTCGCCCTCGCTGCCGCCGGGGTGGGCGAACTCGTGATCATCGACGACGACACGGTCGAGCGCACCAACCTGCAGCGGCAGCTCGCGCACCGCGTCGACGACATCGGCACCGCGAAGACCGCCTCCGCCGCGCGCGCCGTGCGCGATCTCTCGCCGCTGACCGTCGTCCATGAACGAACGGTACGGCTGACCTCCGACAACGCCGTCGCGCTGCTCGACGGCGCTCACCTCGTGATCGACGGCAGCGACACCTTCGACACGCGCGAGGCCGTCGCCGCCGCCGCCGAGCACCTCGGCATCCCCCTCGTCTGGGGCGCGGTGCAGGAGTGGGCCGCGCAGGTGACGGTGTTCTGGTCGGCCCCGCCCGAGGGGCACTCCCCCGTCGTGCTCGGCGATCTGTTCCCGACGGGGTCCGCCGGCGAACCGCCGACGTGCGCCCAGGTGGGCGTGCTGGGATCGCTGTGCGTGCAGGTCGGCGGCCTGCTCGCCACCGAGGCGATCAAGCTCGTGACCGGCGCCGGAGAACCGCTGCTGGGCCGCCTCGTCGTGATCGACGCGCTGCGCACCCGCCACGACGTGATCCCGCTCACCCCGGCCGCCCGCCCCGCGGCCGGATCCTGACCCCGGAGGCCCCGATGACCGAGCTGCGCACCGTCGAACAGCACCGCGACCGCGTGCTCGCCGCCGTGTCGCTCCTGCCCGCCGAGAGGGTCGCCCTCGCCGACGCGGCCGGACGCACGCTCGCCGAACCCGTTCTCGCGGCGCACGATCTGCCCGGCTTCGACAACTCGTCGATGGACGGTTTCGCCGTGCGTTTCTCCGACGTCGCGGGAGCGGATGCCGAGAACCCGACGACCCTTCGAGTGGTCGCCGATCTGCCCGCCGGCACGACCGACGACCCCGCGCTCGCGCCCGGAGAGGCCGCCCGCATCATGACGGGAGCGCCGGTCCCCGCCACGGCCGACGCGATCGTGCCGTTCGAAGACACCGCGGGCGGCCTCGCCGACTCGCTGGGCACCGTGACCGTGCGTCGCTCCCCCGCCGGAGAGGGGGCGTTCATCCGCCGCCGGGGCGGCGACACGCGCGCCGGTGACACGGTGCTCTCAGCCGGGGAGCGTCTCGGCCCCTTCGCCCTCGCCGCCGCGGCCGCCGCCGGGGTGGATGCCGTGAGCGTCACCCGCCGCCCGCGCGTCGCCGTGGTGTCGACCGGCAGCGAGCTCGTCGCGCCGGGCACCGCCCCCGGCAGAGGGCAGACCCCCGACTCCAACGCCACTCTGCTCGCGGCGCTCGTCGACGCCGCCGATGCCGACCTCGAACTCGTCGACCGCGTGGGCGACGATCCCGCCGGCATCGAGACCGTGCTCGACCGGGCGTCGCGCGCCGACGTCGTCGTGTTCACGGGTGGGGTGAGCGCCGGCGCCTACGAACCGGTACGCCTCGCCCTCAGCGACCGCATCGCGTTCGAGAAGGTGTCGATGCAGCCCGGCAAGCCGCAGGCGTTCGGGGTCCTCCCCGACGGACGGCTGGTGTTCGGGCTGCCCGGCAACCCCGTGAGCGTCGCCGTCTCGTTCGAGGTCTTCGTCCGCCCGGCGCTGCTGGCGCTGCAGGGCCGCGCGGTCATCGATCGACGCCTCGCCCGGCTCACGGCATCCGAGACCTGGACGACACCGCCCGGCCGACGGCAGTACCTCCCCGCGGCGGTCGACCTCGTCGCGGGCACCGTCCGCCCGGCCACGGCCGGCGGCTCCGGCTCGCACCTCGCGGCCTCTCTCGCCCGTGCCGAGGCGTTCGCGATCGTCCCGGCCGAGGTGTCCACCGTGTCGGTGGGCGACGTCGTCGATGTCATGCTGATCCCATGACCTTCACCCACCTGGATGCCGCGGGCCACGCCCGCATGGTCGATGTCACGCAGAAACAGCCCACCGTCCGCACCGCCACCGCACGCGGCTTCGTGCGCTGCGCGCCCGAGGTCGTCGCGGCGCTCCGCGACGGCACCGCCCCCAAGGGCGACGTGCTCGCCGTGGCTCGGATCTCCGGCATACAGGCCGCCAAATCCACCCCCGCACTGCTCCCCCTCGCTCACGTCATCGGGGTGCACCGCGCCTCGGTCGACCTCCGGATCACCGACGCCGGCGTCGAGATCGAGGCCACCGTCGGCACGGCCGACCGCACCGGCGTCGAGATGGAGGCGCTCACGAGCGTCTCGGTGGCAGCCCTCGCGGTGGTCGACATGGTGAAGGGTCTGGACAAGGGCACCTCGATCGAGAACGTGCGCATCGTGTCGAAGACCGGCGGCAAATCGGGCGACTGGCAGCGTCCCGGCGAGCCCGGCACGGCGGTGACCGCATGAGCGTGCGGGTGCGCTACTTCGCCGCGGCCGCCGACGCCGCGGGGACCGACGCCGAGGACCGCGCCGAGCCGACCCTCGCGGCACTGCGCTCCGGGGTCGTCGCGGACCACCCCGCTCTCGGCGGGATCCTCGACCGCTGCGCCGTGCTCGTCGACGGCACCCGTCATGACGACGACGCCGCGCTCGACGGCGTCACGCACGTCGACGTTCTGCCGCCCTTCGCCGGGGGCTGAGCCCGCCTCGCCTCACCTCGGCTCGAGGCGCGCAACCGGCGCCGGCGCCCGGCCGTCTCTAGCCGCCCAGGCCCTTCCACTCCGTCGTGCCGTCGGCCTCGACCTGCCGCTTCCACACGGGCAGGTCGGTCTTGATCGTCTCGATGACCGTGCGGCACACCTCGAACGCGGCAGCCCGGTGACCGGATGCCACGGCGATGACGACCGCGGCCTCGCCCACCTCGAGACGCCCGACGCGGTGACTGACGGCGACGATGGCGTCGGTGCCGGCGGCGGCGTCGGCAGCGATGCGGTGCAGGGTCTGCTCGGCGTCGGGGTGCGCGCTGTACTCCAGGGCGACGACGGCATCGGAGGCGTCGGGATCGGTGTCGCGCACGCGACCGACGAAGGTGGTCACGGCCCCCGACGAGGAGTCCTCGACGGCGTCGAGGTGCACATCGAGGTCGAGGGGCTGCTCCGACAGGCGGGCGATGCGGACGGCGCTCATGAGTGGTCTCCTCCGGCGAGCTGGTCGAGGACGTGCGGGGCGAGCTCCGCGACGACGGCGATCCCGGATGCCACGGCACGCGTCGATCCGGGGAGATTGACGACGAGGACACCGGGGTCGACGATCCCGGCCAGCCCGCGCGAGATCACCGACAGAGGGGTGTCGGCGAGTCCTCGACGGCGCAGCTCCTCGGCGATCCCGGGAAGCTCGCGGTCCAGGACGCGGGCGGTGCCCTCGGGCGTGCGGTCGGTCGGGGCGATCCCGGTGCCGCCGGTGGTGACGATGAGACCCGGCCCCCGGGCGACGAGGTCGCGAAGAGCGGACTCGACGCTGTCGGCCCCGTCGGGCACGACGAGGGGCTGGTCGCAGGAGAAGCCGGCCTCCCGCAGCAACGACACCGCGAGCGGACCCCCGCGGTCTTCGCGCAGCCCCGCGGCCGAGCGATCGGAGACGGTCAGGACGCGGGCGTGATGGGGCACGCGGTTCAGCCTAGGCCGCCGTCGTGGGGATGGGCCGCGCCGCCCCGGCGGCCGCATCGCGCCCCCGTCGCGGCCTGACCGTCGTCCGCGCTCACCGGCCCCGCCTCACGCCGAGGGGGCCGCGGTGGTCTCGACCTCGGCGATCTCCGGGGCGATGCGTCCCGCTTTCGCCTTCGGCGCGAGGTCCTCCCGCTGCACGTGCTCGGCGGCCGCGGTGATGCGCCGCGCCATGCCGCTGAAGATCAGGCCGTGGAACGGCAGCACCGAGAGCCAGTAGAGGCGACCGGCGAGGCCCGTGGGGAAGAACAGTGCGCGCTGGTCGAAGCGCGCCCCCTCGCCCTCCGGCGTGGCGCGCAGTTCGAGCCACGCTCCCCCGGGCACCTTCATCTCCGCCCGCAGACGCAGCAGGTGGCCCGGCTCGATGGCCTCGACCCGCCAGAAATCGAGCGCATCGCCGACGGTGACGACCGAGCGGCTGCGCCGACCGCGGGCGAGGCCGACCCCGCCGACCAGCCGGTCCATCCAGCCGCGGATCGCCCACAGCAGTGGTGACGAGTACCACCCGTTCTCGCCGCCGATGCCCTCGATCACCGACCAGAGCTGCGCGGCGCTGGCCTTCGTGGTCATCGTGCGGACATCGGTGTAGACGAGCCGCCCCGCCCACTCGGGGTCGCTCGGCAGCGGGTCGCTCGGAGCGCCCGACACCTCGGCATCCTGCCAGCTGGTCTCGATGGCGTCGTCGTTCACGCGACCGAGCGCCCGACGCACGGCCTCGCGATACGGCAGCAGGCCGCCCTCGGGGCGCGGGACGAGATCGTCGATCGCGCGGTCCTTCACCACGCAGTCGTTCTGCAGCGACTCCACCAGCGGGCGCGCGATCGACTTCGGAATCGGGGTGACGAGATTGACCCAGTGCGATGCCAGGCGCGGGGTGAGCACGGGAAGAGAGGCGATGGCCCTCTGCGGGAGCCCGGCCTCCATGGCGTAGCCGTTCATCATCTGCCCGTACCGCAGAACGTCGGGCCCGCCGATGTCGACGGCGCGGTTGACGTTCGGCGCGACGCGGGCGGCTCCGAGCAGGTAGTGCAGCACGTCGCGCACCGCGATCGGCTGGATGTGGTTGCGCACCCACTTGGGCGCCGGCATGTACGGCAGCACGTCGGTGAGGTGGCGCACCATCTCGAACGACGCCGAGCCCGACCCGATCACCACGCCGGCCTGCAGCACGAGGGTCGGCACCCCGCTGTGCAGCAGGATGCCGCCCACCTCCACCCGCGAACGCAGGTGCGCCGACAGGGTGGCGTCGTCGGGGTGCAGGCCGCCCAGGTAGATGATGCGCGACACGGATGCCGCGGCGGCGGCGTCGGCGACGGTCTGCGCGGCGACGCGGTCGGTCGCCTCGAAGTCGCGCGCGCTGCCCATCGAGTGGATGAGGTAGTAGAGCACGTCGACGCCCTCGACGGCGGCGCGCACGGCCTCGCGGTCGGTGGCGTCACCGGCCGCGATCTCGACCTCGTCGCCCCACGGGAACGCTTCGACACGGCGCGGATCCCGCGCGAGGACGCGCACGTGGTAGCCCGCCGACAGCAGTCGGGGAACGAGCCGTCCGCCCAAGTAGCCGGTCGCCCCCAGGACGAGGGCGCGGGGGGCCGACCCGTCGGGTCGGGGCTGCGCGACGAGGGCGGGTTCGCGGCCGGTGGGGGCGGAGAGCTCGGTCATGCCCGACACGGTACGCCGGGCCTCCGACATCTCCGGGGGCTTGACGAGAGGCACCGTGCGGTCGGCGGTCACGGCCGGTAGCACCACCCCTCGCGCAGCGCGCGGACTGGAAACGCCGACGCGATGGGGGTAACGGTAGAGGGATGAACGAGAAATCCCCCTCGGCATCCGGAGCACCCCGGCTCGAGGTCGACGACGTCATCGTCGTCGACAAGAAGCGCGTGCGCACCGCGATCGGCGGCACCGTCGTCGGCAACTTCATGGAGTGGTTCGACTTCGGCATCTACGGCTATTTGGCCGTGACGCTCACCACTGTCTTCGCCTCCGACGTCCCCGCCCCGTGGGGTCTGCTGGTCACGCTCCTCGGCTTCGCGATCTCTTTCCTCGTCCGCCCCTTCGGCGGCTTCGTGCTCGGGCCCCTGGGCGACCGCATCGGCCGGCAGAAGGTGCTGTTCCTCACGATGGCGATGATGGCCACGGCCACCGCGCTCATCGGCATCCTGCCCACCTCCGCGCAGATCGGCCTGTGGGCGATCATCCCGCTGTACCTGTTGAAGATGGTGCAGGGCTTCTCCACCGGCGGCGAGTACGCCGGCGCCACGACCTACGTGTCCGAGTTCTCCCCCGACAAGCGCCGCGGCTTCTGGTCGTCGTGGCTCGATGTCGGCTCGTACGTCGGCTTCGCGGCGGGCGCCTCGGCGGTGGCGATCACGACCGCGATCACCACCTCCGTCTCGGGCGAGAACGCCATGACCGAGTACGGATGGCGCATCCCGTTCCTCCTCGCCGTCCCGCTCGGCATCGTCGCCATCTATTTCCGCCTCCGCATCCCCGAGACGCCCGCTTTCGAGCAGGCCGGGGCGGTCGAGGCCGACGCCGACGACCCGATGGCCCGGCAGGGGCTCGTGGGCATCGTGCGCCACCATTGGAAGGCGCTGCTCATCGGCATCGCCCTGGTGGCCGCGACGAACACCGCCGGCTACGCCCTCACGAGCTACATGCCGACCTACCTCGAGAAGGAGGTGGGCGTCTCGAACCTCTCCGCCGCGATCGCGACCGTGCCGGTCCTGCTGATCATGTCGGCCACACTCCCGCTCATCGGCCGCCTCAGCGACCGCATCGGCCGCAAGCCCGTGTACGCGATCGCCGCGGGGTCGGCCCTGGTCCTGCTCGTCCCGGCCTTCCTCATCATGCAGATCGGCGAGCTGTGGGCGGTCATCATCGCGCTCTTCATGGCGGCGGTCCCGGTGGCGTTCTACGTCGCCATCTCGGCATCCGCCCTGCCCGCCCTGTTCCCCACCGCGTCGCGCTTCGGCGCCATGGCCGTCGCCTACAACGTCGCCGTGTCGCTCTTCGGCGGCACCACCCCGCTGTTCAGCCAGGCGCTCATCGACCTCACCGGCAACACGCTCATGCCCGCGTTCTACATCATGTTCTTCGCCGCTCTCGGACTCGTCGCGCTGCTGTCGATGCGCGAGACGGCGAAGCGCCCGCTCCTGGGTTCCGTGCCGACGGTCGAGACCCCCGCCGAGGCCGAGGCCCTCGTCGAGCGCCAGGACGACGACCCGCTCATCGACACCTCGACGATGCCGCTGGCGATCCGCCGCTCGTGACGTGACGCGGAGGGGGCGGATGCCGGGACCACCGGCATCCGCCCCCTCCGCGCTCCGCGCGTCTCCTCGCTGTGCGCCTGTACGGCAGGTGCGCCTCTGCCCCCAGCCCTTCTGACCCCCAGCGCCTCTACGCCCGGCGCCTCCGCCCCGCGCACCTCTACGGCGAGTGCGCGGACCCCGCGATCGCGCTCGCAGCCTCAGCGACCCGCCCACCGTCAGCCCGAAACCCGCGAACCCGCTGATCCGGGGCAGATGACCGACCCTGCGCATATCACCAACCGTGCGCAGACCACCGTCCCTGCGCCGATCAGCGACGAACACGCATCCACGCAGCACCCCACCCCGCGCAGCGTCCGCGATCCGCCTACCGTCAGCCCGAAACCCGCGAACCCTGCGCAGATGACCGACCCTGCGCACAACACCGACTGTACGCGCGCCGCAGCCACCGGGCCGACAGCCGACCCCGTCCCGCTCAGCGCCGACGGCTGTTTCCGAACAATCCGCGGATGACACCGTTCACGATGCTCTTCGTGGCTCCGCGCCCGAGCAGCCCGTCGAGGCCCGGGGTCGGCGCGCTCGAGCGGCTGCGGGGAGCGGCGGTGCTCTTGAGGATCCGCTCGTACTCGCGCTGCGCCTTCTTCTGCGCCTCGGCGTTGGCCTTGTCGATCGCCGCCTTCTGCTTCGCGTACTCGGCCTGGTCGGCCGCGGCCTTCTTCGCCCGCTCCTCGGCCTCGCGGGCGTCGGCGGCCGCCTGCATGCGGGCACCGAGGATCTCGCGCGCCGACTCCCGGTCGATCGGCGTCGCGTACCTCGGGAACAGGGCGGATGCCGACACGGCCGAGGCCATGGCATCCGCGGTGATCGGCGACATCGACGCCCGCGGCGCGAACAGGCGCGTCCACGCGACCGGGGTGGGGGCGCCGCGCTCGCTCATCACGGTGATGATCGCCTCACCCGTGCCGAGTTCCTGCAGCACGCGCTCGAGGTCGTAGCCCGAGTCGGGGTAGGTGCGCACCGACGCGCGCAACGCCGTGGCGTCGTCGGGGGTGAAGGCGCGCAGGGCGTGCTGCACGCGCGAGCCGAGCTGGGCGAGCACGTCGCCGGGCACGTCCTTCGGCGTCTGGGTCACGAAGAACACCCCGACGCCCTTCGACCGGATGAGGCGCACGGTCTGCGTGATCGCCTCGAGGAAGGCCTTCGAGGCATCGCGGAAGAGCAGGTGCGCCTCGTCGAAGAAGAACACGAGCTTGGGCTTGTCGAGGTCGCCCACCTCCGGCAGCACCTCGTACAGCTCGGCGAGCAGGTACATGAGGAACGTGGAGTACAGCTCCGGGCGCGCGGCGACGTTCGGCACCTCGAGCAGGCTCACGATGCCGACGCCCTCCGCGCCCGTTCGCAGGAAGACCGACACGTCGAGCTCGGGCTCGCCGAAGAAGGTGTCGGCACCCGCGGCCGAGAACGCCACGAGTTCGCGCAGGATCACCCCCGCCGTCGCCGCAGACAGCCCGCCGATGCCCTTCAGCTCGGCCTTGCCCTCGTCCCCCGTGAGGTACGTCAGCACCGCTCGCAGGTCGGCAAGGTCGACCAGCGCCAGGCCCTTCTCGTCGGCGTAGTGGAACACCAGTCCCAGGCTCGACTCCTGCGTGGCGTTCAAGCCCAGCACGCGGCTGAGCAGGAGCGGCCCGAAGCCCGACACGGTGGCCCGCACCGGGATGCCGGAGCCCACGTCGTCGCCGAGCGCGTAGAACTCGGTCGGGAAGGCCCGCGCCGACCACTGCTGTCCGAGCGCGGCGGTGCGGGCGGAGAGCTTGTCGCTCGGTGTGCCCGCGGCCGCCAGCCCGGAGAGGTCGCCCTTGATGTCGGCGGCGAACACCGGAACGCCGTTCTGCGAGAGCTGCTCGGCCAGCAGTTGCAGCGTGCGCGTCTTGCCCGTACCCGTCGCGCCCGCCACGAGCCCGTGCCGGTTCATCATCGCGAGGGGGATGCGCACCGGAACGGATGCCACCGGCCCGCCGTTCATGAGCACGCCCAGGTCCAGCGCCGCGCCGTCGGCCGCGTAGCCGGCGGCGATCTTCGCGACCTGCGCGTCGGTGAGCGGCGCGTCGGGTGTCGAGGGTGCGGGCCCCGCCGGTGCGGGAACGGATGCCGACGCCCCGGGCGTCTCCGCAGCCGGTTCCGACGCCGCACCTCCCGCGGTCGTCGTCTCACCGCCTCCCGCGGCGCGGACCCGTGCAGCCGCGGCAGCGGCCTCCGCCGCGGCGAGGTCGGCGCGGGCACGGGCGAGTCGGAGCTCCGCTTCGGCCGCCTCGGCCTCCGCTCTGAGCCGCGCGACCTCGGCCTCGGCCGCGGAGGGGACGGAGGGCGCGTCGTCGGGCTCGCTCATGCGCGTCAGCCTACGACGACACCGCCGGTCCGGCATCCGTCTTGCGCAGGCGTCGGATCGTCAAACGGTCCTCGTCGCGGGCACGCAGACGCGAGAACGCGGCGGCGAGGACGAAGGCCGCCCCCGCGCCCACGAGGGCCCCGCCGGCGGTGTCGGAGAGCCAGTGGGCATGGAGGTAGGTGCGGCTGAACGCCATCAGCACCACCCACGCCACACCGACGATGCGCACCCAGGCGCGCGGGAACAGCACGGCGGCCACGACGGCGATGGTCGCGGCGTTGGCGGTGTGACCGGAGGGGAAGGAGCCGTAGTCGCTCAGGATGAGGATGTCCTCGGGGCGCGCCCGCCCGAACGTGTGCTTGAGCACCTGCACGAGCAGCGCGCTGCCGACGGAAGCGCTCAGAAAGTACAGCGCCGACCACCGCCGTCGCGACAGGAACAACGCGAGAGCGCCCAGCACCGGCACGATCAGCACCGCCGTCAGGTGTCCCCCCACGGTGTCCATGACCAGGGCGAAGACGTACACCGGCTGCGAGGGCGCGGCGGCGAACAGCTGGTTCCACCACACGTCGATCGCGAAGGGACTCGGCCCCCGGAAGAACACCCACGCCCCCAGCCCGCAGGCCAGGGCGATCAGCACCACCCCGACGACGGCGCGGAAACGCTGCGGACGCGTGTCGAGCACGTCCTCGATCGCGGTGGCATCCATCGCCTCATGATGCCGCGTCGCGGGCGCGGGCGGAACGGTCGATGCGCAGACCGTCCGCCCTGCTACTGTTCGCGACTGCGCGCGGGTGTCACGGCGCGAGGCGCTCCACCGTCTTCGGGCGCACCAGCAGCCACAGAGCCAGCACCCCGATCACCGCGCACCCGACCATGACCGCGGCCATCGTCGTGGCGGTGATGCCCGAGCCCGTCGCGAGCAGGCCCACGACGGGGGAGATGATCCCCGCGACGCCGAAGTTGGCGGCGCCGATGATCGACTGCGCGGTCCCGGCGGCCTTGCCGTGCCGGTCGAGGGCGAGCACCTGCGCGCAGGGGAAGGTGAACCCGCACGCGGTCATGAAGAAGAACAGCGGGATGACGGTCCCCCACAGCCCCAGGCCCAACTGATCGGTGAGCACGATGGTGCCGCCCGCGAGCACCAGCACCGCCGTCGACACCGCCAGGACCCACTGCGGGCCGAAGCGCGCGGCGAGACGCGAGGCGATCTGCACGCCCACGACGACGCCCACGGAGTTGACCGCGAAGAGGACGCCGTACTGCTGCGGGTTGAAGCCGTAGGTCACCTGGAAGAGGAACGAGGATGCCGACAGGTAGGAGAAGAGTCCGCTGAACGCCATCGCGCCGATGATGAGCACGCCGATGAAGACGCGGTCGCGGAAGACGCTGCCGTAGCGCTGCCACACCGTGCTCGAGCCCGGTCCACCGCGACGTGCCGGGGGCAGCGTCTCGGGGACGAAGAGGATCGCCGAGACGAGCATGACCGCGCCGTAGACGGCCAGCACGACGAAGATGCCGCGCCAGTTCATCACCAGCAGCAGGGCGGATCCGGCGAGAGGGGCGAGCACGGGCGCGACCCCTGAGACCATCGCCATGCGCGAGAGCATCACCACGAGCCGCTTGCCGCCGAACAGGTCGCGGATGATCGCGGCCGCCACCACGCCGCCCGCGGCCGCGCCGGCCCCCATGAGCACGCGCGCGATCGAGAGGGTGCCGAGGGTCGGAGCCAGGGCGGCGAAGATGCTCGCCGCCACGTGCAGCGCCGTCACCGACAGCAGCGGGATACGGCGACCGACCTTGTCGCTGAGCGGTCCGACGATCAGCTGCCCCAGGGCGAATCCGATCATCGTGCCGGTGAGGGTGAGCTGGATCGCAGCGGCGGTCGTCTGGAAATCGGCCTCGAGCACCGGGAAGGCGGGCAGGTAGAGGTCGATCGTGAACGGGCCGAGAGCGGTCAGCGCGCCGAGGACGATGATGTACAGCACCCGGCGCGAGGCCGGGATCGAGTCGCCGGGGTGCAGCACGATGGGCGCGGTCGCGGGGTTCTTGCCCAGCGAGCGGATCGCGCCGGTGGTCGTCGGCACCGGGTGGGACGACGTCGGGATGACGGGGTGGGAGGCAGTATCGAGCACGCGTCTGGTTTCGTTTCGCAACACGGACAGCCCGGCGCGAGCCGGGCTGAGAAAAGGGGGGATCGTCGAACCTCGAATCGATTCGACATCGTCATACTACCGTGACTCCCCCGTCGGCCACCATCCCGGCTCGGGGTTTCCTCCCAGGCCAGCGGCCCATTCATCCGAATAGTCTGGACAGGTCGGCGGATGCCGATGTGTCCCGCCCCGAAGAGAGACTGAACACAGCGCATGACCTCCCCCTCCGACAAGCGAGCGAGCGGCAACCCCGCGAAGCAGGCCCAGATCGACCTCACCGTCAAGCAGCAGCGCGAGCAGAAGCGCCAGGAGAAGCTCGCCGAATACCAGAAGCAGGTCGCGAAGCGTAAGCGCGGCAAGCTCGTGTGGTGGGTCGTGGGCTCCACGGCGGCTCTCGCGGTGATCGGTCTGGTCGTGGCATCCTTCGCCTTCGCCCCGGCACCCCCCACCAGCTACCAGGCGGGCAACAGCACCGGGCGCGAGATCGACGGCGTGCAGACGTTCGAGAACCGCTCCGACCACGTGCAGGGCGCGGTCACCTACGAGCAGACGCCCCCCGCGGGCGGCCCCCACAACCCGTACTGGCTGAACTGCGGCGTCTACACCGAGCCTCAGCAGAACGAGAACGCCGTGCACTCCCTCGAGCACGGCGCCATCTGGATCACCTACAACCCCGACGAGATCGACGAGGCCGGCATCGACGCGCTGAAGGCCGTCATGCCGTCCAGCTACGCGCTGCTCTCGCCCTACCCCGGCCTCGACACGCCCGTCGCCGTGAGCGCGTGGAACCACCAGCTCAAGGTCGACGACCCGAGCGACCCGCGCATCTCCGAGTTCTTCACCGAGTACTGGCGCAGCCAGAACGCACCTGAGCCGAACGCGTCGTGCTCCGGCGCGATCGACGGACCGGGCAAGGCCTGAACGTGAGCGACGACGCCCCGGTCGCGCGTCCCGCGGTCCGGTGGGCGGTCGTCGCGCTGGTCGCTCTCGCCGTCATGGCCGTCGCCTTCGCGATCGGACGCTTCACGGCGTTCGGCGCGACGGCGGCGCCCGCCCACCCCTCCGACTCCTCGGCCGAGGCCGGCTTCGCGCGCGACATGCAGGTGCATCACACGCAGGCGGTCCTCATGGCGATGGAGATCTACCGCAAGACCGCGGATGACGAGCTGCGCACCCTCTCGTACGACATCGCCACGACGCAGTCGGGCCAGCGCGGCGAGATGTTCGGATGGCTGGTCGAGTGGGGCCTGCCGCAGGCCGCGAGTCAGCCGCTCATGACGTGGATGGAGAAGTCCGACGCGCACAGCCACGGCGACACCGCCGCCAAGACGCAGGAGGAGCTGCTGTCCGAGATGGGAATGGCCACCGACGCCCAGCTCGACGAGCTGCGCAGCGCCCAGGGCCAGCCTGCGGACTGCCTTTTCCTCGAGCTGATGACCCGCCATCACGAGGGTGCGATCCCGATGGCCCAGGCCGTCATCGAGCTCGGCGACGATGCGCGCGTGAAAGAGGTCGCGGGCGCGATCGTCACCGGGCAGTCGGCCGAGCTCGATGCCATGCGCGACATCCAGTCCCGTCTGTCCTGCGCCGGCTGACCCGCGCCGCCCGCGTCGAGCAGCCGACGGCGTGCCGTGGACATGCAGAAGGGCACGGCATCCCGGATGCCGTGCCCTTCGCGTCGGTGCGGATCTCAGCCCTTCGTGGCACCTGCCAGCAGGCCGCGCACGAAGAAGCGCTGCAGCAGGAAGAACACGATCAGCGGCACGAGGATCGAGATGAACGTTCCTGCGGACTGCAGGAACCACTGGTCGCCCCACGTGCCCGACAGGGAGTTCAACGATTGCGTCAACGGCAACGATGACGACGGCGCGAAGATCGTCGCCACCAGCAGGTCGTTCCACACCCAGATGAACTCCAGCACCGCGAAGGATGCCAGGGCGGGAGCGGCGAGCGGGAGGATCAGGCGGAAGAAGATCTGCCCGTGTCCCGCGCCGTCGACGCGCGCCGCCTCGATGACCTCGGCGGGGATCTCGGCGATGAAGTTGTGCAGCAGGAAGATCGCCAGCGGCATCGCGAAGATCACGTGCGCGATCCACACGGTGGCGAAGCTGTGCTCCACCCCGCGCAGGTCGAAGCCCGGGAAGATCGTCACCTCGTTGATCGTCAGTCCGCGCGAGAACAGGCTCAGCAGGGGCACCAGGGCCATCTGCAGCGGCACGATCTGCAGCGCGAAGATGAAGATGAAGAAGAAGTTGCGACCCTTGAAGTCGATCCACGCGAACGCGTAGGCGATGAGCGAGGCGATCGCCAGCGCGAACAGCACCACCGGGATCGTGATGGCGAGCGAGTTGAGGAACGACTGCGCGAGCGTCAGGGCGGTGCCGCCCGACGTCAGGGCCAGACGGTAGTTCTCCAGCGTGAACGACGGGTCGGTGAAGACGGTCCACCACCCGGTCGACTGGGTGTCCGACCCCGGTCGGAACGAGGTGATGAACAGACCGAAGGTCGGGATCGTCCAGAAGAACGCGATGACGATCGCCGCGATCGTCGCCCCCTTCGAGGTCAGGCGCTTGCGCGCCATCGCCTCGTGCTTGCGGGTGTCGCGGGCGACCTGACGGGCCGAGCGGGTGTCGGTGGTGGGCTCGAGCACCACGGTGGAGGTGGTCATCGCACTTCCCTCTGCTTCCGGATCTGGCGCACGTTGAAGATGATCAGCGGCAGCACGAAGAGGAACAGCACCACGGCCAGCGCGGCGGAGTGGCCGTAGCTCTGGAAGCGCTGCTGCTGGTTGACCATCTCGAAGGCGAGGACGGTCGAGTCGTTGCGGCCACCGGTCATGACGGCGACGATGTCGTAGATCTTCAGGGCGCCGATCGCGATCGTGGTCAGCACCACGATGAGCGAGGAACGGATGCCGGGCACGGTCACGTTGATGAACCGCTCCCACGCGCTCGCCCCGTCGAGCTCCGCCGCCTCGTTCTGCTCCGGCGGGACCGCCTTGATCGCGGCCGAGAGGATGACCATGGCCAGGCCGGTCTGGCTCCAGATGAACACGACGACGAGCAGAAGGGTGTTGATGAGCGGGGAGGCCGACAGCCACGAGATCGGCTGACCGCCGAAAGCCGTCACGATCGCGTTCAGGATGCCGAGCTGGTCGCCCTGACGGAAGTCGTAGACGAACTTCCAGATGATGCCCGCACCCACGAACGAGATGGCGAACGGCATGAAGATGAGCACCTTGAGGTACTTCTCCCCCGCCGCACGGTCGATGAAGACGGCGTAGGCGAGACCGACCGCGGTCGCGATGGTCGGGGCCAGCAGCACCCAGATCAGGGTGTTGATGACCGACCAGAAGCCCTCGGGGTTCGTGAAGGTCCAGATGTAGTTCTCGAACCCGACGAAGTTGTCGCCGGTCTTGTCGAAGAACGACTGGAAGAAGGTCGTGATGGCCGGGTAGACGAGGCCGATCAGCAGCAGGATCGCGGCGGGCGCGGCGAAGAGGATGAGCTGGAACAGGTACCCCGCGCCCTGGCGGGAGCGGTAGTCGGCGTAGAAGAGGATCGCACCGAGGAGCACCGCGATGCCGAGCACGTAGATGACCGCGTTCTGGTACGGACGCAGCAGCATGAAGGCGAGGATCGGCACGGCGAAGCACGCCGCGAGCCGCAGCCAGAAGTAGCCCTTGCCCGAGCGGGGCGCGTACTCGATGAGGAGCAGGAGCAGGCCCACGACCGCTCCGAAGACCACGAGGACGAGCGGGATCTGCACGATCGGGCTGAGCCCGCCGAGCCAGATGAAGAAGCTGTTGAGGGAGAAGCCGAGCGTGGTCGGCTTGGTGTCGGCGGGGGCGCGCGTCACCATGAACAGGAAGAGCGCCACCACGAGGATGAGCCCCACGACGACCACGAGCAGCGTGGTGCGATTCGCGGCCGCGGAGCCGCGTGACGCGGCCTTGCCCCGGCCGGTCGGCGGGGGCGACGCCGCCGGCGTCGTCTCCGCGTTCTTGATATCGGTCATGACGTCCCTCCCGAACACGCCTTCGTGCTCATCGATGAGTGCCCGTGTGGTGCTTGGGGCGGAATATGAGTATGGACCGGATGGGCCGCCCGCGTCGCGGGCGGCCCATCCTTTTCGATCGGTTCGATCAGTTGTCGTAACCGGCCTGGATGTTGCTGAGCACCTCGTCGGTCGGGGTGCCGTCGATCCAGCTGACCATGCCCTTCCAGAACGACCCGGCGCCGACGGTGGCCGGCATGAGGTCGGAGGCGTCGAAGCGCAGGGTGGTGTTCGGGTCCTGCAGCGTCTTCATCGCCTCGGTGAGGAACTCGCTGGACGCGAGCGAGGGGTCGGCGCCCTTGTTGGCGGAGATCACACCGCCGAGCTTGACGCGGGCGTCGGCGAACTCGGGCGTCGACATGAACTCGACGACCTTCTGCACGCTCTCGTCCTCGGAGAAGGCCGCGACGAACTCGCCGCCACCCTCGACCGCCAGCTCGCCTTCCTTGACGCCCGGGAGCAGGAACGCGTACACGTCGCCGTCGGGGGCGATCGTGGGCGTCTGGCCCGCGGCGTTCGTCACGGTGAGGAAGTTCGCCGAGAGGAACGACGCCTGGTGCGTCATCGGGCAGCTGCCGTCGGCGACCTTGGCCGCGACATCGGCGAAAGCGGTGGAGTTGATGCTCTTGACGTCACCGAAGCCGGCGTTGACGTACGAGGGGTTGAGGAGGATCTCCCCCACGGAGTCGAAGGCCTGCTTGATCTGCGGGTCGGTGAACTTGACCTCGTTGGCGACCCACTGGTCGTACACGTCGGGGCCCGACTGGCGGAGGACCATGTCCTCGATCCAGTCCGTTCCCGGCCACCCGGATGCCGCGTCGGAGGCGAAGCCGGCGCACCACGGGGCCGCGCCGGTCTTCTGCTGGATGGTCTGGGTGAGCGTCATCAGCTCGTCGAAGGTCTTGGGGACCTCGACGCCCCACTCCTTGAACTTCGCCGGCGAGTACCAGACGTAGCCCTTGAGGTTGGCCAGCATCGGGGCGGCGTAGAAGGTGCCGTCGTCGGTGCCGTAGGACTTCCAGTCCTCGCCCCAGTACTCGTCGACGTTCGACGAGACGGCGTCGGACGCCTTCTGCACCTCGCCGGTGCCGATGAGCGTCTTGAGCAGACCCGGCTGCGGCACGATCGCGATGTCGGGGGCGTCGCCACCGGACACCTTCGTCACGATGTTGCCCTCGAAGCTCTTGTCGCCGGTGTACACGACCTTGATGCCGGTGTCCTGAGTGAACTGCTCGAAGCTCTGGTTCAGCGCGTCGGCCTCGGTACCGGTGATGCCGCCGGCGATGCGCACGGTGGTCTCTCCGCTGCCCGATCCGCCCGATCCGCTGCTGTCACCCTCGGCGCAGCCCGCGAGAGCGATCGCTCCGACCGCCAGCAGCCCGACGGGAGCCAGCAGGCGATACCGCTGTGACATACCCATGTGGTCTCTCCTCTTTGAGTTCAGTGGTGCATCGGACCCTGTCGGGAACCGATTCCAGGCAACCGTAGAGGCAATCCACAAGAGTTGCAACACGAGTCAGGTCACGAACCGATAACACGCGAAATGACGCGGGAGGATGGCAATTCACCCTGCCGGAACCGGTTCCAGATTCGTCGAATATCGGATACTCTTCTTCGACGTCGACACAGACGTCGACACGTCACGAGGAAGACCCTGCGCATGAGCGGAATCGCCGATGTGGCACGCCTGGCCGGCGTGTCGAAGTCGACGGCGAGCCGCGCTCTCACGGGCGGCGGCTACGTCTCCGACGGCACACGGCGGCGCGTCGCCGACGCCGCGGCATCCCTGGGGTACGTCCCCTCCACGAGCGCCGTGAGCCTGGCCACCGGGCGCACGCGGACCATCGCGCTCATCGTCCCGAAGGTCAACCGCTGGTACTTCGGCTCGATCGTCGAGGGCGTCGAGCGCACGCTCATCCCGCTCGGCTACGACGTCACGCTCTACGTCGCCGAGCCCGGCTCGCGCGACCGCGAGAGCCTGTACTCCACGTACCTCGCGCGGAAGCGCTTCGACGGCATCATCGCGGTCGCGCTCGAGCCCGACGACGCCGATCTCGAACGCCTCGCCAACATCGGCAAGCCCGTCGTCAGCATCGGCAACGCCCTCTCCGGCGTCCCGACCCTGGGCCTCGACAACATCGCCATCACCCGCATCATCACGCAGCACCTGATCGCCCTCGGGCACACCGACATCGCCTTCGTCGGCAGTACTCCCCCCACCGATGCCCCGGCCAAGGACGTCGACGAGCGCTCGATCGGCTACCGCAACGCGATGAACGACAACGGTCTCGCCGTGCGCATCCGCAACGTGCCGTCGACCCTCACCATCACCGATGCCTACGCCGCCGCCGCGTCGTTCCTCGCCGACGCCGCCTCGCGCCCCACCGGCGTCGTGGCCGCCTGCGACGAGGTCGCCATCGGCGTCATCATCGCTGCGCGGCGCATGGGCATCTCGGTGCCGACCGAGCTCAGCGTCGTCGGCATCGACGGTCACGATTACGCCGAGATGTTCTCGCTGACCACGATCGAGCAGTTTCCCCAGGCCCAGGGCATCGAGGCCACCCGCATGCTCGTGCGCATGATCGAGGGCGCCGGCGAGGTGCCGCGGCGCACCGAGGCCGACACCCGTCTGGTCGTGCGCTCCACGACCGCTCCCCCGCGCTCCGTGTGAACGACGCGGAACCCGGATGCCAGGCGGTGGCATCCGGGGTCCGCGTCGTCGGTGCGGGTCAGTCGCTCTGGCGGGCCGCCCGTCGACGCGCGACGACACCGAGTCCGAGAAGGGCGAGAGCCGCGAGCACTCCGGCACCCATCCACCCCGTGTCGGATCCCGTGACGGGGAGCGCCCCGCCCCGGCCGTCGCCCTCGCCCTGGTCGGTGCCACCGCCCGAACCAGAACCCGAACCGTCGTCGCCCGCGGCGGCTCCGACCTGGAACGGAACCGTGACGTCGGTCCCGCTCGGCTCCGCGACCAGCTGCAGAGCGTTCGCGCCCGTCGCGACGTCCGGGACCGCGAGGCTCACCGCGGCTGAACCGTCCACGACCGGGAACGCGGTCGGCTGAGCTCCGGCCTGCGCGCTCCACGACGCCGACACCGAGGTGTTCGCGGGAGCGCCGAGCGAGGTGAGGTCGAGGTCCGAGACGATCACGGTGATGTCGTCTCCGGCGGCGACGTCCGCGGGTGCCCCGACGAGCTGGACCGCACGGGCGGTGAAGTCCGGCACGAGACCCGGGTGCGCCTGCAGGTAGGCGATCCACCCGTCTCGGTCGATCAGGCCCGAGTCGCGCGTGTCCGCCCCCTCGCCCAGAGCGTCGAAGGCGTCGCCGCCCTGGAGGAGGAAGCTGAACGAGCCGACACGGTACGACGCCGCGGGGTCGACGGCGGCACCGTCGATCCAGATGCCGGTGATGCGCTGCCCCGGTCCCCGAGACGCGTCATAAGTGACGCGCACGTTGTCCGAGAGACCCAGCGCCAGATCCCGGTCGCGGCCGGCCGTGTCGCCCCACTGCTGCTCGAGAGCGACCCGCAGCTGCTCACCGGTCAGCGTGGTGGTCCAGAGATTGTTCACGAACGGCAGCACCGCGTTGGCCTCGGCCAGCGTGATGACGCCGTCGTCGCCGAAGAGCAGGTCGGCGCGCAGACCACCGGCGTTCACCACCGCGATCTCGGCTCCCCCGCGAGCGGGGTCGGCGAGGGTCTCGCGCAGCGCGTCGGCGACGAGGCCACCCAGGGCGGACTGCTTCGACCGGTCGTCGCGCTGACCCCCGGTGTAGACGCCGTCGACGTACGACCCGCCGCGGAAGGCGGTGGTGATGTCGGCCGTCACCGATCCGACCGGCTGGGCGCCGACGCGATCCGCCTCGGCGCGCGCGAGCGTCACGATCCGGTCGACCTCCGCAACGCGCGGGTAGGTCGCGATCAGCTCGGCATCCAACGCGGCACTGTTCTCCGCGGTCTCGTCCGGCTTGTCCGGAACCGTCTCCGCCGCGAGGCGGGCGACGTTGCGCGCGGAGGAGGCGAGCACGTCACCGTTCTCACGATCGACCGTCAGCACGATCTCGCCGATGTTCTCGCCGTAGCTGCCGGTCTGCACGATCGGGCGCGTGCCCTCTTCGCCGGGGATCGGAGCAGCCCACGCGTACTTCTGGTGGGTGTGACCGGTGAAGATCGCGTCCACCGCGGCATCCGTCTCGTTCACGATCCTCGCGAACGCACCGCCCGCGGCGACGGCCTCCTCGAGGGTCTCGCCCGTCGCATCCCCCTCCGCCGCGCCCTCGTGGTACTGGGCGACGATCACGTCGACCTGGTCCTCGATCTCGCCGACGACGCGGTTCACCTCGGCGACGGGCTCGCGGAACTCGATGCCCTCGATTCCGCCGGGCGACACGAGCTGCGCCGTCTCCTGCGTCACGGCACCGATGACACCCACACGCAGCCCGTCGACCTCGAAGACCGCGTATTCGTCGAGCAGCGGCTGCCCGTCCTTGTACACGTTGGCCGCCAGGTACGGGAAGTCGGCCGCATCCGACACGCGGCCGGTCAGGTCGTCCGCGCCCTTGTCGAACTCGTGGTTGCCCGTGGCGGATGCCGCGAGCTCGAGCGCGTTCAGGACCTCGATG
Organism: Microbacterium sp. NPDC007973; assembly: GCF_042958465.1. Lineage (NCBI taxonomy): Bacteria > Bacillati > Actinomycetota > Actinomycetes > Micrococcales > Microbacteriaceae > Microbacterium > Microbacterium sp. NPDC007973. The sequence goes on from NZ_JBIBJJ010000004.1 coordinate 437,355, forward strand.
GTCGGCTCGTCGTCGAAGTACGCCGAGGCGAACAACGAGGCGCCGATGTTGTCGCCGTTGGAGAGGAAGAGCGTGCCGTCCTCGCCGGCTTCCGCCCGCAGCTGCTCGATGGTGCCCGCGAACTTCACCGTGTTCGCGTCGATACGACCGTGGAAGTCGTTGATGCCGAGCAGGGTGAGATCGGTCGTCTGCGCGCCGAGGGCGAGTCCGACGACCACCGGGTCGTGATCGCTCGAACGGTAGGGAGACTCGTCGTAGAAGTTCAGCGCGTTGTAGTTGTAGCGGCTGTACTCCAGAGCGAGCGCCTCGACGGCGTTGATGTTCCAGATGTCGACGCCCGTCACAAGCTCTCGCGCCGAGGGCGAGGCGAGCACGTGGTCGAGTGAACCCGACTGCCCGCTGAACGAGTACGAGTATTTGCCCGTGCCCCCCTCGAGCGGCTCGAAGCCGAAGGAGCGCAGCGTCTGGATCGGGTCCTCCTGCGTGTAGGCGTTGAAGTCGCCGAGCAGGAAGACGTCATCCGTTCCCACCGCGGCCGACCGCTCCTCCGCGAAGGCACCGAGGGCCTGCGCCTGACGCACGCGGTCGCCGTTGAAGGCGCCCTGGATGCCGTTGGCGTTGTCACCCGTCGCCTCGGGGCGGCTGTCGCCCTTGGACTTGAAGTGGTTCACGATCGCGAGGATCTTGGCATCCGCGTCGTCGACGGGGGCGAACGCCTGAGCGAGAGGCTGCCGGGCGTTCGCGAACGCCGGGTCGTCCAGGATGACGCTGTCGCCGACCGGGGCCACGACGGCCTTCTTGTAGATGAACGCGGTGCGGATGACGTCTTCCGACGCCGGAAGGTCCGCCGGCGAGGGCACGAAGGTCCAGGCGTCCGACCCGAGCGCGTCGTTCAGGGCGTCGACGAGGGTCGAGAGGGCGTCGTCGCGGTCCTTGCCGAAGACGGCCGAGTTCTCGATCTCCTCGAGCGAGACGACGTCGGCGCCGAGGCCGTTCACGGCGGCGACGATCTTGGCCTGCTGACGTTCGAGGTTCGCCGCGTCCGCCGCGCCGCGGGGGCCGGGGGCGGGGCAGGTGTCCGCCGTGATCGGGTTGCCGTCGCGGTCGTCGTAGGTCGAGGTGCACCCGACGCTCTCCGCCGTGGTGGTGAAGTAGTTGAGCACGTTGAAGCTCGAGATCTTCACCGAGCCGCCGACCGTCTCCGGGGCGGTCGTGCGGGTGTTCGCGAAGGTCGCGGGCTGCACGGTGTCGGCGTTGTCGACGGTCAGCTGTTGCGTCGGCTGGAATTTCCAGGCGTTGTTGCGGTAGTCCAGGATCACCGGTCGCGTGAAGGTGACGGGGGCGCCGACGCGGACCGGGTCGGTGAGCGAGACGTACGGAAGCGGCACGTCCTGCGCCGTCCGGAGGAAGTCCAGCGATGCCCCGTCGTCGAGCACGACCGCCCGGGCCTTGTTGTCGGCGACGGCCGCGACGTACTCCGGGGTGTCGGGACGCGCGACGTCGGTGGGCGTGCGCAGCGGCGTCGTACCGGCGGCGAGCCCGACCTCGGCGTACTGGTTGGTGGAGTAAGTGTTCGTGACGGTGAAGTCGCCCTGCGGTGCGAGGAGCATGCCCTCGAAACGCTCGCGCTCCTCGTCGGTCTTGGGCCAAGCGATCTCCGCGGGCGCGACGTCGTCGGCGGGCTCGGTGAGGATGCGCACGCTCGCCGCGTCCGTGGTGAGCTGCGTCTGTCCGTAGTACTCGCCCGCGGTCCCGGTCACCTCGACGTGGTCGCCCAGGGAGACGGATGCCGCGGCGGCGGTGCCGTAGACGAAGATCGCGTCCGAGGCGGTGTGGGCGGCCTGATCGATGGCGCCCCCGGTTCCCTCCGTCTGCAGGAAGAAGCCGTTGTATCCGCCGGTGGGGTAGGCGGCGGTCACGACGCCGCGGGTGGTGACGACGGTGCCGGCGAGGGGCGTGGTCGCTCCGGTCCCCTGGATGTCGCGGATGGGCGTGACCTCACCGGGGACGGGCGTGGTCGGCTCGGGCGACGGCTCCTCGGTCGGCTGCGGCTCGGGGGCTGCTCCCCCGGATCCCTGCGGCGTCACCGTAGCGGTGTTGGCGAAGTCGACGGAGTTGTCGTCGGTGTCGATGAAGTCGGTGCGCACGAGCGCATTCGGCGTGCCGTTCGGGCCGTCGACGACGGCGGGGGCCGTTTCGAAGCTGACGCCGGCGCCGTACCCGAGGAAGTCGACCACGCGGTCGTCGTCGACCGACCCGGCGGGCAGGGCGACCGGCTCCGTAACGTTCGCGAGGAAGAGCTGGCCGGTCGTCCCCGACGGGTTCAGCCCCGTACTGGTGGCGTCGGCGGCCGGCAGCGGTGCTCCGACGTCGCCGTTGCCGTTGCCGGGGAGCGCGATGAGGTAGTAGCCGCCCGCGGAGATGGATCCGCTCAGGGCCTGCGTGTTCGCACCGGTGGGGGCGTCGACGCTGGCGGCGGACCGGTACTGCAGCGACCAGCCGCTCAGGTCCTGCGCGGTGTCGCCGGCGTTGTACAGCTCGACGAACTTCTGCGCATAAGGGGCTCCGGCGCTCCCGCCCTTGAGATAGGCCTCGTTGATCACCACCCTCGCACCGTCGGCCGCGAAGGCGGGCAGGGGGACGAGGGCGGAACCGAGCAGAGCGGCACCGAGGGCGGCGCTGAGAGCGGTCGTGAAGCGGCGTGCGGGCACGCCGGATGCAGCGATGGGCATGGGTCTCCAGGTACCGACGCACGAACGTGTGAACGAGAACGACGTCGGATGGGGGGATCGACGGGGGGGTGTTCTCAACGACCGTAAACGATGCCCATACGGTTTTCCCAGACTCTTTTCGTTTCGATCCGGTGAACTCCGGTTCCCCGACCACCGGAACCCCGTCTCATCCCGTGCGCGGTGGAGCCTGTCGCTCCGCTCGTGCACGGAAGGTGCGCACCCGATCAGGACGCGGAAACGACAGAACCCCGGATGCCGATCGGCATCCGGGGTTCTGTCTGTCGCGAAAGCGACGGTGTGTCTGAAATTACTTCAGGGTCACCGTGGCGCCGGCGCCCTCGAGGGCCTCCTTGGCCTTCTCGGCGGTCTCCTTGTTCGCGCCCTCGAGCACGGCCTTGGGAGCACCGTCGACGACGGCCTTGGCCTCACCGAGGCCGAGCGAGGTGAGCTCGCGAACGACCTTGATGACCTGGATCTTCTTGTCGCCGGCGGCCTCGAGGACGACGTCGAACGAGTCCTTCTCCTCGACCTCTTCGGCGGGGGCGGCGCCACCGGCGGCGGGGCCGGCCACGGCCACGGGGGCGGCGGCGGTGACGTCGAAGGTCTCCTCGAACGCCTTGACGAACTCGGACAGCTCGATGAGCGTGAGCTCCTTGAACGCGTCGAGCAGCTCTTCGGTGCTGAGCTTAGCCATGTTGTATCTCCTTGATCGGGTTAATCAGCCGGGCCGGGTCAGGCCGCGGTGTCCTGCTTCTCGCGCAGCGCGTCGACCGTGCGAACGGCCTTCGACGGAAGCGCCTGGAAGACGTATGCCGCCTTGGTCATCGTCGCCTTCATCGCGCCGGCGAGCTTCGCCAGCAGGACTTCACGGCTTTCGAGATCGGCGAGCTTGTTGACCTCAGCAGCGGTCAGGGGGGCGCCATCGAAGTAGCCGCCCTTCACCACGAGCTGAGGATTAGCCTTGGCGAAGGCACGCAGGCTCTTCGCGACGGCGACGGGGTCGCCGTGCACGAACGCGATGGCAGACGGGCCCTTGAGCTCGTCGTCCAGTCCCGTGACCCCCGCGTTGGACGCGGCGATCTTGGTCAGCGTGTTCTTCACCACGGCGTAATCCGCGTCCTGACGGATGTCGTTGCGCAGCTGCTTGAGCTGGGCAACCGTCAGACCGCGGTACTCGGTCAGCAGAACGGCGGTCGAGTTCTCGAAGTTCTTCGTGAGCTCGGCGACCGATGCATCCTTCTGCGCCATGGCCACTCCTTGTGTGTACGAGGCGCTCCGCGGAGGCGGGGCGCCGGCCGAAGACACCGGGGTCCAGACAAAAAAGAAGAGCTCCGGCGCAGGCGCACGGAGCTCGAGGAGAGTTTCGTTTACCTGCGTAGGTCCTCTGCTTTTCAGCAGACGCTTCGATCGGAATGCGAGCACTCCGATGACCGACGGTCTTTGGCTTGACCCCTACTGTACCCGATCCCTCCCCGCCCCGCGAATCCGCCCGCCCCGGCCCGCCGCCCCGCCCCCGTCGCCGTCCCCGGCCCGGCGCCCCGCGTCTCACCCCCGTGCTCCGCGCCTCGCCCCCGCGCCCCTCTGCCCGGCCGCCCCGCTGGCCCGCGCGACCCAGGGGCCCCCCGAAACACGCCGCTTTTCCCGAGATGACCCGCGATTCGCGCGAAAGTCGCGTCATCTCGGCGTTGTCGCGTCATTTCGCGGCTTCGCCCACGCCCGCCCAGCGCGCCGGGGCGCGACTCAGCGGGGAGGGTGCACGCCGAACGCGGCGAGGCGCGCGGCGAGCACCTCGGGGGTGCGGATGTCGCCGAATCCGCTCCGGCACAGTCGCCACTGCGTCGTCCCGCGGATCCAGTCCTCGCGGCGCTTCTCGTCGAGCACCACCGACTCGGCGGAGCGACCGCCGCGCAGAGCGGCATCTCGGTACTTCACCTCGCCGTCGAACTCGAAGAAGGTCTTCACCTCGGCCAGCGCGATGTCGACGAAGAAGTCCGTACCGCGCGGTCCGGCGACGGGGACCTGAAGACTGATGTCGCGGAATCCGATGCGGTGCAACTGCAGCCGACTCACGCTTTCGCCGGGGAGTTCCGCGCGACCGTCGGCGAATTCGACGACCCACCTCGCCTGACGGATGCCGCGCCGACCGGCAGCGCGATCGATGCGCTCTCGCAGGCGCTGACGCCACCGCTCCTGCGCTCCGGCGTCGAACCGTCGAGAAGACATCACCTCCCGTCGCAATGCCGCATCGGCGCACGCAACAGCCATCTCCAGGGGCGCGGTTCGCGCGACGTCGAAGACGGTGCGATCGAGACTCGTGCACGAGATGCCGTCGACCACCACGACGTCCGTCGCCGGGAGCGCGTCGAGGTGACGGCGGAGGCCGGGGCGGCTGGATCCTCCGCTCTCGCCTGCCAGCGTCACCTCGACCTCGCGGTCGCGGAAGCGGTACTGCGGGAGTCCGTGGACCACCGCCGCCGACAGGTGCGAGACGACCGCAGACCCTCCACGTGCGGACCACATGGCCGCATCGACGGCGACCCGATGCCGCTCAGCGGGACGCCGCCCGAGATGCGCCACGCGATCGACGTAGACACCCGGCTGAAGACGCAGCCAGCGACCTTCTCGTGATGCCGACGCAAGCTCGCGGGCGGCGACCCCGCGTAAGAGAAGATGCTCGCGGGTGTACATCGCGACTCCGTTGCTCCACCTCAGTTGCCCCGATCGCACGCAGCGATCCTCGGCCACTCGTTTGCGGCCCCGCTGCCCCGCCGCTCCCGTCCGTGGACAGCTCCCCTCGCATGCCGCCTGTGGAGGACACGTCACCTCCCCCGCTTCTCACCGATCGACATCACCCCCGTCCGCCGAGATGACCCTGGATTGCGGCAAAATCCGCGTCATCTCGCGCAATGCCGGTCGTCTCGCCGCCCGCCGCTGCGCCGCCCGCCGCGCCACCGCCGCGCCCGCCGCGCCCCCGCCCGGCCGCCCGCCCTACGACACCCGCGGCTCGGGCAGCAGTGCCTGCGTCATCCGCACGATGCGCGACGGGGTGCGCGCGCCGAGCCAGACCGTGCACACCGCATCGTCGCCGCACGCCCACTCGGCGCACCAGGCCTGGATGGCCTGCGCCAGACGCTCGCCGCGCGGGCGCAGCTCGCCCTCGAGCGAGCGATCGAGCCAGCTCACGCGCCCCTCCCCCGCGTCGATGACGCCGACCTGCTCCGAGCCGCACACCTCGACCACCACGGTGACGTGAGCGGCGGGCGAGAGGGCGGCGGCGATCCGGCGCATCTCGGGGATGTTCTGCGCGTCTCCGCCGAGCAGCACCGCACCCCCGAGGTCGCTCCAGAGGCCGCCGTCGGGACGTCGCAGCGTCTCGGGCTTCGCGTTCATGCGATCAACTTAGGTCACCCTTACCTTGCAGGCAAGACCCGGATGCCGACGCGCCGGGGCTCGCATGCACTCCACGGCCGCGCGGGGTTAGGGTCGAACGCATGTCCCCCGAGCTCGTCGCCTCCCGGAGCGCCGACCTCGACGCCCGGATCGTCGCCGACTCGCGCGATCGGGTCGCGTGGATCCGAGCCCGCTCCCGCGGCATCACCGCCACCGACGTCGCGGCCCTCACGAGCGCCAACGCGATCTCGCGAGCGGCGGATGCCAAGCTCATGGGCTCGAGCTTCTCGGGCAACGCCTTCACGGCGCACGGTCGCCGCCGCGAACCCGAGATCGCCGCCTGGGTGGCCGCGACGCACGGCATCCGCCCCTCCTCGGCGCTCTATCACGCGGTCGTCGAGAAGCGGCATCTCGCGACCCCCGACGGCGTGGTCGTCGACGGCGAAGGACGCGTGATCCTCGCCGAGATCAAGACCACGAACAAGGCGTGGCGCTCGATCCCCAAGACCTACATGCGCCAGATCTGGTGGCAGCAGCACGTACTCGGCGCCGAGCGCACGCTCGTGGCCTGGGAGCAGCACGACGGCTTCGTGCCCCTGCACGATGAGCCGCGCTGCCAGTGGATCGAGCGCGACGAGCGCGAGATCGCCAAGCTCGTGGGCCTGGCCACCTCGCTCATCGACGAGCTGTACCGCCGCACCATGCAGGCGCGACAGCCGCGCCCCGAGCCCGTGCGACCGGAACCGACGGACAGGTATCGAGCCCTCGCGCTCCTCGATTAATAGTTGACGCAAGTCAAGCAATAGGCGTATCGTTGACATCAGTCAACTAATCGCGCCATCGTCGTCGCGGCATCCGTCCCCCTTTCCGTGGAGCTCCGCATGACAGCCACTTCCTCGGACGCGCCCGCACAGCGGCGCGTCCTGCCGGCCCTGATCGGCCTGCTGCTCGGCACCTTCGTGTCGATGCTCGCCTCGACCGTCGTCTCGACGTCGCTGCCCGTCATCGTGCACGACCTGTCGGGCGACCAGAACGCCTACACCTGGGTCATCACCGCGACCCTTCTCACCACCGCGATCTCGACCCCCATCTGGGGCAAGCTCGCCGACCTGTTCAACCGCAAGGTGCTGATCCAGGTCGCGATCGCGATCTTCGTGCTCGCCACCGCGGCCGCCGGCTTCTCGCAGAACACCGAGATGCTCATCGCCTTCCGCGCCGTCCAGGGCCTCGGCGCCGGTGGTCTCGCCGCCCTCAGCCAGGTGATCATGGCCGACATCATCAGCCCGCGCGAACGCGGCCGGTACATGGGCCTGTTCGGCGCCGTGATGGCCGTCGCCACCGTCGGCGGGCCGCTCCTCGGCGGCGTCATCACCGACGCCTTCGGATGGCGCTGGAACTTCTTCGTCGCCCTCCCCTTCGCCGTCGCCGCTCTGCTCATCCAGCAGCGCACGCTGCACCTCCCGGCGCGCGCCAAGCGGAAGGTGAAGATCGACTACGTCGGCATCGTGCTGCTGTCGACCGCCGTCTCCCTGCTGCTGATCTGGGTCACCAACGCGGGGAACTCGTTCGAGTGGGCCAGCACCGAGACGATGCTCATGGTCGGCGGCGCCGTCGTCGCCGCGATCCTCTTCGTGGTCGTCGAGCTGCGCTCCTCCGAGCCCCTCGTGCCGCTCACTCTCTTCCGTGACGCCACCTTCACCCTGGCCACCATCGCCTCCATCGCGACGGGCCTGGCGATGTTCGGCACCTCGGTCTTCCTCAGCCAGTACATGCAGATGGCCCGCGGCGCGACCCCGACCGAGGCCGGCGTCATGACGATCCCCATGATCGGCGGGCTGCTGGTGTCGTCCATCGTGGTCGGTGCGCTCATCTCCCGCTTCGGGCGCTGGAAGCCGTTCCTCATCGCCGGTGGCGTGCTGCTGATCGCGGGCTCGTTCCTGCTGTCGACCATCCACTACGACACCAACTTCGCCCTCGTCTCGCTGTACATGGCGCTGCTCGGGGCCGGTGTCGGCATGACGATGCAGAACCTCGTGCTGGTCGTGCAGAACACGGCCAACCCCACCCAGATGGGCGCTGCGAGCTCGGGCGTGACGTTCTTCCGCAGCCTCGGCGGCACGATCGGCGTCTCGGTGATGGGTGCGGCGCTGGCGAGCATGGCCACGAGCCTGTTCACCGACCGCGCCGACGACCTGAAGGCCGCGATCATGGGCCTGGGCGCGAACGGCGCGTCGGTCGCCCAGTCGCTGCAGTCGGGGACGATCCCCCAGGTGTCCACCCTGCCCGAGAGCGTGCGCGTGATCGTCGAGGACATCTACGCCCAATCGATCGCCCACTCGTTCCTCATCGCGGTGCCCGTCGCCGTGGTCAGCCTCATCGCCATCCTGTTCCTGCCGAACCGTCCGCTCACCCGCATGACGACCACGGAGCGGGTCGCCGCAAGCGAAGCCGACTTCGCCACGGTGTCGGTCCCCGAGGGCATGGCGACCCTCGCCGCGACCGGAACCGTGCCGACCCAGGATGCCGCGTCCTCGCGCCGCGCGCGTCGAGACGCCGGGATGGGAGAGGATGTCTGACGTGATGAGCGACGTGGACGATGACCGCCGAGAGGCCGTGCAGGCCCTGGAATCGTCGTTCTCGGAGCTCATGACCGTGTTCCGCCGCTTCGTCTCCGAGGCGGCGGAACGGGTCAGCCCCGGGATGCTGCCGGCCACGTTCAAGGCGCTGTCGGTGGTGAGCCGGTTCGGCCCACTGACGCTGTCCGCCCTGGCGGAGCGCCTCGCAGCCGACAAGGGCTTCCTCAGCCGCTCGATCACCGAGCTCGAGGAGCTCGGGCTCGTCACCCGCACGCCCGACCCGAACGACCGTCGCTCGCGCCTCATCGCGGTGACCGAGCTCGGGCACAGCCGTCTCGCCGACGCGCGGGCTCCCCATGAGAGCCGTCTGTTCGAGGCCATCGCGGACTGGTCGATCGGCGACATCCGCCACCTCTCGACGCTGCTGCACGCCCTCGCCGTCGGCGAGGTCCCCGCACGGGACTGATCGCCCCGCCGCCGGCCAGGAGCGCGACCGCGGGAGACCCGCGGCTTCGCGACACGGTGACCGAGGTGTAACACCGTCGAGACAATGGCGCGCTTGACTGTGGTGACCGCGGCGGAGCCGCTGCGGACACCGCCGCACGCGAGAGAGAGCGCCCGATGAGATTCAGATCGACGCGTCCCGAGGCCGCCCTCCAGCCCGTTCCCGCGGTGCCCGAGACGATGGATGCCGTCGTCCTCGACGAACCGGGATCGGCGCAGACCCTGCGCGTCGATCAGGTCGCCGTGCCCACGCCCGTCTTGAGCGAGGTGCTGATCCGTGTGGTCGCGGCCGGGGTGAATCCGATCGATGCGAAGACCCGGGCCGGGCGAGGGATGTCGTCGGCGATCTCGTCGTGGCCGGCCGTGCTCGGTTTCGACGTGAGCGGGGTCGTCGTGCGCACGCCCTTCGATGCCCACCCGTTCCCCGTCGGAACCGAGGTCTACGGGATGGCGGCGGTGCCGCGCACCCCGGGCACCTACGCGGAGTACGTCGTCGTCCCCACGCTCTCGCTCGCCCGCAAGCCCGTGTCCCTCTCCCACGTCGAGGCCGCGGGCGTGCCGCTCGCCGCCCTCACCGCCTGGGGGCTGGTCGTCGAGACCGCGCTCGCGCACCAGGGCCAGCGCATCCTCATCCATGCCGGCAGCGGGGGCGTGGGGCACTTCGCCGTGCAGTTCGCCGCCTACTTCGGCGCCCATGTCATCGCCACCGGGTCGCCGCGCAACCTCCCCTGGCTGCGGGAGCTGGGGGCGGCGGAGGTGGTCGACTACACCTCGACCCGTTTCGAAGACGTCGTCGACACCGTCGACGTGGTCATCGACCTGATCGGGAACGTGTCGGACGACACCGGGACCCGATCGCTCGAGGTGCTGCGTCCCGGCGGGCTGCTGATCGAGGTGCCGACCGGCGCGTGGCCCGGGTTCCGTGAAGCGGCGGCGGCTCGCGGCATCCGTTCCACCGACTTCAAGACCATCCCCGACGGGGGTTCTCTCGCCACGATCGGCCGACTGCTCGATTCCGGAGCCGTCCGCGTCTACATCGAGCGCGTGTTCGACCTCGCCGAGGCGGGCGAAGCGCACGAGACGGTCGAGCGCGGCCACACGCGGGGCAAGGTCGTGCTGCGCGTGAGCGACGACTGAGTCAGGGGCTCGCGAGACGGCGGCGGCCCTCCGCCACGATCTCGTCGGCGACGAGGTCGAGCAGCGACGAGGTCAGGTTCCACTGCTGCCAGAACAGCGGCACGTCGATCGCGTCGGCGGCGAGGCGCACGAGGGAGCCGTCCTCCAGCCCTGCGGCGGACTGGAACCCCGGCAGCAGTCCCCACCCGAGCCCGAGCTCGATGGCGGTCGCGAAGTCCTGCGACGCCGGAACGCGGTGCCGCGGCGGGTCTGCGGCGGCCACGCCCCGCCGCGCGAGCCACTGCGTCTGCAGATCGTCGCGGCGGTCGAAGTCGACCAGCGGTGCCTGCGCCAGGGCGTCGGCGTCCGCACCTCGCGGGAACCAGCGCGCGGCGAACGCGGTCGTCGCCACGGGTTCGTAGCGCAGGATGCCGAGGGGTCGCACGCGGCAGCCCGCCACGGGCGCCTCGCGCGACGTCACGGCCGCCATGACCGTGCCCGATTCGAGCAGCCCCGCGGTGAAGTCCTGATCGTCGCGATGCAGGTCGAACACGACCGCGTGCTGCGCCGCGACGCGCGCCAGGGGCGGGAGGAACCACGTCGCGAGCGAGTCCGCGTTGACCGCGAGCGGCAGGGAGGCGGTGGCTCCGTCATCGGCCCCGATCGCGGCGAGGGCGTCGTGTTCGAGCAGGGCCAGCTGGCGCGCCAGCCGCACGATCGCGTCGCCCGCTTCCGTCGTGCGGACGGGCTTGGATCGCACGAGCACGACCCGTCCCACGCGGTCTTCGAGCGCCCGCACGCGCTGACTCACGGCCGACGGGGTGATGTGCAGACGACGGGCGGCGGCATCCAAGGTGCCCTCCTCGACGACGACGGCCAGCGTCCGGGCGAGATCGAGCGGAATCGACATGAAGAGATACTAATGCTTCTTCAGAATCCTGAGCTGGCGTTGTCAGTGCATCGGGCCTAGCGTCGGAACGTGCTCACCTCCCTCCTCGCCGGCCTCGGTCTCGGCTTCTCACTCATCGTCGCCATCGGAGCGCAGAACCTCTTCGTGCTGCGCCAGGGCGTGCGGCGGGAGCACCTGCCGGCGGTGGTCGCCGTGTGCGCCGCCTCCGACGCCGTGCTGATCCTGCTGGGCGTGTCGGGCATCGGCCTCGTGCTGCAGGCGGTGCCCTGGCTGCTCGCCGTCGTGCGATGGGCGGGCGCCGCCTTCCTGCTCGGATACGCCGTGCTCGCCGCGCGCCGAGCGCTGCGCCCGAGCGGCGAGACGCTGCGCGTCGACACCGCGGCATCCCCGGCGATCCCGGATGCCGGCGGCACAGCACTGCGGACGCGGACGACCCTCACCGCGACGCTGCTGACGTGCCTCGCGCTCACGTGGCTCAACCCCCATGTCTACCTGGACACCGTGTTCCTGCTCGGCTCGGTCGCGTCCACGCACGGGGACGGCCGCTGGGCGTTCGCCGCCGGCGCGTGCCTGGCGAGCCTCGCGTGGTTCACCGCGCTGGGATTCGGTGCGCGCTACCTCGGCCGCTGGCTCGACACCCCGCGGGCCTGGCGCATCCTCGACGCGCTGATCGCGGTGGTCATGATCGCCATCGCGATCTCGCTCGTGGTGTCGCACTGACCGGTGGCGGCGCCGCCGCGGGGTCGATGCGCGGCATCCCGGGCTTCACGACCGGGCGATCCCCGGTCTCGGAGCGCGTACGCGCGTTCGGAGCGGGTCGCGCGCCCTGAAGCCGGAGCGGCGCCCCGGACCTCCCGCATCCCCACCTCCGACGCGAGGACAATGGGGGGATGCGAACAGTGACCATCACCGTGACCGGCCTCGTCCAGGGTGTCGGCTTCCGCTACGCCCTGCGCGCCGAGGCGGAGCGGCTCGGGACGCGCGGATGGGTGCGCAATCGTCGTGACGGCGCGGTCGAGGCGCTCGTCGCGGGCGACCCCGACGCGGTCGAGGGCGTCATCGCGTGGGCGCACGACGGCCCGTCCTCCGCCCGGGTCGACGATGTCGACGTGCTCGAGACCGGCGGCGCCGACGAGATCCCCTCCGCGTTCGAGATCCGCGACACCGCCTAGTCGGGCAGCCCCGCCCGCAGCTCGGCGAGCACATCACGGGCATCCCCGCCGCTCAGTCGGGGAGCCCTGCCCGCAGCTCGGCGAGCACGTCACGGGCGTCGTCGAAGCGGCTGAGGGCCGCGGCCTGACCGGCCCACAACGACACGAGCTCCGCGTCGCCGGACGCGGTCGCCGCCGCCCGGAAGACCCCCGTGAGCCAGTTCTGCGCCGGGAAGGGGGCGATCATCCCCGCCGTCTCGATCTCGCGCATCGCGCGATTCGGGATGCCACGCGCCAGGCGTCCGCTCATCGCCCGGGTCAGTCGCGTGTCGGTGTCGGCCGCCGTGGAGATCGCGGCGCGGTGACCGGCGGTCGCGGCGGATTGACGCGTCCGCAGGAAGCTCGTCCCGACCTGCACGCCCTCGGCGCCGAGGGCGAACGCGGCCGCGACGCCGCGGCGATCGGCGATCCCGCCGGCCGCGATGACCGGGACCGACACGGCATCGACGACCTGGGGCACGAGGGCGAAGGTCCCCACGAGGGACTCCGACGGGTCGGCGAGGAACGAGACCCGGTGCCCTCCCGCCTCGGCGCCCGTCGCCACGATCGCTGCGACCCCCGCCTCCTCGAGCGCGCGGGCCTCCGCGACGGAGGTGGCCGTACCGATCACGACGACGCCCCGCTCGCGGGCACGGTCGAGGGTGTTCGCATCCGGCACCCCGAAGACGACGCTCAGGACGTCGGGACGCGCATCCAGGACGGCGTCGATCTGCGCGCCGATCGGCGGGAGGAAGGCATCGGGCGGGGCGGGCACGGCCACTCCGGCCGCGTCGAACAGCGGCTGGGCGGCATCCAGGAAGGGCTGCACGTCAACGTCGGGCGGAGTCACCTCGTCGCCCCGTGGCATCCACAGGTTCACCGCGACGGGTCGCGCGGTCGCTGCGCGCAGTGCCGAGACCGTCTCCCGGATGCGGGCGGGCGAGTAGCCGTAGAGCCCGAACGATCCGAGGCCGCCCCCGTCGCTCACCGCCGCCGTCAGCTCGACCGACGAGAGTCCTCCGAAGGGGCCGAGGACGATCGGCACCTCGATGCCGAGCAGGCGCTGCAGGCGGTTCATCCTCTCAGCGTGCCATGCCTGACGATGACGCGGAGCGGGCGGAAGCCGCCGGCTCAGGCGGGGTCGGGCCCGTCGAGCGGCCGGAGCAGACGGTCGAGGAACCGCCGCGTGCGCTCCTTCTCCGGCCGCGTGAAGAGCGTCGCGGGCGCCCCGCGCTCCACGATGACGCCGTCGTCGAAGAACAGCACCTCGTCGGCCACCTCGCGGGCGAAGCCCAGCTCGTGCGTGACGATCACCATCGTCCACCCCTCGTTCGCGAGCTCCCGCAGCACCGTGAGCACCTCGCCGACCAGCTCGGGGTCGAGGGCGCTGGTGGGCTCGTCGAACAGCAGCAGGTCGGGCTGCAGCGCGAGCGCGCGGACGATCCCGACGCGCTGCTGCTGGCCGCCCGACAGCTCCGCGGGGTACGCGTCGCGCTTCTCGGCGAGGCCGACGCGCGCGAGCAGGCGCTCGGCGTTCGCGACGGCCTCCGCCTTCGGCACCCCGTGCGCCTGCACGGGGCCCTCGATGACGTTCTGGATGACGGTCAGGTGCGGGAAGAGGTTGTGGTGCTGGAAGACCATCGCCGAGCGGTCGCGAAGCGCGGCCCGGTCGCTTTTCGCCACCTTCCGGGCGAAGTCGACCGACGGCCCGCCGTCGAACGCCACGACACCGGCATCGGGGGTCTCGAGGCCGTTGAGGCAGCGCAGCACGGTCGTCTTGCCGGAGCCGGACGGGCCGATCAGCACGAGGACGTCCCCGCGGCGCACCTCGAGGTCCACGCCGTCGAGCACGCGATTCGCGCCGAAGCTCTTCTGCAGTCCCGTCGCACTCAGCAGCGGGGTGTCAGTGGGCGACATGGCGGTCCAACCTCTTCTCGAGGGCGTTCTGCCCGAACGACAGCACGAGGCAGAACAGCCAGTAGATGAGCGCCGCCTCGAGGTAGACGGCCATGAATTCGTACGAGAACGCCGCGATGTTCTGCGCCTGACGGAACAGCTCCGTGACGAGGATCAGGGATGCCAGCGAGCTGTCCTTCACGAGCGAGATGAAGGTGTTCGACAGCGGCGGCACCGATACGCGTGCGGCCTGCGGCAGGATGATGCGCGTCAGCGTCTTGCGCGGGGACAGCCCGACGGTGTGCGCGGCCTCCCACTGCCCGCGCGGCACGGAGAGGATCGCGGCGCGGATCACCTCGGCCGCGTAGCCGCCGACGTTCAGCGAGAAGGCGATGACGGCGGCCGGGAACGGGTCGATCACCACGCCGACCGCGGGCAGACCGTAGAAGATCACGAACAGCTGCACCAGCAACGGCGTGCCGCGGATGATCGAGATGTAGAAGCGGGCCACGCCCGACAGCACGACGTTCGGCGACAGGCGCAGCAGAGCCATGAGGAGCGCGATCACGAGACCGATCGCGAAAGAGGCCAACGACAGCGGGATCGTGCCCGTGATCCCGGCCAGCAGCATCGGCCAGAACGAGTCGAGCAGCAACGTCCACAGGTCGTTCATGAGCCTCCTTCTTCTCTCGGACCCGCGTCGCACGCGGGAACGGATCATCCGCTTCTCACGCTAGGGGGTGAGAAGCGGATGATCCGCGGGGTTTACAGCGCGCGCACGCGCCGTGCGCTCACTGGGTGACGTCGGCGCCGAAGTACTTCTCGCTGATCTGCGTCAGCGTTCCGTCGGCGCGCAGCTCCTCGAGCGCGGTGTCGACGGCTTCCGCGAGCGCGTCCTGGCCCTTCTTGAAGGCGAAGGCGCTCTCCGAGGTGTCCTCGGTCTCGGCGGCGATCTTCAGGCCCGTCGGGCTGTTCGTCTTCTCGTAGTCGAGGTAGGTCAGCTGGTCGTTGATCGTGGCATCCACGCGACCTTGCTTGAGAAGGGCGACGGCCTGGGCCCACCCCTCGACCGCCTCGACCTGGGCGCCGCTGGAGGTGGCGAGCTCGTACCAGTTGCTCGTGAGCGACTGCGCGGTGGTCTTCCCCGACAGGTCGGCGAAGCTCGAGATGGCGTTGTCGTCCTCAGTCGTCACCACGACACCGCGCGAGACGGTGTATGGCGCGCTGAAGGTGTACTTCTCCTGACGCTCCGGGTTGATCGTCACCTGGTTCGCGATGACATCGAAACGTCCGGCATCCAGGCCCGCGAAGATGGCATCCCACTGGGTCTCCTGGAACTTCACCTGGAGGCCGAGCTTGTCGGCGACGGCCTTCGCGATCTCGACGTCGAAGCCGGTGAGCTCCCCCGCACCCTCGTGGTACGAGAAGGGACGGTAGGTGCCCTCGGTGGCGACGGTCAGCGTGCCGCCCGAGACGAGGTCGTACTCCGAACCCGCGTCGGACGACGCGCTCGAGGTGGCCCCGCCGCTGCAGGCGGTCAGCGCGAGGGCGCTCAGGCCCAGGGTGGCGGCGAGGACGGTCAGACGACGACGGGGCATAGCTGTTCCAGACATGTGTGATGTGGGGATGATGTTCGTGTGGCGCGGTGCAGGACGGCCGCGACCCTCCAGCACAACACGTCGAGGCGCGAACCTCTTCCCGGATGACGCCGTGTTGCACGTCCGTGCACGGCGTGCACGCAGAAGCCCCGCCGGCACGGGGCGCGGCGGGGCTTCTGTGCGACGAACGTCAGACGATGGCGTTGACGTCCAGCGGGATGCCGGGACCGAAGGTGGTCGAGACGGCGCCCTTCTGGATGTAACGGCCCTTCGAGCTGGACGGCTTGAGGCGGACGATCTCCTCGAGCGCGGCCTTCAGGTTCTCGTCGAGCTGCTCGGCCGAGAACGACGCCTTGCCGACGACGAAGTGCACGTTGGCGTGCTTGTCGACGCGGAACTCGATCTTTCCGCCCTTGATCTCCTCGACGGCCTTGGCCGGGTTGGGGGTCACGGTGCCGGTCTTGGGGTTCGGCATGAGGCCGCGGGGTCCGAGGACCTTACCGAGGCGACCGACCTGGCCCATGAGCTCGGGCGTGGCGACAGCCGCGTCGAACGCGGTGTAGCCGCCGGCGACCTTCTCGATGAGCTCGGTGCCACCGACCTCGTCGGCGCCGGCGGCGAGAGCCGCCTCGGCCGCGGGGCCGTTGGCGAAGACGATGACGCGCGCGGTCTTACCCGTGCCGTGGGGCAGGATGACCGTGCCGCGGACCATCTGGTCGGCCTTACGGGGGTCGACCGAGAGCTTCAGCGCGACCTCGACGGTCGAGTCGAACTTCTTCGAGCCGGTCTCCTTCGCCAGGGCGACGGCCTCGGCGGGGGTGTAGAACGTGTCGGCCGCGATCTTCTCAGCAGCGGCGCGGAATGCCTTGGACTTGGTAGCCATTGTTATCTCCCTCAGTCCTCGACCGTGATGCCCATGGAACGGGCGGTGCCGGCGATGATCTTCGAGGCGGCCTCGATGTCGTTCGCGTTCAGGTCGGGCTGCTTCGTGGTGGCGATCTCGCGGACCTGCTCCTTGGTCAGCTTGCCGACCTTGGTGGTGTGCGGGGTGGGCGAACCCTTCGCGAGGCCGGCGGCCTTCTTGATGAGCTCTGCAGCCGGGGGCGTCTTCAGGATGAACGTGAAGCTGCGGTCCTCGTAGACGGTGATCTCGACGGGGATGACGTTGCCGCGCTGGGCCTCGGTCGCCGCGTTGTACGCCTTGCAGAACTCCATGATGTTGACGCCGTGCTGACCGAGCGCCGGACCGATCGGCGGCGCGGGGTTGGCCGCGCCCGCCTTGATCTGGAGCTTGATCAGGCCGGTCACCTTTTTCTTGGGTGCCATATCCTTTTCCTCTCTCGAGCGGGACCCTCGCGGTTCCCTCTCTCCCGCCCGCCCGGCGGTTCCGGGCAGCGGTCGTCGCACGCTGACGCACGCAACCTTGCCATTGTACGCGACGCCCGGCGTTTCGGCATCCCGCGGCGTCTGCCCGCGCCCGTCGTTCCTCCCGCCCCGCCCTGCCGCCCCCGCCGGTCCTCCATCGATAAACGCTTGCTGCACCCACAAACGCGCGTCGCAAGCGTTTGTGAGTGCAGCGAGCGTTTATCACTCGGAGGGCGGGATGCGATCGGCGAGGCCTCCTGCACAGAGCGAGGACTCGGCGGGCCGTCCACATCGGGGCGAGATTCGCCACGGGGCGCGGGGGAACATCGCCACGATCACGTCATGTCCTCCACAGTCGGGTTGGCGACCAGCCCCGCACCGCTCATCCACGCCCGCGATGCCCGCGAGGCGGGCCTGCACCCGGAACTCCGCGATACGGCGATACGCGTCCGGAAGGGCGTGTACACATCGCGCGCGCGGTGGGAAGCCCTGCCGGACTGGGACAAGTACCTCACCCGCGTCCACGCGTTCGCGCGGACGCGACCCGGCGCCGTCTTCTCGCACGAGTCCGCCGCGGCCCTCTGGTCGCTCCCCCTGTTCGGTCAGCCCCGTGATATCCACGTGTTCGACGCGCGACGGTCCCGCTCGCTGCGCTACGGCGACGTCGCCGTGCACACCAGCGAAGACCGACGAACCTTCGACGAGCACGACGGCATCCGGGTCACCACTCCAGCCGACACCGTGCTCGATCTGTCCCGCTGCCTTCCCCCGGCATTCGCCTTGGCTGTCGCTGACTGCGCTCTTCGGTCGTACGGACGGGACCTGACGGTGGACGGACTCCGTTCACTGGCCGAGGGGCAACGCAACATCCGTGGTCGAGCGCGCATCCCGTGGACGCTCGATCGGGCCGACGCCCGATCGGAGTCCGTCGGGGAGTCCGTCAGCCGCGCCGTCATCGAGTGGTGGGGGTTCGCTGCGCCCGTGTTGCAACGGGTTCACGTCCTCCGTGGACGGACGTACCGGAGTGATTTCTCGTGGGACGACGCGCGCGTCGTCGGTGAGTTCGACGGTTGGTCGAAGTACGGCGACGTCGCCGATGACGCTCGCCGCGCGGTGAGAGCGGAGAAGCAGCGCGAGAACGACCTCACGCGCTCGGGATGGACCGTCGCCCGGTGGTCCTTCGACGACGCCATCCGCGGCACCGGCCTGCGGGATGCCCTCCTGTCGGCGGGCCTGCGACCGTGCCGCCCCCCGCAGACAGCTCGCCTGCACACGATCGGTCACAACCCGCGGTCCCTCCACCCCGTCGCTGGATAAACGCTCGCTGCACTAAGAAACGGTCGCCGCGAGCGTTTGTCAGTGCAGCGACCGTTTATCGCTTGGAGGCGGGAGCGGCGCGACGGCGGCGCGGGCGCAGCGCCGGCGCGGGCGCCACGCAGGCGCCACGCGGGCGCAGGCGCGGGCGCGACGCCGGCGCGGGCGCGACGCCGGCGCGGGCGCAGGCGCGACGCGGGAACGGCGAACGCCCCGCCGGACGGAGCCGGGCGGGGCGTTCGCGAGACGCGCAGCGCGCGTCAGATCATCTTGGTGACCTGGTCGAACGACAGCTCGACGGGGGTCTCGCGCTCGAAGAGGGAGACGAGCACGGTGAGCTTGCCGCTCTCGGGCTTGATCTCGCTGATCGTTCCGGGCAGACCCGCGAACGAGCCCTCCTTGATCGTGATCGTCTCTCCGGCCTCGAAGTCGACCTCGGCGGGGATGACGCGCTGGGCGGCCGGGGCGCCCTTGGCGGCACCGGCCTTGGCCGGAGCGGACTCCTTGACCTCGACCAGGCTCTTCAGCATGTTGAAGGCCTCTTCGAAGCGCAGCGGCGTCGGGTTGTGGGCGTTGCCCACGAAGCCGGTGACGCCGGGGGTGTGACGCACGACCGACCAGGTGTCTTCGTTGAGGTCCATGCGCACCAGCACGTAGCCGGGGATGCGCACGCGGTTGACCATCTTGCGCTGGCCGTTCTTGATCTCGACGACGTCCTCCATCGGGACCTCGACCTGGTAGATGTCGTCCTCGACCTCGAGCGTCGACTTGCGCTGCTCGATGTTGGCCTTCACCTTGCGCTCGAAGCCGGCGTAGGAGTGGATGACGTACCACTTGCCCGGAAGCATGCGCAGCTCGGTGCGGAACGCCTCGTAGGGGTCGACGTCCTCGTCATCGGTGGCGTCCAGGTCTTCCGGCGCCTCGGCGGCGTCGGCCGGCGACTCTTCCGCCTCGACCTCGTCGACGACGGATGCCGCGGCGGAGACCTCGTCGACGAAGTCCTCGTCGAGGACGGGAGCGTCGGGCTCGCCATTGACGTCGGGGCCGTCGTATGGCGTGACCTCGTCGGCGGCTTCGGCGGCCTCTTCGGCCTGCTCTTCCGCGAGGGAGTCGGTCAGCACCTCGGCGGCGGCCTCGGCCTCGCTGGTCTCGTCGATCTCGAGAGCGTCGTTCACGATCGCGTCCGCCTCCGGGTCGGTGATGTCGATGTCGCCCAGGTCGGCATCATCGGTGTCGGTCTCGTCGTCGACAATGTGGACGGCGGTGTGCTCGGCGGAGTCGGAGGCGCGCTCCTGGGACGCGAGCACGTTGCCCTCCTGGGCTTCGTCGTCCTCGCTCGACTGCTCGGCGGCCGTCGCCCAATCGGCGTCGTCGACATATCTTTCAGACACTGTGATCTCTTCCGTTCAGTGGCGGCCGCTCTCGGCGCCGCGCGTCCGCCCAGACGCCGGTCAGGCGCCGGCGGTACCGGGGACGCCGAAGACGGCGGTGGTGATCCACACGAACAACACGTCGAGGCCGTAGACGATCGCCATCATGACGACGACGAACCCGAGGACGACGGCGGTGAACTTGAACAGTTCCTGCCGCGTCGGAGTGACGACCTTGCGGAGTTCCGCGAAGACCTGACGAATGAAGAGAGCGATCCGCGCGAAGAAGTTGAGCTTCTTCTCGCGGGGCGCGCCGCGGTCTGCGACGACCTCGCCCTTCGCCTCGTCTTGCGTCATCGAACCACCCAGGTCTCTGTCTGTGCCAGCGTGCGCTGTGCGCAGGGCGGACAGGAATCGAACCTGCAACCTGCGGTTTTGGAGACCGCTGCTCTGCCAATTGAGCTACCGCCCTAAGATCCCGAAGGATCCAGGATGCGAAACCGGCGCGCTTCCGCCTGGTATCTCTCGGGGAGGGATGCCGCGTACCCGAGGGCACGGCGAAAGATTGCAGATTTCGACTGCACTCCCCAGTCTATGCCATGTCCCCCGGCCTGGCGAACCGAGCCGGGGGACATGACCGTCTGCGCTCAGAGGACGGTGTGCCTCAGAACCGCGTACCGGTCCGCGCCCCATCCCGGCTGACCCTCGGCGTCGCGGACCTCGAGGACGTCGCCGTGGGCGAACGGCATCGTCGATTCGAGAGTCGACAGCCCGTCGGCCGAGCCACGCCACATGTAATAGACGGTGTCGTTCCAGGTCTCACCCACGTACCGTCCGTTGACGTAGACCATCGTCCGGTGTGACGACGCGACGAGTGCGTCGGGGAGCGTCACGCTCGCGTGGCCGTCCTCCGTGAGAGATGCGTGGGGTGTCACCCCGTCGAGGACCGCGTCATGCACGCGGACGGAGTCGACCGATGCACCCCACCCGGGTTGTCCATCGGAGATACCGACCCGCACCAGCGCGCCGGCGGGCGCCGAGGCCCGAACGGTCACCGTTCCGTCGCCGTTGTCGACCCACCAGCTGTAGTAAGCCGTCCCCGCGTACGTCTCGGCCACGTAGGAGCTGTCGCCCCAGATCATGACCCTCGTCGCCGATGAGAAGAGGTTCTCCCCCATGCGTACGGTCACGAGACCGTCCTCTATGGTGACCGACTCGATGATCTCCGGAGCGATCGTCGCCGCCGCCGAACGGAGGTTGGCGAAGGTCATGACGGGCGCACTGCCATCTGCCACGCTCGCGACGCCGACGAACTTGCCGTCGACGAAGACGGGGCCTCCGGAATCCGCAGCCAGACCGGACATCGAATCCGTTCGGACTCCGATGAGGTCCCCTTCACGCCCTCCCGTGACGGTCGAAGTACGGCTGACCCGCTCTGGGGCGGAGGGCGAACCGAGCGTGTACGCCGTTGCGACGTCCCCGTCCTTCGGGTCGTACGACATGTCGAGCGTCGGATATGCGCGCAGGGCATGCGGTTCGGAGAGGTGGAGCAGGCGGATGTCGCTCTGCGGAGCATCGGCCACGCGGTCGACGGAGACCGTCTCGCTCTGCGAGGCATCCCCGCCGGAGTAGCGCACCTCGGTGGCCACCGGGCAGTGCTTCGCGGTGACGACCCACCTCTCATCGATGGCCGTGCCCGAACAGGCGTGATCGTCTCCTTCGACGGAGACGAGCCACTCGGCTTCCGTCGGCAGCGGAGCGATGTCTGCTGCACGTTTGATCCCCGCAGGCGCCGTCTTCAGGCAGAACGGCTTCGTCGACAACGAGTCGCAGACGACCATCATGCTGGTCTTGTTGCCGTCGTTCTTGGTCGGGAGCACCACCGTCGATTCACCGGTCCAGGCCTTGCCCGTGTCCTTTGCGACGAAGCGGATCTTCCCCGTCACCTGGGTGGTCAGTTGCGCGTACGCGACCCAGGCTCGTCCGTTGACCGGCACCTGCACGTCGACGGCTTGACTGATCTCGGTCGTATCGGTCGTCGCCTTGTTCCAGCTCCAGGCGTTCTCGAGGGCATACTCCTCTTTCGCAAACCCGAAGAAGTTCGCTTCGATCTTGATGGTCAATTTCTGCGAGAAGCCCCACGACACGGTCGCCGACTTCGTCTTCTTCACGGTGATCGTGTCCTTCAGCGTCTGCGACGAGTAGTTCACGGCGGTCGCGGCGAGCATCTCCGGAGCGGTCAGCGCGGGCACCGCAGTGCTGCCCGGGGTGTAGGAGCAGGTGATGTTCTCCTTCTTCTCACACTGCTCGGACGCGTAGCGGGAAGCGTGATCGTAGAGGGCGGCCCGGGTCGCCTGGTCCTGTGCGGAGTCGACATTGGACCCGCTGAACACCTGCCAGTCGGCACTGGAGTTCTTGCACGTATAGAGGTGCATGCGGCTGCTGATGCCGGGGTGCCCGTCATTCACGTCGAGACATCTGTCGTCGTGATCGCCGTTCTCGGACGCGAAGTGACGAATGACGAAGAGGCCCTTCTGGCCTTGCCCCTGGAAATACCAGCGCTCGTTCGGCACGAACTCGCACTCATGGAATTGCACTCGATCACCGCCTGGCGAGGTCAGGCACCGCCCCCAGGTGTCGCGGATGTAGACGGTTCCGTCGCCGACGTCTTGAAACGCGAGCGCCTTCTGCGCCCCCACTCGAGCGGCGTCGGCGTCGCTGACGGCCAGCATGCCACTCCACGGCGCGGGGCGAGAGGCCAGGTATTCGCGGCCCTTCGTCGCGAACGTCACGCCGCACAGGTCGTATGCGCACGTCGGAGCGGCCGTGAGCACGTTGCCTTGCGATGCAGCTGCCGGGTCTGCAGCGAACAGGCTGACGGAGACGGAGACAGCGAGGACGACGACGAAGAATCGGTGCAGCGCGGCCCTAATCCGGCTCGTGGCGACACGATGACGCCTCATGGGAGAACTCCTTCGATGGGGAATGCCGAGATGACGGCCCCTCGAAGATGGCAGGTTGTCTGGCGGTGCCCGGTACGCCGCCGCCCTTCATCCGCGCCATCTCGCGCGTCCCGGGTCCGTCGGCCGCGGCCGATCATTCCACCGGTCACCTCAGCCCCTGCCTCACCACCATCGCTTCACGGAGCGGCCACTTCCCCGTCGCATACGTTCTCACCCCCGTGGACACGGCGACGGCCTCGAGGCCAGCCCGCGTGAGGACCCGTAGACGCCCCGCAGGAAGCAGCACCGACGGCGCGAGGCCCCGGTCGCGCGTCGGCGCGGCCGGGGCCTCGAATGCGGCCGCATCAGACCGTGCGGATCAGCTTCTTGTTCACGAACTCGTCGGCCGCGAGCAGGCCCATCTCGCGTGAGGTGCCGCTGCGCTTGACACCGCCGAACGGCAGCTCGGGAGAGTCGGCCAGCACGACGTTGACGTAGACCATTCCGGCCTCGATCTTGTCGGCGATGCGCTCGGCCTGCGCGGCATCCGTCGTGAAGACGTAGGAGCCGAGACCGTACCCGGTGTCGTTGGCCAGGGTGACCGCCTCGTCCTCACTCGAGACGCGGTAGACGACACCGACGGGGCCGAAGAACTCCTCGCCGTACGCGTCCATGTCCTTCGTGACGCCCGTGAGGACGGTGCCGGGGTAGAAGGCGCCGTCGCGCGTGCCGCCCACCTCGACGGTGGCACCCTGCGCCACGGCGCGCTGCACCTGCTCGTCGAGGCGTTCGGCCGCGGTGAGCGACGACAGCGGGCCCAGCACCGTGTCGTCGGCGAACGGGTCGCCGACCTTGGCCTCGCCGAGGGCGGCGGTGAACTTCGACACGAACCCGTCGTAGAGGTCGTCGGCGACGATGAAGCGCTTCGCGGCGTTGCACGACTGCCCGTTGTTGTCGAGGCGGGCGTCGACGGCGGCCTGGACGACGGCATCCAGGTCATCGGTGGAGAGCAGGATGAAGGGGTCGGACCCGCCCAGCTCGAGTGCGACCTTCTTGAGGTTGCGGCCGGCGATCTCGGCGACGGCGGCGCCGGCGCGCTCCGATCCGGTCACCGAGACGCCCTGCACGCGGCGATCGGCGATGATGGTCGCCGCCTGGTCGTTGGTCGCGCGGATGTTGACGTAGGCGCCCTCGGGCAGACCCGCGTCGCGGTAGATCGCCTGCAGCGCCTCGGCGGACTCGGGGCACTGGGGAGCGTGCTTGAGGAGGATGGTGTTGCCCACCGCGAGGTTGGGCGCCGCGAACCGGGCCACCTGGTAGTACGGGAAGTTCCAGGGCATGATGCCCAGGAGCACGCCCAGCGGCGAGCGGCGGATGACCGCGGTGCCCTCGCCCAGGATGTCGAGCGGGGTGTCGCCGGTGATCTTGTCGATGTTGTCGGCGTAGTACTCGGTGATGTCGGCGGCGAAGTCGACCTCACCCTCGGCGGCGGCCAGGGGCTTGCCCATCTCGCGCACGATGATCGCGGCGAGCTCGTCGCGGCGCTCGCGGTGGAGCTCCGCCACGCGGCGGATCGCAGCGGCGCGTTCGGCCGGAGCGGTGCGCGACCACACGCCGTACCCGTCGTGGGCGGAGGCGATGGCGGCCTCCACCGCGTCGTCGGTCAGGGTGTCGTACTCGGCGAGGGTCTCGCCGGTGGCGGGATTGACGACGGCGTAGTCGCTCATCGGGCTGCTCCTTTTCGTTTCGGTGTCAGATGGTGCGGTCGGATGCCGGGGTCAGATCGCGCGCCGGCGGCGGGCGCTGGCGGGCGCTTCCCGTCCCAGGGTCTCACCGCGGAAGAAGGCGGGGCTCGCGATGCGCTGGGCGATCATCAGCACCACCCCCACGACGATGATCACGACGGTGATGACGAACACGAGGCCGACGCCGCCGATCTGCGAGCCCGAGCCGTAATCGGGGCTCGCGCTGTCGATGAGGGTCGTGACGAACAGCACGGCCAGGATGACGCCGCCCACCAGCGGCGCGAGGAGGGTGAGGAAGACGTTGCGCACCGAGTCGAACCACTGCCTGCGGAAGTACCAGACGCACGCGAACGCGGTCAGGCCGTAATAGAAGCAGATCATCGCGCCGAGGGCGGTGATGGTGTCGGTCAACACGTTCTCGCTCAGCACGCGCATGATCGCGTAGAACGCGGAGGCGACGACCGCCGACACGATCGTGGCGTAGCCCGGGGTGAAGAACCGCGGGCTTACCGTGGCGAACTTCCGCGGCAGCGCGTCATAGTGCGCCATCGCGAGGAGCGTACGGGCGGGGCCGACGAAGGTCGCCTGGAGGGAGGATGCCGAGCTGGTCAGCACCGCGAGCGACACGAGGAAGGCGAGGGGGCCGAGGATGGGCCCTGAGAGGTGGAAGAAGACGTTCTCCTGAATGTCCTCGTTGCCCAGGCCCAGCTCGCCCGTGCCGTTGCCGGCGAACATCAGCAGAGCGACCGCGATGAGCAGGTACAGCGCCACGATGAGGAACACCGTCACGGTGGCCGCGCGGCCCGGCGTCTTGTCGGGGTCCTTGGTCTCCTCGTTCATGGTGAGGATGACGTCCCACCCCCAGAAGATGAAGATCGACAGCGAGAGCCCGGCGGCGAACGCGCTGAACGAGTCGACTTCGAACGGATTGAACCACGACGCCTGAACGGGGCTGGCGTCGAAGGCGTTGCCGTTCATCATCTCGACCACGGCCGCTCCGGCGAAGACGAGCAGCACGAGGATCTGGAACCCCACCAGGCCGTACTGCAGGCGCTGGGTGGTCTGCAGATCGCGGTACGACACAATCGTGGCGAGCAGCA
Source organism: Microbacterium sp. NPDC007973 (assembly GCF_042958465.1). Lineage (NCBI taxonomy): Bacteria > Bacillati > Actinomycetota > Actinomycetes > Micrococcales > Microbacteriaceae > Microbacterium > Microbacterium sp. NPDC007973. Next base: position 463,103 of record NZ_JBIBJJ010000004.1, read on the forward strand.
TGAACAGCAGGCACACCGCCACGTTGACGGGCACGATGCGCGTGATCTCGGCGATCTCCGGATTGCCGCTGGTCTGCGCGATGAGCAGGAAGAGGAAGTCGACCGCGATACCGGCGAGGTTCGACAGCACGATGACCGTGGCCGCGACCAGCCCCCACCCGGCCATCCAGCCGACCCAGGGTCCGAAGGCGCGGGCCGCCCAGGTGAACGAGGTGCCGGCATCCGGCATGCGGGAATTCAGCTCCCGATAGCCGAGCGCCACCAGGAGCATCGGGATGAAGCCGACGAGGATGATCGCCGGAACCTGGAAGCCCACGGCCGAGACCGTCGGGCCGAGGGCGCCGGTGAGGGTGTAGGCGGGGGCGATGGTCGAGATGCCGATGACGACGGCGCCGATCATGCCGATGGAGCCGACGCGCAGGCCCTTGTTCGAGATGCCGGTGGTGACGGCGCTGTCGGGTGCGGGGCTCGCTCCATTGCGAGAGGTGGTCATCAGGAGGCCTCCGAGGTGCGGGGCACCACGATCATGGGGACGGGCAGGGCGCGCAGGATGCGTCCGGCGGTGGAGCCGAGGAATAGGCGTCGCGGCTGAGCGAGGCGGCTCGAGCCGACGAGCGCGATCTCGCCCGGCTGCCACTCGATGTGCGACACCGCGTCTTCGATGTCGCTGCCGGTGCCGACGACCGCCTCGGCGGCGATCCCGGCGGGCAGATCCGCGCGGACGGACTCGAGCACGCTCTCGGCGTGGGCGTGTCCCGTCAGACGGGTAAGCGACGCGTCGACGCGATCGGGGAGATCGACGCCGGCGAGGGAGAGCAGGCGCAGGGGCGCTTTCGCCCGGCGGGAGACGGCCACGGCCGTGTCGAGCAGGACGTCGGCGCCGGGTCGGGTGCCGATGGCGGTGGTGACGCGCGGCAGGCCCACCGACGGGTCGACGTCGCGCGCGCCCTCGGGAGCGAGCGCCACCGGGACGGGCGCCGAGTGCACCAGCTCCTCGGCGGTCGTCCCGAGACGGTGCCGACCGCGCGGGCCGCCCCCGCCGGTTCCGACGACGATCACGCCCGCTCCGAACTCGTCCGCGGCGGCGACCAGACCATCGGAGACGTCGTGCGCGTAGCGCACGTGTCCCCGGATGCCGGCCGGGTCGCCGATGCGCGCGAGGGCGTCGCGCAGCCACCCGCGCGCCGTGTCCTCGACCAGACGGTCGTAGGACGCGGCCGTCGGGATGGAGACGTTGCCCTGCGGGGACGGCAGCACGACGACGACGTGGACGGAGGTGCCGAGGGCTGCGCCGAGTCGGGCGCCCAGCGCGAGGGCGTCGGCACCCGCGTCGGTCGCCGTGTAGCCGACGACGACGCGGTCGCCGCTCATCCGCGCGTCCGCTCGAGGATCTCGTCGGCGGCGCGGTGACCCTGGCGGATCGCTCCGTCGACGTGCTGGTAGCCCGCACCCGCCATGTCGCTGCACGCGAGGTGGATCGCCCCGACGGGCCGGCGCAGGTCGGCGCCGTAGCGCTGCAGACCGCCGAGGTCGAAGCTCGCCGCGTACGCGCCGCGGGTCCACTCCTCGGTACCCCAGTCGCTCTCGTAGTAGACCTCGGGGTTCTTGGCCTCGGGGCCGTAGTAGCGCGCGAGCGAGTCGAGGATGCGCTCCTTGCGTTCCTCGGGGCTCAGACGGAAGAGGTCGTCGGCGTTCTGGTCCGACACGAACCCGACCAGGGTGCCGCGCTCGTCTCCGTGGTTGGTGTTGTCGTACGCCTCGTGGCACAGCTCGTACGGGCTGAACGCGGTGCCCGACAGGCCCTGCTCGCGCCAGAACGGGCGGTCGTAGACGGCGTGCACCTTGATGACGAAGCCCATCGAGATGTGCTGGTGCATCTGGTGCTGCAGACGCGGCAGGGGCGGCTCGAACGAGATGCGCGAGTACAGCACCGGCGCGAGGGCGAGCACGGCGAAGCGGGCACGGACGGTGACGCCGTCGGCGATCACCGTGACCCCCGAGGAGGACGAGGCCGCGGCCTCGACGCGCGCGGTGAGGGCGCGCAGGTCGTCGACACGTCGACCCGTGTCCGCGGCGGCGGGGCGGTCGGACGGCGCCGACTCGTCGCCCCAGATGATGCGGCGGACCGGCTGGTTGAGGAGCACGTCGTCGCCCAGGCGCTCGGCGAGCAGCTCGGGAACCTGCTGGAGACCGCCGGTCACGCGCTTGTCGAGGATGAAGTCGGCGTCGACGAGGTGCGAGTACGAGCCGGCGGATGCCGCCATGAGCAGCGACTGCAGCAGGGAGAACGTGTGCGTCGGCTTGGTGAGCATCGCCGAGCCCGTCGCGAAGGCGAGGTTGCGCACGGCCTCGTCGTCGTCGGTCTGCTCGCGCAGCCACGCGTCCCACGAGATCTTGTCCCACTCTGCGGCCTGCGGGTGCTCCCACGGCTTGTCGGGATCGATCTCGGCGACCATGGCGTCCAGGCGCGCGGTGATCTCGTCGATGACCTTCTCGGTCTCGGGTGCCACGGGGAACATCTCGCCCGTGAAGCGCTTCGCCTCGCCGTCGGCACCGACGTAGACGCTGTCGCCCTCGCGGTAGCGGCTGTAGGTCGACAGACCGAGGTCGGCCACGGTGTCGATCAGCGCGGTCTGGTCGGGCGAGATCCACTGGCCGCCGAGCTCGAGCATCGCGCCGTCGATGACGTCGGTCCACAGGCGTCCGCCCACACGATCGCGCGCCTCGAGCACGACGACCGACAGGCCGGCCTTGCGCAGGTCGTTGGCCGCGGTGAGACCGGCGGCGCCGGCCCCGATCACGACCACGTCGCGGGTGATGTCATCCATGGGAGCTTCCTTCGTTGTGTCGTTCACGTCTTCGTGGATGGCCCCGGCGGCGGCGGGCTCTCGGGTCGACCGCCGCCGCCGGGACGGGTGTCAGCTACGGGCGAGGGCGTCCGCGACCACGTCGAGGCCCTCGTTCAGCAGGTCGTCGCCGATCGACAGCGGCGGGAGGAAACGGATGACGTTGCCGTACGTTCCGCACGTGAGCACGATCACACCCTCGGCGATCGCCGCTTTCGCCACCGCGGACGTCAGCGCGGCGTCGGGTGCGCCGGTGGTGGGGTCGACGAACTCGACGGCGATCATCGCGCCGTGTCCGCGGACGTCGCCGATGCGCGGGTCGTTCTGCTGCAGCGCGTGCAGGCGGTCCTTCAGCAGGACGCCGATTTCGCGGGCGCGCTCGACGAAGCCCTCGTTCTCGAAGGCGTCGATGGATGCCAGAGCCGCGGCGCACGCGATCGGGTTGCCGCCGTAGGTTCCGCCGAGCCCGCCCGTGTGGGTGGCATCCATGATCTCGGCACGGCCCGTGACGGCCGCGAGCGGCAGTCCGCCCGCGATGCCCTTGGCGGTGGTGACGAGGTCGGGGACGATGCCGAAGTGCTCGCTCGCGAACATCGCGCCGGTGCGCGCGAAGCCCGACTGCACCTCGTCGGCGATGAAGACGACGCCGTTGTCTCGGCACCAGTCGACGATCGCGTTGAGGAACCCGTCGGCGGGGACGATGAAGCCGCCCTCGCCCTGGATGGGCTCGATGATGACGGCGGCGAGGTTTTCGGCGCCGACCTGCTTCTCGATCACTGAGATCGCCTTGGCAGCGGCCTCGGGGCCGGTCAGGCCGTCGCGGAAGGGGTACGACAGCGGGGCGCGGTAGACCTCGGCCGCGAAAGGTCCGAACCCGCTCTTGTAGGGCATGTTCTTCGCCGTGAGCGCCATGGTCAGGTTGGTGCGACCGTGGTAGCCGTGATCGAACGCGACGACCGCCTGACGCTTGGTGTACTTGCGGGCGATCTTGACGGCGTTCTCGACGGCCTCGGCACCCGAGTTGAACAGCGCGCTCTTCTTGGCGTGGTCGCCGGGGGTGAGACGGTTGAGCGCCTCGGCCACCGACACGTACGAGTCGTACGGCGAGATCATGAAGCACGTGTGGGTGAAGGCGGCGACCTGCTCCTGCACGGCCTTCACGACCGCCGGGTGGGCGTTGCCGACGCTCGTAACGGCGATGCCCGAGCCGAGGTCGATGAGCGAGTTGCCGTCGGCGTCGACGATGACTCCGCCGCCGGCGGCGACCGCCTGGATGGGGACGGTGTGGCCGACACCGGATGCCACGGCGGCGGCCTTTCGCTCCAGCAGTTCCTGCGAACGCGGGCCGGGGATGGCGGTGACGATGCGGCGCTCCTGGGCGAGGGACGGACCGCCGACGAGGGGAAGGGTGTCGAGGCTCATGGCGGCGATGCTACGGACGCCGTGCGGCGCCCCGCACTCTCCTGCCTGTACAGTCACAGGCGCCGTCATATACGAGTCGTACAGGAGTTGTCATGGCCGACACCGCCCCCGCCCCACCCAGCCTGCGGGCGCTCCTGTCCCGCCGCGATCTGCACCTTCGGCTCGTCGCCGACGACGAGCTGTCCCCCGCGATCCTGGATCGCGCCGTGCGATGGGTGCACTCGAGCGACCTCGCCGACCCGACGCCCTTCCTCAGCGAGGGCCTCGTGCTGCTGACCACCGGCACCCAATTCGCCGACGCGACCGCCGCCGACTACGAGGCGTACATCGGCCGCCTGCTCGCGCGCGGCGTGCAGGGGCTCGGTTTCGGCACGGAGGTCGTGCGCGACGGCATCCCCGCTCCCCTCGTCGACGCGTGCCGGCGGGCGGGGATGCCGCTCTTCGAGGTGCCGTACCGCACCCCCTTCATCGCCGTCGCGCGCGCGGGCGCCGAGGCGATCGCGGCCGACGCCTATGCGCGTCGCAGTTGGTCGCTCGCGGCGCAGCGCGCGGTGTCGCTCGCCGCGCTGCGGCCCGACGGTCTGTCGGCGACGTTCGCCGAACTCTCGCGGCAGCTCGACTGCTGGGTGGGGTTGTACGACGCGGCCGGCGCGCTGCGCACCGCCTTCCCGTCCGGCGCCCTGCCCGCTGCGACCGCCGACGCCCTCACCCTCGAGGTCACGACGATGCTGCGCCGTGGCACCCGCGCGGCGGGAACGCTGACCGCCGGTGACCGCGCGGTGAGCGTGCAGACGCTCGGACGCGGAGGGCACCTGCGTGGAGCCCTCGCGATCGCCGCGGACGACCTGGACCACGAGGCCCGCAGCGTCGTGACCGCCGTCGTCGCCATGGCGGCCCTCGCCCTCGAGCAGCAGGACGGACTGGGCCGGGCGATCGGCACCTTCCGCGCGGGCCTGGTGCAGGCGCTGGCGACCGACGATCCGACCCTCGCACGGCGTGCCGGCCGCGATCTGTTCGGTCCCCTGCCCGCGGCGCCGGTCATCGTCGCCCTCACCCCCGCCGCCGCGGCGAAGTCGACGGCACTGGCGGAGTGGCTCGAGGTGCGTGCGCAGGAGGGCCGGGGCGAGCTGTTCTTCGGTCGCGGCGACGACGGCCTCGTGCTCGTGGTCCCCGTGTCCGCCCGCGAGAGCCTGGCCGAGATCGCCGACCGCTTCGAGCTGAAGGTGGGGTGCTCGGCCCCCTCGGGCTACGACGCGTTCTCGCGCGCCCTGACCCAGGCCCGCACCGCGCGCGACCGTTCGGACGACGCCGGCCTCGCCGACTTCACCGACACGGCACGGGCCGGGCTGCTCTCGGCGCTGGAGTCGGAGGCCGCGCGCACGGTCGCGGCGGGCGCGCTGGCTCCCCTGCGCCGGCACGACGAGACCGAGGGCTCGGCGCTGGTCGACACCCTCGACGCGTGGCTGGCCAACGACTGCTCGCACGAGGCGACCGCGGCGGCGCTCGGCATCCATCGCCACACGGTGCGGGCGCGCATCGCCCTCGCGCAGCGCGTGCTGGGGCGCGACCTGTCGTCGTTCGCCGCGCGTGCGGAGCTGTGGACGGCGCTGCGGCTGGCCGGGTAGGCGCGCGTGAACGGGGGCATCCAGGTTCGTCCAGGGTCGACCCGCGCACACAGGTCGGCACCTCTTCGCGACACGGCACGATAGTCCCACCGGCCGGGAAGCGTCACACGCCCCCCGCCCCCGCATCCCTCAGCGCAGCGCGCGACAGGCGAGATGCAGGGCGAGGCGGGCGTCGACATCGGAGAGGTCGACGCCGAGCAGCTCCTGCGCGCGGGCGATCCGCATCGCGACCGTGTTGCGGTGCAGCCCGAGGGCCGCCGCCGTCGCCGACACGCCCGATTCGTGATCCAGGTACGCGGTGAGCGTCTCGAGGAGCTCCGGGCCCTGCGAGGCGAGGGGCGCGAGCAGCGACTCGGCGGCGGGAACGAAGGTGTCCGACCCCGCCCACGACAGCAGCACCTGCTCGATGCCGAGGGCGTCCACGCGTACGAACCATCCCGTCGCGGCCCGGGCCGCGGCGATGCGGGCGCCGTCCACCGCCCCGTCGATGCTGGAGAGCAGACCACCGGCGCCGCTGTCGAGCGAGCCGATCCCGGTCGCGACGTCGAACGAGCGCCGGGCACCGTCGTGCAGCGCCCGCAGCGACGCGACGTGCTCGTCCAGGCGCGCGGCAGGCGGGGGCTCGGCGAAGCTCAGCCACCCCGTGACACCCCGACCGCTCGTGACGGCCTGCGAGTCGACGGGAAGGGCCGCGAGTCCCCGGCGCACGAACCGCAGCAGCTCGAGGGTCTCGAGCCGGCGGCGTCCCGCGATCCGGAAGGCGAGGTGGTAGCCACCGGTCCGCCACCCGCGCTCGCTCATGCGCTGCTCGACATCGGGGTCGCGCGCATCGCGCGCCTCGAGGAACTCGCGGAGGAGCCCGGATGCCACGGCGGCATCGCTCACGTCGGCCACCTCGTCGATGAGGATGCGCGCGGCGATCGCCGGCATCGCGACCTCGGCGGCGACCGCGAGCGCCGACAGCTGCGCGGGACTGAGCCCGGCGCCGAACATCGCCAGGCGCAGGCCCGCCCGACTCGGACTGTCGACACGCACCGAGGCGGCGGCCCCTCCCGCGACCGAGACCGCATCCTGCCAGAGGCCGACGTCGATCGCGGCGCGCACGGCCTCGGGCAGATGGCCGCCGGCCTCGAGCAGCACGCCCTCCGCGTCGATGAGGGCGACACCGTGGCCGACGCTGGCCGAAAGGTGGCGGAGCAGATCAGCGAGGTGCGACGCCGAGTACTCGATGGACTGGGCGACCCGGCGCACGTACCCGAGGGTCAGGGCATCCCGCCCCTGCACGAGCTCCCACCCCGCCCGGGCGAGGGCCATCGGGTCATCGACCTCGAGCACGGTCAGCCCGAGGCGCGCGGCGAGCCGCCGGCTTCCCGGGCCGAGCACCTCGGCTCCCGCCAGCGCCAGTCCGTGGAAGCCGCGGTCCCGAACGCGACGGACGAGGGCGTCCTGCTGCCACGGGGCCGTCGGCGCCGGCTCGGTGAGCGCGGCGAGTCCGGCCGTCCCCCGGTCGGGGAGCATCGCCTCTCGTGCGGCGATCGTCACGCCCGCGAAGGCGTCCGCCGCCTCCACCACCACGCGGATCCCGCCGTTCGCGGGATGCGCCAGCAGGGCGCCGAGGTCGAGGGGGGTCATCGCACGACCCCGAGACCGCGCAGCCCGTAGGCCGCGGGGACCACCCGCGCGAGACGCTCGGTCGAGGCGAGCCACCACGGTGGGGCGTCGAGTGCGACGACGCGCACGTGCCGCGCGAGCGTGACGGCATCCACCTGCAGCACCTCCCCCGAGACGGAGTCGATCGCGACGAGGATCTCGGGGGAGGCGGCGATCGTCTCGCCGTCGCGCGTGACGGCGAGGAACTCCGAACGCGCCACCAGGCGCAGCAGCGCTCCGTCATCGCCGACGAGCTCGACCGACCGGACGAAGGCGTCGTCCGGCACGGCATCCACCGCGCTCACCCGTCCACTGCCGAGCACGCGCGCCTCCGGGAGGTCGTCCCCGCCGATATCCGCGACCCCCAGGGCGAGGGCGCGCGTGTAGGTGCCCGGGATGCCGTGGGCCCGCAGGTCGCCGACCGTGAAGCCCGCGACCAGCACCGCCCCCGCTCCGCCCGCGCGGATCACGCTCGAACGCACGAGGCTCTCGGCGTCTCCGGCCCGCGAGGAGTCGACGAGCATCACGCCGCCGCCGGTGTCGGCCACGACGATCGCGCCCGGGACCGCGTCGACGAGGAGTGAGAGCTGGTCGATGCCGGGCAGCGCGCGGCCCATCAGATCGGCGTCGACGAGCATCCGGTCCCCCACGAGCAGGGGCGTCAGTCCGTTCAGCCCCGCGCCCTCCATCGCGCAGACGGCTGTGGCCCGGACCCCCGTCCAGCGCTCGGCCGCCGCGAAAAGCGGAGCGAAGGCGTCAGGGGGAGGCACCCGCTCGGTGAGCAGGTACGTCGACCCCGCGAAGCCGATCGCAACGCAGGGGGTGCGGGGGTCGAGGTCGTCGATGTCGTAGAGCGCGACAGGTGCGTCGATCACCTGGCCGGCCATGATCTCGAGCAGCGTCGTCGTGCCGCCGCCACCCGAGCCGAGCAGGGAGAACCCCCGGGCGAGCACCGGAAGACGGTCGGGCCCGAGGGTTCTCATGCTCACAGGGTAATGAGCGGTCGGGCACCCTCCGCCTGCAGCTCCTCCACCGGGGTGAACGTCTCGGCGAGGCCGAACGCCGACGGGCCGAAGGCCGCGAGCGCGCCGGGGGTGCGCATGAGGGCGGGCGTCGAGATGCCCAGCACGCGCACGCGCTGGCCGTACCGCAGCCCCTCCGTCGTGATCGGCTCGGCCGACTCGATGTCGGTGATGCAGATGAGGTCGGGCACGATCGCCACGAGCACGCCGTCGCGGTGCGCGATGAGGTTCTCGTTCTGGAACGCCACCTCCAGCGTCGAGGAGTCGTCGGGTCCGAGCGCCGAGATGGTCGCCCGTCCCTTCGCGAAGCCGTCGGTGGTGCGCCGTTCGACGTCGGTGACCTTGCCGACGAACAGCTCCCGCACGTGCGGGTAGAGCGTCGTCGAGAGCGTGTCGGCGATCGCCTCGAAGGGCGAGCGATGCTGCTCACGGGCTTCCCGGATGCCGCGCCCCAGCGCCAGCGCCATCGACAGCGTCCGCGGCACCGCCGTCCGGCGCACGTCGGCCCCCGTCATGGCGTACTCGGCGATGTGGGCGACCCCGCCGAGACGGATCGTGACGCCGCGCGCGAGCCACTCCATCTGCCGGTCGTCGTCGCCGGTGTCGATGACGGCGGTCTCGCCGCGCTCCCCCGCGAGGGCCAGCGGAGAGCCGTGGACGCCGTAGACGGCGAAGGTCTCCATCGACAGTTCCGGGAACGCGCGGCCCATGCCGTCGGCATCCACGACCGGAAGGCCGGTCTCGGCGGCGACGATGAGCGGGATCATCGAGTTGATGCCGCCGCACTCGATCGGCATAGTGGCCTCGGCGGTACGGCCGACATGTTTCTCGAGGGTGCGCAGGGCGAGGGTGGGCTCGGTGCCCGCGGGGATCTTCTCGACCATGACGGTCGGCGCCCCCATCTGCGCGGTGGGGATGACGAACAGGTCGTCGGCGATCTCGTCGGGGTCGAGCACGGTTATGCTCCCCGCCCCCAGCACGCGCTCGACGAGCTTCTGCCCGATGTACGGGTCGCCGCCGCCGCCCGTTCCGAGCAGGGTCGCGCCGCGCGCGAGATCGGGCAGGTCGGCGGCGGTCAGGGTCCAGCTCATGCGGCCACCTCCACGGTTCCGTCGAAGCGGTGCGACGGCATCTCGTACCCGAAGTAGCCCGGCCCGACCATCGCGAGGGCCTCGGGCCCGTGCCAGCGCTCGTCGCTGGGAGCGGCGACCACCCGCACGCGCTGGCCGTAGCGCAGCCCCTCGGTCGTGATGGGCTCGGCGCTCTCGGCATCCAGGACGATGATCAGGTCGGGCGTCGTCACGAGCACGTCGTCGCCGGTGCGGGCGATGAGGTGCTCGTTCTGGAACGACAGGGTGAGCGTGTCGTCCGTCCCCTCGATGCGGGCGTTGCCGCGCGCGAAGCCCGCGGTCGTCCCGCGCTCGACGTCGACGACTTTGCCGGCGAACACCTCGCGCCCCCGGAGGGCCTCGACGACCGCGGCGACCGGATCGGTCTTGGCCGCGCGGGCGTCGACGATGCCGCGGCCGATCGACAGGCACGCCGACAGCGAGGCCGGCACGAGGGCGTCGCGAGCGGTCGTCCCCGACATCGCGAACCCGGCGATCATGATCGAGCAGCCCATCTCCACGCACGCGACGCGGGCGATGCGCTCGGTCCACGTGTTGTCGACGGTGGAGAGCACGGCCGTGTTGCCCTTCTCGTCGGCGAAGGCGAGCGGCGAGGCGGTGACGCCGTACAGCGTCGGTAGCACCATCTGCAGCTCGGGGAACGCCCGGCCCATGCCGTCGGCATCCACCAGCGGCAGCCCGAGAGCCGCGGCCGCGGCGATCGGGATCGTGGAGTTCACTCCCCCGGCCTCGGCGCACGCGATGTGGGTGACGGGGCGCCCCAGAGAGGCGGCGAGCGCGTGCACGGGAGCGACGACCTCGTCGAGGCTCGGGAGCTTCTCGACCATGACGGTCGGCGCGCCCATCATCGCCACGGTGAGCACGAGGGCGTCGTCGGGCAGGTCCTCGAGCCCGACGACCGTCACCGGTCCGTGCTCCGCGAGGGCCTGACGGGCCAGGAGCGCTCCGATGTAGGGATCGCCGCCTCCCCCGGTCCCGAGCACCGCGGCGCCCCGGGCGAGATCCGCGACCACGGACGCCGACAGCTCCCAGCTCACGGGCGCACGCCCATGTCGAGGTCACCCACGGCCTTCACGCGCACGCGTGTCGCGTTGCCGGGGAGGTACGGGATCGGCACCTCGTCGAAGTCGACGATCGACACCGACGACGGGCGCGCGCCCGCAGCGATCGCCTTGTCGACGGCTTCGGCGCGGATCGCCGCGATGCCCTCGTCACGACGGCCGGCCTCGATGGCGTAGACCTTGTCGATCTCGCCGCCCACCTGGGCGATCGAGGCCCCGATGGCGTTGGCGACGGCGTAGTTGCGCGGGCGGTGCACCGCGCCGAAGAGCGGGAGCTCGTCGGGGAGCAGGATGCTGCCGCCGCCGACCGCGACCACGGGGATCGGCTCGGGCGAGGTGCGCATGCGGTCCACGGCTTCGGCCACGCGCTCGGCGATGCGTGCGAGCACGCGCTCCACGAACGCGGGGTCCAGGTGCGCCACGCGCGAGGGGTCGCCGACCTGCGCGCGCCCGGCGGCCACGGCGATGTCGGTCGCGGTCAGGGTCGACCCGCCGAAGACGAGCGCTTCCTCCGTCAGGCGGTACCCGACCGAGGCGGGCCCGACCTCCCCGGTGTCGAGATCGACGATCGATCCGCCACCGATGCCGATCGACAGCACGTCCGGCATCCGGAAATTGGTCCGGATGCCGGCGACCTTCACCTCGTTCGCCGTCTCGCGCGGGAACCCGGCGTTGAGCAGGCCGATGTCGGCGGTGGTGCCGCCGATGTCGACGACCGCGCAGGTCTGCAGACCGCTCGTGAGGGCGGCACCGCGCATCGAGTTGGTGGGGCCCGAGGCGAAGGTCGCCACCGGGTAGAGCCGGACGTAGTCCTCGTCCATCAGCGTGCCGTCGTTCTGGCTGAGGAAGATCGGGGCCTCGATCCCCTGCGCGCGCACGGCGGAGGTGAGCCCGTCGACGATCTCGGAGGCGAGCTCGCGCAGCGCCGCGTTGATGATGGTGGCGTTCTCGCGTTCGAGCAGGCCGATCCGCCCGATCTCGTGCGAGAGAGAGATCGCGACGTCGGGGCCGAGCACGTCGCCGACGATCTCGGCCGCGCGCTGCTCGAGGTCGTGGTTGACGGGCGAGAACACCGACGAGATCGCGACCGACCGCACCCCGTGCTCCGCCATGTCGCGGGCGATACCGCGCAGCTCGTCCTCGTCGAGGGGAGAGATCGGCCGTCCGTCGAACTCGTAGCCGCCGTGCGCGAGGTAGCTGCGCGCCTGGATCGCCTCGGTCAGCACCTCGGGCCAGTCCACGAGGGGCGGCAGCGCCTTGGTCGCGGGAAGTCCCAGGCGCAGCGCCGCGGTCGGGGCAAGACGCTGGGCCTGGACGAGAGCGTTGATGAAGTGCGTCGTCCCGATCATGACCGCGTCGATGTCGTCGCCTTCGAAGTCGTGCTCGGCGCGCAGGGCCGCGATCGCGTCGACGATGCCGGTCGTGACGTCGGGACTGGTGGACTTCTTCACGCCGGCGAGAGTGTCGGTGGCGTCCATGAGCACTGCGTCGGTGTTGGTTCCGCCGACGTCGATGCCGATGTGCATGGGTGGAGCTTCTTTCGTTCGGGGGGGGACGGGTCAGGATGCCACGGGCGCGGTGTTCGCGACCGGGGACTGCGCGGTGGTGGCCTGGCCGATCCCGCGCACCCAGCCGAGCTTGCCGGCGACCGTGTAGAGCACGATCGACAGCACGAGCGAGGAGATCGCCGGGATCCCCCAGGTGACGAAGTACCCGACGAGCGCCGAGACCAGCCAGATCACGAGGGTGACCGGCACGATGCGCGGGGCGGTCAGGGGCAGGCGGCCCTCGGCGCGCGAGGCGTCGAGCTCTCCGCGCCACCGGCGCACGAGGAAGTACTCGGCGACCATGATGCCGGCGATGGGCGGGAAGGCGACGCCGAGGATGATGAGGAACTCCGTGAACTGCGACAGGATGCCGGCGGCGGCGAGGACCGAGCCGACGACGCCCAGCACGATGGTCGTCGTGACGCGGTGCAGGTTCTTGCCGAAGGCCGTGGAGATGAAGTTCACCAGGCCCAAGGTCGAGGAGTAGAGGTTCCAGTCGTTGATCTTCAGGGTGCCGGTGATCACGATGATGAGTCCGACCAGGCCCACCGACGAGGTGACGATCGCGACGATGTTGCCGGACTGGGCGGCGTGGGCCAGCAGCACTCCCGAGAGGCCGATGACGAACTCGCCGAGCGTCACGCCCACGACGGTCTGCTTGACGACGTCGGCCTTCGAGCGGTTGAAGCGGGTCATGTCGGCGGTGATGATCGCGCCGACGATGAGGCCGCCGGCCACGATCGCCGTGCCCTGCCACACCGACATGGTCGGGCCGGGGGCGGGAGAGGTCAGCAGCTCGCCGATCGAGTGGCTGCTGAGCTCCGAGATGATCGACCAGCCCACGAGCACGAGGAACAGCGGCACGGTGATGTTGGCGAGCCACTGCATCCCGACGAACCCGACCGCGACGATCGCGGTGACGGCGAGACCGAACAGCAGGCTCCACGCCCACTCGGGCATGACGCCGGGCAGCAGCGATTCAAGCGATTGCGCCGAGATGGCCGACTGGATGCCGAACCAGCCGATGAGGCTGATGCCGATCGCGAGGCCGACGAGCGAGGCGCCGATCTCACCGAAGGCGGTCCACCGCGCGAGGAGGGCGGTGTTCAGCCCCTCCTTCTGCCCGATGATGCCGACGATGCACATGATCACCTCGAGGATGATCGAGCCGAGCAGCAGCGCGAGGAACGCCTCGCTGAAGGTCATCGCGTAACCGAGGGTGGCGCCGAGCAGGAACTGGGACAGGGCCGACACCTGGCCGAAGCGCTGCACGGCGATGCCGAACCAGTGCTTCTGGGCGTTCGGGGTGACGCGGCTGAGGGCGAAGTCGTCGGCGTGGGCCATACGTGCCATGGGAGTGTCCTTTTGCGAAGAGGGACGGTGCGGGTGCTGCACAGGCTAGAGGCCCCTCCCGATGGGCAAAATGGGCAACCTGCCCCATCTGCCCGCTCCGATATGCATCCTGCACATCCGCTCACGCGTGCGGCGCGTGCGCCTCTAGGAACTCGTACATCTCGGTCGCGTCGACCCCGGGGAACGACCCCGTCGGCAGGGTCGCGAGCAGCGTCCGCGGTGTGCGCACGTTCGGCCATGCCTGCCCGCGCCAGGCGTTCTCGAGCGAGGCCGGCGGCCGGCGGCAGCACGTCTCGACCGCGTGCCGCGAGACGCCGCGGTTGGGGGTGTCGCGCCCGCGGAACCACCGCGTGTCGTCGAAGCGCACGCCCACGCTCACCGAGTGCGCGCCCTCGCTCGACTGCTCCACGCGCGCGGTGCACCAGTAGGTCCCGTTGCCGGTGTCGGTGTACTGGTAATACGGATTGAAGAGGTCGTCCTCCTCGAACACGACGCGGCTCGTCCACCGGCGGCAGCACATCTGCCCCTCGATCGAACCGAGCCGATCGGTGGGGAAGTTCACGTCGTCGTTCTCGTACGCCTTCGTGATCGTCCCCGACTCGTGCACCTTGAGGAAGTGCACCGGGATGCCGAGGTGCACGGTCGCAAGGTTCGTGAAACGGTGCGCGGCCGTCTCGTACGACACCGAGTAGGCGTCGCGGAGGTCTTCGATGCTGAGCGTGCGCCGCTGCTTCGCTTCGCGCAGCGCCGGGACGACATGCGCCTCGGGCATGAGCAGCGCGCCCGTCAGGTAGTTGGTCTCGACGCGCTGGCGGAGGAACTCGTCGTAGCTCGTCGGCTCGCCGTGGCCCAGGATCCGGCTCGACAGCGCCTGCAGCACTGCCGCGCGTGGGTCGCCCTTCGCGACCTTCGTCGACAGGTACAGCCGCCCGTTCTTCACGTCGGCGATGCTCCGAGTCGACGAGGGCAGGTCGGGCACGTAGTGCAGCGAGAAGCCCAGGTGGGCGGCGATGTCGCTCGCCCCGCGCTGGGTGAGCGGTCCGCTGGGGTGCGCGATCGCGTCGAGCATCTCGGATGCCACACGCTCGAGCTCCGGGAAGTTATTGTCCTGCGTACGCATGAGTCGGCGAAGGGCGACATTGGCGCGGCGCGCCTCCTCCGGGGTCGCGGAGCGCTCTTCGCGCAACCGTTCGATCTCGGCCTGGAGAGCGAGCATCGCGGCGAGCGCCTCGTCGGGCACCGCACGCCCCACACGGAAAGGGGCGATCCCGAGCGCCTGGAAGGTCTGCCCGCGCATCGCCCGTTCCACGGACAGCTCGAGGGTGGCGCGGGGATCGAGGGGCTCGGCATCCAGCAGCTGATCGAGCGTGCACTCGAGCGCTCGGGCGATCGCCTGCAGCAGCGTCAGCTTCGCCTCGCGGCGGCCGTTCTCGATCATCGACATCTGGCTGGGCGCACGACCGACCGCTCCGGCGAGGTCGTCGAGGGTCATACCGCGCGCGGTGCGCAGCTGTCGGATGCGCCGACCGATGGTGAGGGTGTCCACCTCTTCATGGTCGGGCGGGAGGGATGCCGCGGGAATCGAGACGCCGGTGTCCATACCGGCAGGTTCTCACAGCAGCGGAAGATCGCGCGATCTTCACACATCGAATCCTCTTGCGGAGGGTTGTTCTTCGCGGACAGTGGTCTCCACGGGGCACCGACGCCCCGCCACCCGAAGGAGGACGACATGACGATCCAGGCCACTCCCGCCCCGCAGCCCCTGCGCCCCGGCGACCAGACCGAGACCGCCGATGAGATCCGCACCTCGTGGGAGGACGACCCCCGCTGGGACGGCATCGAGCGCACGTACACCGCGGAAGACGTCGTCCGTCTCCGCGGCAGCGTCCGCGAGGAGTCGACCCTTGCCCGCCGCGGGGCCGAGAACCTGTGGAACCTCCTTCACACCGAGGAGTACATCCGGGCCCTCGGCGCCTACACCGGCGGCCAGGCCGTGCAGCAGGTGCGCGCGGGGCTGAAGGCCATCTACCTCAGCGGGTGGCAGGTCGCCGCCGACGGCAACCTCGCGGGTCAGACCTACCCCGACCAGAGCCTCTACCCCGCCAACAGCGTGCCCGCGGTCGTCCGCCGCATCAACAACGCGCTCCTCCGGCAGGACCAGATCGAGCGCGCCGAGGGAGAGGTCACCCAGGACTGGCTCGCGCCGATCGTCGCCGACGCCGAAGCGGGGTTCGGCGGGCCCCTCAACGCCTACGAGCTCGCGCAGTCGCTGATCGCGGCGGGGGCGGCCGGCATCCACTGGGAGGACCAGCTCGCGAGCGAGAAGAAGTGCGGCCACCTCGGCGGCAAGGTTCTCGTGCCGATCCAGCAGCACATCCGCACCCTCAACGCCGCGCGTCTCGCGGCCGACGTCGCGGGCGTGCCGACGGTCATCATCGCCCGCACCGACGCCCTCGCCGCCGACCTGCTCACCAGCGACGTCGACCCGCGGGATGCCGAGTTCCTCACCGGCGAGCGAACGACCGAGGGCTTCTACCGCGTGCGGCCGGGACTCGACTCGGTCATCGCGCGCGGCCTCGCCTTCGCTCCCTACGCCGACCTGCTGTGGGTGGAGACCGGCGAGCCCGACATCGAGCTCGCCCGCGCCTTCGCCGAGGCGATCCACGCCCGGTACCCGGGCAAGAAGCTCGCCTACAACTGCTCGCCGAGCTTCAACTGGAAGCGCCACCTCGACGACAAGCAGATCGCCACGTTCCAGGCCGACCTGGCCGCTCTCGGCTACGCCTTCCAGTTCATCACGCTGGCCGGCTTCCACGCCGTGAACCACTCGATGTTCGACCTCGCCCGCGGCTACGCCGAGCGCGCCATGAGCGCGTACGTCGAGCTGCAGGAGGCCGAGTTCGCCGCCGAAGCCAGCGGGTACACCGCCACGCGCCACCAGCGCGAAGCGGGCACCGGCTACTTCGACGTCGTCTCGACCGCGCTCAACCCCGACAGCGCGACCCTCGCCCTGGCCGGCTCCACCGAGACGGCGCAGTTCCACTGACCCTCCCCCTCTCCCTCTCTCCTTCCCCGCCTCGCGCCCCCACCGCGCGACCCCTCGTCCCACTTCTTGCAGTGCATGTCCCCCCTCTGGTCACTTGGGCCACCCCCAAGCCGCCATTTTCGGGACATGGTCCCCGGTGCCCGGCCCGGCGCGCACCCCGCGCCGCGGGGCACCCCCCCACCCCTCGTCCCACTTCTCGCGGTGCATGTCCCCCCTCTGGTCACTTGGGCCACCCCCAAGCCACCACTTTCGGGACATGGTCCGAGAAGCGCGCAGGACATCAGAGAACAGAAAGCCACGACCATGACCCTCATCGACATCTCTCCCCCGCCCACCACCGCGACCTCGCCGACCACGACGACCGGTGCCCGCACGAACACCGAAGGATCCCGGATGCCGAGCCCGCCGGCATCCATCCCGCACCTGCGTCTCGAGCGCTCCCTCGAAGGACGGGACGCCGAGATCCTCACCCCCGCCGCCCTCGCCTTCGTCACCGAGCTGCACGACCGCTTCGCCCGACGCCGGCACGACCGGCTGGCCGCGCGCCTGCGTCGGCGTTTCGAGATCGGCACGGGCGACGACCCGCACTTCCGCGCCGACACCGCGCACATCCGCGACGACCCGTCGTGGCGCGTGGCGGGCGCGGGACCGGGCCTCGAAGACCGCCGCGTCGAGATCACCGGGCCCACCGACCCGAAGATGACCATCAACGCACTGAACTCCGGCGCGCGGGTCTGGCTGGCCGACCAGGAGGACGCCACGAGCCCCACTTGGCGCAACGTCATCGGCGGCCAGCTCTCGCTGTTCGATGCGATCCGGGGGCAGCTCTCGTTCACGAGCCCCGAGGGCAAGCGCTACGAGGTCACCGCCGAGCGCACCCCGACGATCGTGATGCGCCCCCGCGGCTGGCACCTGCCCGAGAAGCACGTGACGTTCATCGATCGTGCCGGCCGCGAGCTGCCGGCATCCGGATCGCTCGTGGACTACGGACTGTACGTGTTCCACAACGCGCACGCGCTGATCGCCGCGGGCCGCGGGCCCTACTTCTACCTGCCGAAGATCGAGTCGGCCGAAGAGGCGCGGCTGTGGGACGACGTGTTCTCGTTCACCGAGGAGCGCCTGGGACTCGCGCACGGCACGATCCGGGCGACGGTGCTCATCGAGACGCTGCCCGCGGCGTTCGAGATGGAGGAGATCCTCTTCGCTCTGCGCGACCACTGCGCGGGCCTGAACGCGGGTCGCTGGGACTACATCTTCTCGATCATCAAGACCTACCGGGGCCGCGGAGCGCGTTTCGTGCTCCCCGACCGCAGCGAGGTCACGATGACGGTGCCGTTCATGCGGGCCTACACCGAGCTGCTCGTGCAGACCTGCCACAAGCGGGGCGCGTACGCGATCGGCGGCATGAGCGCCTTCATCCCCAACCGCCGCAAGCCCGAGGTGACCCAGGCGGCGTTCGACAAGGTCGCCGCCGACAAGCGCCGTGAGGCCGGAGACGGCTTCGACGGCACGTGGGTGGCCCACCCCGACCTCATCCCGGTGGCGCGGGCCGAGTTCGACGCCGTGCTGGGTGACGCGCCGAACCAGCTCGGGCGCACCCGCGACGAGGTGTCGGTCGCACCGGCCGATCTGCTCGACGTGCGCATCGGACGACCCGTGACCGCCGCGGGCGTGCGGGGCAATGTGTCGGTGACGATCCGGTACATCGAGGCCTGGCTGCGGGGCCTGGGCGCGGTCGCGATCGACGACCTCATGGAGGACGCCGCCACAGCCGAGATCTCGCGCTCGCAGATCTGGCAGTGGATCCACCAGGACCACGCCACCGCCGAGGGCACACCGATCACCCGCGACTACGTCGAGTCGCTCGTGCGGGACGTGCTCACCGAGGCGCCGCGCTCGACCGCCGACCGGTTCGACGACGCCGCCGCGGTGTTCCAGGAGGTCGCCCTGCGCGAGGAGTTCCCGGCTTTCCTGACCCTGCCCGCGTACGCGAGATACCTGGACTGACCGGATGCCGAGGGGCCGGGGCCGGAAGCCTCGGCCCCTCGGTCACGCCTCCGGCAGCGTTCGTGCGGTGCGGGGGGGGCGTCAGGGACGCGCCGGGTCGATCGGAGCGAAGGGCCGCAAACTCTCGCGCGAGGTGAGCTTCGACGCCGCGAGCGACCCGGCGACGGCGAGGAAGATCGGCAGCAGCAGGTCGAAGCCGGTGTTCGTGAACTCGATGATGAGGGCGATCGCGGTGAACGGAGCCCGCATGTTGGATGCCAGGAACGCCGACGCCGCGACGATCGCGAGAGCCGTTCCATCGGCACCGGGCCAGACGAACGCCCACCCGGCCGCCGCCGCGGCTCCGAGAGCGGCACCGATGGCCACCGAGGGCTGCAGCGTTCCCCCGATCGCGCCCGACCCCAGCGACATCACGGTCGCGACGTACTTCAGCACGGCGAGCGCGATGAGCAGCAGGGCGGGCTGCGAGAGGTCGAAACCCGCGGTCGCCAGCGCGCGGCCGTTGCCGAGGATGAGCGGGAAGGCCGCTCCGACGGCGCCGACGGCCGTGAACGTCAGCGGCAGGGCGACCAGCAGCTTCCACCCCTCGGGACGGAAACGAGCGAGCTTCTTCGTCACCATGGCGAAGCTCGTCGCTCCCCACCCCATGAGAGGGCCGATGAGGATCGCGGCGACGATGAGCGACGCGTTCACCTCGACCGAGCCGATCGAATAGAGCGAACCGTCCCCCACGAGCGGACGCGCGACGAGGGTGGCGATGGTGCTGACGGTCAGCGCCACCACCGCTGCGCCCACGCTGAACTGCGCGAGCAGGATCTCCACGGCGAAGAGGGCGCCGGCGAGGGGCACGTTGTAGACGGCGGCGAGACCCGCCCCCGCGGCCGAGGCGATGAGGATGCGACACCACCGCGCGTCGAGGCCGAACCACTTCACGACCTTCGAGCCCGCCATCGCCGACAGCTCGCGCGGAGCGACCTCCTTGCCGATGGACGCGCCCATCGCCACCGACCCCACCTGGATGACGGTGTCGGCGAGCGTCTCCCACCACGGCATCCGGGCTCCGTCGACGCCCTGCTCGACGGTGGCGATCCGGCGACCGAAGCGGCGCAGCAGGTACCAGCCGACGGCGGCCACGACGCCCGCCCCGCCCACCGTGACGATCGGAAGCCACCAGGTCTCGGGATACGCGAGGCCGTCGAGGAACGGCCCCTCCTCGTGACCCCACACGAGATGCTCGAGGCTGTGCACGATCCACACGAGCAGCAGCACGGCGACACCGGTGGTCACGCCCACGATGAGGGTCGCGATCCCCAGCCGCATGAGGGAGGCGAATCCCCGTCGACGGGAACGCAGGGGCGTGGCGGTCTGAGCTGTCACCCCGCCACGCTAATCGACCCATGTTTCGTGTTCCGACCGACGGTAGCCTGACCTCATGACGCCCCCGCCCGTCACGACCCGCCGGCCCTTCGACGTGCTCGGACTCGTCGCGGTGATCCTCTCCGCCGCCCTCCTGGTCCCGACGCTCTTCGTCTTCGTCGTGGGCCTCATCCCCGAGATGAACGCGATCTGGTGGATGGGGATCATCCTGCTGCCGCTGCTCTTCGTCGGTGGGATCGTCGTCGTCCTCCTGGCGATCGTCGGTCTCGTCGTCGCCGCGCGTCGATCCGGTCGCCGGGCGTGGTCCGTCGTGGCGCTCGGGCTCGGCATCCTGATGCTCGTTCCGGCGCTGTTGATCCTCGCGCCCTGGCCGTCATGACCCTCGGCGCGAAAGCGCGGAAACACTAGGCTCGGAACCGTGACTTCCCGCGCCCCGCTCTCCCGCAAGCTGTCCGCCATCGCCGAGTCCGCGACCCTCAAGGTCGACGCCAAGGCCAAGGCCCTCCAGGCCGCCGGTCGCCCCGTCATCTCGTACGCGGCCGGCGAGCCCGACTTCGCCACGCCGTCGTTCATCGTGGATGCCGCGGCGAAGGCGCTGCAGGACCCGAAGAACTACCGCTACACCCCCGCCGCCGGCCTCCCCGTGCTGCGCGAGGCCATCGCCGCGAAGACGCTGCGCGACTCGGGCCTCGAGGTCTCGCCGTCGCAGGTCATCGTCACCAACGGCGGCAAGCAGTCGGTGTACCAGGCGTTCCAGACCGTGGTGAACCCCGGCGACGAGGTGCTGCTGCCCGCGCCGTACTGGACGACGTACCCGGAGGCCATCGCGCTCGCCGACGGCACGCCCGTCGAGGTGTTCGCCGGTGCCGACCAGGACTACAAGGTCACCGTCGCCCAGCTCGAGGCCGCGCGCACCGACAAGACCACCGTGCTGGTGTTCGTCTCGCCGTCGAACCCGACCGGCTCGGTCTACACCGCCGAGGAGACGGCCGAGATCGGCCGCTGGGCCCTCGAGCACGGCATCTGGGTCATCACCGACGAGATCTACCAGAACCTCACCTACGAGGGCGTGCGTGCCGTCTCGATCGTCGAGGCCGTGCCCGAGCTCGCCGAGCAGACGATCCTCGTCAACGGTGTCGCGAAGACCTACGCCATGACCGGGTGGCGCGTGGGCTGGATGGTGGGACCGGCGGATGCCATGAAGCTCGCCGGCAACCTGCAGTCGCACCTGTCGAGCAACGTCAACAACATCGCCCAGATCGCCGCCGCCGAGGCCCTCAACGGCCCGCAGGACGAGGCCGAGCAGTTCCGTCTCGCCTTCGACCGTCGCCGTCAGCTGATCGTGTCGGAACTGTCGAAGATCGACGGCGTGCAGGTGCCCAACCCGCTCGGCGCGTTCTACGTGTACCCCGACGTCCAGGGCCTGCTGAACCGCTCGTGGGGCGGCGTGACTCCGACGACCTCGCTCGAGCTCGCCGACCTCATCCTCGAGCAGGCCGAGGTCGCCGTGGTGCCGGGCGAGGCGTTCGGTCCGAGCGGCTACGTCCGCCTGTCGTACGCCCTCGGCGACGACCAGCTGCTCGAGGGCGTCCAGCGCCTCCAGCGCCTGTTCGCCTGAACCCTCCTCGCGCTCTCGCGCTCCCACCCTCCCGGTGAGGGGTCTGACCCCTCACCGCAGGGCGCGGGACGGCGCGGAACGAGAGCCGGGCTGGGGGCTACAACTCGACGTTCACCAGGACGGGCTCGGGCTGCAGCAGCAGACCGAACTCGGACTGCACGCGCTGCTGCACGAAGCGCGCGAGCTGGGCGATCTCGGCCGCGGTGGCCTCGCCGCGGTTGGTGAGGGCCAGCGTGTGCTTTGTCGAGAGGCCGGCGCGCGAGCGCGGGAACCGGAACCCGCGCGAGAGCCCCGCGTTCTCGATCAACCACGCGGCGCTCACCTTCACCTGACGGTTCTCGACCGGCGGCGGAGGCAGGATGCCGTCGAACGCGGCGAGCGGGATCACCGTCACCGGGTCGAGGGCCGGGCCCATCGGCCACTTCGGGCACGCGTCCGGAAGGGTGCGCGCGAACGCCTCCGAGACGATCGCGTTCTGGAAGAACGAGCCGGCGCTCCAGGTGTCGGGATCTTCGGCGTCGAGGACCATTCCCTTGCGCGCACGCGTGGCGAGGACGTGGTCGCGGATCCACCGCAACGACACGGCCTGGTCGGCCTCGAGTCCGAGGGCGCCGCGCAGCTGCTCCCCCGCGATCGGCCGCTCGTCGGTGCCGACGCGCTCGAGCTCGAGCGTGACCGACAGGATGACGGCGGGCCGCTCGGGCACCGAGCCGTAGTGGTGCTTGAGCACCGAGGTACGGAAGCCCAGACCGAGCTCGGATGCCGGGACCGTCGACACCTCACCCGTGGACTCGTCGATCAGCTCGACCTCGACGAGCGTCTGCACGATCTCCTGCCCGTAGGCGCCGACGTTCTGCACGGGAGCCGCGCCGACGGTGCCCGGGATGCCGGACATCGCCTCGACACCGGCGTACCCGCGCTCGACCGTCTCGGCGACGAGGGCGTCCCAATCGTGTCCGGCCTGCACCCGCAAGCGGACGGTGTCGGGCCGGGAGCCGGGGAGTTCGTCGATACCGGAGGTGCGCACGCGGATCACGGTGCCCTCGAGCGGTTCGTCGCCGACGAAGAGATTGGACCCTCCGCCGAGCACGAACCACGGCTCGCCGGCGGCCCACGCCTCGCGGAGGGCGGCGACGAGTTCGTCGACCGTCGTCGCCTCGATGAGACGAGCGGGTTCACCGCCGGTGCGCAGCGTGGTGAGCTGCGACAACGGGACCGGAGCGACCTGGGGCATCAGCGCAGCCGCACCCGCACCTGGGCCTTGCCGAGCACGGTCGTCTCGGCGAACGTCACGGTCAGGTCGATGCGGGCGATGTCGTCGTCGACCGCGCCCACCTTCGCGCTCACGTGCAGGTCGGCCCCGGTCTCGGGGTCGACGACGACGGGGCGCGTGAAGCGCACGCCGTACTCCGCGATGCGTCCGCTGTCGCCCAGGGCCTCGGCCAGCGTGCCGACGGCGATGCCCATCGTGAGCATCCCGTGCGCGAGGACGCCCGGGAGCCCCACGGCCGCCGCGACGTCGTCGCGGTAGTGGATGGGGTTGAAGTCTCCTGACGCCCCCGCGTAGCGCACGAGCGACTCGCGCGTGAGATGCACGGAACGCTCGGCGACGACCTCGCCCACGGTGAACGCGCTCATGCGCCGGCCTCCCCCGCGAGCAGGACGCTCGTCGTCGTCACGACGTGGGCGCCGGTGGCATCCACGATCTCCGCTTCGCTCGTGATCATCGCGTTGCCGCCCATCGACCGGATGCCGGTGACCGACAGCGTCGCGACGAGCTCGTCGCCGGCGACGATGGGGCGCGTGTAGCGGAAGCGCTGCTCGGCGTGGACGAGACGCGAGAGCTCGATGCCCGAATCGGGGTCGCCCAGCAGCTGCTGCAGCGTCAGGTCTTGCACCACCATCGCGAAGGTCGGCGGGGCCACGACGTCGTCGTAGCCGAGGGCGCGCGCGGCGTCCGGGTCGGAATGCTGCGGGGCGTCGGCGAAGACGGCGCGGGCGAACTCGCGCACCTTCTCGCGACCGACGAGGTACGGCACGGTCGGCGGGAAGACGCGGCCGACCAGTTCGGGGTTCACGGGCACCGGGTCAGTCTACCGAGAGGGCCCGACAGAGCCGTGCCCTCGGCATCCGCCTGTCCGGCCCGGCCTCGAGGAGTTCGGCGCCGACTGCGACGCCGTGGGTGCTTCAGCGCTGATGGCGACCCCGCACGGCCTTGACGGCGATCTGCGAGGCGATGAAGACGAGGAAGATCGAGAACAGCACGTTCGCCACGAAGGGATCGACGGCCTTCGCGATCTGCGCACCGACAGCGGTCGTGGCGCACGCGGCGACGCCGACGCAGAGCGCGGCGGGCAGATCCACGTTGGAACGGCGGAGGTTGCCGACCGTGCCCGACACCGCCGTCGGGATCATCATCAACAGCGAGGTGCCCTTGGCGACGAGGTCGCTCGTCCCGAAGAGCAGCAGAAGTGCGGGGACGACGATGATGCCGCCGCCGACGCCGAGCAGTCCCGCCAGGATGCCCGTGATCACGCCGAGCACGGCCAGGCCGGGTCCGGTGACCCACGTGAGCACGAGGTCGGCGTCACGGGAGGGGATGACGAAGTACAGGCTCACGATCACCGCGACGAGGAAGGCGACGAACGCCCACCGCAGGGCCGTCTGCGAGAGCTTGGGCAGCAGCCACGTGCCGATCTGCGCCCCGCCGACGGCCCCCGCCGCGAGGATGAGCGCCGGCAGCCAGGCGACGTGGCCGTCGACGGCATAGGTGATGACCCCGACGGATGCCGTGGGGACGATCGCCGCGAGCGAGGTACCTGCCGCGAGGCGCTGGTCGAACCCGAGCAGCAGGACGAGCAGCGGGACGATGACGGTGCCGCCGCCGACGCCGAACAGGCCCGACATCAACCCGGCGAGCAGGCCGACCGCGACGCAGACGACGTAGAGGCGGGCAGTGCGGGGCGGGCGGGTGGCGATCGTCACGGAGATCCTCGGAATCAGGGGGCGAGCGCGTCTCGCCGAGGCCCCAGTCTCCCACTCCCGCGCACCGACGCCGGTGGGACGGATGCCGATCAGGACCATCGAGGGACGCAGGAATGAAAGCGGCCCCCGGTGATCCGAAGCCGCGTCCACCGGGGGCCGTCGCCCTCACAGGTCAAGCAGGACGGTGACCCGAACACCGGACTGCGACCACTCGCGTGAGGGTGCGACAGAGATGACGATAGACACCCCGTCCGTCCGGATCGCACCGGTTGACACGAATATCTAGAAATGCTAATTATTTAAGCCAGTGATTTCTTGGTAGCGCTCCCGGGAATGCCCTCGCCGCTGGTGCCGTTGCAGACGTGCATGACAACCGTAGGAATCATCGGCGCAGGAAACATCGGTTCGGCTCTCGCTCAGGGCTTCGCGGATCACGGCTACGACGTGGTCATCGCCAACTCGCGCGGTCCGGAGACCCTGGGCGACCTGGTCTCCTCCGTGGGAGAGCGCGCTCGCGCCGCCACCGCGCAGGAAGCCGCCGAGGCCGGCGACATCGTCGTGGTGACCGTGCCGCTGAAGGCGATCGACGACATCCCCGTCGCCCCTCTCGCCGGTAAGCCCGTGCTCGACACGAACAACTACTACTTCGAGCGCGACGGGCACATCGCCGCCCTCGACGACAAGAAGACCACCACCTCGCAGATGCTGCAGGAGCACCTTCCCGAGTCGGTCGTCGTCAAGGCGTTCAATCACATCCCCGCGGCCGACATCCTCACCGGTGGCGCCCCGGCGGGCACCGACGACCGCCGCGCTCTGGCCACCTCGAGCGACTCCGACGAGGCCGTCGCCCTCGTCACCCGCATCTACGACGAGTTCGGCTTCGACACCGTGAATGTCGGTCCCCTGAGCGAGAGCTGGCGCGTCGAGCGCGACCAGCCCGCCTACGTCGTGCGTCAGAACCGCGGCGAGCTCGAGCAGAACCTGGCCCGCGCCGAGCGCTGAGCCCGCTTCCCCGCGTGAGTCGCCACTTCTCGCCGCCTCGGGATATTCGCAGGCGACGAAGATCGGCGACTCGCGCGAAACGACGAACCCGGCGCCCGCATCTGCGGAGCGCCGGGTTCGTCGTTTCGATCAGAGGGAGGCCAGCGCCTGGTCGACGTCGGCGACGAGGTCGTCGACCGACTCGATGCCCACCGACAGGCGCACGATCGTCTCGGGCACCGCGAGCTCGGTGCCGCGGACGGAGGCGTGGGTCATAGCATCCGGGTAGTTGACCAGCGACTCGACGCCGCCGAGGGACTCGGCGAGGGTGAACAGGTGGGTCGACTCCGCGAAGCGGCGCGCGGCTGCCCCGTCGGCGAGCTCGAGCGAGACGATGCCGCCGAAGCCGCTCATCTGCCGGGCCGCCAACTCGTGGCCGGGGTGGGAGGGGAGGCCGGGGTAGTAGACCTTCGCCACGCGGTCGTGCGCGAGCAGATGCTCGGCGACGGCCTGGGCGTTGGAGCTGTGGCGCTGCATGCGCACGGCCAGGGTCTTGATGCCGCGCGTCGTCAGGTAGGCGTCGAAGGGGCTCGACACGGCCCCCGCGGCGAACTGCAGGAACTGCACCTTCTCGGCCAACGCGGCGTCGGCGAACGCGAGGGCGCCGCCCACCACGTCGCTGTGTCCGCCGAGGTACTTCGTCGCGGAGTGCACGACGACGTCGGCGCCGAGCGAGAGCGGGCGCTGCAGGGCGGGCGAGGCGAAGGTGTTGTCGACGACGACCAGTGCGCCGGCGTCGTGCCCGAGACGCGAGAGACCCGCGATGTCGGTGATGCGGAGCATGGGGTTGCTGGGCGTCTCGACCCAGACCATCTTCGGCGCGCGCTCCGCGATGGCGGCGGCCACGGCATCCAGGTCGCTCATGTCGACGACGCGGAGCTTCACGCCCCAAGGGCCGAGCACGCGCGCCAGCAGGCGGTACGTGCCGCCGTAGACGTCGTTGCCGAGCAGCACCTCGTCGCCGGGTGCCAGGGCGGCCCGGAGAAGGGCGTCTTCTCCGGCGAGGCCCGAGGCGAACGACAGCGCACGGGCGCCGCCTTCGAGCGCGGCGATCTGGGTCTCGAGCGCGGTGCGGGTGGGGTTGCCGCTGCGTCCGTACTCGTAGCCGCCGCGCAGGCCGCCGATGCCGTCCTGAGCGTAGGTCGTCGAGACGTGGATGGGCGGGATGACCGCGCCGGTGGTCTCATCGGGCGCCTGACCGGCGTGGACGGCGAGGCTGTCGAAACCGCGGGCGGCGTCGTGGGTGCTCATGCGGAGTGCTCCTGGGTGCTCGGGGGGATGACGGATGCCACGGGTGCAACGTCGTAGCCCCGCTGCGTCATCCAGTCGTCGTCGAAGATCTTGCTCAAGTAGCCGCGACCGTGGTCGGGCAGCACCACGACGACCACCGCGTCGGCGGGGAGCTCGCGGGCCACGCGCAACGCGCCCACGACGGCCATACCGCTGGAGCCGCCGACGAGCAGGCCCTCCTCGCGGGCGAGGCGACGGGTCATCGCGAACGACTCGGCGTCGGAGACGCGCTCGTAGGCGTCCACGAGGGTGGGGTCGAACGCCGGCGGCCAGAAGTCCTCGCCGACACCCTCGACGTCGTAGCCGTGGATGTCGTCTCCCGAATAGATCGAGCCCTCGGGATCGACGCCGACGATGCGCACCGCAGAGCCGGCGACCTCGCGCAGGTACCGGCCGGTGCCGGTGATCGTGCCGCCCGTGCCGACACCCGCGACGAGGTGCGTGAGCTGCCCCTCGGTGTCGCGCCAGATCTCGGGACCGGTGGTCTCGTAGTGGCTGCGCGGACCGTTCGGGTTGGCGTACTGGTTGGGCTTGAAGGCACCCGGGATCTCACGGACGAGCCGGTCGGACACGCTGTAGTAGGAGTTCGGGTCGTCGGGTTCGACGTTCGTGGGCGTGACCACGACCTCGGCCCCGTAGGCGCGCAGCACCGCGCGCTTGTCCTCCGCGACCTTATCCGGGACGACGAAGACGCAGCGGTATCCGCGCTGCTGGGCAACGAGTGCGAGACCGACTCCCGTGTTGCCGCTGGTGGGCTCGACGATCACACCACCGGGCCGCAGCAGGCCGTCGCGCTCGGCGGCATCCACGATGTTCGCGGCGATGCGGTCCTTGGCCGATCCGCCGGGGTTGAAGTACTCGATCTTCGCGAGCACCGTGGCGGCGATGCCGTCGGTGACGCGGGTGAGACGGACGAGGGGGGTGTTGCCGACGAGGTCGGCGACGCTCTGGGCGTAACGCACGATGGCATCCTGAAAGGTCGGGTGCACCCGGCTGGGCGCGGCTGACGGGGTCGTCGAGAGGGAACGCGGGGGCGTTCAGCGACAACAGCGACAGGTCAGCACGCGGTCAGCATACCCGAGTCGGGAGGGCGACGTCACGCGAGACCGATCCGTCTCCGGCTCGGCGTCTGTGGCTCCGGCCTCAGGACACCGCGCCCAGGAACTCCTCGAAGCTCTGCGCGGGACGACCCGTGACGCGCTCGACATCGGCGGACACCGCGGCGAGGTCGCCGCTGGCGATGGAGGTGTACGTGCTCACCCACGCATCGACCTGCCAGCGCGGGGCGCCGAATGCGGCCCGTGACGCGTACGCCTCGTCCACCGTCTCATCGAGGAAGCGCACGGGGTGACCCCGCACCGCCGAGATCTTCTCGGCGACCTCGGTCATCGTCAACGCCTCGGGACCGGTGAGGTCGTAGGAGACGTCGGCGTGGGCGGACGGATCACGCAGCACCGCGACCGCCGTGGCGGCGACGTCGGAGCGCGACACGAGCGAGCAACGCCCTTCGCCCGCGGGGCCGCGGATCACCCCGTCGTCGCCGGCGAAGAGCTCCATCATGTCCATGTAGAAGTTGTCGCGCAGGAAGGTGTGGCTCATCCCCGAGGCCCGGATGATGTCCTCGGTCGCCGCGTGGTCGCGACCGAGGGTGAACACCGCGTCGGGCGCGGCGGCGAGGAACGACGTGTAGACGATCGAGCGCACCCCGGCCCGGGCGGCGGCCTCGACGAACGTGCGGTGGTGCTCTACGCGGTCGGCGGTCTCCGACGCGGAGACCATCAGCAGCGTCTCGACTCCCTGCAGCGCCGCGTGAGCGGCATCCGCGTCGGAGTACCGGGCCACGTGGACCTCGGCACCGTCGAGACGCGGAGCGCGTGACGCGTCGCGCACGAGAAGACGCTGCGGGATGCCGCGGGCGGCGAGGTCGCGCGCGACGCGGCCTCCCACGGCACCGGTGGATCCGGTGACGGCGATGACGGGCGGCGTGGACATACGGCCTCCGGGGGTGAGCGGTGCATCCAGCGTATTGCGCCGGGCACGCCCGCGGCCGGGAATTGCCTCAGCGATGGAGCTTCACCGCGCGGGCGGTCGCGCTCAGGTCGCGGGGGCGACCAGGCGGGCCACGCGCACGCGGACCGTCGCCGGCTCGTCGTCTCCGCCCGCACCCCGGGCCGCCGCCGCGACCGCCGCGGCCACGGCGGCGCTGTCGTCCTGGATCGAGACCCCGATGCACACCGTGATGGCCCGGGCGCCCGGAACGTCATCGACGGCGGACAGCGAGCCCTCGACGTCGGCGACGTGCTCGAACGCCCGTGCGACGACGGGCCGAGCGGAGTAGCACTCCCGCACACCCTCGACCGCGGTGACGGCCAGGTCGATGCGCGGCGCCAGTTCGGCTGCGGTGATGCGGGTCATGCGTCTTCCCCCTCGTCCAGATGCACGTCGCCGACGGTCACGTCGACGCGGCCCACCTTCAGATCGCCGTGCCTTTCGATCGCTCGACGGATGCCGTCGCGCATCTCGTCGACGGCGGCGGTGATCGCGCGCCCGAAGCGCACGCTGACCGTCACGCGCACGTCGAGCGGCGCATCGGGCTCGAGCTGGTTCAGCCGCACCCGGCCGACGAGCAGACCCTCGATCCCGTCGCCCACCGTGCGGATCAGCTCGTATAGCGCGCCCTCGGT
Source organism: Microbacterium sp. NPDC007973 (assembly GCF_042958465.1). Classification (NCBI taxonomy): domain Bacteria; kingdom Bacillati; phylum Actinomycetota; class Actinomycetes; order Micrococcales; family Microbacteriaceae; genus Microbacterium; species Microbacterium sp. NPDC007973. Next base: position 492,807 of record NZ_JBIBJJ010000004.1, read on the forward strand.
GACGACGATCTCGGTCCCGTCCTCGGTGCGCGCCAGGGGGATGTCACGGCCGGAGCGGAACTCCCGCATCACCTCCCGCATGATGCTGTCGTACCAGGAGTCGGCGAGGGGCTCGGCCGCCTGCTCCTCCACGATCTCGCGCGACAGCCGGCCCATGCGCTCCATCGAGGCGAGGATCGCCTGGCACTCGGCGTTGCGTTCGATCGCGGAGATGCGGGGGGTGCGCCCGCGATCGAGGTAGGCGGAGAGGTCCTCCAGCGAATAGCCGGAGCCGCCGACGTCGTCGTTGAATTCGCTCATTCCGGTCACCTCCACTCCTGCATGCGTTCCAACACGGTCTTGCGAGCCCGGGCGAGGCGGCCTCGCACGGTGGCGGCAGACTCCCCCACCTCGACGGCGATCTCGTCGTAGCTGTGGCCGCCGACCTCGCGCAGCACCCACACCACGCGTAGTTCCTCGGGCAGCTCCGCCAACACCTTCTTCAGGGCGTCCATCTGCGACGACGCCACGGCCGAGCGCTCCGGGTCATCGGCCGCCGAGACCATCTCCTCGTCGATCTGATCGGAGATCTTCCGGGAACGGAGGCGATCCGTCGCCTTCCGCGACACGATGGTCGTGAGCCAGCTTCGCACCTTCTCGGGATCGGTGAGGTCAGGCAGGCGACGCCACGCCGTGATGAGCGCTTCCTGGACGCAATCGTCGGCGTCGGCCCGCGAACCGGTGAGGCGCGTGGCGAAGGCGACGAGGAATGGAGCGTGTCGACGCACCAGGACCCCGAACGCCAGCTGGTCGCCGTCGGCCGCGCGCGACGCGAGGAAGGCGTCGGTGGCGGTGGACAAAGAGGGCATCGTGGTTCCTGTCAGCGAATGTTCAGCCTCGAGCCGTGACGTTTCACGAATCGGGTCCGTCCACATAGCGAAACACCCCGCATCCTTCGCGAACGGGGATCTTGACGAAAGGACGCTCCTCATGGCACAGAACTCCTCCCTCTCGACCGACGCCCGCACCAGCGGCGGCAAGACCGTCATCGTCGACCCCGTGGTCGCCAAGGTCGCCGGTATCGCCGCGGCCGAGGTCCCCGGCGTCCACGCCCTCGGCGGCGGCGCCGCCCGCGTAATCGGCAACATCCGTCAGGCCGTCGGCGCGAAGGACTACGCGCAGGGCGTGAGTGTTGAGGTCGGCGAGACCGAGGTCGCCGCCGACATCGCGATCCAGGTCGATTACCCGGAGCGCATCCAGCGTGTGGCGGACGACGTCCGGTCGTCCGTGCGCCGCGCCATCACCGAGATCGTCGGCATGAAGGCGGTCGAGATCAACGTCACCGTGGTCGACGTCTTCATCCCCGGCGACGACGACGAGCAGGAGGAGGCGCGCGTCCACTGACGTGTCGTCCGGGCCCGCGAGCACGCCGCTCGCGGGCCTTTCCTCTGCCCGGCGCGGCGAACCGATCGGCGGGTCGCGTCAATGGATGCCCCGGTGTCGGAGCCGACCGCTATCGTCGGCGACACCTTCCCCCACACCCCAGGAGTCCCATGCGCATCGCCCTCACCGGCTCGTCCGGCAAACTCGGCACCGTCGTCGCCCGCGAACTTGGCGCGGCCGGCCATGACGTGATCGGCCTCGACGTCCGCGGCGAGCGCGGCCCCGGGTTCGTCCAGGTCGATCTCACCGACTACGGCCAGGTCATCGACGCCCTCGCCGGCGTGAACGACCAGCACAGCGGCGTCGACGCCCTGGTGCACCTCGGCGCGATCCCGGCCCCCGGCATCCGTTCCGACGTCGCGACCTTCCACAACAACATGACGAGCACGTTCAACGTGTTCTGGGCCGCGGTGCGGCTCGGCATCGAGAAGATCGTCTACGCCTCCAGCGAGACCGTGCTGGGGCTCCCCTTCGATGTTCCGCCGCCGTACATCCCCGTGGACGAGGAGTACGCACCCCGGCCGGAGTCGGTCTACTCGCTCGTCAAGACGCTCGAAGAACGCATGGCGACCGAGCTGGTGCGCTGGAACCCCGACCTGTCGGTCACGGCGCTGCGCTTCTCGAACGTGATGGTTCCGGAGGACTACGCGGAGTTCCCCTTCGACGCCGACGCCCGCACCCGCAAGTGGAACCTCTGGGGCTACATCGACGCGCGCGACGGCGCCCAGGCGATCGAGCGCGCCCTCGAGGTGGCTCCGGCGGGCTTCGAGACCTTCATCATCGCCGCAGCCGACACGGTCATGACCCGGCCGAACGACGAGCTCGTGGCCGAGGTGTTCCCGGGCGTCGAGACGCGTGAGCTGGGCGAGAACACGACCCTGCTGTCGATCGACAAGGCGCGGCGCCTGCTGGGCTACGACCCGCAGCACTCCTGGCGCGACGGGCGCTGACCCGCGGCCAGTGGGGGCGTGACAGACTCGGCGGATGGATGCCGATGAGTCGCCGATCACGCCCCCACCGGCGCCGCCCACGCCCCCGTCGGACGAGCCGGTGATCCCGCTGCCCACGGCGCACGAGAAGGAGACGAACTTCCTCGCGCGCAGCGGAGCGGTCGTGACCCTGCGTCTCATCGACACCGGGCGGTTCGAGGTCAAGCTCGACACCCGCGGCGACTACACCGCGACCCTGCTGCACGACGGGGACACGTTCGCCCTGCACCCGGCTCCGGGCGTGCACGCGATCGGAGGCACGGGCCTGACCGCGACCGACCTCTACGAGCGGTTCTGACCGCGAGCACAAGCCCCGGCGCCGAGGTGCGGGCGGCGGATTGACTGGTCTCCTCGACCTCCGGGAGGACCACCGTGACCGACACCGCTCAGCCCGCCACCACGCCCGGCGATGCCCGTGACGCGACCGACCGCTACGACGTCGCCGTCATCGGTGCAGGACCCGCCGGCACCGCCGCAGCTCTCCGCGCCGCGGAACTGGGTGCGCGCGTCGTCGTGCTCGAGGCCGGTCGCGTCGGTGGCACGTGCGTCAACACCGGGTGCGTCCCCACCCGCGTGCTCGCCAAGGCCGCACGGCTCATGCGCGAGACCCGGGCGGCCGACGACTACGGCATCGTCGTCGACGAGCCGCGCGTGGACTGGTCGGCGGTCGTCTCGCGCGTGCACGAGCGGGTGGATGCCGTGCGCTCGATCAAGCGGGAGGCCGAACGCTTCGCCGCGGCCGGGGTCGACCTGGTGCACGAAGGCCGCGCCCGCTTCGAGGACGAGCACACGCTCGTGCTCGACAGCGGCCGGCGCGTCCGGGCCGAGTCGATCCTCGTGTGCGTGGGCGGACATTCCCGGCGCCTGCCCATCCCGGGCGCCGAGCTCGCCACCGTCCCCGAGGACGTGCTCTCGCTCACCGAGCTGCCGGACCGCGTGGCCGTGATCGGCGCGGGCAACACCGGCGCGCAGCTGGTGACGGTGTTCCGCTCCTTCGGATCGGAGGTGACGCTGCTCGACGTCGCGCCGCGCGTGCTCATGGCGTCGGACGCCGCGATCTCGCGGGTGATCGCCGACTCGCTCACCCGGAACGGCGTCGACGTGCGCACCGGAATCGACACCGTCGAACGACTCGATCGTCGCGACGATGGGGCGATCAGCCTGACCTGGCGGGAGGACGACGACAGCCGGAGCATCGACGTCGACGTCGTCGTGATGGCCACCGGGTGGCCCGCCGACGTCGAGGACCTCGGTCTGTCGAACGCGGGGGTGGAGGTGGAGCGTTCGGCGATCCCCGTCGACCGCTACTTCCGCACGATCGTTCCGCACATCCTCGCGGTCGGCGACGCGAACGGTCGCGACATGCTCGTGCAGGCGGCGCAGTTCGAGGGTGAGGCCGCGGCCGAGAACGCCGTCCTGGGGGCGAACCGCCGCACGCCGCACCACCTGCTGCCCGCGGGCGGATTCACCGATCCCGACTACGCCGGCGTCGGCCTGACCGAGGAGCAGGCGCGCGATCGCGACCCGTCGTGCGTCGTGGCCACCGTGCGTTTCGCCGACCTCGATCGGGCCGTCATCGACGACCGGGAGAACGGGTTCCTGATGCTCATCGCCGACCGTCGCCGCGAACTCGTGCTGGGCGCTCACGCGGTCGGCGAGAACGCGGTCGAGGTCATCCAATCGGTCACCACCGCCATGGCGGCCGGCATCGACGTCGCGACGCTGGCGGGGGTGCGCTTCGCCTACCCCACCTACAGCGCGGTGATCGGTAACGCGGCACGCGCTCTTCTGCACGCCGACGCCCCGGCGCTGCTGGAGTGACACACTGACAACGTGACCGCCGCGAACTCCGCCCCGACCGCCGCCGATGTGCCTGCCCGGCGGGGCCGGCCCGGGTACGACCGCGACGGCATCCTGGCCGTCGCGGTGCAGCTGTTCAACGAGCAGGGCTACGACGCCACGAGCGTGTCCGACCTCGCGCGCCGCCTGGGGCTGGCCAAATCCGCGCTGTACCACCACTTCTCCTCGAAGGAGGAGTTGCTCTCGGTCGCCCTCGAGGCGGCCCTCGGCGGGCTCGAAGCGGTGCTCGACGACCCGCGCGCCGTCGAGGGCGCGGCATCCGACCGCCTGCGGCACGTGCTCACCGGGGCGACCGACGTGCTCGTGGCGCAACTGCCCGCGGTGACGCTGCTGCTGCGCGTGCGCGGCAACAGCCCGGTCGAGCAGGCGGCCCTCGAACGTCGTCGCGTCTTCGACCACCGCGTGACCGCGCTCGTCGCCGACGCTCAGGCCGAGGGCGACGTGCGCGACGACGTCGACGCCGCCGTGGCGGCGCGCCTGCTGTTCGGCATGATCAACTCGGTCGTGGAGTGGTACCGCCCCGGGGGCGGCGTCGACGGCGATCGCCTCGGGGCCGACATCGTGCGCATCGCACTGGAGGGCCTGCGCACGTCCTGACCGGCCCGGCCGTTCCGGCGCGGGCGTTCCTGCGCGAGAGCGCACGATCGACTCGAGATCACCTCATCCGCGCGGCGCACAGCGGGTGATCTCGCGCCGATCGCGTGCGTTCGCGGCCCGGCGCGGCGCAGCACGACCTCGCGCAGAGCGAACGCCCCGCGCACCGCAACGGGGCCCCGCGCCGTCGCGCAGGGCCCCGTCGTGGCATCCGGGATCAGGCCCTCAGGTCGATGCCCTTGGGCTCCTTGATGAACGAGACCGCGACCAGCGACACCAGGGCGGCGACGGCGATGTAGGCCCCGATCGTCCAGGAGGCGCCCGTGGAGCGCAGCAGCGCCTCGGCGATCATCGGAGCGAAGGCGCCGCCGAGGATCGCGCCGAGGGCGTAGCCGATCGAGACGCCGGAGTAACGCACGTTCGCCGGGAACATCTCCGCGTACAGCGCCGCCTGGGGACCGTACGACAGGCCGAGGCCCAGGGTCATGACGAACAGGGCGACGAAGTACCAGACGATGTTCCCCGTGTCGATGAGGAACCACATCGGCACGGCCCAGATCGCCAGCAGGAGGTACCCGAGCTGGAAGGTGCGCACGCGACCCAGCGTGTCGGAGAGCCGACCGCCCCAGAGGGTGAATCCGAGCCACCCGAAGGATGCCAGGGTCGTGGCCAGCAGCACGGTGGGGCGCTCGAGCCCGAGGACGGTGACCGTGTAGGTGGCGAAGAAGGCGATGAGCAGATAGCCCGCGGCGTTGTTGCCGATGAACACCAGCGCGGTCAGCACGACCTGCCGCCAGTTCTTGCGGAACAGTTGACCGAGCGGCGCGGAGGACTCCTTGCGCCGACGCAGGAGGTCCTCGAAGACGGGGCTCTCCTCCACCGCGCGGCGGATGACGTAGCCGACGACGATGAGCACGATCGAGAAGAGGAAGGGCACGCGCCAGCCCCACGCGAGGAAGGCCTCGGCCGACATCGACGACGTGAGGATCCACAGCGTCGCGGTGGCGAGGATCATGCCGACCGGCACGCCGATCTGCGGGTACGCCCCGAAGTATCCGCGACGGTTCGCGGGAGCGTGCTCGACCGAGAGCAGCGCCGCCCCTCCCCACTCGCCGCCGGCCGAGAAGCCCTGCAGCACGCGCAGCAGGATGAGCAGGACGGGGGCCGCCACACCGATCGCCGCGTAGGTCGGCAGCACGCCGATGAGGGCCGTCGAGACCCCCATCATGATGAGCGTGAGGACGAGCATCTTCTTGCGGCCGAGGCGGTCGCCGAGGTAGCCGGCCACGACCGCGCCGAGCGGGCGGAAGAGGAACGAGATGCCGATCGTCGCGAACGACAGCACCTGGGCGATGGCCGGGTCGGTCTGGGCGAGCGGGGCGAGGAACAGCGGCGCGAGCACGAGGCCGGCCGCCTGGGCGTAGATGAAGAAGTCGTACCACTCGATCGAGGTGCCCACGAGCGTGCCCGCGAGCACGCGCCGCTCCTCTCGGGTCACGCCGGTGGTGGCGGGGGCGGATGCCGCGGTCTGCGAGGCCATGAGAACTCCGTCGTTCTGTGGGCAGGGGAATCTCGGCGACACTGTTACCGACCGAGCGTTCAGTAATAGTGTCAGAGGCGCGACCGTCCGACAAGAGGACGGCGGAAGGAGCCGCCATGACACCGTGGACCATCGTTCCCGGCGCCCTCGACGAGCGTCTCGGCATCGTCGTCACGGCGCAGTCGACCGAGGGCGTCAGCGCGTCGATGCCCGTCGACGGCAACACGCAGTCGCTCGGTCGGCTGCACGGCGGCGCCACCGCAGCCCTCGCCGAAGCGGTGGGGTCGTGGGCGGCGATGATCCACGCCTCGACCCTCGGGAAGGTCTGCGTCGGCGTCGACCTCAACATCACGCACCACCGCGGCGCCCGCGACGGGCGCATCCACGCCGTCGCGACCCCGGCCCACCGCGGGCGCCGTGTCGCGACCTACGACGTGCGCGTGACCGACGACGACGACCGGCTGGTCGCGACAGCGCGCATCACGAACCTGCTCGTCGAGCCGGACTGAGAGCGTCCGTCTCACCGCGCGCAGATCCGGTTCGATGACGCACGCCCCGGGGAAGCACACCGATGGCATCCGGAGGCGGTCACGGCCGTGTTCGATGGCCGCCCCGGCGAGCGCGCAAGGGATGCCGCGCGCCGCGCTCTGGCATCCTGGGTGACATGACGAGGATCCGAGGGAGTGCACCGCCCCCATGCAGTGCACTCCCTCGCCCGTCGACCTCAGTCCCGAACATCTGTCGACGGGCGTATGGGCGTCGTCTCGAAGCCGGAGACGACACCCACCCCCATCTGTGTGGTGTCCGTGGGGGCGCATTCCTTACAAGGGGACGAGATCTTTTTCCTGCCCGTCGCCGCGTAAGGATTCCCGGCATTCCGACACAGCCCTCTCGAACGCACGGAGACGCGCGCCGGTGATCGACGAGACGGAATTCGTGGCGCTCTTCCGGGAGCACCACAACGCCGTTCGGCGGTTCATCGAACGGCGCGTGTCGGATCGCGAGGCCGCCGCCGACCTCACGATGGATTGCTTCGAGATCGCGTGGCGCAAACGCGATCCGCGTGATCCGTTCGGATTGCCGTGGTTGTACCGCACCGCGCGCAACCTCATCGCGAATGAATATCGGCGACGCGACAGGGAGGGGGCATTGTGGACGCACATCGAAGACCACGTGCGCGCTCTGGCGAGCGAGGCCGAACCCGCGATGGCGCAACGCCTCGTCGATGCCATCCGCGGTCTTCCCGAGCGCGAACGCGAGATCCTCTGGCTCACGTACTGGGAGGAGCTCTCGGCCGCCGAGGTGGCCCTTGTCATGGAGATGAACGCCGGCGCGGTGTGGACGCGACTGAATCGAGCGAGGGCACGGCTGCGACCTCTGCTCGACGGCGCCGTCGTCCCCGCGGAGGGGGTGAGCGATGACCGACGATGACCTCGCGCGCGCGCTGCGCCGCCTCGGCCCCGCCGAGACCCCGCTCGACGCCCCCCTCCCCCTCGACGCCGAGCGGCGTCTGCGGCAGATCCTCGACCGCCCGCCCGTGCGTCGCCGTCGCCCCGCACTGGCGTGGACGTCGGCGGCCGCCGCCGTCGTGCTGATCCTGACCATCGTGACGGGGGTGCTGTGGATGCCGGGGTCCTCGGCATCCGCTCTCACCCCCAAGCCCCTCGTGTACACGGCCGTGCCCAGCGGAACCGGCGCTGCGGAGGTGGTCGCGGACGCGCAGGCCCGGCTGGCCGCCGGGGACGACGGCGCCGCCGCGGAGCGCCGCTCCCTGTCGCTCGGCTGGTACTTCAGCGCCTCCCCCGACGGGGCCGAGGCGACGGTGTTCCGACGCGAGTGGGTGGATCTGCGGTGGAACGAGGACTTCTCCGGGTCGGTGGTGACCACGGCGGCCGAGGCCACGAACGCCGACGGCGACACCGTGCCGAACGTCGACCCCGCTCCCGGGACCGTCGTCGGTGACGTGCGTTACGTGCGCAACCAGTTCCGCCCCCTGTCGCCGACGCCGCCGGAGGCGTCGCCCGAGGCGATGCGCACGCTGCTGACGACGGCGACGGGGGCCACCGACACCTTGGACGCCGGCGATGCCATCGTGGGCGTGCGGAGCATCCAGGGCGAGTGGACCCTGGACGACGCCCAGCAGTCCGCGCTGCTGGACGTCGTCGCCGCGTCGCCCGGTCTTCGGGCGCTCGGGACGACCCAGGACCGCCTCGGGCGCGAGGTCGTGGGCCTGGCCGGCATCCCCTCATCGACCGCGAACACCGAGGTGACGCTGCTGCTGTCGACCGAGACCGGACGCATCGTCGGATTCGAGTCGGCGCTGACCGCCGCGAACACCGACCTCGACCTGCCCGCCGGGTCGCTCACCGAATACGCCCTGTGGGACGCGCAGGACAGAGAGGACGCTCCCCGATGAGCCGCACCGACGCCCGGGCTCAGCGCCACGGGCGCGCGGAGCGTTCCGCCCAGTAGACCACCGGGTCCACAGCGAGGGCGTCGAGCTCGGACCGCTCGATCGATCGTGCCGGAGCGGCCGCGCCACGGCGCAGGTGCGCGCGCGTGGTCGCGCCGAGAAGCACGACGTCGGCGAAGGACTGCGCCCGCGCGACGCCGATCGCGAAGACGTCGGGATCGGACCCGGATGCCGTCCGGGCGAGGGTATCGCCCGGTTCGACCTCGGCCAGCGCGCCGTTGGCGAGCACCTCCTTGAGCACCACCGTCCAGCCGGCGTCGTGCGCCGCGGCGAGCGCCTCACCGGCCGACGCCTCGCGCAGGTTCCACGTCGACTGCACCGCGCGGAACGGCGTGTCGGCGAGGGCCAGGGCCGCGCGCAGCACCTCGCCCTGGCGCGGCCCGCTCGTCGACAGCCCCACGCGCACCCCCTCGTCCCGCAACCGACGCATCCGCTCGAGCACCGCGGCATCCATGAGGACCGGGCTCTCGGGGGTGACGGAATGGATCAGGTAGAGATCGGGGGCCGTCCCGAGCGCCTCGAGCGTCTCGGGCCACTGCCGGTCGAACATCGCGGCCGAGTGCTCCTTGCGCTCGTGGACCGCGGCATCCATCTTCCACTCGCCGACGTACGCATAGCCCCACTTCGAGCCGATCGTGAGCGAGGCGCGGCGCTCGGGATGGGCGGCCAGCCACGACCCGAGGAACTCCTCGGCGAACCCGTACGACCGTGCCGCATCCACATACCGGATGCCGAGTGCCCACGCTTCGTCGAGCAGCTCGTGCGCCCGCGCGCGCAGGGCGTCGATCGACCGTTCGGCGGGGTCGCCCAGGTCGGCGTCGCGTGTCGTGGTGATGTAGGCCGGGCGGCCGACGGCGGCGAGACCGAGGCCGAGGGGGACGGGGACGCTCATGCTCCGACGCTATCGGGGCGCGGGAACATCCCGGCCTTGGCGCGGGTTGCTCCTGAGGTTCCGTCGACGGGTGTCGGCGGTGCACCGAAAGCGAACCACCATGACCTTCCTCGACGCCTCCCCCGATGACCGGCAGCCCATCTGCCCGGCGTGCGGCATCACGATGCACCCTCTCCTCGATGAGGGCGAGGACGCCGACGAGTGCCGCGAGTGCGGATTCCAGCTGGAGTGGCCGGCGACCCGCGGTATCGCGCACGTCGACGACGACGACGATGACCGCCCGCGCTCGCGCTGGGACGACGAGGGCTGAGCCCTATCGCGTCCGCGACCGCCGTACCTCGATGCCGCTGAGGATGGCCGCCGACGCAGAGAAGACGACCGACACCGCGAGCGCCACCGTCAGGGCGTCGGCGAAGGCGCCCGGGTCGGGCGCCGCGGAACCCGGTTCCGCCGCTCGGGCCGCTCCCGCGAGCACGAGGACGAAACTCGTCCCGAGCACCGTCTGGCCGATCGAGGCGCCCACCCGCTGCGCGGTCTGCACGACACCGCCGGCGACGCCTCCGCGCGCAGGATCGACCTCGGCGAGGGTGAGGGTCTGGTTCGGCGTCACGATCGACCCACCGGCGACGCCGAGGAGGAACAGCGGCAGACACAGGCGCAGGATCACGCTCGTCGGGTCGGTGGCGTCGGGCGAGGCTCGAACGACGAGACCCAGCACGATCGTGACGAGGGTGAAGACCGACACCGCACCGAGCAGCAGCGGCCGACCGACGCGCGACACGAAGCGGCCGGCGAGCGGGGCGCCGAAGACGGTCCCCACGGCGTAGGCGGTCACCCCGAGCGCCGACTGCAACGCCGTGAAGCCCAGACCGTCCTGGTAGTAGAGCGCGAGGACGAGCGGAATGCCGGTGTTGCTGCAGAAGAACACCACCGCGAAGACCACCCCGATGACGAACGAGCGCGTGCGGAACAGGCGCAGATCGACCAGGGGCGCGGCATCCGCCCGCGTGAGTCGGGCTTCGTGGCGGACGAAGGCGACGAGCAGTCCGGCCGCGGGGATCAGCAGCAGGAGAGTCACGGGTCCGACGGACTGCCCCGTCTCGACGATCGGGAACAGCAGGCACAGCAAGCCGGCGCCGAGCAGGACGACGCCGAGCAGGTCGAGCCGTCGTCCGGCGTCCGGCGCCACCGGCGCATCGGCGGCCACCCACCGCCGCGCGAGCAGCACCGCCGCGACGCCGATCGGCACGTTGATGAAGAACACGAGACGCCAGCCATCGGCTTCGCCGCCCACCGCGATCAGCAGACCCGCCACGACCGGCCCCAGCGCGGTGCCCGCGCCCACGGTGAGACCGAGCCGCCCGAAGGCCCTGCCCCTCTCGAGCGGGGGGAACGCGTTCTGGATGTAGCCCGACACCTGCGGTCCGATCATGCCGCCGAAGATCCCCTGCACCACTCGCGCGGCGATGAGCACCTCCGGCGTCGGGGCGAGCCCCACCAGGGCGCTCGCGACCACGAAGCCCAGCATGGACACCACGAACATGCGCCGGCGCCCGCGACCGTCGCCGAGCCGGCCGCCGATCACCGGGACGAGACCGAAGGCCAGGACGTAGCCCGTGATGACCCACTGCAGCTCGCTCGCCCCGGCGCCCGTCGACCGCCCGATCGAGGGGAGCGCGACGTTCGTGACGCTGAGGTCGAGCAGCGACGCGAACTGCCCCATCAGCAGCACCGCCAGCGCGCGCCACCGCCGCGGGTCTGCGGATGCCGTCATCGCTCGAGGACGCGACGGACCGACGTCGTCGACCCGCTGGTCGCACCCTGCGTCATCCGCGCCTCCCCGGTTCCCGGGTCCAGGCTACGTCCGCCCGGGATGGCGGGGCCTCTGCGACGTCGTGAAAGCGACCGGGGTGAGCACGATGAGCGCGACACGGGCGGGGACTGATGTGCCGCCGCCCGGCGACGGCTCAGCGACGCGCCGACCACGGCGACGGCTCAACGCTGGGCCGCACCGGGGACGAGCCCGAACTCCTCGTCGAGGGAGGCGATCTCGGCGGTGAACGACTCCACGAGCCGCGCGTGCTCCTCGCCCGGCAACCACGACGCCTCCGCGGAGGCGAGCGCCATGCGCCGCACCTCGGCATGCGAGGCGCCGATCTGCTCGGACACGATCGCGTACTCCTGGGCGAGGGTGGTCGGGAACATCCCGGGGTCGTCGGAGCACGGGATGACGTTGAGCCCCGCGTCGATCATCGCCGCGATGGACGCGCGGCGCCACGGCCGCCACGATCGTCGCGACGTCGTGGAGGCGACGGTGAACGCCACCTGCTGCTCGCGCAGGCGGGCGACGACCGCGTCGTCCTCGAGTACGTAGTACCCGTGGTCGATGCGGTCGCAGCCCAGCACGTCGAGGCACGTGAGGGTGTTGACGGCGGTGGGCGCGTGCTCCGAGGAGTGCGCCGTGCGGCGCAGCCCCGCCTCGCCAGCCAGCCGGTAGGCGTCGACGAAACGCTCGGGGGGACCGGCCGTCTCGAGGTTGTCGAGTCCGATGCCCGCGACGTACTCGTGCGGGTTGTCGACGACGCGGCGCACGACCTGGAGGGCCTCCTCACCGCTGCGACTGCGGTCGATGCCCTGGATCATCCGTCCCGACATCCCGAAGTCGCGCTCGGCGCGGCGGATCCCCTCCGCGTACGCCTCGACCGCCCCGGTGTACCCGAGTGACGAGAGGTGCGGCGGGAGGGCGTCGAAGAACAGCTCGAGGTGGCGCGTACCGCTTCGCCGGTGGGCGTCTTCGAACGCCTCGTAGACGATGCGCGTGAGGTCGTCGGCGTCGCGCAGCACTTCGACCACCCAGTTCGACACCTGGAAGAGCGAGTACGACACTTCGGGCTCGTCGGCCCCACGTCCCTGCGGCACCGGGATGCGGGTGTTCTCGTACAGGGCCGGGTCGGGCGGTAGGGAGTTGATGTCGGCGAAGATGCGCTCCGGGTCGTCCGGCAGCGCCAGCCGCTCCCGCCGCGCGAATTCCGCGAAGGTCGTGGGACGCACGGTGCCGATGAGGTGGCAGTGCAAGTCGGCCTTGGGCAGGCGACGGAGGTAGTCGGCGGGGAGGGGCGATGCGGAGGTCATGGAGCCGTTCGAGCGTCGAGGAGCGGAGGGGTCCCGCCCATCGCGGTGGGGCCGCGATGGGCGGGCGGCCGCCGGGGTGGGGGGAACCCCGACGGCCGGTCGGGGGGTCAGCGCGAGGAGACCTCGCGGGCGAAGCGCTCGACCCACTGGGCGCGGTTGGGCAGCACCTCGGCGGGGTCCAGGGTGGCGTAGCCGGCGGCCACCGGGTCGGCCGCGATGTCGCCCACGACCGCGGTGATCTCCTCGGGGATCTCCGCGTCGAGAGCGACCGGCAGGTCGCCGACGATCTTCGCCGAGGCGCTCTGCGCCTCAACCGAGAGCAGGTAGTCGATGAAAGCGTGGGCGCCGTCGAGGTTGGGGGCGCCGGAGGGGATCATGGCGCGGTTGGTCGCCATGTAGCGCCCCTCGGTCGGCGCCGTCCAGGCGACCGGCTCACCCGAGGCGATCAGGGTGGTCGCGAACCCGCTCAGCGAGTCGGCGGCGACGATCTCGCCCTGGGTCAGCAGGTTCGTCACCTCGGTCGACGAGGTGTAGAACTGCAGGATGCCGGGGGCCCAGCCGCCGAGCGTGGTGTACGCCGAGTCGACGTCGTACGGTCCGGAGCCGTACGCCGAGGCGACGCCCGAGACCGCGAGCTGTCCGGCGGTGACCGAGATGTCGGGGAAGGCCAGACGACCGGCGAGAGCGGGGTCGGCGTAGAGGGACCAGTCCGCGGCCTGCGCGGCGGTGACCTGATCGGTGTTGTAGATCGTTCCGTTCAGCTGGTAGCTGTAGGCCGGGCCGTCGAAGCCCTCCTCGGTGGCGAAGTCGGCGATGTTCGCCAGGTTCGGCACATCGGACTCGTCGAAGCTCTGGAAGAGGTCCTGTTCCTGGCCCTGCGCGGCGAAGGTGTCGGAAATCAGCATCACGTCGATGCCGGGATCACCGGCGGCGAGCTGCAGCTGCGAGAGACGGTCGGCGTTGCTGCCGGTCTCGACCTCGACGGTGATGCCGGTCTTCTCCGTGAAGGGATCGATGATCGCCTGCTGAAACTGCTCGACACCGAAGGGGAACGTGCTGACGACGATGGTGTCGCTCGAGGCGGCGTCGTCGCTCGATCCGGAGCAACCGGTGGCGACCAGGGCGGTGGCGACGAAGACGGACGAGGCCGCGAGCAGGCGGCGGGTGGGGCGGGTCATGCGGGTTCCTCTCGTGCGGCGGCGGAGCCGCGGCCGCGGTGCAGGTGTACGGGTGGGGCAGGACGGGGTGGCGCTGTTCCGGGTGGTGCTGTCAGGCGGCGAGGCGGATCAGGCGCGATGCGGCCGCCGAGACGGTCACGCGGTCGCCCGGGCGGGCCGTGACCGCCTCGTCGCGAACGTCGGCCATCAGACGGACGGCTGCACCCTGCGCGTCGACGGTGTCGACCGTCACGAGGCGGTCCACGCCGCGGTAGGCGACATCGACGACGGTGCCGTCGAGGGTGAGAGCCCCGGCGGTCGCGCCACCGTCGATCTCGAGGTGCTCGGGACGGATCGTCGCGGTCGCGCCGTCGGACAGGACGAGGAAGTTCTCGTACCCGAGGAACTCGGCCACGAAGCGGTTCGCCGGGGCGGTGAACACCTCGGTCGGCGCCCCTTCCTGCATGATGCGTCCCTCGCGCATGAGGACCATGCGATCCGACATCTCCAGCGCCTCGTCCTGGTCATGCGTGACGAGCACGACCGTGAGGCCGGTCCCCGCCTGGATGCGACGGATCTCGGCGCGCATCTGCACGCGAAGCCGCGCGTCGAGGTTCGACAGCGGCTCGTCGAGGAGGAGGAGCGTCGGGCGGATGGCGATCGCGCGGGCGAGGGCGACGCGCTGCTGCTGCCCGCCCGAGAGCTTCTTGGGCCGGCTGGCGGCGAGATGCCCCAGCCCGACCAGATCGAGGGCTTCGGCGACGCGGCGCGTCCGCTCCGGCCCGGCGACCTTGCGCAGCTTCAGGCCGTAGCCGACGTTCTCCGCGACGCTCATGTGGGGGAAGAGCGCGTACGACTGGAACACCATGCCCAGACCCCGTCGCTCGGGCGGGGTGCGCGTGGCATCCGTCCCCGCGATCATGATGCGCCCCGAGGTGGGCTGCGTGTACCCCGCGAGCATGCGCAGCGATGTGGTCTTGCCGCAGCCGCTCGGCCCGAGCAGCGTCGTGAGCTGACCGGTCGGGATGGAGAGGTCGATCGCATCGACGGCCGTGAAGTCGCCGAAGCGCTGGGTGACCCCGACGAATTCTGCTGCAGTGGTCATCGGTTGATCCCTCCGAAGATGCGGGCGAAGCCGACGGTGCGTTCGGCGATGACGGCGACGACGACGGTGCCCGCCAGGATGATGGTGCTGGTCGCCGCGACCATGGGGTCGTAGCTCTGCTGGACGTAGTCGAGCATCGTGACGGGAAGGGTGCGGAAGTCACGGCTCTGGAGGAGTAGCGACAGCGGAACGTTGTTGAACGACGTGACGAAACTCAGCAGCCCCGCCGAGAAGATGCCGGGCCGAAGCAGGGGCAGTGTCACCGTGAAGAACGCCCGCAGGGGCGACGCCCCGAGACCGCGAGCGGCCTCTTCGACGCTCGGATCGGCCAGCGCGAGAGAGGCGCCGGTCACCCGCACGGCATACGGGAGCATCAGCACGGTGTGGCCGATCAGGAGCACCGGGAAGTTGTCGAGGCGCAGCCCGATGATGAGCTGCTGGTAGAGCGCCAGCCCGACGACGAGCTCGGGGACGATGAGCGGCGAAAGGAAGAGACCCTCGACGATGCCCTTGCCGGGCAGGCGCCCGCGGTGGATGGCCAGGGTGACCGGCACGCCGATCGCGAGGGCGAGGATCGTCGCCAGCAGCGCGAGCTCGAGGCTCGACACCAGCGCCGAGGTGAACGGCTTGTAGGCGAAGGCCGCGCCGAACCAGCGCAACGAGAAGCCCTCGGGAGGGAAGCGCAGCGTTCGCCCGCCGGTGAAGGCGGTCGCCACGACGAACAGGATCGGCACGATCATGACGATGTAGCCGGCGACGGCGAGGGATGCCGCGACGGGACGCGAGGTCTTCACGAGGTCGCCCCCCGTCGTCCGGCGATGGCCGACAGGCCCGACACGGCGAAGACGAGGACCGTCATGATGATGGCCGTGGCGCTGGCCGCGGCCCAGTCGATCGTGACGCTGGAGTACGAGTAGAGCTGCGTCGACAGCATCCGCTGGCTGGATCCTCCGAGCAGGTACGGCGTCGTGTACGCGGTGACGCTGCCGGCGAAGACGAGCGTGGCCGCGACCACCATGCCGGGGGCCGACAGGGGCACCACGATCCCCCAGAAGGTGCGGGTACGCCCGGCGCCCAGACCGCGCGCCGCGTCATCCAGACCGGGGTCGACCTGCGCGACGGCCGAGTAGCAGGAGATGATCGCCAGAGGCAGGAACAGCTGAGTGAGGCCGAGCACGATCGCGAGTTCCGTGTACAGCAGCTGCGGCGCCCTCTCGACGAGGCCGAGGCCGACGAGGAGTTGCCCGATGGCCCCGTTCGAGCCGAGCAGGACCAGCCAACCGAAGGTACGGACGACGTTGCTCAACAGCAGGGGGAAGATCGCGAGGGCGAGCAGGACGCCGGCCCACCGCGAGGTGGACCGCGCCAGCAGGTAGGCGATCGGGAACCCGAGCACGATGCACACCGCGGTGACGATGAGGCCGAGACCGACCGTGCGACCGATGATCGCGAGGTCGTAAGGGTCGGTCAGCATGCGGCCGAGCCGGTCGAGGATGTCGAGCGGGCTGACCCCCGGCGGGGCGAAGAGCATCGCCACCGAGGGAATCAGGAAGCCCACCAGCAGCAGCGCCAGCCCGGGGAGGGCGAGCAGTCCGGTGCGGCGAGAGAGCACGGGCCGACTCCGATCGTGAGAGTTTGCAACCGGTTGCGCAACCGGTTGTTACCACCGTAGAGGGCGGCGAGCCGCCCACGCGACCTCCCGTGTAAACAGCGTGTAAAACGCGGACGCAACCGGTTGTGGCCGCTCAGTAGGATGAACGGACTGCGCGCGGTGCTCGCGTCTGTCGGAAGGGGGCGCAGTGACCACGCTGGCCGATGTCGCCGCTCTCGCGGGGGTGGCCAAGTCGACCGCTTCGCGCGCGCTCGGCCGACCCGACCTCGTCGCCCCTGACACCGTGGCACGGGTGCGTGCCGCCGCCCTGCAGTTGGGCTTCGTCCCCAACCGCACCGCCAGCCACCTCGCCCGCGGCAGCAGCGGGATCGTCGCCCTCGTCGTCCCGACGCTCGACAACGCGTTCTTCACCCCCATCGTCGCGGGGGCGCAGTCCCGCGCGCGCGAGTCCGACCTTCAACTCACCGTGGCGGTGCATCGCCTCGACGATGCCGACGACCTCGTCGAATTCGAGCGCCTCGCGCGACAGGTCGACGGCTGCGTCCTCGTCGCGCCGCGCGGGCCCGACGAGATCGTGCAGGCGGCCGCCGTCTTCGGCCCCACCGTGCTCGTGGACCGCGAGATCCCGGGCATGACCTCCATCGTGGCCGACACGGCGAGCGCCTTCGCCGACCTCGCCGCCCGCTTCGCCGACACCGGTCATCGCGCCATCGCCTATCTCGGCGGCCCGGAGGGCTCGTGGCAGGACGCCCAGCGCAGCGCCGCCATCGCTCGCGCCGTCGCCGACCGCGCGCAGCTGACGACGCTCGGCCCCTTCCCCGCGACCTTCGCCGCGGGGGTCGCCGCCACCGATGCGGTCATGGCATCCGGGGCGACCGCGGTGGTCCCGTACGCGACCTCGATCGGGCTCGGCCTCGTCTTCGCCCTCCGCGCGCGAGGTATGTCGTCACCCGGGGAGATCGTCGTGAGCGCGGAACGCCTGGTGGCCGAGGCGATCGGCGCCGACGAGGTGCCCGCGATCGACGTCGACGGCGAGCAGCTCGGCCGCGAGGCCATGACCGCCCTCGTTGGCCTCCTCACCTCGGGTGTGGATGCCGGCGACAGGCGCCGACTGCCCGTGTCGGTGCACTGGCCGGAGTCGTCCTCGGTCTGAGCCGACGGCCGTAACCCACCCCCGAGGGCCACCTCGACGGTCCCCTGAGGCGCGTCAGGCGCGCGCAGCCGCCGAGGTCATCGGGCACTCGAACGGGTCGCGCGCGGCCAGGCCCACGCGGTTGAAGTGCCGGATGACGATCCCGTACGACTGGCCATCGAGGGGAAGTCGGTCTTTCCTTGTAGGTCTGGCGGATCGGTCCCATCCGGGATTCGATGACGGGTGGAGCCATGGCATGCTCTTCGGTTCCGTGTGACCGCGTAGGCCGGAAGCCAAGGGCGGATGCCGAGGACTGAGGACGACGCTACGTCGTGCGTATGCGCATGGCTGCATACATGCTCCTGCCGAGTCCCGGGAAGACGCGGTTCGGCGACCGGGCACACCGGAAAGGTCAGACGATTACCAGCTACGGCCGGCCAGGCGTGGTCAGCGCGCGTGTGTGACCCAAGCCCAGATGGGCGGGCGCCGCCGCCGCGTGGTCGCCTCGCGCGACTGCGTCACGGCGCGCAAGGCCGGCACCGGCTTCGAATCCGGCACAGGCTCCGACTCCGACTCCCACTCCAGGGCGATTCCGGACGAGGAGACATCGGGGACGGGGATCGCTCCGCCGCCGTCGGCGCCCTGCCGGAGCTCGACCGCGACGGCGACGACGTCTGCCGCCGACGGACGTCGAGCCGGATCGGGGTCCGTCATCGCGGTCAGGAGCACCTCCCACCCGTAGCCGAACCGCGAGGGGATGACGGGATCGAAATCGAGGGGCGCGAGAAGGACGTGCTGCGCCGCTCCCCCGAGCACCGGGCTCTCACCGGTCAGCGCCTCCACGGCCAGGAGGCCGAGGGCGTAGATGTCGGCGGCGGCGCCGGGCGCCTCCCCGCGCAGTTGCTCCGGCGGCAGGTAGTCCTCGTCGTCGGTGGAAGCGTCGTCGACCGCGGCGCCGGCACCACCGGACAAGAGGTGGGCGACGCCGAAATCGGCGAGCACCGCGACGAACGGCCGGTGGGCGTTTCGGACGGGACGCAGCAGGATGTGCGAGGACGTGAGGTGATGGTGGACGATGCCCACCTCGTGAACGGCGGCGAGTCCGCGTGCGAGATCCTCGATCAGCCCGGCGACCAGGAGCGGCGCGAGCGGTCCGCCGTCGTCGAGGCGCTCGCGCAGGGATGGACCGTTGATGAACTCGGTCACGAGATAGCCGCGGCCGTCGCCTCCGAGGTGGGCGTCATACAGCGTGATGAGCGCCGGGTGATCGAGGGCGGCGAGGACGCGGGCCCCCTCCAGCCGACGCGGGGCCTCGGTCGCGGTCGCGGGGTCGAGGGGGAAGACCTTGACGACGACGTCGCGCGCGAGGATGTCGTCGCGCGCGCGGAAGACGTGGCCGTCGACCCCCCGGCGGCCGAGGGGCCCCGCGACCCGATAGCGCCCCGCGAAGACCGTGGCGAGGCCCGCGGGCAGCGCCGCCGCGGCATCCTGCTCACGGCGCGCCCGGAGCGCACGTCGCCCGCCCTCGCCGGGTGCGGTCGTCGTCATCACGCACTTCCGACATGCGGCGTGATGCGCCGCCCGACGAGCCGCTGCCGCATGAGAAACTCCTCTTGCCCCGAGGGTGTGAGAGACCGCAACGGGCGCACTATTGGGGGGCGCCCGCCCGTTGCGGTCGCTCAAAGGCTACTGAGTGAAGGCGATTTCCGCTGACGGATGACAGACCGGGCGGACGGGGGCATAATGGACGATCTTCGACGGCGCGCTGAGGCCTTCGCCGCTCTCGGAGACCCGGGACGTCTGCGCATCGTCGATCTGCTCGCGATGGGCGACATGTCGTCGAGCGAGATCGCGTCCGTGCTGGGGATGAAGTCGAACCTCGTCGCCTTCCACGCCAACGTGCTCGAAGACCGCGGGATCGCGCGGCGCGTGCCATCCGAGTCGGACGGGCGTCGCAGCTACCTGCAGCTCGTTCCCGAAGCGTTCTCCGACCTCACCCTCGCCCCACGGAAGGTCCAGGGCCGGGTGCTCTTCGTCTGCACGGCGAACTCCGCCCGTTCTCAACTGGCCCGCGCCATCTGGGAGGCCCACAGCGCGATTCCGGCGGAGTCGGCGGGGACGAACCCCGGCGAACGCGTGCACGCCGGCGCCGTCGCCGCGGCGGTCCGGCACGATCTGCGCCTCGACGACCGCGTCCGCCCCCGGTCCCTCAGCGACGTCGCCCGGCCCGGAGACTTCGTCATCAGCGTCTGCGACCACGCACACGAGGCCCTCGGCGGTCGCGACGACGTGCACTGGTCGATCCGCGACCCCGCCCGGACCGGCAGCGACGAGGAGTTCGACCGTACGGTCGGCGAGTTGCGCTCGCGCATCGCGCGGGTCGCCCCGCAACTCACCGCGGCGTGAGGCCTCTTCGCGAGGCCCGTCCCGCAGCCGCCGTCGGGGAGCCCGCCTCACCGGCGTCCGGCATCCCGATCCCCGCCCACCGCTCGTGCGGCTGCTCGTTCCGGCGATCACGGCGGCGAATTAAGCTGACTCCCACGAGCCGATCGCCACCCGCCCCGCGCTCTCACACCCCTGTCGACGCCGACGCCGCCTCCCGTCGCGGCCGCGATCGGCATCCTGATCCGGAGGTTTCGATGACACACTCCCCCGCCGCGCGCATGCACGAGGTCAGCGACGAGACGCGCGCCATCGTCGACATGGTGCTCGAGTACTCCCGGGGTCGGCTCACGTCCGAGGACACCCCGCTCGACAAGCCGCTGCCGGCCGCCGAGCTGCGGCGCCTCGCGGGCCGCACCATCGACGAGAAGGGCATCGGCGCGCGCAAGGCGCTCGGGATCTTCGAGCACGTCCTCGCCCCCGCGTGCATCACGACCGACGACCCGCGCTACCTCTCGTTCATCCCGAGCGCGCCCACCAAGGCCGCGGCCGCATTCGACCTCGTCGTCTCGGCCAGCGCGCTCTACGGCGGCTCGTGGCTCGAAGGAGCCGGCGCCGTGCACGCCGAGAACGAGGTGCTGCGCTGGCTCGCCGCCGAGTTTGGACTCCCCGAGGGCGCGGGAGGCGTCTTCGTCCAGGGCGGGACGCTGGGCAACCTGTCCGCCCTCGTCGCCGCTCGCGAGGCTGCGCGTGATCGGCTCGCGGATGCCGGCAGGCCCCGCCCCGACGCCTGGCGCGTGGTCTGCAGCGTCGAGGCGCACTCCTCGATCGCCTCGGCGGCGCGCGTGATGGACGTCGAGGTCGTCGGCGTGCCCGTGGGGGCCGACGGCGTGCTGCGCGGAGACGCCGTGCGCGCCGCCCTCGACGAGCACGGAGACAGCGTCTTCGCCGTGGTCGCGACCGCTGGCTCCACCAACTTCGGCATCGTCGATGACATCGCCGACATCGCCCGCGCGGTCGAGGGCACCGACGTGTGGCTGCACGTGGACGGTGCATACGGACTCACCGGCATGCTCTCCCCGCGGGCTCGGCACCGGTTCGCCGGCGTCGAGCACGCCGACTCCCTCGTGGTCGACCCGCACAAGTGGCTGTTCGCTCCCTTCGACGCGTGCGCGCTCATCTACCGCGACCCCGAGCTCGGCCGCCGTGCCCACACGCAGCACGCCGAGTACCTCGACACCCTCACCGAGACGAGCGACTGGAGCCCGTCGGACTTCGCCGCCCACCTCACGCGCCGCGCCCGCGGGCTGCCCCTGTGGTTCTCGCTCGCCACTTACGGCGCGGCGGTCTACCGCGAGGCCATCACCACCGCGATCGACCTCGCCGAGCGCATCGCCGACGAGATCGACGGACGCGCCGAGCTCACGCTGGTCCGCCGCCCCCAGCTCGGGGTCGTGGTCTTCGAGCGCGTCGGGTGGGCGAAGGCCGACTACGACCGCTGGTCGGCGCAGCTGCTCGACGGGCAGCACGCCTTCGTGACCCCCTCGAGCCACGCCGGACGCGTCAACGCCCGCTTCGCGATCCTGAACCCGCGGACGACGTTCGACGATCTGGTGGGGATCCTCGACACGATGATGTGAGGATGCCGCGGCGCGGCCCGTGCACGACGGCGGGGATCACGTTCGACACGCCGATGCGCCGGCCGCCCCTGCGGCGTGTCCGGGGCGGATCCCGCCGCTGTGCGTGCCGCCCATGCGCGGCGCCGCGTCGGCGTGGACGCCCGACGGCGGTCGCGGACCGGGAATGCGAAAAGCCCCGGCGAACCGGGGCTTTCTCGACATCTGTAGCGGGAGCGGGGCTTGAACCCGCGACCTCACGATTATGAGTCGTGCGCTCTCACCAACTGAGCTACCCCGCCGCGTGGCATCCGGATACCGGATGCTTGAGCCCCGAGTCAGGATTGAACTGACGACCCCTTCCTTACCATGGAAGTGCTCTGCCACTGAGCTATCGGGGCGTACCCGGATCGCTCCGGGCAACTAGAAGAGAATATCAGACCGAGACACTCTCTTACGAATCGAGGGTCATCCTCCGGCGTGCTGGCGCAGCCACGCGATCGGGTCGATCGGCGTCGTGCCGTTCTGAAGGATCTCCACGTGGGTGTGCGCGCCGAAGGAGCGACCGGTGTTGCCGGTGCGACCGAGGAACTGACCCACGTGGACCTTCTCGCCCTGCGTGACCTGGAGCGAGCCGTATTGCATGTGGCCGTACCGGCTCGAGACGAGCTGACCGTCGATCTCGTGGTCGATCAGCACGGTGACGCCGAAGGCGCCGCCCTGCTCGGTCGCGATGCGCACGGTGCCGTCGGCGATGGCCTGCACGGGCGATCCCTCGCCGGGAACGAAGTCGGCACCCTCGTGGAAGCCGCCGTCGCGCATGCCGAAGCCGTACGAGATGGACACACCCACGGCGAAGGGCCACTGGATGGGCGCGGTCGGGTCGTTGACGTAGAAGTCGGACGGGCGGGTGATGCCCGAATCGAGAGCCATCTTCGCGTAGGTCGTGGCACTGTAGCCGTCGTCGGCGCGGTCGACGACGCCGGCCTGCGCCTGCGCGGGGGCGACGTAGGCCTGGATCTCGCCGTCGCCGGCGGCGACGTCGCTGCCGCCGACCGCGAGGCGGGTCGTGGCGGACGCGGCCGGGGCCGTGACGCTGTCGGTGCCGCTCGCCGAGGCGAGGGCGCTGACGGGCATGGTCATGCCGACGGTGAGCAGGCCGACGACGCCCATGACGCCCACCGAGAACGACGTGGCCGCGATGCGGCGGACGTTACGGCGGGTGCGGGGAGCGGCCGCCGCCGCGGCGGGCAGCCCCTCTGCAACAGGCTCCTGGGCCGCGACGATCGGCGACTGGATCGCGGTCTCGCCCGTGAAGGCGAAGAGTCGCGCGGCGGTGGCGAACTCGTCGGCCTCGTCCGCGGACGCGGAGGGCGATGCGACGGGCTCGTCGGTGGCGACGGAGGCCGCGAGCGCGGGGACAGCGGCATCCGGGCTCTCGTCGACCGGCTCGGCGGTGACGGCGTCGTCGACGGCGGAGTCGATGATGACCGAGGATGCCGGGCGACGACGCGAGCGGCGGGTGACCGGAAGCGTGATGGGCGAGGTCGGCAGCGAGACCGGGGTGGTGGCCACGTCGCTGTCGGCGCTCTGCAGGATGACGGCGACCTCGTCGGAGCGGCGCTCCTCGACGACGGTGACCTCGAGGGCGTCGGACGCCTCGTCGCCGGACGACGCGTCTGCGGCCGGCTCACGGGCGGGCAGCGTCGGCTCGATCGTCGCGGCGATGACGGTCTCCATGACGGCCATCGCGACGTTCTCGATCAGCTCGGGCTGAGAGGCGGCTTCGGCGTCGACGGGGGCCGGATTGGCGGGATTCGGGGCGGGCTCGTCGACGACCGCGGTGGGTGCCTCGCTCGCGGCGAGACGGCGCATCTCGGCGCGGGTCAATCGCGGAGCGGACTCGGCGGCGGGCGTGGCGAGGGGGCGACGAGACCGCCGGGTCGGGGCGGGCTCAGTCTCGGGGGCTTCTGACGGCAACGCGCGGGGGCTCTCGTGTCGTGTCGCAGGCGCGACGGCTTCGGGCTTTGGGGGCTTGGCCTTTTCCGCAGGTTCGGGTCGCGGAAAAATAACGAACTGGTAAACACCCTACCTCGGGCGGTCTGGGAATGCCATGAGCGCCCCGCCTTTTCACCTGTCATAGTCGAGCAGGGGCTCCAGGCGGTCGAAGAAGGCCGGCCCGGCGGCGATGACCATGCCGTTGCCGGGGCGCCCGCCGGGCGCTCCACCCACCGTGCCGCCCGCCTCCTGCACGAGAAGCGAACCGGCCGCGTGGTCCCAGGGCTGCGTGCCGCGCTCGTAGTAGGCGTCGACGCGCCCCGCGGCCACCGAGGCCAGGTCGAGGGAGGCCGCACCGATGCGGCGTACATCGCGAGCGATCGGCATGACGCGCGCCAGCTGGTCGAGCGCCGGACCGTGGGTCTCGGGGTTGTAGCCGAAGCCGGTGGCCACGAGGCCGCCGGCGGGGCCCACCTCGCTCACCGCGAGACGTCGGTCGCCGAGCCAGGCTCCCCCGCCGCGCGAAGCCGTGAACAACTCGCCCGTGACGGGGTTGAAGACGGCCCCGGCGAGCGCCGTCCACGCCGCCGTCTCGGCGGTCCCCTCGACCGCGGCGATGCTGACGGCCCACGCCGGGATGCCGTAGGCGTAGTTCACGGTGCCGTCGATGGGGTCGACGACCCAGGTGATCCCGCTCGTGCCCTCCTCGGCCCCGGACTCCTCGCCGAAGAACCCGTCGTCGGGTCGCTCGCGCGCGAGCTCTGCGCGGATGAAGGCCTCCACCTCACGATCGGCGGCGGTGACGATGTCGGCGGCGGCCGACTTGGTCGCGGCCACCGTCACCCCCTCCTGTCGACGGCGGTGGGCGAGTTCGCCGGCCTCACGGGCGATGCGCGCGGCGATGTCGAGCAGTTCTGCGGGAAGGGTCATGGCATCCACGCTAGTGCGCCACCCCCTGCGCGGAATTCGTCGCCCTGGTTAGCGTGGGGTCATGACCGCTTCGGATTCTCGCCGGTACGACGTCGTCATCGCGGGAGCCGGGCACAACGCCCTGGTCGCCGCGGCCTACCTCGCCCAGGCCGGGCGCCGCGTGGCGGTGATCGAGAAAGCCGAGGCCGTGGGCGGCGCCGCCGTCTCGGAACGCCCGTGGTTCGGCGTCGATGCCCGCCTGTCGCGCTACTCCTACCTGGTGAGCCTGCTGCCGCAGAAGATCATCGACGACCTCGGGCTGCGGATCACGCTCAAACGGCGTCGGTACTCGTCGTACACACCCGACCCGCGCGATCCCTCCCGCGGCATCCTGATCGACACCCAGGATGCCGAGGCGACCACCGCGTCGTTCGTCCGGGCCCTGGGCGACGAGGGCGCCGCCGAGGCGGAGCGGTTCTCGGCCTTCGGCGAGCGCCTCGCCCCGCTGGCCGCGGCGGTGTTCCCGACGATGACGGATCCCCTGCCGACCGCCGAGGAGCTGCGCGCTCGGGTGGGCGACGACGACCTGTGGGACGCGCTGACGACACGGCCCCTGGGCGACCTGCTGCGGCGGTCGTTCGAGAGCGATCTCGTGCGCGGCATCGCCCTCACCGACGGACTCATCGGCACCTTCGCCACCTCCGACGACCCCTCGCTCGTGCAGAACCGCTGCTTCCTGTACCACGTGATCGGCGGAGGGACGGGCGACTGGGACGTTCCCGTGGGCGGCATGGGTTCCATCACGAAGGAGCTCGAGCGAGCCGCTCTCGAGGCGGGCGTCGAGATCTTCACCGGCGTCGAGGTCGTCTCGATCTCGCCCGACGGCGACGTGCACACCATGACCGACCGCTCCGAGGTGTTCCACGGCGATCTCGTACTCAGCGGCGTGGGCCGCGCCGCCCTCGACCGATTGCTGTCCGCGGGCGGGAGCGCGACCACGGGCGCCGAGACGCCCGAGGGCGCTCAGGTCAAGGTCAACATGCTGCTGTCGCGCCTTCCCCGCCTGCGCGACGGATCGGTCACTCCCGAGGCCGCCTTCTCGGGGACCTTCCACGTCAACGAGACGATGACCCAGGTGGATGCCGCGTACGCGGCGGCATCCGGAGGGCTCATCCCCGAGCCGCTCCCCGTCGAGATCTACTGCCACTCGCTGACCGACCCGTCGATCCTGGGCGACCACCTCGTCGCGGACGGCGCACAGACGTTGACGATGTTCGGACTGCAGGTGCCGCACCGACTCATCGCCGACATGGATCCCGTCGCCGCAGGCGCGAAGCTGCTGGCGGCGGCGCAGGCCTCGCTCGAATCGGTCATCGCGGAGCCGCTGCGCGACTGCATCCTCCGCGCCCCCGACGGGCGACTCTGCATCGAGGCGCGCACGACCCATGACCTCGAGGAGTCGCTGAACATGATCGGCGGCGACATCTTCCACGGCGCACTGTCGTGGCCGTGGCTCGACGCCCCCGCGTCGACGCCCGCCGCCCGGTGGGGCGTCGCGACACCTCACCCCCGCGTGCTGGTGTGCGGCTCCGGCGCGCAGCGCGGCGGGGCGGTCAGCGGCATCGGCGGGCAGAACGCGGCGATGGCGGCGCTGGAGATCCTCGAGAGCTAGAGACCGCGCGCCACCGCGATGATCCGGCCGACGGCATCCATCAGCGCCGGGGTCGGCGGCTCGGCGTAGCCGAAGACGATCCCCGCGGGCAGGTCCGCGGCGGTCCCCGGCACCGCATAGGACGACAGGGGCGAGACCAGGATGCCGAGGGCGGCGAGCGCGTCGACCATCGCCCGCTCCGACGCCGGTGGGGCGTCGTCGAGCAGCACCACCGCGTGCAGCCCGCCGTCGGTCGCGGTGAGCGTCACGCCGTCGACCGCGGCGAAGGCATCCAGGAGAAGCCGGCGGCGGTGGCGGTAGTCGCGGCGGCGGCGAGCGGTGTGCCGGGCCAGAGCCCCCTCCGCCAGATAGAGGGCGAGCGCGCGCTGCTGGACCTGCGACACCGGCGGGTCGAGGTCGGTGCGCGCCTCGACGATCCGATCGCGCAGGACACCGGTCGCGACGATCCAGCCGCAGCGCAGCGCCGGACTGAGCACCTTCGACAGCGTGCCGATCGACACCACGTTCGCGGGATCGAGCAGATGCAACGGCGGCAGGGGCATCCGGCCGTGCGGGAACTCGCTGTCGTAGTCGTCTTCGACGACGACCGCGCCGACGCGCGCCGCCCCCTCCAGCAGGCGCGAGCGGGCAGCGGCATCCAGTCGGCTTCCCAGGGGATAGTGATGATGCGGGGTCACGATCACGGCGTCGAGGTCGTCGTGCGCCTCGAAGGCGTCGAGGTCGAACCCCGAATCGAGCCGGACGGGAAGGGGCACCGCCTCCGCGCCGAGGCGGCCGAGCAGGCGACGGACGCGCGGGTATCCAGGGTTCTCGATCCCCACGCGTAGGCGCGAGCCGCGGGGCGAGAGGGAAAGCAGGGTGAGCAGCATCGCGTCGCTCGTGCCCGCGGTGACGATGACGTCGTCGGGTGCGAGGTCGAGGCCGCGGGTGCGCCCGAGGTGGGCCGCGATCGCCGCACGCAGCGCGGGATCGCCCGTGACATCGGCCACGTCGGACGCCACCTCGAGCGCGCTCGCCCGACGCCAGGCCGACCGCCACGCGGCGTCGGCGATGCCCGCGGTACGGGGGCGACCGGGACGCAGGTCGACGACGGGGGCGGCCTCGACGACATCGAGCGGCGCAGGCACGGAGGACGAGAGGACCGGCGCCAGGGGCAGGTCGGCGACGGTCGTCCCCCCGCCCGGCCGGGCGACGAGGTAGCCCTCTCCGATGAGGATCTCGTACGCGGCGACGACGGTCCCCCGCGCGAGTCCCAGATCGGCGGCGAGCGCGCGGGTCGACGGCACGAGATCGCCACGGCGCGCACGCCCGGCGAGCACCGCCGCCCGGATGCCGTGTGCGAGCTGCTCGTGCAGCGGGACGGGCGCGCTGCGATCCATGATGCCGACGTCGATCACGCCTCGATCATGTCACTGGTCCACTGATTAGGCTGAGAACCGGACTACAGGGTAGGCCGGTGGCCGGGATGGAATGGATCCATGACCGATCTGCCCCTGACGACCCTGACCCGTGTGCGCCGCGGAGCCCACCACCAGGTCACCGACCGCGCAGCCTTGTACGACGTGATCGACGGCGCCCTGTCCGCCACCCTCGCGATCGTGCGCGACGACCGCCCCATCGCCCTCCCGGTCGGCATCGGCCGCGACGGCGACGACCTCCTCGTGCACGGATCGACCGGCAGCGACTTCTTCCGCCGTATCGCCGCGGGCGCGCCCGTCTGCGTCACGGTGACCCACCTGATGGGGCTGAAGTACGCGCGCTCCCTGTTCGACAGCTCGATGCGGTACCGGTGCGCGGTCGTGCACGGCGTGGCATCCGTCGTTCCGCCGGAGGAGAAGGAGGCGGCTCTGCTCGCCCTGTCGGAGCACCTCATGCCCGGGCGCAGCTCCGACGTCCGGCCGATGAACGCCCGCGAGCTCGCTGCGACGATGGTGCTGCGCATCCCCCTCGCCGAGGCGAGCGTGAAGGACAACGCCGGGTCGCTCGTCGAGGAGGACGACGACGGCGAGGATCGCCGCGTCTGGGCAGGGATGCTGCCGCTGCGGGTCGTCGCGGGAGAGCCGGTGACGTCGGCGCAGACGGTCGAGGAGACGCCCGTCCCCGCCTCGGTGCGCCGCGCGGCGGAGCGCATCGCGGCGTCGGGCACGGCCTGACGCCGCCCCGCCTGCACGACTCCTGCACGATCCCACCCGCGGGCCCCGTTCCCCTGCGTTCGCGGCATCCTGCAGGAGTTGTGCACGCGCGACGCCCTGGCCCTGCGACGGTCCGATCCACGGCGATCACCGCCGCCTCTCGGCACAACTCCTGCACATCACCCCGCGCGGGTCCGCACGGACCCGATCGCGAGCTCCCTGCAGGAGTCGTGCACGCGGCGGCGGAACGACGAAGGGCGGGGCCGTCCTGAGACGGCCCCGCCCTTCCGCGAACTCAGCGAACCAGCGGCGGCACCGCGTACCGGCGGGGCGTGCCGAACCGGTGCGCGGTGATCGACACGGCCTGCTCGCGTAGGAACGGCAGCAGCTCGACATGTCCGGCTCGGGTGACCTCTCCGGCGTAGACCGCGACAGACGGCGACCCTCCCGTGGCCTCGGCGACCGCGAGCGTGGAACCGCCCAGCAGGCGCACGCGCCCGCCGGTGCGCGCGAGGCGCGCCGCGCGGCGACCCCAGTCCGCGGCGTCCTCCACCGCGGCGCGGACGCCCACACCCTCGAGCCACGCACGCACGGCGGGCGACAGCTCGGCGGCGGCGCTCACGGTCACGACGGAGCCCGCCCGCACGCCCGCCGCGACCACGCGCACCAGGGCCGACGCCGACGCGTCCTCGACCCGCACGGTGACCGGCACGGCGGCGTAGCGCAGCACGTTCTGCTCCGACTCCAGCGCGGTCACGTCACGGGCGAGCGAGAACTCCTCGGCCCACGCGGCGGCGTCGCTCGAGAGCGCCTCGGCGAGCCAGTCGCGGTCGGCGGCGGGCACGGCGGCCAGCGCCGGGGCGGCGAGGGCGTCGGGCGTGCGAGGCGCCGAGGTGTCGGCATCCGCCCACGTTCCGAAACCGAAGAGGTAGTGGGGTCCGCCCGCCTTCGTGCCTGCGCCGACGGCCGACTTCTTCCACCCGCCGAACGGCTGCCGCTGCACGATCGCGCCGGTGGTGCCGCGGTTGACGTAGACGTTGCCGGCTTCGATGCGCGCGAGCCAGGTGTCGATCTCCGCGGAGTCCAGCGCGTGCAGCCCCGAGGTGAGGCCGTACTCGATCGCGTTGACGATCTCAATCGCCTCGTCCAGCGTCTCGGCCGTCATGATTCCGAGCACGGGTCCGAAGTATTCCGTGCGGTGGAAGGCGCTGCCGGGCTGGACGCCCTCGCGGATGCCGGGACGCCACAGCGAGCCGTCGTCGTCGAGCTTCCTCGGCTCGACCACCCAGCGCTGGCCGGGCTCGAGGGTCGTGAGCGCCTGCAGGAGCTTGCCGTGCGCCGGCTCGATGAGCGGCCCGACGCGCGAGGCCTCGTCCCACGGCATCCCGACCTCGAGAGAGGTCACCGCATCGACGAGCTGATCGCGGAAGCGCCGCGAACGGGCGACGGAGCCGACGAGCACGACGAGGGATGCCGCCGAGCACTTCTGCCCCGCGTGTCCGAACGCCGACATCGCGACGTCCTTTGCCGCGAGGTCGAGGTCGGCGCTGGGCGTGACGATCACGGCGTTCTTGCCGCTCGTCTCGGCGAGCAGCGGCAGGTCGGGGCGGAACGAGCGGAACAGCTCGGCCGTCTCGTAGGCGCCGGTCAGTACGACGCGCTCGACGGCGGAGTGGGTGAGGAGCTGTCGGCCGAGGTCGCTCTCGGACACCTGCACGAGCTTGAGCACCTCGCGCGGCACGCCGGCCTCCCACAGTGCCTCGACCATGACGGCCCCCGAGCGCTCGGCCAGGGCCGCGGGCTTGATGACGACGGCGGATCCGGCGGCGAGCGCCGCGAGGGTCGAGCCGGCGGGGATCGCGACGGGGAAGTTCCACGGCGGGGTGACCACGGTCACACCGACCGGGGTGAAGGTCGCGCCGTCGACGGTCTCAAGGGTCCGCGCCTGCTCCGCGTAGTAGTGGGCGAAGTCGATGGCCTCCGACACCTCGGGGTCGCTCTGCTCGATGACCTTGCCGCACTCGGCGCCCATGACCTCGAGCAGGTCGGCCCGACGCTTCTCGAGCGCGTCCCCGGCGCGGTGCAGGATCTCGGCGCGACCGGCGGCACCGAGCGCGCGCCACGACGCGGCGGCGTCCGCGGCATCCTGGATCAGCGCGTTCAGCGCGGCCTCGTCGGCGACGGTGTGCGCGGCGATGGTGGCGCGGCCGAGGTCGGAGCCCTCCATGCGCGCCACGATCGTCCGCGACCAGTCGCGGTTCGCGGCGATCGCGGGGTCGGAGTCGGGGGTGTTGCGGAACGAGTGCGTCGGCGCCGGCTCGGCGGGTGCGGTGCGGTCCTGCACGCGGTTCGACGCGGGCACGCCCGACGGCATGTCGGCGAGGGATGCCAGGAACCGGTCGCGCTCCCGGGCGAACAGGGCCGCATGGGTGTCGAGGTCGAAGACCGCCGACATGAAGTTCTCGCTCGACGCCCCCTCTTCGAGGCGGCGGATCAGGTAGGCGATCGCGACGTCGAACTCCTGCGGGTGCACGACGGGGGTGTAGAGCAGGATCGACCCCACCGTGCGGCGCACGACGGCCTGCTGCGCGGTGGCCATGCCGAGGAGCATCTCGACGTCGATGCCGCCGGTCACGCCGCGGCGCTCGGCGAGGAGCCAGGCGAGGGCGACGTCGAAGAGGTTATGCCCGGCGACGCCGATTCGCACGTTCGCGGTGTGCTCGGGGCGCAGCGCGTAGTCGAGCACGGCCTTGTAGGAGGCGTCGGTCGCCTGCTTGGACGGCCAGGTGGCGAGCGGCCAGTCGTGCACGTCGGCATCCACGCGCTCCATCGGCAGGTTCGCGCCCTTGACGACGCGCACCTTGATGGGGGCTCCCCCGGAGGCCACCCGCGCGGCGGTCCATTCCTGCAGGCGGATCATCGCGGCCAGCGCATCGGGGAGGTAGGCCTGCAGCACGATGCCGGCCTCGACGCCGTGGAACTCGGGCTCGCCGAGCAGCGTCTCGAAGACGGCGAGGGTGAGGTCGAGGTCCTTGAACTCCTCCATGTCGAGGTTCAGGAACGTGCCCGTCTCCTTCGCCACCCGGTACAGGGGGCGAAGGGCGGCGACCGCGTCGGCGACGGCGGCGTCGAAGGCCCATGGCGTGTGGGGAGCGACGGTGGACGACACCTTGATCGAGACGTAGTCGACGTCGTCGCGCGAAAGCAGCTTGCGGGTGCCGGCCAGGCGCCGCGCCGCCTCTTTCTTGCCGAGGATGGCCTCGCCGAGCAGGTTCACGTTCAGGCGGATGCCGTCTCCCCGGCCGCGGATCGAGGTGATGGCCTCGCCGAGCTTGCGGTCGGTGGCGTCGACGATGAGGTGGCGCACCATCGAACGCAGCGCCGTGCGCGCGGCGGGGACCACGACCTGCGGCAGGATTGGCGCGGCGAAGGCGCCGAGACGGATCGCGGCCTTGAGGTGCAGTGGGAGGAACCCGGGGATGAGCGGGGTGAGCGCCGCGAGGTTGCGCGCGGCGACGCGCACGTCTTCGGGCCGCACGACGCCGTCGACGAATCCCACCGTGAAGTCGAGGCCGTGCGGGTCGCGGAGGACTCCGGCCAGGCGCTGGGCGGCGGCGTCGACGGGCTCGTCGCGGCTCTCGGCGAGCCAGCGGCGCACGAGGGCGATCGCCTCGTCGGCGAGCTCGTGCGGCGAGACGAGCCCACGAGCAGACGTGGGGGTGGTGCCGGACGTGGTGTCGGGGACATCGGTGAGCGACATGGCGATCCTTCCTCGGATGCTCTCAGCATGAGGCTCGCATCCGTTCGAGAAAAGCGATGATTCCTGACGCATACTGATCGATAGAGACGAAGGAATGCCATGTTCGATCTGCGCCGCCTGCGCTTGCTGCACGAGCTGTCTGTGCGGGGCACCCTCGCCGCCGTCGCCGAGGCGCTCGCCTACAGTCCGTCGACCATCTCGCAGCAGCTCGCGCTGCTCGAGAAAGAGGCGGGAGTCCCGCTGCTCGAACCCGACGGCCGCCGCGTGCGCCTCACCGCCCAGGGCGCGGCCCTCGCCGCCCACGCGGCCCGCATGCTCGCCGCCGACGAGGCCGCGCGCGCCGAGCTCGAACGCATGCGGCCCTCGCTCGCGCCGGTGCGCCTGGCCGTGATGCAGTCCGCCGCGCACGGCCTGCTCCCCCGGGCCCTCGACGCCCTCGCCGAGAGCGAGCCGCAGCTGCGCGTCGAGGTGGCCGAGCTCGCCCCCGAGGAGGGACTGTTCGAGGTCGCGGCGCGCGGCTTCGACCTCGCCGTCGCCGAGCAGTACCCGGGTCACACCCGCGAGCATCGCGAGGGCCTGGAACGCGGACTCCTCGGACGGGATGCCATCCGCCTGGCCGTCGCGCCGGGCGATGCGGCGCACCGGCTCGAGGATCTCCGCGACCGCGCGTGGGTGATGGAACCGGTGGGCACCGCCGCTCGTCAGTGGGCCACCCAGCAGTGCCGGGCGGCGGGGTTCGAGCCGGACGTGCGGTTCGAGATGGCCGACCTCACCGCGCACGCGCGGCTCGTGGCATCCGGTCACGCCGTCGGCATGATCCCCGACCTCGTCTTCGCGGGCGAGGCGCCGCCCGTGCGACTCGTGGACCTGCCGGGCGAGCCCCGACGCGAGGTGTTCACGGCCGTGCGCCGCGGAACCGCCGACCGCCCCGGCGTCCGTGCGGTGCGCGCGGCGCTGCAGGTGGCGTACGACCGGGGCGGACGGTGAGACGCACCCGGGTCGCAGACGCGCACTCCCCTCGCGGAAGTCCGCCGCGGCCCGGTGAGGACGCGTGCATCTGCGAGGGGAGCCGAGCGCCGCTTACTTCGTCAGGGCGATCTCGTTCGGCGTCTGCGCGAGCGTCACGCTCTTCACGACCTCGCCGGTGGTGAGATCGACCGCGTGCACGGCGTTCTTCGCCGGCTCGGTGACGTAGGCGATGTCGCCCGAGACCTTGATGGCGGGGTGGGCGTCCTGCCACTCGACCGGGCCCTCCCAGGCGTCGATCACCGGGAAGGCGTCGGTGAACTCCCCCGTCGCCGGGTCGAGCACGTGGATCGCGCCGTCCGACGAGAGCACGTACGCGAGCTCACCGGGACCCCGCGCGACGTCGCGGAAGGTGTACTCCGCGCCCTCGGGCATGTCGATCACGCGCTGGGTCTTCGCGGCGGTGTCGATCAGCGCCACGCGGTGCAGCAGGTAGCCCTCGGCATCCCGGTCGTCCTTGTAATCGCCGACGACGAGGGCGCTGTTCTCGCTCACGTAGGCGTTGCCCATGCGGCCGTAGGGCTGGTCGGGGGCGGTGAGCTTGGTGAACGCGCCGTCGTCGAACACGAGCGCGCCGTTCTCGCAACCGAACACGACGACCTCGTCCTTCGCGGTGCCCTCGCCGTGCACGCCCGGGCAGTCGGCGCTCTCGGCAATGGTGGCGCCCGCGGCATCCTTCGCCACGACGCCCGTGCGGCCGTCGGCGGTGCCCACAGTGGTGAGGAACGTGCCGTCCTCCAGCACGATCGAGACACCGTGGTGCGCCTCGACGCCGGGGATGGTCTGCACCGCGGGAAGAGAATCGGTGGATGCCAGGAGGGCGTCGCTGTCGAAGATCGTCGAGTCGCTCGTGCCGTCGGCGTAGAGCACGGTCGTCCCGCCGTGGGTGACGACGTGACCGGGCTTGGACGCCTCGAACACGAGGTCGGTGAGCTCCGGCTCGACGCCGGAGGCGCCGGCATCCAGCACCTGGAAGCCCGCGCTCGTGGTGACCATGACGTGACGGCCGTCGCCCGCGGGGTTGAGCCGGGTGAACTCCTCGCTCGGCATGTCGCCGAGGGTCTCGAGGGTGTCGCCGTCGAGCACGAGGATGCCGCCGGGGTACGACAGGGCGACCCGGGTCGCCGCGTCGGCGGGGGCGCTCGACGCGGGGGCGGCCGAACCGGCGCCGCCCGCACAGGCGGACAGGCCGACGGTCGCGCCGACCGCGAGCGCGAGCAGGCCCGCGCGGCGGAAGGAGGAAGTGCGCATGTGATTTCTCTCTCTCAGGTGGTGACCGGTCGCTTACGGCGACAGGCCGGTGGCGATGCGCTCCGTGTTGACGCGCATCATGGTCAGGTAGTCGGGGGCATCGCCCGCGGCGTCGGTGAGCGACTCGGTGAACAGCTCGGTCACCTCGACCCGCCGATCGGCCTCGTCGGCGAGCGCGCGCACGAGTCGATCCGGTGACGACGACTCCGCGAAGATCGTCGGCACTCCCGCCGCATCGATCGCCGCGACCAGGTCGGCCAGGTCGCTCGCACTCGGTGCGGCGAGGGTCGTGCCGCCGGGGATGACCGCGCCGATCACGCGGAATCCGAACCGATCGGCGAGATAGCCGAACACGTGATGGTTGGTCACCAGCGCCCGCCGATCGGCCGGGATGGCGGCGAACGCGGCCGTCATGTCGGCATCCAGCGTCGCGAGCTCGGCGCGATACGCGGCGGCGTGGTCGGCGACGGCGGTCCCGCCGAGCTCCTCGAGCATCGGCGACAGGGCGTCGACGACCGCTATCATCTGCGCGGGATCGGTCCAGAAGTGCGGGTCGTCCGCGCCGTCGGCGTCGGTCGAGCTGTAGGGCAGCACCTCGACGGCGTCCCCCGCGACGAAGGTCGCGACGCCGTCGGCGGATGCGGCGTCGAGGTGCTGCTGCAGCCCCTCTTCGAGCCCCAGGCCGTTGGCCACGAGCAGGTCGGCCGAGCGCATGCGGGCGGCCTCGGCCGCCGAGATCTCGAACGAGTGCGGATCGGCGCCGGGGCGCATGAGGGTCAGCACCTCGACCTCGTCACCGGCCAGGTGCGAGACGACGTCGCCGAGGATGTTCGTCGTCACGACGACCAGCGGGCGGTCGGATGCCGCTCCCCCGGCGCACCCGGTCAGCGCGAGCAGGGCGGCGGTCACCGCCGCGGCGAGCGCCCGTCGCCCCGTCATCGTCCCGTCTCCGCGACGAAGAGCGGGACATCCTCGGGCGTGAACTCCCGCGCGACGCGCGCGCCGTCGGCGAAGTCGAGCTCCCACAGGCGCCCCTCCGCGGGGCCGTTGAGGTAGGCGCGCTGCTGATCGGCGATGAGCGACACCGGCTGCCCGGCGGCGAGGCTCGCGCCCACCAGCGGTACGGATTCCGCCCGCAGCTCCCCCGTCTCCCCGTCGAGCACGAGCACGCGCCCGTCCGCCGTCAGGGCGAGCAGGTGGGCGTCCTTGTCGTCGACGGCCGTGGCCTGCACGACCGGCTCGGCCGTCGGAACGAGGTTCCAGGTGCGCTCCCGGGTGTCGAGCATCCAGACGCCCGCCTCCCCGGCGGGGGCGGCGACGGTCGGGCGGCCCTCGCGGTTCGCGAAGACCGTCGCGCGCGGCGCGGTGGTCCCCGCGGGGGAGGGGATCCGCTCGACGACGGGACCGGCATCGGCGACCGTGACGAGGAGCGCCCCGTCGCGGCATCCGATGACTGCTCCGACCCGCGTGGTGATGGTGCCGGCCGGGTCGATGCACGGGGTGGGCGCGCCCACCTCGTCACCGTCGGCCGCGTGCAGGGTCACCTCGCCCGCCGAGGCGACCGCGGCGAACGATCCGACGGGGACGACCAAGCCCGTTCCGGCGGGACGCTCGAGTCGGAAACGCTCGACGACCTCGCCCTTCGACAGCGCCTCGGTGTCGAGGAGCACCGCCTCGCCCGAGGCGGGGAAGAACAGCCCCGTCCCGCCCGTCGTCGACGAGTTCGACGTCGCCACGGTCGCCACTCCCCGTCCCTCGACGGAGCCGAGCACCCGCGCCTCGGCCCGGTAGTAGTGGAAGTGGTCGACGTGGTCCCAGGTCCACACCCCGCTGTCCACGATCGAGACGCCCTCGTCGTCGGCGGCGAACAGGTACCGCCCGTCGGAGTGCACCGAGGAGGGCGCGCGCACGCTGCCGATCTCGACGGTCGTCTCCTCGAGCAGGTCGAGGTGCGCGACGCTCCCTGCGGCGTCGATGGTCGTGAGGCCCAGGGCGGGTTCGGCGAGCTCGGCGGCTCCGTCGATCGCGCCGTGGGTGTCGGCGGAGGGCTCCAGGGCGGGCGCGGCCGGAGCGGCGCAGCCGGTGAGGACGAGGAGACCGAGAGCGCCCAGGAGGGCGCAGCGGCGGGGGGCGGAGAGCATGGGGGGCCTTCGGGTCAGACGGAAAGAGGAAGGGGGGATGCCGTGCGGCGGCGGACGGCGTCGACGGTCGCGCGGAGCACCCACGACAGCCCGGCGCCGGCAATGGCGGTCGCCGCGATGGTGGCGCCCGCGGCGGTGGCCGCGTGCCAGGAGACGAGCAGGCCCACGGCGACGGCGACGGAGCCCACGACGGCGGCGAGCAGCATGGTCGTCGGGATGCGCGCGGTCCACTGCCGCGCCGCCACCGCGGGGGCGACGAGCAGACCCACCACCAGGAGCGAGCCGACCGCCTGGTACGACGCGACCACGGCGAGGGTGACCAGGCCGACGAGCACCGTCTGCGCGATCCGGGGGCGCAGCCCCAGCACCGTCGCGACGCGCTCGTCCACGGCGGCGGCGACGAGAGCGCGATGCGCGAGCACCGCCGTGGCCACGCCGATCGCGGCGGCGATCGCGAGCACGACGAGATCGTCCGCGCCGACCGCGAGGATGTCGCCGAACAGGATCGCCGTGGCATCCGTCGCGAAGCTCCCCGCGTGCGAGATGACGATCACACCGAGGGCCAGCATGCCGACGAACAGCAGCCCGATGCTCGTGTCGTACGAGAGCTTCGCCCGGCGCTGGAGGGCGCCGATACCGAGGCTCATCACGATCGCACTCGCGGCCGCACCGAACAGCACCGGCACGCCCGCGACGGTCGCGAGGGCGACGCCGGGGAGCATCCCGTGGGCCAGCGCCTCGCCCAGGAAGGCCATCCCCCGCACGATCACCCAGGTACCCGCCACCGCGCACAGCACGGCCACGAGGAAGCCGCCCCACAGGGCACGCATCACGAAGTCGAGGGAGAAGGGATCGGTGAGCCAGGACACGATGTCCGACCGTAGCGTCAAGTGATAACGATTCTCAAACTCGTATGATGGATGTCGTGCTCCCCCCTCCCGAACCCGTCGCCGCCCTCACCGCCCACGCCGTGCGCGTGTCGTTCGGCGACGCGACCGCACTCGACGGAGTAGGGCTCGTCGTGGCGCGCGGCCGTCTCACCGTGATCGTCGGTGCGAACGGCGCCGGCAAATCGACGCTGCTCGAAGTCCTCGCGGGGGCTCGCGAGCCGTCATCCGGACGCGTCGACACCCACGGGTCCTCACGCTCGTTCGTCCCGCAGCGCGCGGCGGTGGGCGAGCACCTCCCCCTGACCGTGCGCGACGTCGTGACCGTCGGCACGTGGGGACGAACGGGGCCGTTCCGCCGCCCGCGGCCCGCCGACCGCACAGCCGTCGACGCCGCCCTACGCCGCCTCGACATCGCGGATCTCGCGCGGCGCCCCTTCGGCATCCTGTCGGGCGGCCAGCGGCAGCGGGCCCTCCTCGCCCAGGGGCTCGCCCGCGGCGCCGACGTCCTGCTGCTCGACGAACCCACCACCGGCCTCGACGCAGCGAGCGCGAAGCTCAACCGGACGGCCGTCGCCCGCGAGATCGAACGCGGAGCCACGGTCGTGTGCGTCAGCCACGACCAGCGCCTCATCGCCGCCGCCGATCACGTCGTCGAGCTGGCCGACGGCCGCGTCGTTTGCAGCGGGATCGAAGGCGTCAGCTTCGAGCGCGAACGCGCTCGGTGATGCGCGCGAGCATCTCCGCGGCAGCAGCAGCGACGTCGGCCGGCTCGGAGCGCACAGCCTCTTCGACCTCGCGGGGGAAGCGTCGCAGCGCCACCCACGGCTCGTCATCCATGTCGACCTCGAGGTAGATGTGGTTGACGCGGCGGTCCTCGGCGTCGAGTTCGCGTCGCAACAGGCCACGGCCGATCAGGCGATCGACGAGCGTCGTGACACCGGCGGCGGTGACTCCGAGATGCGCGCGCAGGTTGGACGGGCGAATGCCGGGCTCTTCGGCGATCCACGACATGGCCGACGCCTCGAGTTCGCTGACGTTCAGGTCACGACGCGCGTGGGCGATGGCCTCGTCGCGGGCCGCCACGTAGTCGTCGAGCGCCGAGAGCAATGCAGAGGGAAGCGACATGTCGACCCCCCTCCGAGTGCGATCCGGCCGATCGCTCGACTCCACTCTAGTGAGCAAACCGAATATTTCGTTCAGATAATTAAGGAGGTGAAATACGTGGTACGTTAGAAATCAACGCGACCCGACCACTCGACGAAGGAGATCATCATGGCCACGCTGTTCTACGGTTCCGACACCGCCCCCATCTCCCTCCCTGATCGCCTGATGGGCTACATCAAGGTGATCGCGTCGACGAAGCTGCGCCGCGGGGAGTCTTTCACGCTCACCTGGACCGGCACCGACGAGGAGAGCGGCCGCTCGACCATCTGGCTCCAGCCCGCCATCCCCCTGCGCTTCGTCTTCGACTCCCCCGAGCCCGAGCAGCTCGTCGGCGATTACCTCCGCGCCCTCGCCGATCAGGCGAACGCCGCTTCCGGCCTCGTCGTGGACACCCGCACGTGGGAGGCCGCGGAACAGGCATCCCGTACGCCGGCCCACTCCGCTCGCACGGCTGCAGCCGGCCGCCCGGTGCGAGCCGCCTGATACCACGCTTCGCCGCTCGGCGCCGCACGCCCCCCACGCCCTCCATAATGTGGGGGGCGTGTGACATTCATGCGCCTGAATCGAGGTGACGGATGCCGGTACGAAAGCTGCTCGACAAGGCGCTGCTCGAGGCGTGGCTGACGGACTTCCGCGGCCTCGGCTACCTCACCGGCAGCGACATCCGCGTTCTGGAGCAGGATGACGACGCCGATCCCGACGCCGACATCGGTCTGATCGTCGTCGACCTGAGCAACGCCAAGACGATCACCTACCTGCAGCCGATCGCGGGTGGCGACGGCACGTGGAAGGCGACGATGGAGGCACGCGACGCCACCATCGAGCTCGGTGCGGTCGAGCTCGTCAACCTCGGCAACGAGGTCAACGTCCTCGGCGCGCTCGTCGCGTTCCTCGAGACCAAGTCGAAGGCGCTGCTCGCCGCCTGCTGACGGGCGATGCGTCGCCGCGGGGCGGCGGACGCGGAATCTCCGCGCCGTCGAATCCCGATCTCGCGTCGCCCCGTCGCCGTGCGCGTCCGCGCGGCCGATCCCCGCTCGGGAAAAGAAAAACCCCTCCGCGAGGAGGGGTTTGTTCTTCCGGTGGCGAGTGAGGGATTCGAACCCCCGAATGCAATGCAGTCTGATTTACAGTCAGATCCCTTTGGCCGCTTGGGTAACTCGCCAGATGCGCACCCGCCCGGCTTTCTCAGTCGACCAGAGGCGCGAGAAACCACTCTACTATCCCCGGAGGGGTGCCTCAAACCACGCGCGCCGTCACTCGGGCGTCCGCAGCAGCGCTCCCTCGTGTCGGCACGTCGCGGCGGCCACGTCCATGGCGCGCGAGAGCACGGCATCCCACTCCTCAGCCGTCGCGGGCAGGCGGTCGCGCACGAGGGCGGCGGTCGTGGCGAGCACGGCGTCGCCCCCGCCCATCGTGTCGACGATGCGGCCCGGCAGTTCGGAGATCCCCCGCGACACCGAGGTGCCGTCGACGTCGATCGCCGCTCCCCCGGCGCCGTACGTCGCCAGCACCGCGCCGACGCCGAGGGCGACGAGCTTCTCGCGGAGCTGCTCGAGCGGCGCGTCGTAGAGCAGATGCGCATCGTCCTCGCCGACCTTCACCAGCAGCGCTCCGGATGCCGCCTTCTCGAAGCCGCGGACGAACTCGGCGCGGTCGTGGAGCATGCCGCTGCGGGGGTTCGGGTCGATCGCGAGGGGCGTCGACGGCGAGGCCGTGGCATCCACGAGCAGGTCCGTCTGCTCGCGATCGTCGAAGGGGAAGCAGCTCACGACGACCATCGGGGCGGCGGCGATCGCGGCGTGCTCGGCGTCGCCGTACGAGACGCGGCGGTTCTGGGCGGCGTCGTTGAATACGTACTCGGGCTCGCCACCCGGCGAGCGCGTGCTGACCGCGCGCGACGTGCCGTGCTCCGACGGGCTCGCGAGCAGCTCGACGTCGTACTGCTCGAGGTAGCGGCGGATCTGCTCCCCCGCGTCGTCGTCTCCGACCATGGCGATGAGGGATGCCGGCACTCCGAGCCTCGACAGACCCACGGCCACGTTGAGCCCCGCTCCGCCGACGAACTCGCGCACGCCCGTCTCGTCGCGCAGCTCGTCGATGAGGGCGTCGCCGATCACGACCACGCGTCCGGTCACCGGGTCACCTCCGCGGCATCGAGCACGCGCGAGACGAACTCCTCGGTGCGGCGCTTGGTGCCGTCGATCTTACGGTCCACGCTCGCGCGGATCTCGCTGGGGGCGAGGGGCGCCGCGAGGCGCACGGTCTCGTGACACGACAGGTCGGCGCAGATGTAGGTGCCGACGGTGTCGCCGTGCTCTCCCGCCTCGCCGGCCTTGCGCGCCGTGAACAGCGACACCTGGTCTCCGGGCTGCATCGTGTGGCAGAGGTTGCACATCGCCGACCGCGCGCGGGACTGCCCCTCGGCCGCCCGCAGCACGACAGCCGTGGGCTCGCCGTCGTGCTCCGTGAGCACGTAGCCGCGCCCGCGCGTGCGGGGGTCGCGCCACGCGAGGAAGTCGAGGTGGTCCCAATCCGCCAGCAGGAAGTCGTGGGGCAGGGCGATGATCCGCAGCTCGTCGGGGGTGGCGTTGACGAACGCGTCCCTGACCTCGTCTTCAGTGAGTGCTCGCATGGCATCCGAGTCTACGAGCGCGACGGGGCCGTGGCGCGGCCGCGCTCTCCTTCTGCGCGCTCGCTCAGGCGCGGCGGGTCACCCGGGCCGCCGCAGCCCGATGGGGGTGGAGGACACGGCGTCCAGCCCGGGACGCCGGGGGCGAGCCCCCGGTACCTTTGGATCATGGCTGACTCATCGTTTGACATCGTCTCCAAGATCGACCGGCAGGAAGCCGACAACGCCCTCAACCAGGCGCACAAAGAGGTCGAGCAGCGCTACGACTTCAAGGGCACCGACGCCTCCATCGCGTGGAGCGGCGAGTCGATCGTCATCAAGGCGAACTCCGAGGAGCGCGCGAACGCCGTTCTCGACGTGTTACAGACCAAGCTCATCAAGCGCGGCATCTCGCTCAAGAGTCTCGACAGCGGCGAGCCGGTGCAGAGCGGCAAGGAATACCGCATCACCTCCACGCTGAAGGAGGGCATCTCGCAGGAGAACGCGAAGAAGATCGGCAAGATCATCCGCGACGAGGGCCCCAAGGGCGTGAAGTCGCAGATCCAGGGCGACGAGCTGCGCGTGCAGTCGAAGTCGCGCGACGACCTGCAGGAGGTGCAGCGCCTTCTCAAGGCTGCCGACCTCGACGTCGACCTGCAGTTCACGAACTACCGGTAAGAAGCCCTGCTGACCTGGGTTTTCTTCCCCTGAGTCCGCGGAGAGTCCGCGGGAGCGGCGATGGAGGCCATGAGGCCCGCCGTCGCCGCTCGCGTTTTGTCTTCTGCGGACGGCCACAGGTGGGCGTACGTGTTGAGCGTGATCGACGGCTGTGAGTGCCCGAGCGCGCGCTGCACGGTCACGACGTCGCAGCCGGACGCGATGAGGTTCGATGCGTAGGTGTGGCGCAGTGTGTGCAGAGTGACCGAGGCCGCGAGACCGACGCGCTCGCGGATGCCGCGCCACGCCTCGCCTGCGTTGTTGCGCTGAAACAGGTGACCGGTGGGCGTGCGAAAGAGGTGCTCGTCCGGCTCAGTCAGGCGCGCCGCCGCAACGTGCGCAGAGAGCGAT
Source organism: Microbacterium sp. NPDC007973 (assembly GCF_042958465.1). Lineage (NCBI taxonomy): Bacteria > Bacillati > Actinomycetota > Actinomycetes > Micrococcales > Microbacteriaceae > Microbacterium > Microbacterium sp. NPDC007973. The sequence continues at coordinate 535,332 of NZ_JBIBJJ010000004.1, forward strand.
GCAGTCAAATCGCCGGGCACGAACACGGTTCGCTCGCTCCCCCGCTTCGGCGCGACGATCGTCGTGCTAGCGAGCGATGAGCCCTGCACTTGCCGTCGCACCTGAATTGAACGGCCGAGGAAGTTCACGTCTCTGAGCTGCAGCCCCGCCGCTTCTCCAAGTCGGAGGCCCGCGAAGAGGCAGACCTCGACGAACGGACGGAAGCCACCCGCCGCAGCAAGCACCGCAGCGGACTGCTCGAGCGTGAGGATCTTCATCGCAACGTCGGCTCGACGTCCACGAGGCGGCTTCACAGTGGCCGCGGGACTCTCGGGGATCACCTTGTCGAGGACGGCGGCACGGAACGCCATCTGAACGTAGTTGAGTCTGGTGCGCATGGTGGACGCCGCCAGTCCTCGTTTTGTCTCGGCGCTGAGCCACGCCTGGACGTCAGACGGTTTCACCTGGCCGATCGCGCGACGGCGCCACGGGACACTGTGGAGCGCTGTCTCCGCAGCGATGACCGTTCCTGCCGCCCACGCCTGTCGCGATACCCAAGCGGCGGTCCAGTCATCCCAGAGCGCAGTCCCGGCGCGCGGATCGACGTACATGCCAGTGACAACGGAAGCTGTCACCTCGTCGAGCCAACGTTGCGCATCCCTCTTGAGCTCGAAATGACGGGCATGCTCCTTCCCACCTGAGTCTCGGTACCGCGCGCGCCACTGCCCATTCGGACGCTGCTTGACGCTGCTCATTCGCCTCCCCCTCCGTACTCGTCGAGGAGGTACTGCACACGTGCGCCGTGTCCGGGGAAGCGGTACTCAGCGGGAGGGTTCACGCCTACGGCATGGAATAGGGCCTGTAGAAGCAGTTCAGGCGAGGAACCGACCAGGCGTCGCTCGAGATGCTCATAGAGGTTCGGATCGAGACCCGTGCTCTGCCCCTCACCCACCGGCGGGAGACCGCGCAGGCGAACCGGTCAGGCCTATGCGCGCGTGAGGCGGGCGCGCACGCGGGTACGGCATCCTGCGCAGCCGGTGACCGGTCAACCCGGCTTGGCTCGTGTGCGCACGCGTGTGCGGCAGGGGCGGCCTCGTGACTCGTCTGGGGCCGGCGCTGGGCGGTCACGTCGTGATGACGGCGCACGTGGCGATGATTCTGCATCAGACGGGTGCGGTGCGTTCGTTGCGTGCCCGCTACCAGACTCACCCGTCGCCGGATCTCGGGGAATTTCTGTCTGACCTGGACGAAGCTACCGAGGCGTTCCTCGCTGGTCGCGCGCGCGTGACCAAAGATCGCGCTGATACAGGGGCGCTGGCATCGTCGCTGCTGTCGGTCGCGGAGGTCGCGGTCGAGTTGGGCGTCGAAGAGTCGACGGTGCGGCGGGCGATCAAGGAGGGACGGTTGAACATCGTGAGCTCGAGGCCCTACCGCGTCTCACGAGAAGCACTTCCCGGCTACCGCCCTCGAGTCCGACACGAAGCACACACCGAGCACACAGCGGCCGACGAGACGCGGAATCACGCGGCGGAATAGCTGCACACTTCCCCGGCGGGAACCGAGCACAAGGAGCAGAGACCGATGGACGACGCGCCAACCATCCACGCTTTGGAGGTATCCGAGGACGCCGAGGACTACCGGTTCATGTACGTCGGCGCGTTCTTCGGCGTGCGGATCGAACCCGCCGGCCCGGCCACAACGGAGCCGCCGAACCTGCGTACCCTTGCTGGCTCATGGCAGACGTGGCGCCTCGAGGTCGACCCAATAGCCTCTGGGCTGGCCGGTGTACGGCTGCTCCGCTCTGTCGGCGCAGACGGCGGCGAGCACCCCAACGGCAATCTGTCGGCCGCTGCTGCTGGACCAGGTGAGTACCGCCAGATGATGGTGACCTCCGACGGCCTGCTCTACTTCATCCCGAGTGGCTACAGCGTCGCATCCCGCTTCTACTCAACCGCCGCCTGGTCGGACCAGCTCGCCGTTTGGGAAGCGGAACTGCGCTCGTCCGGAAGCACGGTTGCGTGATGCTCCACAACACGAACGACTCTCCGCTGAACGACCTCCGCGACACTGTCGTACGGATGGGCCGGGAGAACCCCTTCGAGTCTTCCTCGATCCGCAACGGCCGCGTCCGATTCATCGGGGGCACCCTCAAGCTCGACGATGGCGCACTCCTCGACGGCGACGGCACGTTCCGCTGGCGGGGAGTCGGCTCGATCGCCTGCGACTGGGAGGTCCTCGAAGGCGGCGTGATAAAGGTCGGCGCCGTGCTAATCAGCCCCGTGGGCGGCGGCCGCATCATGGTCGGCCAGGGCCCGTCGCGATCATCCTCGACGGCGGATCCGGCAGCCTCACGATGGGGAACGTCCGCATCCAAGAGGGGAAGATCTTCGTCAACGACATGGTGCTCGACCCGAGCATCGGCGGCGGCGCGCTCACGTTCCCGAACGGCAGCCGACTCGAAGCCGACGCTGCGAACACCGGAGCCCGCCTCATCGCCGGCACGGCAGTCGCCAACGTCGGCGACGTCGCCTCTCTCCGCAAGGGATCGACGTCGGTGATCATCAGCGCCCTTGGCGTCACCATTAACGCCCCCAGTGGCGAAGAGATTCTCCTGCAGGGCGCCGTGCGTATCCCCCTCGCCAGCGTCCCCACCTACACCGGCACCGGGCTCCCCGCCGGCACCCTCCGACTTTCCACAAGCGGCCGCCTCGAGCGCGCCGACGGCACCTGACCGAAAGGCACCCCATCCCGCATGTTTAAGCTCACTGCCCCCACCGACGCCACCGCACGCCACGGCGGACACCTCGACTACTTCTGGACCGTGCTCGGCGTCGCCTACGTTGAGCGCCAGGACATCGCTGAGCACCTCGCCGCCCGCGGATACACCGTCGAGGAGGTCGACGAGGTCCCGGCTGAGCATGAGGCTCGTGTCGCCCGTCTCGAGGCCTGGCCGTGGCCGATCACCGTTGGCCAGGCGGACGGAGCCGACCCCGAACACCGCTTCCGGTTCACCGGCCCCGAGGGCACGCACCACGACATCCGCGACCTCCTCGACGGTGCCCTCACCGCCGTCGCATCACACAGCGTAAACACCGGCCTCGTGCCGCGCCTTGATGAAGCAAAGCGAGTCGCGCCCCGTCTCGAAACCACCCCAAACGCCTGAGCAGGAGACCACCATGACCACCATCTACTCCCACACCGTCGGCCTGTACATCGAGATGCTGCAAAAGGCCACCGCAACGGCGTCCGCGCATGCTCGCGAGATGTTCGACGGGATCGGCAAAGCACAGTCCCAGCACGACCCCGACCTCACCGACCAGGCCAACGCCGAGCGCCGCGCGAAGGCCGTCGCGGCATGGCGAGAGGTCGGCGGCGAGAAAGGTGCGGAGCTCCGCAAGGAGCACGCCCGCGCCCGCGACTACCTCCTTGAGGCGGCCACCGTGAACACGAAGCTCCCTGAGGATGCCGTGACCATCATGCTCGCGACGCAGAAGTGGCAGGGCATCGAGCGCATGGTCGCCGCCGGCGCCACCCTGCGCGACACGATCGCGGCCACCAGCGACATCCCGACGCTACTCGCCGTCGCGGAGTTCGGGCCCGCGTTCGCCGCCGCCAACTCCTACCGAGAGCCCCACCCTCAGGAACGCGTCGGGTTCGCGCTCGACGGCGTCCGCCAGACCCCACGGCTGGCGGAGTCTGGGTGCAACGCGCAGTATGGGCGCGCCTCGCCGAGGTGACCCCCGACGAGAAACTCCGTACCCTCCTCGCCGGAGCGCTGAACGCCGATCAGCAGCTCAACGCAGCTGAACCCTGGTTCGACGTCTCCGACTCGATGGCAGCTGGCCGCGGGGGCGACATGGTCGGAGCCTCCATTGCCTCGCACATCGCCGCATCGGGCGGCGCCTACGCCGTAGATGCCGACGCACCCGCAGCCTGACCACAGACTCGGGGGTCGCGTGACCTTGCACAGCACGCGGCCCCCGACCTCCCCCAAGGAGACTTCATGATGGACGACCCGGAGAAAGCAGCATCTCGCGCCCGTCACGCCGCCTTGCAAACCGCGTCAGACGAGATCTCAGCCTGGTACGACGCGGAGAACGCAAAGCTCGCCGCCGACACCACCCTGAGCGCCGCGCAGCGCCGGGTGAAGAGGACCGAACTGTTGCTTGAGGTGGGGAAGCGAGCGAAGCGGGCGGGTGCAAAGGCCCGCCGTGACAACACCGCGGGGAAGGTGCTCGAGCGCGAAGCGCTGGGGCAAACACCGTGACCGCCGCACCGACTGATCACGACGAGGTTGCGTTCCTTCTCGCCGCCGCGGACCGCGGGCAGTGGCCCGCCAACAGCGACGACGCCGCGTGGGAGATCTTGCGAAACTGGTGCTTTCAGGAGGAGTGCCGCCTCGCTGACGAAGCAGAAGCCGACGGCTGGGCCGCCGGGACGCGCGCACTGCAGCACCAGTTCCTCCCGCACGGCGAATACGTGAAGCTGCGCGGCGAGCTGCTCCGTGAGCGGGTGCGCGCCCGTAAGCTCCTGCAGTCGCGACTCCGGTGGCGGTACGGCTATAAGGTCGGCCGACGTGCCGGCCTCATCAGACGGGATGTGCGCCTTTTCTGCGCCGCTCGAGCGGTCGACAACAAGAGCCGAGGACAGAATCCCCCCGCTATCCGGTCTGTTCGGAGTATCTAGCGACAAGAGCTTCCGCGGCAGCTCGTATCTCGCGCGCGCGTATCTCCGTGCGCCACTCCTGATCTGAGACGTATGTCGCCACGAGAATCGGAATGAACCGATAAGAGATGTCGTACACGGCTTGTAGTCGCCAAGTGGCAGTGTCCATTATGTCGGGATAGTAGGTCGAACCGGTGACGACGGAGAACGCACCACTCGGCCATACGCGGAAACTGATTCGCACATTGGCGGCGCCGTCGTAAAGAGTGAGCTTGGCAGGGCCCAGTTCATCGCCCTCCGCGACAGCAATCAAGAAGCTTGGGCGGTCGAAACTCACGGAATTGTTAAGCACCGTCACACGCTGGACCGAGTCTTGCCCATGCACAGCCTCGATGTCCCTGATCTCGATGTTCGCATCGATCATCCGCGAGTCCCGCGCCTTGACCAGCAGCCAAAGGAACGTGTCCCCACCGGGTAGTCGCAACGGCGACTGTTGGAGGTCGATCTTTGCCTCGACGTCCAGCGCTTGCATCACGAGTTCTAGCTTCTTGAGGGGATGCCTGCGAGCTGCGGCGACGTCGAGGGTGGAGACAAGGAGCAGGAACTGTCCGGCAGCGTGCGGGCTCACGAGGATATCGATTGCCGCCAGCTCATGCAGTTCAGCGTCTGAAGCATCGGGCCGCGCCTCCCTGAGGCCCTTGCGTTCGCTCCAATAGTAGTAACGCGCCAACAACCGCTCCGGGAACTCACCCTCAGCGGCCAGGATCTGCACGTTGGAGGTCGGCGGCGCCGCATTCAGCACACCCAAGTTCGATTGATCATCGTTTACACCCGCCCACCCTCCCTCGAGCAAGCCGTGATCCGGTCTGTTTCGGTCGAGATGGTTGGCGAGATCCTCCAAGGAAAATTCGCCGCTGATTCGCGCCGATGTCACATTCAAGAATCGAGTAGTGAAAGTAGCCAACGGTTAGCCCCCAATTATCGCTGCTGTATTGTAATGGTCGTTACGTCGCTATCAACGGCGAGCACCTGCCGAAGTATCCAACTACCTCGCACCTTGTAGTCGAGGTCCCAACTCTCCCCAGGCAGGAACTCCTTCGCAGTGAAGGTTCCCTTTGCCCACACCCAAACTCCACCGCGCTGCGGCGGCTCTCGCTCGAGTAGTGCAAGAACGTTAGGGCCGTTTTGCTCCCGTCTGACGAGCGGAATATCGTCAGTGCGCCGAGAGCTCGTATCGACACTAAACATCAGGGGAGCATGCTTGGGGACGATTGCCAGCTGCAATTTGCGTGCACGCGCAGCCCGTGCGATCAACCAACGCGCGAAGGGCTTTTCGGCTGAGCAGCGGATAGCTAGTGAGAATCCCGAACTTTCCATGTGCGTCTCGTCGACGGCTACGTCTAGGCGCGGGAGTTGCGCTCGGGTGCGAGTGTCCGTCCAGACGACCTGCAACTGCGGCTTGCCCCACAAGAACGCTTCGATAAGACCAAGAACGAAAGCTGTCAACAGAACGCTGACTATCTCCGAGACCAGCGCAGCACCGGTCGGCTCCAGGGGCGTTACCAGCAAGTTGGTAAGCGCGGAGACACCGAGAAGCACTCCGACGCGCACAGCGCCCGTCAGCGCCGTGCGCCACTCATTCATGAGAGGTGCAACTTTTCCCAAGCTGCGGACAGCAGGTCAACAATCGCGAAGTCAGGCTCGCCATCGACGACACCGCGCCGGCGCAAGGTCGCGGCCCTGAGCCGTTGATCAACAAGTTTGACACCAGTGACGACCAAGTCCTGGAATTCGACGTCGAGAGCGTTGAGTGTGACCGTCTGCCCTTGCTCGTAGAGCATCCGCACCAATTGGGTGGAGAAGAAAGCTTCCAAGTCGTCGTCAAGGCGGCGCAGCGTGGCGTCGGCGAGTTCGAAACGCTCGACGCGCAAGCCAACGGCGATCGCGAATGTCGCGAAACGAATCAGGTCCTGCGAGCCCAGACGAGGCACAAAACGCCCCGCCGCGGGCCGTTCGAAGTCTGCCCACGACCCGGCAGATTCTCGGTGCTCTTCGATCACGCGAGGGCGCCCGTCGTCGTAGGCCACCACTAGCTGAGAGAGCATGCACACAGTCTGCACCAGACCACGGACATTGACGTTCACATCCCTGCATAAGTTGCCGCCCTACCGTCGCCAGGACCACGATTGGCAGCGCCAAATGCGCATCCGCTCCGAGACCCCTTTGCAGAAGGATGACATCCGCCGTCCGGTCCCACCGCCCTCACAGAGCCACGTACATAGTTCGGTAGTCGTCCTCTGCGTCGCTCTCGCGGCGGTACTTGATCGTGAGTTTTTCCGGAGCGAGCCCTGAAACGCGATTCACCATGAAGTCAAACGAATCCCCGTACTCGAACCGGCCGTCTGTGTGGTTCGACTGGATGTGGACCAGCGCTGCGGCGGGATCCGGCTGGATGTCGAAGCTCTCGACGAGAAGTACCTGCTTCGACGTGTTCGTGCCCCGATAGCGAATTCCCGTGACGTGCCCGAATCCCCAGTCCTTCGGCTCCATCTCGGCCGCCTTGAGCCGATTAGCCTCTTCCTGGGCCTCGGCCTGGCGTCGGAACGCATCGTTCGCCTCCCCTGCAAGCCGCGCGCTCTCATCCCTCGCCGCACGCGCCTCATCACGCGCCTCATCAGCATCTCGCCGGCTGTCCGTCGCGGCACGTGCCTGCACATACGCGAACACCGCGGACCCCACGGCCGCCATCGCCCCCACCAACGCCACCCACAACGAAGCATCCATCTGCACAGCTTGTCAGGACCTGGCGACGAAGCCCCGGTGCCCATGCGGAGATACCGGGGCCCGTCGCTGCTGTCAGGACGACTTGACGTCGAGGTCCAGAATGCCAGGCTGCGGGCCGCCGACCGCGGCACGATATGCCACTCCCGCGTCACGCAACATCGACGCCCCTCGAGTTCCGTCGTAAGCCTTTGCGCGCTCGACAAAGAACTTCACGCCCTCGAAGAGTGCCGCCTGTGCCTCATTTTGCGTTGCCATGTGCTTCCCCTCTGTCAACCACGGGCCCTGCGCCCGAGGTAGCGCACAGCATACGGTCACACGCGGACAGCAGCCCCGTGTCGCAGAACGAAGCCCCCGCCATGCTTGTGGCGGGGGCTTCGCTGAGTCGAGGATCAGGGGTTGGGCGTGAAGCCCTTGAGGCGGGAGAGACCTCGGACGACCTTGTCTCCGTGACGGAGGTCCTCCTTGGTGTCTTCGATGACCCGCTCCATCTCTGCGCTGGGGTCTACCTTTCGCAGGATGCGGAAGAACTCTTCTTGTCCGGGGGTGAGTGGCTGTTCCATGGCTCGTTCCCTTCTACGCTTCCGTGACCTTGGGCTTCAAGATACTTCCGATCGAAGCGGCTGCGGTAGCGGCTGTTTCGCGTGTTGCGCGCCTGTTGAGGACTCTATTCTCCGACTCGTCAGCTTCGTAAGCCCTGTCAATTGACAAAACACCAATGAGTCCGCGATCCTTCCCGTCCTGCCAGATGGGGATTGCGACGATCTCGGAGTACTTGCCGATGGCACTGTTGAACTCGTCCAGGTCCAGACCGAGCTTGAAGCGCCCGGGGAGCGAGTTGAAGACGGGGAGGGGAATCGGGTCTACGCCGTACCTCCGGATGATTGGGCTGAAGTCGGTGTAGGAGTGGGTCTTGGAGCGGAGAGCCGTGCCGATGACCCCTTTTGCCCCTGTCCAGGAAACCCCGGACTGTTGAGGGTATCCGGCGGGTCGAAAACGGCTGATTCGCTTGAGGCGCACCTGAGCGCCCGAGTGTCGGCGGACGCGGCTCCACAGCGTGGGAACAAACACACTCGCGCCCAGATCCTGGTAGGTAACTTCGCGACTCTGTGTGACCTGGAGCAGTGCGGTTTTGAGGGTCGACTCGATCCGGGCGTTCTGATCGGTGCTCCGGCTGCGGAAGCGGCGGACAATAAGCGTTCCTGCGTTCTCGACGCCGATCAGCACGATGCTGGCGATCCACCCCCACGGTTCGAGGCTCGGCTTGGGGTCGATCAGCTCGTAGTAGACCAGACCGCTCCACACGCCGACGACCGCGGCCCACCCGATAGCGACGAAGCGCATAACGAGAACGAGTCGGGACCACAACAGCACGACGACCGATCCTATGGGTTGGCACAGAGGATCACGGCATTGTAGGGGCGACAGTCCGCTCGATAGCCGAGTTGCGCTAGCCGATTAAGCTCGCACGCAGGTCAGTCAGGAGAGTATCAATCCGGTCGACATCTACGCGGTAGCGGGGTGCGCGCCCACGTCGCGCCCCAAGGGGCCGGTCAACGTCGGTATGGACGACACCGATGGCCTCGAGCTGCCGCAGGTCGCGGGTGAGCGAGCTGACGGCCGCGCCGGTGGCGTCTTTGATGTCGCCGTAGTAGCTATCGGGGTGGTCGACGAGGTAGCGGATTAGGTCGCGGTGTCCGGTGCGGGCGAGGATGGCCGCGGCGTCAGCGGGGATCGTGGGTGCGGGCATCGGTCCATCGTAGGCGTGAGCACGAGTGACGACTGGGGCGGTATCTCTGAGCAGTAGTGGTCGCTGGGCAGCTTATTGAGCCGCGGCGGTCTTCTCTCCGAGACCCCATGGAAGGAGGACACCTCATGGAAGCAGCCATCATCCTTGCGCTCGTGCTATTCATCGTCGTCGAGCTGCGCCGGCCCTCGAATCGGTGACGGGCGCGGCAACAGGCAGACTCGAAACTTCGTCGACCGCATCGACGTGTGGCAGGTTCGCACGAGACTCCTCGATGCGCGAGGTGAGCTCGTCAACTGAAGGGCCGCCCGGCGCCCACACTCTCTCGGCCGACTGGCGCGGGGTCAGCGGCGCGAAGATCGCGATCGCTTCCGAGATCACCTGCCCGGCTTCGTCGAGGGCCTGCGCGCGTTGGCGTTGCTGCTCCGGCGTCAACGATTCGTCCGGTGCTCTGCCGTTCACGAGTTCGTCCTTCCGGTCATCCACGTCTCGAGGTCGGAGCGGTAACAGCGGAGACGGTTTCGGACGACGAAGAAGGGCGGCCCCTCACCTTTGCCCCGCAGATTGTAGAAGGTGCTCCGCGACAGTCCGGTGATCTCGCAGACCTGCGCCATCGTCAGAGCGTCATCCGGGTGCCGTGGCGGCTTAGCGACCAGCGCCGGCGCGTCCTCCCGCGGCATCGCCACGGCCTCTGCGAGATCGACGATGGCCCGGGTCAAACCACGCGCCGCGCGCTCGATCGCTTGCCGTCGGACCGCGTCAGCATCGTCTGGCATGATCGTTCCCGTCCGCTCCCCAGTCCGCAGATTGTCCGCAGAATATCGAATCACCATAGGTCATGCGAAGGCATATCAGGGCACACATTCCCCCGATCAAGCGGCATATCAGGGTATCTTGCGGTATGGACAATCACTTGGTCCCGATTCACGAACTACCGCTGAGCCCGTCCACGGGGAAGATGACATGGCCGTCCGCGTCGATCTGAACATCTCCCTCGACGGCGTCGCCGCGCCCGCCGATCCGACGCCCGAGAACCCCATGGGCGCGGACTGGGGCCGGCTCGTCGAGGACTACATGGCGACGCGCACGTTCCGCGCGCGCGTGTTCGGCGACGTTTCCGGTGCCGGTACCACCGGGATCGACGACCGCTATGCCGCCGCGTACTTCGAGGGCATCGGCGCAGAGGTGATGGGGGCCGCGATGTTCGGCCTCCACTCCTTCCCCGACGACCCCGACTGGCGCGGATGGTGGGGCGACGAACCGCCGTTCCGCGTGCCCGTCATCGTGCTGACGCATCGACCGCGCGAGCCGATCTCGTTCGCCAACGGCACGCGCTTCGAGTTCTCGTCGGAGGGGATCTCGGATGCCGTCGCCCGAGCACGCGATCTCGCCGGCGGCGCCGATGTGCGTGTCGGCGGCGGGCTCTCCACCGTCCGCGCCGCCCTGGCCGCCGGCCTCGTCGACCGCCTGCATGTGGCGGTGCGCCCGGTGATCCTCGGTCGCGGCGGCCGCATGTGGGACGACCTCCCCGGTCTCGACACCGGCTACACGGTCGCCTCGGAGGTCGCGGAGAGCGGCGTCGTCCACGTGACCTTCTCGCGATGAGCCGGCCGCTCGACCCCCTGACCTGCCCGACGTGCGGCGATCCGTTGCGCTTCGAGATCCTCGACGACGAGCGCTTCCTCGTCGCGTGGTCGTGCGTGACCTGCGGCCTGATCCGCACGACCGAGCCGGTGTGACCGTGCCGCGGGCGCGACGAGAACCGACGCCCGGGCCGGCCGTCAGTTGATGATCTCGGCGTTCTCGTCGCGCAGCGTCGTCAGGCGCTCGCGCCACGAAGCCAACGCCTCGGGGGTGAGTCGTGTCCAGTCGTCGCGCTCGGCGACGATGCGCAGAGGGGACGTGGTGCGGAACGAGCGGGTCGGGTTGCCCGGGAACTTCTTGTCGGTGACGTTGGGGTCGTTCTCGAAGGCTCCGAGTGGTTCGACCTCGTAGACCCGGGGCGGCGCGTCTCCGGGGATGATCTCGGCGGCCAGGCCGGCCCCGTCGAGCAGCGCCGTGAAGTAGACGTGGTTCATCACGATCTCGGGGCGGTAGTTCGACCGGAAACCGGGGGTGATGAGGTCGCCCACTCCGAGAGCCGCCTTCGTGCCGTGGAAGAACGGACCGGGGTCGAGCACGTCATCCATTCCGTGAGTGTCGCACGTTGCGTGGCGAACGCGCGTCAGTACGTCAACGCCGCCAGGACGGCATCGGCGATCGCCCGGTGCCCGGCGTCGTTCGGGTGGAACTCGTCGCCCGCCCCCGCGAAGGTGTCGCGGCCCGCGGGCCCGTGGAAGTCCGCGTTCGCGAACGGTTCGGCGAGCGACACGTACACGCCGGCGCGCGCGGCGCACGTGCGCGCGATGACCTCGTCGTAGGCCCCGCCGTCGGCGGTCCAGGTGCCGAGGCACACGAGCCCGGCCCGGGGGGATGTCGACCGGATGCGATCGAGCAGGCTCGCGTACTGCTGCTCGAAGTCGGCGAGAGGGGTCGGCACGCCGACGTCGTTGGTGCCGAGCTCGACGACGGCGACCCCGACGTCGGCGGGCACGTCGGTCACGGCCGCGACCGTCGACAGCGTCTGCTGCGCCTGCGCGGCACCCGTGATGTCGACCCGTCCGATCTCGGCGGCCACCAGGTGGATGAACCCCTCGTCCTTGGTGGTGGCGAAGAACCCGGCGGTGAGCGAATCCCCGGCCACGAGCATGCGGACGCTTTCATCGCCCTTCCGCTCGACGAGCACGGTTCCCGGCCGCGCCGTCGGCGTCGGCGTCGGAGTGGGCGTCGGCGTCGGGGTGGGCGTCCGGGTAGCAGATGCGCTCGGCCGGGGGGACGCGGATGCCGCGGGTGCCGTCTCCGGCGCGTTCCGTCCAGCGGAGATCACCACGGCGGCGACGCCGACGACGGCCGCGACCGCGACGACGCTGATCGCGACCGTCCAGGCCGCTCGGGGACGCAACGAGGGACTCAGCCCTCGATGCCGTTGATCATCTGGGTGATCTCGCGCTCGGTGTCGCGTCCCACGTTGCGTTCCTCCTGCAGCGAGGGCATGTCGCTCTCGTCGTCGACGGTGGGGTTCTCGAAGGGCTGCTTCTTCTCGTGGTCCATGTACCGATGCTCACATGTCGGCGGGCGCGATGCGAGGGGTTGCGGGCCGTGTCATCCGCGGAGGGAATCGTCGCGCCACTCCACGCAGACCACCTCGCCGCGGAACACGGCCTCCTCCCGCTGACGCAGTTCGACCCGGCGGATCTTGCCCGAGATCGTCTTCGGCAGATCGAAGAACTCCACGCGACGCACGCGCTGGAAGGGAGCCAGTCGCTCGCGAGCGAAACGCAGGATGTCCAGCGCCACCTCTTCGCCCTCCTCGTGCCCGCCCGCCAGCACGATGTACGCCTTGGGGACGGCGAGGCGCAGGTCGTCGGGGGCGGGGACGACCGCGGCCTCGACGACGGCGGGGTGCTCGATGAGGACGCTCTCGAGCTCGAACGGACTGATCTTGTAGTCCGACGCCTTGAAGACGTCGTCGGTGCGGCCGATGTAGGTGATGCTGCCGGTCTCGTCGCGGCGGGCGACGTCGCCGGTGTGGAAGAGATCGTCGGCGAACGCCTCGGCGTTGCGCTCGGCATCCCCCACGTACCCCGTCATGAGGTTGACCGGGCGCGCGGACAGGTCGATGCAGATCTCGCCCTCGTCGGTGCGCTCACCGGTCACCGGATCGACCAGCACGACCGGGCACCCCGGGAGCGGACGCCCCATCGACCCCGGCACGAGGTCGGCGCCGGGCGTGTTCGCCACGACCGCCGTCATCTCGGTCTGCCCGTAGCCGTCGCGGATGTCGAGGCCCCACGCCCGCTGCACCGAGGCGATGACCTCGGGATTGAGCGGCTCGCCCGCCGACACGACCTCGCGCAGCGCCCCACGGCGGCCGGTCAGGTCGGCCTGGATGAGCATGCGCCACACGGTCGGCGGAGCGCAGAAGGTCGAGACACGGTCGCGCTCGAGCTCGGCCAGCAGACGCTCGGCCGAGAAGCGCGTGTAGTTCAGGGCCAGCACTGTCGCGCCCGCGATCCACGGCGCGAAGAACAGGCTCCACGCGTGCTTCGCCCATCCCGGAGAGCTGATCGCCAGGTGCACGTCGCCGGGCTGCAGTCCGAGCCAGTACATGGTGCTGAGGTGTCCGACCGGGTACGAGGCGTGCGTGTGCTCGACGAGCTTCGGCTTCGACGTCGTTCCCGAGGTGAAGTACAGCAGCAGGCGCTCATCGGCGGTGGTTCCCGGATGCCGTGCCGGCTCGGCATCCTGGAGGAAGGCGTCGTCGTACGAGACCCAGCCCGGGTGGGTTCCGCCCACGACGATGCGGCCGAGGCCCTCGGGCAGGTCGTCGAACTTGTCGGCGTCGGCGGCTCCCACCACGACGTGGCGGATGTCGGCGCGCGCGATGCGGTCGCCCAGGTCGACGCGGCCGAGGGCCGTCGTGGTGGGGGCGATGACCCCGCCGAGCTTCATGATGGCGAGCATCGCCTCCCAGAGCTCCACCTGGTTGTTCAGCATGAGCAGCACGGCGTCGCCGCGAGCGACGCCCTGCGACGACAACCAGGCCGCGACCTGGTCGGAGCGGCGCGCGAGCTCGTCAAAGGTGCGCTCGTGGTGCGTCTCGTCGTCGTCGACCACGATGAGCGCCGTCGCGTCGTTCCCCCGCGCCATCGGGTCGAACCAGTCGATCGCCCAGTTGAACGGCCCCTCGAAGCGGGGCCACGCGAAGGCTGCGGCGCGCGCCGGGTCGGTGCGGGCGGCGAGGAGTTCGTCTCGGGCGGCACGGTAACGCTCGGTCGCGGACATCGACGCAGATGCGGTGGGGATCATGGTGCTCCTTGGATCGCGTTCTACGCTAGACCCGTCATCCCCCTCCGCAGCGCTGCGTACGCGGCATCCCGCGCCGCGGGCGCCGACAGGAACACGTCGTGCAGCGCCCCGTCGATGCGGGCGAGGGTCACGGTCGCCGAGATGCGGGTGGCCGCTCGCGCGATGTCGTCGACGACGAGCACCGAGTCGCTCGAGAGCATCGCGTCGCTCCAGCTGAGCGCCGAGGTCGACCGCTTCGACAGCAGCACGAGGGCCGGGCACCCGACGTCGACCCCGGATGCCACCCGCGCGTGCCCCGCGATGATCGCCGCGAGCCAGCCGGGGTGGGTGGGGAAGCCCTGCGCCGGACGCCATCCGTCGGGGGCGTCGGGCAGCGTCCCGATCTCCCGCTGAGCGCGGGTGTAGAACCCCAGATCGACGACCGGATGGGTGCCGAGCGGGTCGAGCCGGGCGCGGACGTTCACGATCGGCGCGAGCGCTTGACGCCCGAGCGGGCCCAGCTGCAGCTCGAGCCACGGGCTGTTCAGCACAAGCAGATCGGCCACTCCCGGGTGTCGCGCCGCCCACAGCGTGAGGGTGAGGCCGCCCGTGCTGTGCCCGAGCAGCACGAGGCGACGCCCCTCGCCGGCGGTGCCCATCGCATCGAGGGCCGCGGCGATGTCGGCGTCGTAGACGTCGAGCGACACGGTGTAGCCGGGCGTCCGACCGGGCCGGAGGCTGCGACCGTACTTGCGCAGGTCGAGGGCGTGGAACCGCGCGCCGCGATCGGTGAAGAAGTGCGCGAGGTCGGTCTGGAAGAAATAGTCCGACCACCCGTGCACGTACAGCACGTCGACGTCGCGCCACTCCCCGAACAAGCGCGCGCCCGGGTGAGGACGTGAGCGCACGAGGGTGGCGACGACCTCCCCCTCGTCGTCGGGTCGCAGCGGGAGAGAACGCTGCTCGAAGCCCTCGCCGAGGACGTCCGGATGCCACTCGCCCATCGCCTCAGCCTACGGCGGCGATATCCGCCTCGAGGATGACGCAGCGCCCTCTGTCGGTGGACGCGCGGACGGCCGGGTCTTCCCAGCGTGGGGACGTGCACCCCCGCCACTGGTTCGTCCCCGTTCTCTCCGTCGCCGCCGCCTCGCTCGTCCTCGGTGGACTGACGAGCGTCGGCCAGACCGTGCTCCCCGCCGCCCTCGTGTCGTTCGCCAACTCGGCCGGCGGCTGGACGATGCTCGCGTTCGGTCTGGTCTGGCTGACGCGCGCGCGTCCGCCGGTGGCCGCGGCGCTGGGCATCGTGTCGTTCGTGCTGCTGATCGAGGGCTACCGGATCGTTTCGGGCTGGCGCGGTTTCTACTACGCCGAACCGTTCCAGGACACCTTCACGGTCATCGGAGTCTTCGCCGGGCCCGTGGTCGGACTCTCGGCATCCCTCCTGCGCGGAGGTGCCGCCGCGTGGAAGCCGTTCGCTGCCGCGCCCGTCGGCGCGGTGCTGATCGGCGAAGGGGTGTACGGCCTCACGGTCGTCGCCGCCTCGACGAGCCCGGTGTACTGGGTGGTGCAGATCGTGGCCGGGCTCGCGCTGATGACCGCCGCCGTGCATGCCGCGCGACACCGGATCGTGCCCGCGGTCGTCGGCGTCGTCCTCGCGCTCGGCGGTGCGGCGGCGTTCATCGCCTTCTACCTCTGGCTGGGGCAGCTCGGCTCCGCCGGCTGAGGACCGGGACGGTCAGCTCGACGCCGAGGCCTCCTCGCGCGACGCCCGTTCCTTGGCCCGCTCCAGCGCACGCTTGCGTGCGGCCCGGGCGTCCTCCTCGAGCTTCTCGGCCTTCGCCTCGTCGCGCGTGAGGTTCACGCCCGTCTCCGGGTCAAACAGGTGCAGAGAGCCCGGCGAGAACCACAGGCGCGCCGCGTCTCCCGCGCGGATGGAGCTCATGGCATCCAGGGCCACGACGAGTTCGGTCCGCAGGCTCTCGCCGTCGAGGTCGCGGTCGAGCTCCGACAGCTTCTCCTTCACGGTGGCGTCGGTCTCGTACGGCACGTAGGCGTAGAGCACCTCGCCGAGCCATTCCGTCATCTCGATGTCGAGCTCGGCGGTGATCCCACCCGCGAGGTCGCGCTCCGTGGCATCCGCATCTTCGAAGGCGTCGGGACGCACCCCGACAATGACGAGGTCGCGGCCCTCGACCGCTTTGCGCAGCCGGTCGTCGAGCGGCACGTCGGCGATGGGCAGGCGCAGCACGTCGCCGTCGACCGTGCCGCTGAGAAAATTCATGGGCGGCGACCCGATGAAGCCCGCGACGAAGAGGTTCACCGGCTGGTCGTAGAGCCCGCGGGGGCTCGCGACCTGCTGCAGCTCACCGCGGCGCAGCACCGCGACCCGGTCGCCGAGGGTCATGGCCTCCGTCTGGTCGTGCGTGACGTAGACGGTCGTGATGCCGAGCGAGCGCTGCAACCGCGCGATCTCGGTGCGCATCTGCCCGCGCAGCTTCGCGTCGAGGTTCGACAGCGGTTCGTCGAAGAGGAACGCGCTGGCGTTGCGCACGATCGCGCGCCCCATCGCCACGCGCTGTCGCTGACCGCCGGACAGGTTCGCGGGCTTGCGCTCGAGGTGCTCGTCGAGTTCCAGCAGTTTCGAGGCGCGGCGCACCCGCGCGTCGATCTCCTTGTCGTCGAGGTCGCTCGACTTCAGACGCATCGGGAACGCGATGTTCTCGTAGACCGTGAGGTGCGGATACAGCGCGTAGTTCTGGAAGACCATCGCGAGGTTGCGGTCCTTCGGCGCTTTGTCGTTGACGACCTCATCGGCGATCTTGAGCTCTCCGTCGGAGATGTCCTCGAGACCGACGATCATGCGCAGCAGCGTCGACTTTCCGCAGCCCGACGGCCCGACGAGGATCACGAACTCCCCGTCGGCGATGTCGAGATCGACGCCCTTGACCGCGGTGAAGCCGTCGTCGTACGTCTTGACGATCCTGTTGAGAGTGATGGATGCCATGGACTCGCTCCTTAGCCTTTGACGGCGCCCTGCGTGAGACCGGACACGATCCGGCGCTGGAAGATCACGACGACGATGACGATGGGGATGGTGACGACGATGGCCGCCGCCGAGATCGCGCCGGTGGGTTCCTCGAACTGCGAGGCCCCGGTGAAGAACGACAGGGCCGCGGGCACCGGGCGGGCGGCATCCGTCGAGGTGAGCGAGATGCCGTAGACGAAGTCGTTCCACGCGATGAAGAAGGCGATGATCGCAGTGGTGAAGACCCCGGGAGCAGCCAGCGGGACGACCGTTTTGCGGAACGCCTCGAACGGCGTGGCGCCGTCGACCTGTGCAGCCTGCTCGAGCTCCCACGGGATCTGACGGAAGAACGCGGCGAGCGTCCAGATCGAGATGGGCAGCGTGAGCGACAGGTACGGGATGATCAGGCCGAGCCACGTGTCGTACAGGCCGATCACGCGCCACAGGTTGAACAGCGGCGTGACGATCGACACGATCGGGAACACCGAGACCGCGAGCGCCGTGGTGAGGATGATGCGCTTGCCGGGGAAGTCCAGCCGCGCGATCGCGTAGGCGCAGAGGGTCGCGAGCACCACGGCGATAAAGGTCGCGATGAGCGAGATGCCGATCGAGTTGCGCAGGGCCGGGAGGAACAGGTCCTGCGCGCTGCCGCCCGGGGCGAGGATCGTGGCGTAGTTGTCGAGCGTCCACTCCTGCGGGAGGAGCGTCCCCGAGAACAGGCCCGCCTGGGTCTTGAAAGACGTCATCGCGATCGAGAAGACCGGGAAGAGCGACCAGACGAGCACGGCCGCGATGATCACGAGCCACATGATCCGCTGGGGCCAGGTCATTGCGCGCATCAGCCGTTCCTCCCCGCCGACAGGTCGACTTTGAATCCCTTGATGAAGATGCCGGCGATGATGAGGACGCTGAGGAACAGCAGCACCGAGATCGCCGAGCCGAGTCCGATCTCGAGGCGCCCGATCGAGGTGTTGTAGGCCAGCAGCGACAGCGCCTCGGTGTCGTTCGCCCCGGCGGTCATGATGAAGATGTTGTCGAAGATGCGGAACGCCTCGAGCGTGCGGAAGAGCACGGCGACCATGATCGCGGCCTTCATGTTCGGCAGGATGACGCGGCGCAGCACCTCCCAGCCGGTGGCCCCGTCGACCTTCGCAGCTTCCTCGAGGTCGCCGGGCACCTGTGCGAGACCCGACAGCAGCAGGAGAGAGATGAAGGGCGTGGTCTTCCACACCTCGCTGAGGATGATGACCGTGAGCGAGGTGCCCTGGTAAGCGAACCAGTTGAGGTTCTCGTCGAACCCGGGGATCCACGACAGCCAGCTGTTGACGTACCCGCCGGAGTTGATGTCGAAGGCGTAGAAGAACGCGAAGGCCGAGACGACGGTGATGATGCCGTAGGGCACGAGGATCGCCGTGCGGGCGAAGCCGCGGAGCTTCTTGATCGCGCGGTGCATGACGAGCGCGAACCCGAACCCGATGATCAGTTCGAGCAGCACCGTGACGACGGTGATGAACAGCGTCACGCCCATCGACTGCCAGAAGGCCGGGTCGCCGAGGATGACCTGGTAGTTGCGGAACCAGATGAACTCGCGGTCGTCGGGCGCGGTGAGGCGCAGGCTGAACAGCGAATCCCACAGCGCCTGCACGATCGGATACAGCGTGACCAGGAGCATGATGCCGAAGGCGGGACCCGCGAGCATCCAGCCGAGGCGCGCCTCCGCCCGCGCGCGGTCGGAGCGGCGCTTCTTGGGCTTCGCGCCCGATTCCTTGTCGGCCCGGATCTTGCCGGCCGCAGCGATCTCGGCAGTCACAGCAGTCGCTCCCCTCTGAGCACCGCGAGGATGAAGTCGGTCGACGTCTGCGGCGTCGTATCGGGGGTGACGGCGTTCGGCGGATGCCACGTGCGCTGCAGTCCGATGGAGATCTCGTTGTAGTAGGGCGTCTGCGGTCGGGGCGCCCCCAGCTGCAGGGACTCCGCGATCGTGGATGCCATCGGGAACTTCTCGTTCACCTCGGCGTCGTCGTACGCGGCGAGGTTGGAGGGCGGGTTGCCGTTGGTGACGAAGTACTGCGCCTGATTCTCCGGGGTCACGATGCACTGCACGGCCTGCCAGGCGAGGTCGACGTGCTCGCTGTACGCCCCGACGCCGAGGTTGATGCCGCCGACGGGAGGGGCGGCCGGGGTCCCGGCATCCACTCGGGGGTACACCGCCCAGCCGAGGTCGTCGACGACCTCGGGAGCGGCCCCCTGCATGGCCGGGTAGACGAAGGGCCAGTTGACCATGAACGAGCCGTTGTCGCCCTGGAAGAGGTTCATGCTCGCGTTCTCGTCCGCGGTCGGCAGCCCCGCGCCACCCAGCCCCGAGGAGCCGATGCGCCCGATGATCTCGGCGGCCTTCTTGCCCGCGTCGGACTCGAGTCCGAGCTGCATCTCGTCGGGCTTCGCCTCGGGGTCCTCGAGGATCTTCCCTCCGCCCGACGCGACAAGGGCGTTGATCCAGACCGTGAGCGACTCGGCGAGGGCGCCCTGCACGCCCAGCTGCTTGTTCTGGTCCTCGGCGGCCTGGATGATCTGGTCCCAGGTCACGGGCTGCGTCATGTCGAGGCCCGCGGCCTCGGCGACCGACTTGCGGTACCAGAGCAGCTGCGTGTTCGCCCAGAAGGGCACCGTCACCAGCTCGCCGTTCCAGCTGGCCGACTGCACCGCCCCTTCGACGATGCCGTCGGTGTTCTGCAGGTCGTCGGGCACGGGGGCGAGGAAGCCGGGCTCGGCGAGCTCGGGGATGAACGGCGGGTCGAGGCTCATGATGTCGAGCGACCGGTCACTCGCGGCCAGACGGCGGGCGAGCTGCTCGCGCTGCGAGGCGGCATCGCGCGGCAGCAGCGAGGTCTCGATGCGGTACGCCCCGTCGGCGGCCTCGGTGCAGGATGCCGCGATCTCGGCCTGACCGCCGTCGTCGGGGTTGATGTACCAGGTGAGGGTGGGCACCCCGTCACCGGCGGAGCAGGCCCCGAGAGTGCCCGCGAGGGCCAGCGCCGAAGCCCCGGCCACGATCCGTTTCAGGTTTCGCATCCGGCCCCCTCGCCTCGGTGCGGGAACCGGACGGCCCCCTCGTCGTGGGCTCCATCCTGCCGAGCAAAGGATCTTCACAGCCTCAGGCTTGCCCCCGTGAGGGGCGGATGATATTCGCGAGGAGCCGCTCCGCCGGTGCGAAGGGACGGCGGTCGCGCGCTCCTGCGGCCGCGCCGGCGCGGCTGAGCCCGGACGCGGAAGAGCCGCCCACGTCGCGACGACGGGGCGGCTCTTCGCACACGCGGGTTACTCGCCGCGCGAGATCGCGATCATCTCGTCACGGGGCACGACCTTGATGCGCGCACGCTCGTGCGGGGCGCCGAGGGCCATCTCATGCTCATCGAGGCGGTGCCAGCCGTCGAGGTCGGTCCAGCGCACGCCGCGCTCCGCGAGCAGGGCCGGGATCGACTCCTCCTCGGGGTGCTCGGGGCGCCACCAGTCACCCTGGTCGTTGATGACGTGGCGCACCGTCTCCATGGCATCCGACTTGGTGTGTCCGATGAGACCGACGGGGCCGCGCTTGATCCAGCCGGTGGCGTACAGACCCGGCATCCGGGAATTCGAGTCGGCGGAGAGCACCTGGCCCTCGTGGTTGGGGATGACGCCGCGCAGCTCGTCGAACGGGATGTCCTTCAGCGGCGAACCGAAGTAGCCGACCGCGCGGTAGATCGCCTGGATCGGGACCTCGCGGATCTCGCCGGTGCCGACGACCCCGCCCTCGGCGTCGGGCCGGGTGCGCTCGTACCGCAGGGCGGCGACGCGACCCTCGGCGTCCTTCACGACCTCGAGGGGCTTGGCCCAGAAGTGCAGGTGCAGGCGGCGCGAGGCCTCTCCCCCGGCGTTGTTGACGCCCGGGCGGGTGCGCCACTGCTGCAGCACCCGGTCGATGACCTTGACCTGCTTGTTCGTCTCGATCGCGGTCTTCGACGCCTCGTCGTAGTCGAAGTCCTCGTCGTAGACGACCATGTCGACGTCGCGCAGCTCGCCGAGTTCGCGCAGCTCCAGGGGGGTGAACTTCACCTGCGCGGGGCCGCGGCGACCGAAGACGTGCACGTCGGTGACGGGCGAGGCCTTGAGTCCCTGATAGACGTTGTCGGGCACCTCGGTGGGCAGCAGGTCGTCGGCGTGCTTGGCGAGCATGCGCGTGATGTCGAGGGCGACGTTGCCGTTGCCGATCACCGCGACCGACTCCGCCTCGAGGGGCCACTCGCGCGGCACGTCGGGGTGCCCGTCGAACCAGCTGACGAAGTCGGCGGCGCCGTAGGAGCCCTCCGCGTCGATGCCGGGGATGTCGAGGTCGGCGTCGCGGATCGCGCCGGTCGAGAAGATCACGGCGTTGTAGTGCTTCTTGAGGTCGTCGAGGGTGATGTCCTCGCCGAAGCGGACGTTGCCGAAGATGCGGATGTCGCCGCGGTCGAGCACCTCGCGCAGGGCGGTGATGACGCCCTTGATGCGCGGGTGATCGGGGGCCACGCCGTAGCGGACCAGGCCGTAGGGCGCGGGGAGCTGCTCGAACAGGTCGATCGACACGTCGAACTGACGCTCGGCCTTCAGCAGGATGTCCGCGGCGTAGATGCCGGCGGGGCCGGCTCCGACGATGGCGAGGCGCAGCTTCGTCATGGGTTCCTCTCGATCGCGATCGGGGGGGGTGGGGGAAAAGGGTCAGGCCGAGCGGTCGGCCACGGCGCGGGCGAAGCGCGTCAGCGCCTCGCGCACGGCACCGTCGGGCAGCGGCGCGAGAGCGTCGATGGCCTCCTGCGACCAGCGGTGCGCGAGAGCCAGGGTCTCATGCGTGGTCTCGTGGTCGCGCAATTCGGCGAGCGCCCCGTCGAGGATCGACGGGTCGGCGCCCGCGGCGATGCGCTCCTGGCCGTCGTCGATGCGCGCGCGCAGATCGGTGGATGCCGCGTCGGAGCGATGTCCGAGAAGCAGGTACGGCATCGTCGGCACGCCCGCACGCAGGTCGGTGCCGGGCACCTTGCCCGTCTCGGACGGGTCGGGCGAGAGGTCGATGACGTCGTCGAGCAGCTGGAAGGCGACGCCCGCCTTCTCACCGAAGACGACCATGGGCTCCTCGAACTCCTCGGGAGCACCGGAGTAGATGATTCCCGACTGCGCGGCAGCCGCGATGAGCGACCCCGTCTTGTCGGCGAGCACCTGCAGGTAGAAGTCGACGGGCTCGTCGCCGTCCTGCGGGCCGACGGTCTCGTGCATCTGCCCGAGCACGAGACGCTCGAACGTGTCGGCCTGCAGCTGGATCGCCCGCTCGCCGCGGCGGGCCATCAGCTGGCTCGCGCGGGCGAAGAGCAGATCGCCGGTGAGGATGGCGATGTTGTTGCCCCACACCGTCTGAGCGCTGGGCACACCGCGGCGCTTGTCGGCACCGTCCATGACGTCGTCGTGGTACAGCGAGCCGAGGTGGGTCAGCTCGAGGGCCGTGGCGACCTCGACGACCTCCTTGGTCGTGCCCTGACCGAGCTGCGCCGTGAGGATCGCGAGCATCGGCCGGACCCTCTTCCCGCCGGCCTCGTAGAGGTAGCGGGCGGTGACGTCCGCGAGCTTGTCGGCGCTGCGCACCTCGCCCTCGAGCTCGCTCTCGACGCGCGCCAGTCCGGCCTCCACGGTGGAGAGGAGGGTGCGAGAACGCAGGCCGGCGAAGATGCGGTCGCTCAGGCCCAGCTTTCCCGACAGGCGGGTGCTGGCCGCAGACGGTCTCGGGGTCACGATTTCAGCCTATCCTGGCGCAGCCGGAGGCCGCCGCGGGTATCTCGACGGTTGACAGGGCCCTAGGCGGCCGGGCGGATGCCGCGGTGCAGCGCCACGATCCCGAAGGACAGGTTGCGGTAGGCGACGTCCTCCCATCCCGAGTCGCGCATCCAGCGCGCCAGGGTGGGCTGGTCGGGCCAGTCGCGGATCGACTCGTTGAGGTAGTCGTAGGCCTCGGCGTTGCTGCTCACGGCCTTGGCCACGACGGGGAGGACCCGGTCGTTGTAGAAGCGGTAGAGACCGTTGAACGCGCGAGACGGCGGGTGCGAGAACTCGCACACGACGATGCGGCCGCCGGGGCGGGTCACCCGGCGGAGCTCCCGGAGGGCGCGACGGGGGTCGTTGACGTTGCGCAGACCGAACGACATCGTCACCGCGTCGAACTCGCCGTCTTCGAACGGCAGGTCGGTGGCATCCGCCTGCACGAACTCCAGGTTCGGGACGTCGCCGTGACGACGACGCCCCTCGGCGATCATGCCCTTCGAGAAGTCGGCCGCGACCACGTGGGCCCCACTGGGCACGAACGCCATCGACGAAGTGCCGGTCCCGGCCGCGAGGTCGAGGATGCGCTCCCCGCTCTTCGGCGCCACGGCCCGCAGGACGGCCACGCGCCACAGGCGGTCGTTGCCGAGGCTCAGGACCGAATTGGTGCGGTCGTAGGCTGCGGCGACCTGGTCGAACATGCCGCTCACGCGCTGCGGGTCTTTGCCGAGGTCGGCGCGGTTGGGGTCGCTGCTCACCCGTCGAGTCTAGGCGCGCGCCGGGGCGTCGTCGCCGGGGGTTGCCAGCGCCGCCAGGCGTTCCAGCCAGGGACCCGTGACGTCGTCGGAGAACGGCGCCTCGCGATCGCGCACGCGTCGCTCGAGGTCGTTCGCCGTGGCATCCAGGTGCTCCACGATGTCGAGGGGGTAGCCGTAGCGCACGCGGTGCTCGTCCCACTCGTCGCGGTCGTCGATCCAGGTGCCGCGTTCGTCGGTGCGGCGCACCACGTCGAGGTCCATGTCGATGCCCCGGGGCACACCGTCGTCGTGCCAGCGCACGTCCCACGCGAGGTCGATGTAGACGGCGACCGGGTGGGGGTCGGCGTTGTGCGTGAAGGCCCAATCCCCGCTCGCGGGAACGAGGGTCACGTTCGGCTGCCGGCACACGAACTCCGCTCCCGGTCGAGCGCTGCGCCAGCCCACCTGCTGACCGAACCACTCGCCCCATTCGTCGGAGCCGAGGTACACGCTGTCCTGCACCCAGTGCGGCGAACCGTCCCACTTGCGCCATTCGAAGAGCAGGCGGGTGCCGGGAGCGGGACGGTTATCCATGTTCCGGAGTCTAAATCGGACCGCGGCGCCGGGCTCTGGTCCCCACGCGAGCCTCGGCGCACGACATCTCCGTCCGGGGCGGCGGACACCCGCCGGCGCGACCATCTCGGCCGCGTCCCCTCGACGCCGTAGCATCCGGAGACCGCGCACCGCCGGGGCGAAGAGCGCGGGTCTACGCTGAAAGACGTGCTCGAACCCGCGGATGACGTCGTGCCGCGCCTGCGCGTGGTGACACGAGAGCTGGCCCCGATGGACGACGTGCTGGCGTACACGACGCCGTACGACCCACTGTTCTGGAGCCGTCGCGGCGAATCGCTGGCCGCCTTCGGCGACCTGCTGACGCTGCGCTACACCGGCGCGCAGCCGGGCGACGCGACCATCTCCGAGCGCTGGCGCGCGATCGCGGCGGCCGCCGAGATCGACGATCCCGTGCAGCTGCCGGGCACCGGACTCGTCGCCTTCGGATCCTTCGTCTTCGACCCGCAGTCCGAGCGCGAGAACGTGCTCCGCGTGCCGGGGACCATCGTCGGGCGCCACAGCGGCCGCGCGTGGGTCACGCGCCTCGCTTTCGACGACACGCCCGACGAGCCCGAACCCGAGCTTCCGCCGCGCTCCCCCTTCGGCCCGCACTGGTCGGCGACCCTGGGCCCCGGTCGGCAGACGGCCGAGAAATATCAGGATGCCGTCCGCCAGGCGATCGAGGCGATCGGCGCCCGCGAGGTGGCCAAGGTCGTGCTGGCCCGCGACATCGCGGGGACGGTGCCCGCCGGATCCGACCTCCGCCGCCTGGTGAGGTCGCTGCTCGAGGGCTACCCCGACTGCTGGGTGTTCGCCGTCGACGGTCTCATCGGCGCGAGCCCGGAGACGCTGGTGACCGTGTCGAAGGGCACCGTGACCGCACGCGTGCTCGCCGGGACTGTCGCGCGCGGAGGCGACGCCGACGCCGACGTCGCGGCATCCGTCGGTCTCACGCGGAGCACGAAGGACCAGGACGAGCACCGCTTCGCGGTGCAGAGCGTGCTCAAGGCGCTCGCGCCCCACACGTCCTCGCTCGCGGCCGAGGAGCAGCCCTTCACCCTCAAGCTCCCGAACGTGTGGCACCTCGCCACCGACGTGGAGGGGGTGCTGAGCGAAGACGCCTCGTCGCTCGATCTGCTCTCTGTGCTGCACCCCACCGCGGCCGTCGCGGGAACGCCGACGACCGCGGCGATGGAAGTCATCCGCCGCCTCGAGCCCTTCGACCGCGGCCGGTACGCCGGAGCGGTCGGCTGGACGGGGGCTTCGGGGGACGGCGAGTGGGCGATCGCGCTGCGCTGCGCCCAGATCGACCGCGCGGCTCCGTCGTCGCCCACCGCGCCGATCACCGCCTACGCGGGGGCGGGCATCGTGGCCGACAGCGTCCCGGAGTCGGAGCTGCTGGAGACGCGCGTGAAATTCCGTCCCATCGTCGAGGCTCTGGCCTGAGTCAGGACTCGGCGAGACGCCGGCGCTCCACCTCGACGTCGTAGTCGGCCGCGGGCCACTGCGGATCGATGTCG
The DNA here is from genome assembly GCF_042958465.1 of Microbacterium sp. NPDC007973. NCBI lineage: Bacteria > Bacillati > Actinomycetota > Actinomycetes > Micrococcales > Microbacteriaceae > Microbacterium > Microbacterium sp. NPDC007973. The sequence continues at coordinate 561,105 of NZ_JBIBJJ010000004.1, forward strand.
ACCAACGCGTCGATCAGCAGCTGCTGCACGGCGAGGCGGGCGTACCACTTGCGGTCGGCCGGGACGACGTGCCACGGCGCGACCGGTGTCGACGTGCGCTCGATGGCGACCTGATAGGCATCCATGTAGTCGTCCCAGAGCTCGCGCTCGTCGACATCGGAGGGGTTGTACTTCCAGTGCTTGTCGGGGCGCTCGAGCCGCTTCGCCAGGCGCTCGCGCTGCTCGTCCTTCGAGATGTGCAGCATGACCTTGACCACCCGGATGCCCATCTCGGCCGCCTGCGCCTCGAAGGCGACGATGGCGCCGTAGCGGCGGTCGATCTCATCCGCCGGCGCGAGGGAGCGCACGCGTCCGATCAGCACGTCCTCGTAGTGCGAGCGATCGAAGACCCCGATGCGACCGGCGTCCGGCAGGCGCTTCTCGATGCGCCACAGGAAGTCGTGCGCGAGCTCCTCGGCCGTGGGCTTCTTGAACGACGCGAGCTCGACACCTTGCGGGTCGACAGCGCCGACGACGTGGCGCACGATCCCGCCCTTGCCCGCGGTGTCCATCGCCTGCAGCACCAGCAGCACCGACCCCGTGGCCGTTCCGGCCACGCTCTGCGCGAAGAGTCGCTCCTGCAGGTCCTCCAGCGGCTCCCGGCCGGCATCGAGATCGGCCTTGCCGTCGTCCTTGTCTCCGTCGTAGCCGGGCGTCGACCGCGTGTCGATGTCGGCGAGGCGGAACCCCGGGTCGACGCGCAGGGCGTCGGCGGCGGGCGTGGACCATCTCTGGCTTCTGCTCATCCCGACATGGTGCCGTGGCATCCGGGATCGATGCCACCGGTTGACGCGAGGGCTCGCCGCGGGAGACGCACCCGCGCGACGAGTCAGCGCGACAGAGGCACCTCGATGAGCTGTCGACCCCCGCTCGGGGCCGTCAGCACCTGATCGAGAGCGACGCGGGTGGTGCAGCGGTGGTATTCCCACCCGAAGGCGAGGGCGAGCTGCTCGAGACGCGCGGTCTGGGGGGTGTACTGCACGCGCGTCATCGCATCGTCGCCGGCGACGGATGCCACCTCGAGGCCGTCGAAGATCGTGCCGCCTCCGTCGTTGCCGACCACGACCTGCAGGCGCGGCTCCTGCTCCCCCGGCGGCAGCAGCAGCGCGCCCATGTCGTGCAGGAAGGCGAGGTCGCCCAGCAGCAGGCGCGTGACGCCCGGTCTCTCGTCGACCTGGCTGGCGAGGGCGACGCCCGTCGCGGTGGCGATCGTGCCGTCGATGCCCGCAAGGCCGCGATTGGAGTGCACGGTCACCTTCTTGCCGCCGAGCAGCTCATCGGCCACGCGGACGATGCGCGACGAGCCGAACACCAGACGGTCGTGCGGCCAGGTGGCCCGCCACAGCGCGTCGACGAGGGCGGCCCGATCCACGGGCGCCCGCATCACGCCGACCTCGGCGTTGATCGCCCCGAGCCGCTCCGACGGGACGACGGATGCCAGCCCCTCGGCGTCCGGAGCGGGCGGCGACAGGTCGACGGCGGCGTCGCGCGAAGCGCGCATCCACTCGCCGAGCCACGCCCGATCGCCGGTGCCCGCCGGTCGCACGGCATCGACCGCGACGGTCGCGCCGTTCAGGTTCACGGGCTCGCCCGGTCCGCGCACCGCGAGGATCTCGACGTCGTCGCGCATGAGCAGCCGGGTCACCTCGCGGCTGAGCGTCGGGCGACCGAACACCACGACGCGCTCGATCCGCCCGCCGAGGGCGGGATCGCGCAGCAGAGCGCGGTAGCCGTGCACCACGTGGCGGCCGAATCGCGCGCCGCTGACGATCTCGGCGACGAGCGGGAGACCGCCGTCGTGCGCGAACTGCTCGGCGGCGGGACCGGCGTCGGCTCCCGCGACCACGATGGTGCGGGGGCCGGAGGGCACGGGGTGCGCCGCCTCGGTCTCGGGCGCGACGTCGGCGACGCCGATGCCGCCGCCCCCTTGGTATAGAGCGCCGGACACGTCGGCATCCTCGGTCGCCACGACCTCATCGCATGAAGGGGATGCCGCCCGCGCGGCGAGCCACGACGGGGCGGCGCCGGCGAGGGGCTCGCGGAAGGGCACGTTGAGGTGCACCGGACCGGCGGCACGCGCTCCCTCGCCGAGAGAGGCGGCGAGCGCTTCGGCCGCGATCTGGTCGAGGGCTGCGCTCTGCTCGCCGTCCCCGGTGTGATCGACCGCCTCGGGGACGGCGAGGTCGGCCTCGAACCGGGTCGCCGAGCGGAAGAGACCCGGCTGCCGGGTGGTCTGATTGGCCCCGACCCCGCGCAGCTCCGGAGGGCGGTCGGCGGTCAGCAGCAGCAGCGGCACGCCGGCGTGGTGGGCCTCGAGGGCCGCCGGCACGAGATTGGCCACGGCGGTGCCGGACGTGCAGACGACGACCGCCGGCATCCCGGTCTCTCGACCGATGCCCAGCGCGGTGAAGCCGGCGACGCGCTCGTCGATGCGCACGTGCAGCTCGACGAGGCCTGCGCGCTCGAGCTCGGCGGCGACGAGGGCGAGAGCCTGCGAGCGCGAGCCGGGGCTGACCACGATGTGCCGCACGCCACGGGAGACGAGACCGGCGAGCAGCGCGGCGGCCGCATCCGTCGAGGGCGCGGCGGACCGATCGTTCGGCGAGGTCACGAGCGGCTCAGCCGACGGTGCCGCGCTGGCCGCGGGTGTCGTCGTCGCCGGGCTTGCCGCCATCGGGAGTGTCACCCGGGTCGGTCGTGCGGGGCGGGCGCGGCGGTTCGTCGGCGTCGGCGTCGAGCTGGGCGAGCTCCTCCTCGAGACGTCGGATGCGCTCGTCCTGCTCGGCGCGCGCCGAGGCGGTCATGCGCCCGAGGAACTCTGGATCGTCGTCGGGGGCGCGACGCACGACCGTCTGAGTCGCCCGTCCACGACCGATGAGGAACCACAGGATGCCGCCGAGCACCGGCAGCAGGATGACGATGGCCATCCACGCCGGCTTGCTCACCCCGCGGTGACGCGAGGGGGGTTGCACAGCGCAGTCGACGATCGTGTAGACCCAGAACAGGACCGCCACGAACGCCAGGATGAGAAGCAGCCGTGCCATGGACCGATTCTACGTGCGTCGGCTGGACGAGGGCCCGGAGCTCCTCCTCATCCCCCACCGTCGAACGACCCGGGAAGGAGGCGAAGGCCGCCGCCGTAGAATGGGCGAATGCGCGCACGTTCGGCCCTCGTCTACACGGTGCTGCGATTGCTCGCGTTCCTCGTGCCGCTCGGCATCCTGCTGCTGTTCCCCGTGTTCCAGGAGCTCCCGTGGCTCGCGGCGATCTTCGCGGCCCTCATCGGCTTCAGCCTCTCGCTGCTGTTCCTCCGCCGCCCCCTCGAGAAGGTCACCGGCGGACTCGCCGAGCGCCGCGCGCAGCGCAGCACGACGACAGGGCGCCGCTCCGGTGCGGACTCCGACGCCGATGCCGAAGACGCGGTGGTCGATGCCGCACGCGTCGACGTCGACCGCGAGCAACGGCCCGCCGCGGACTGAGCTCCCACTGGCCGGCTCGGTCGCACGGGAACCCCGGCCGGGCGGCCGCACCCCTCCCGTCATCCGGTCCGACCGGCGCGCTCGACCGACGGCGGGGCGACGCAGATCACGGCGCCCCTCCGCAAGGGGCGGTCGGACCCCCGCGGGGTCCGGATCAGCCGGCGAACGCCCAAAAGAGCAGCGCGCCGTAGGCGACGGACGTGAAGCTCGTCACCTGCAGCGCCGTGATGAGCTCCCGGGGTGTGCGGTACGTCCACACGATGAGGATCGCGGCCAGGCCGCCGAGCAACGCGATGAGGGTCAGCCAGGCGATCGGGTACACGAACGCCAGGAACACGGCGATCGCGAACGGGACGAGCACGAAGAGCGTGAACAGCACCTGGGTGGGACGCCGGCCGATCAGCACCGACAGCGTGCGCTTTCCGGCGAGGCGGTCCTGATCGATGTCGCGCAGGTTGTTGGCCAGCAGCACGGCGCACGCGAGCAGACCCGCGGCGACCGCGCCGAACCATGCTTCCTGCGGTAGCGCCTGCACCTGCAGCCACGTCGTGCCGAGGGTGGCGACGAGGCCGAAGAACACGAAGACGAAGAGCTCGCCCATCGCGTTGTAGCCGTAGGGGCGCTTGCCCCCCGTGTAGAACCACGCGGCGACGATGCAGACGGCCCCGACCGCGAGCAGCCACCACTGTCCCGTGCGTACGACCAGCGCCAGCCCGATGACGGCGGCGAGCGCGAAGAACGCGAGCGCGACGATCAGCACCGTGCGCGGCTTCGCCTTCCGGCCCCCGGTGAGGCGTCCGGGCCCCACGCGCACGTCGTCGGTCCCCCGGATGCCGTCGGAATAGTCGTTGGCGTAGTTGACGCCGATCTGCAGGGCGAACGCGACCGCCAGACAGGCGAGCGCGATCACCCAGTGGAGCCGCTCGTCGACGAGCGTCGCCGCTCCCGTTCCGATCAACACGGGGGTGATGGCGAGCGGAAGGGTCCGCAGGCGGGCGGCCGCGATCCAGTCGCGCGCCGTGGCCGGGGCGGTGGCCTGCGGCGCACCCGCCTTCGCCTTCTGCGGGTTGCCGCCGGGGCGACGCTTCTTGGCGGGGTGCGAACGCTTGCGAGAGGGTGCTGCCACGGAGGGCAATCCTATGCCCGCCGGTCGTGTCCCTGTCCGCGGGTCGTGCCCGTGCCCGTACGATCTCGCCCGCGGGTCGCGCTCATGCCCGCGAGTCGAGCGCGAGCGCGGCGCGCAGCGCCGCTCGGTCAGGCTTTCCCGACGACAGCGTCGGGAGCTCGGCGATCGAGACGACCCGCGCCGGACGCGCCGGTGCCCCCATCGACGAACCCACCACCGCGCGGATGCGCTCGAGGACCGCGGCCTCCGCGGCCGGTGGGATGCCCGGGACCACGACGGCGGACCCCTGTCCCCACTCGGCATCCGGGATCGGGACGACCACCGCCTCCTCGAGCCCCGCGATGGCTCGCACCGCCGCCTCCACCCGGTCGAGGGAGACGTTCACCCCGCCCGAGACGACGACGTTGTCGAGCCGACCGGTCACGCTCAGCACGCCGTCGACGATCTCGCCCCCGTCGCCCGTGCGGTACCAGCGGGTGCCGTCGGCGCCGACGGGAAAGACGGATGCCGTGCGCCCGGGGTCGCCGAGATAACCCTCCGCGAGCGTGGGTCCCGACAGGAGCACCTCACTGTCGACGACCGTCATCCCGACCCCGTCGAGCGGCACGCCGTCGTAGACGCAGCCGCCGCTCGTCTCGCTCGAGCCGTAGGTGCGCACGATCCGGGCGCCGAGGGCCTCCGCACGCGCCGCCACCGACGGCGCGAGGGCCTGACCGCCGATGAGGATCGCCTCGAACGAGCGCAGCGCCTCGGCCACCGTCGAATCGGCGTCCGCGGCATCCACCAACCGCTGCAGCTGCGCGGGGACGAGGGAGGTGTAGGTCGGCACGCGGGCGCCGTTGTCGTGCGACGCCATTCCGCGGGCCGCCGCGGTGAACGGCTCGGGGCGGAAGGGCCCCGCGACGACCGCGGGCTCGCGATCGGCCAGCAGGGCGCGCACAAGAACCTGCACGCCCGCGACGTAGGTCGCCGGCACGGCCAGCAGCCACGCCCCCTCCCCGATGCGCGCCGCGGTCGCGTAGGCGCTCGCGATGAGGGCGTTCCGGCTGATCACGACCGACTTCGGCACACCGGTCGAGCCCGAGGTCGTCACGACGATGGCGGTTCCGGCTGGCACGTCATCGGGCAGCGCACCGCCGCCCAGGGCGACGGCGGGACCCGCTCCGACGACGGCCGCCCTCAGCGCCCGCAGCACGTCGCGCGGATCCGTGGATGCCGGCGGCTCGAGCCTCACGGGCGGGTCCGAGCCATCAGTAGTGCCACGGCACGTCGGACCAGTCGGGCTCGCGCTTCTCGAGGAAGGAGTCGCGCCCCTCGACGGCCTCGTCGGTGCCGTACGCGAGACGGGTCGCCTCTCCGGCGAACAGCTGCTGGCCGACGAGCCCGTCGTCGACGGCGTTGAAGGCGTACTTGAGCATGCGGATCGCGGTGGGCGACTTCGTCAGGATCGTGCGGGCCATCGACAGCGCTTCGCGTTCGAGATCGGCGTGCGCGACGACTCGGTTGACCGCGCCCATCTCGTACGCCCGCTCGGCGGAGTACTCCTCGGCGAGGAAGAAGATCTCCCGCGCGAACTTCTGACCGATCTGGCGCGCGAAGTAGGCGGAGCCGTACCCGGCGTCGAACGAGCCGACATCGGCATCCGTCTGCTTGAACCGACCGTGCTCGCGGCTGGCGATGGACAGGTCGCAGACGACGTTGAGCGAGTGGCCGCCACCGGCCGCCCACCCGGGGACGACGGCGATGACGACCTTCGGCATGAACCGGATGAGGCGCTGGACCTCGAGGATGTGCAGGCGGCCGGCGCGGCCCGGGTCGTGCACGACGTGCTCCTCGTGCGAGTACTTGTAGCCGTCGCGCCCCCGGATGCGCTGATCGCCCCCGGAGCAGAACGCCCACCCGCCGTCTTTCGGGCTCGGGCCGTTGCCCGTCAGCAGGACGACGCCGATCCGGTGGTCCTGCCGCGCGATGTCGAGGGCGCGGTACAGCTCGTCGACGGTGTGCGGACGGAAGGCGTTGCGCACCTCCGGGCGATCGAACGCGATGCGCGCGACGCGGCCATCGTGGGTGACGTGGGCGGTGATGTCGGTGTACCCCTCGGCGCCGGGCGCCAGGGTCCATTCCGCGGGGTCGAAGAGCTCGGAGACGGTCACGGTTTCAGCCTACGCGCGGGCGCCCCGCACGGACCGGCGGGCGCCCACCTGTGGACGGACCCCGCGAAGCGCCGTAGCCTGAGCACCCCGACGATCGGAGTCAACATGACGAAGAAGGTGTCGATTCTGGGCCGCATCCGCGAATACTTCTTGGGTGCCCCCTCACACGACCAGTCCGAGGATGCACGGCGCTCGATGAACCATCAGAGCGAGACGGCGTACTACGCCGGCGAGGCCGTGAAGAACTGGACGGGCACGTCCGGCGGAGCGCAGTTCAAGCCGTGAACGACGACAGCGGCGCCCCGATCGAATCGGGGCGCCATTGTCGTCGTGGGGCACCCTCAGAGATCGGGGCGCCCGCGGTCACGCGTTCTTCGCGTCGCGCCAGCGCAACCAGCGCTCGACGAGCGAGTAGTCCCATTCGGGACCCGAGAAGCCGAGCGTGAACAGGCGTGTTCCGGCGTCGAAGAGCGCGTCGGCGACGTCCTCGTCGCGGTCCTTGAGCTCGTTCGAGACGACGAGGTCGGACAGGTCGCGCTGCTCGGTCTCGGCCCACTTCTGAATGACGTCGAACTTGTGGGGCAGTTCGTCGGGCGTGACGAAACTGTGCCAGATCTGGGCATGACGGGCGACCATGCGGAGGGTCTTCTGCTCGCCCTTGCCGCCGATCATGACGGGGATCTCGCGGGTGGGTGCGGGGTTGAGCTTGCTCCATCGGTCGGCGATGCGGTCGAGGTCGCTCGCGAGAGCGTTGAGGCGCGAGCCCGCGGTGCCGAACTCGTACCCGTACTCGTCGTAGTCGCGCTGGAACCAGCCGGAACCGGTGCCGAAGATGAAGCGACCGGTGTCGCCGCCCTTCTTGCTGATGTGGTCGACGGTGCGGGCCATGTCGGCCTGCAGGTCGGCGTTGCGGTAGCTGTTGCAGTTGACGAGAGCGCTGAACTCGACGCGCTCCGTCTGCTCGGCCCACGCGGCCAGCATCGTCCACGCCTCGAAGTGCTCGCCGTCGGGATCGCCGTAGAGCGGGAAGAAGTGGTCCCAGTTGAACAGGACGTCGACGCCCATCTCTTCGAGACGGAGGACGGCGTCGCGGATGTCGGAGTACTGCACGTGCTGCGGCTGGATCTGGACGCCGAGCCGGACGGGGGTGTCGAAGAGCATGGCGTCAGCCTATGCCCGCTGCCGGGCGCCGAGACGGGTGGACCTCGCGGGCGACCGCACGTAGCGTGGAGGGTTCACGACGATCGGAGTCATCATGACGAAGAAGGTGTCGATCCTCGCGCGGATGCGCGACTACCTGTTCGGCCCGCGACGCACGCGGGCGGAATCCGAGGGGGCGATGGAGTCGCTCGACCACCAGCGCAACCTGTCAGCGTCGTACAGTGACGAACGGCAGAAATTCCTCCCCGGCGGGCCCCCGGCTCCGAACCACCGCTGAGCACCATGATGAGGGAATGAGCACCGTCGCCCTCCCCCCGCTCGCCGACATCCTCGCCACCGCGCGGGTGGTGTCGCTTCCCCTCGCCGCCCGGTTCCGCGGCATCCTGGTCCGCGAAGCGGTCGTGTTCGAGGGGCCGGAGGGGTGGACGGAGTTCTCGCCCTTCGTCGAGTACGGAGACACCGAGGCCGCGACCTGGCTCGCCGCGGCCGTCGACTACGGGTGGACGGCCTCCCCCGCCCCGGTCCGCGACGGCGTCGGAGTGAACGCGACGATGCCCGCGGTCGCGGCATCCGAGGTCGCCGGGCTCCTCGCCCGATACGACGGATGCCGGACGGTCAAGGTGAAGGTGGCCGAGGCCGGGCAGACCCTCGCCGACGACGTCGCGCGGGTCCGCGCGGTGCGCGAGAGCATGGGCCCGGAGGGGCGTGTGCGCATCGACGCGAACGCGGCGTGGAACGTCGACGAGGCGGAACGGGCCGTGCACGCCCTGGCCGAGTTCGACCTGGAATACGTCGAACAGCCGTGCGCCGAGATCGATGAGCTCGCGCAGCTGCGGGAGCGCATCGCCTACCTCGACATCCCGATCGCCGCCGATGAAAGCGTCCGCAAGGCGGCGGACCCGCTCCGCGTGGCGCGCAGCGGCGCGGCGGATCTGCTCGTCATCAAGGCGCAGCCCCTCGGCGGTGTCCACGCGGCGCGCGAGATCGTGAGGCAGGCGGGACTCCCCGTCGTCGTCTCCAGTGCGCTCGACACCTCGATCGGGCTGTCGATGGGCGCCGCCCTTGCGGCATCGCTGCCCGCGCTCCCCTACGACTGCGGGCTGGGCACCGCGTCGCTGTTCGCGGCTGACGTGGTGGCATCCCCCCTCGTGGCCCGTGGCGGGGTGCTCTCCCTCGAGCGCCCGCGCCCCACCGGCGCCGACCTCGACCGCGTGGCCGCCGACGACGAACGGCGCGACTGGTGGCTGGCGCGCCTCGGCCGCTGCCACGACCTGCTCACTCGAGGATGAGGCCGACCACCTGTGACAGGCGGTCCGCCAGACCGGACCGCGACTCCGACGGCGCCTGACGAGTGAGCAGCGCTGTTTCGGACGTCGAAATCCATACCGACAGCAGAAGATCGGTGGCCACGTCCGCGGGAACGCGGAGCGAGAGTCGCCGCGCTGCGGCGATGTCACGGACCAGCTGGGTGACGCTCTCCCCCAGGCCCTGGTTGAGAGCCAGGTAGGCCTCGGCGAAACCCGGGTTGCGCAGCGCCTGGAGGCGCGTTTCGGCCCCGAGAAGGACGTCCAGCCGGTCTTCGCCGGTGGCCTCGAGCACCTCCTGGACGAGCTGCCGCACGTCGCCGGCGTCTTCGAGGCCGCGACTCTCGATCGAGGTGACGCGCGCGCGTACCGCCGCGATCGTCGTCTCCGCCGATCGCGCGCACAGGGCCAGGAAGAGCTCCTCCTTCGACCCGAAGTTGGAGTAGAACGCGCCGCGGGTGAAGCCGGCACGCTCGCAGATGGCCTCGACCGACGCCCCGTCGATGCCGACCTCGGCGAACATCTCGGCTGCGGCATCCATGAGACGGACACGTGTGTTCTCGCGGCGGCGCGTCGTCGCGGGCGCGGAATCGGTCATCCGAGGCCTCCTGTTCTCGGGTGACATCCAGGTTCGACAGCACCCCCGAGGGTCTAGGATACATTGTTGTATCCGATACGGTGATGTATCGACTTGTTCACCGATCTGGGAGCCACCGTGTCGACATTCCTGTACACCCTCGGGCGTTGGTCGTTCCGTCACCCGTGGCGCGTTCTCACGGCCTGGCTGCTCGTGCTCGTGCTCGCCGGCGGAGGTGTCGCGCTGTTCGCGAAGGGCACCGACAACACCTTCACGATCCCCGGCACGGAGTCGCAGGCGGGCCTCGAGATGCTCGGGCGCACGTTCCCCCAGGTGAGCGGCGCCAGCGCCGAGATCATCGTGGTCTCCGCCGACGGGTCGAAGGTCACCGACCCGGCGTATCAAGACGCCGTGCAGAAGACGTCGACCGCCATCGGCGACCTCGATTTCGTCGAAGCCGTGACCGACCCCTACGACACCCGCATCTCGGGCGGCATCTCCGACGACGAACGCGCCGCCATCGTCCGCATCCAGTTCTCCGGCGAGGCCACCGAGGTGCCGCAGGCCACCGAAGACGGGCTCCGCGAGGCCGCGACGGCCCTGGGCGAGGCGCTTCCCCCCGGTTCTCAATCCGTTCTCGGTGGGCAGCTCTTCGCCACCGAGATCCCCGGCGCCTCGCTCACCGAAGCCCTCGGCGTGCTCATCGCCGCGCTCGTGCTGATGGTGACGTTCCGCTCGTTCCTGGTGGCCGGGATGCCGCTGGCCACCGCCATCCTGGGCGTCGCCCTCTCGATCGCCCTCATCTTCATCGCGACCGGCTTCGCGACCGTGTCGTCGACGACCCCGCTGCTGGCGGTGATGTTGGGCCTGGCGGTCGGCATCGACTACGCGCTCTTCATCGTGTCTCGACATCAAGACCAGACGAGAGCGGGCATGGACCCCGAGGAGTCCACGGCCCGCGCGGTAGGCACCGCGGGTTCGGCCGTGGTGTTCGCCGGCATCACGGTGCTCATCGCCCTCATCGGGCTGAGCTTCGCCGGCATCCCGTTCCTCACGACCATGGGGATCGCCGCCTCCGTCGCCGTCGCGATCGCGGTGTGCGTCGGGCTGACGCTCACGCCGGCCTTCCTCAGCTTCGCCGGTCACCGTGTCGTCGGGTGGGGACACAAGCGCCCGAAGAAGCGCTCGCGCACCGCCACCGCCGAAGACGACGCGGCCGCCGCCGAAGAGGCCGCCGCCGAGAGCGTGCGACGCGCCACCACCGCGGCCATCAAGGCCGAGCGGAACGGCCCCGCGAAGCGCTGGGTGGGCTTGGTGACCCGGCATCCGGTGGTCACCACCGTCGCGGTGATCGGGCTGCTCGGCGTCACCGCCGTTCCCGCCGCGTCGCTGGCCCTGACCCTGCCGAACGCCGGCCAACTGCCCGAGGGCGACGAGGCGCGCGTCGCCTACGAGCTGACCGACGAGTACTTCGGACCGGGAGCGAACGGGCCGCTCATCATGACCGGCACGATCGTGACCTCGAACGATCCCCTCACCCTCATGACCGACATCGGCGACGAGATCGCCAAGATCCCCGGGGTCGCCGAAGTGGCCCTGGCCACCCCCAACGAGACCGCCGACACCGGCATCGTGCAGATCGTCCCCGAGACCGCACCCGACGACCCCCGCACCGCCGACCTCGTGCGCGAGCTGCGGGCTCAGGAGGATCGCCTCTACGACGAGTTCGGCGTACGCCTGCTCGTCACCGGCTACACCGCGGTGACGATCGACATCTCCGACCAGCTCGGAGCCGCGCTCCTGCCCTTCGGCCTCTTCGTCGTCGGACTCTCCCTCGTGCTGCTGATGGTTGTGTTCCGCTCGATCTGGGTTCCGCTCACCGCTGCGGGCGGATATCTGCTGTCGGTCGCCGCGTCGTTCGGCGTGGTCGCCGCGGTGTTCGAGTGGGGCTGGTTCGCCGATGCGCTGCACGTCGCGAAGGTCGGGCCCATCATCAGCTTCATGCCGATCGTCGTCATGGGAGTGCTCTTCGGCCTCGCCATGGACTACCAGGTCTTCCTCGTCTCGCGTATGCGCGAGGACTACGTCCACGCGAAGCGCGAGGGGCGCACACCCCGCGAGGTGGCACTCGGCGCGGTGCGCAGCGGCTTCGCGGCATCCGCCCGTGTCGTCGTGGCGGCCGCGGTCATCATGTTCGCCGTGTTCGTCGCCTTCGTGCCCGAGGGCGACTCGAGTCTCAAGCCCATCGCCCTGGGGCTCGCGGTCGGCGTCGCCGTCGACGCGTTCCTCGTGCGCATGACCCTCGTTCCGGCGATCCTCGCGCTGCTGGGCGCGAAAGCCTGGTGGATGCCGCGCTGGCTCGACCGCATCCTGCCCAAGCTCGACGTCGAGGGCGAGGCCGTCGAGCGCGAGGTGCACCTCGCCGAGTGGCCCTCCGAACCCGCGATGGCGATCGCCGCCGACGACCTGCGCGCCAGCGTCGCCTCCGAGACCGAGGAGCCGGTCTTCCGTGACGTGTCGATGCGACTGGGGTACGGCGGCACCCTGCTCGTGACGGGAGAGAGCCGCACCACGCGCACGCTTCTCCTCGCCGTCGCCGGTCGCCTGTCGAAGATCGAGGGCAAGCTGCGCGTCGACGGGCTCCTGGTGCCCGAACGCGCCGGTGCCGTTCGCGCACGCGTCGGAGTCGCCCTCCTCGACGACCCCTCGACGGCGGAGGCGGACGTGAGCCAGGCCGTCGCCCGCGGCACACGCATCGTCGTCATCTCCGACGTCGACCGCCTCGACGACGACACCCGCGACGATGTCGCGCACGTGCTCCGCCGCGCGGCCGTCGAGGCCCGCGAGCGGTCGGGCGACGCGTCGTCGTCCTTCACGCTCGTCGTCTCCGCCCGCGACGAGCGCCGTGCCCTCGCCCTGCTGTCCGAGGCGCACCGCCCCGACGTGACCTCCCTGCCGTTGCCCACGCCGCGACGGCACCGCTCCGAACCCGAAACCTTCGCCGATCTCTCCGAGGTGTTCGCATGACTCTCCCCGTCGAGCGCTCCCGCTCGCGCCGCCCCGTCACGTGGTTGACGCTCATCGGTGTGCTCCTGCTGCCCGCTGTGATCGGCGGCATCCTGGTGGGCGCGCTGTACAACCCCACCGACCGACTCGAGAACATCACGGCCGCGATCGTCAACGACGACAAGGCCGTCGAGCTGAACGGTCAACTCGTTCCCCTGGGGCGCCAGCTCACCGGCGGCCTCGTGAAGGGCGCCGACGACCAGCCGAGCAACATCGACTGGGTGATCTCGAATGACGAGGATGCCGCGGCCGGTCTCGCCGACGGCACCTACACCGCCGTCGTCACGATCCCCGAGAACTTCACCGCCGCCTCGCTGTCGACGCGCCCCGGCGAGACGCCGGTCAAGGCGACCATCGGCGTGCAGACCGCCCCCGACGCGCGCGTCGTCGACGGAGCGATCACCTCCGCGCTCGCCACGACGGCCACGAGCGTCTACGGCGGCGAGCTGTCCTCTCAGTATCTGAAGAACGTCTTCCTCGGCTTCACGACGCTGAGCGACCAGCTCGGTTCCGCCGCGAGCGGCGCCCATCAGCTGGCCGACGGGGCATCGCAGGCCGCGTCCGGCGCGGGTGATCTGCGCGACGGCCTGGGACAGCTCTCGAACGGAGCCTCGAGCCTCGCCGATGGGGCGTCGCAGCTCGCGGCCGGCGCGGGTCCGCTCGCCGACGGCGCGACGCAGTTGGCATCGGGCTCGACGGCGCTCGCGAACGGGACGCGGGATGCCGCGGCGGGAGTGAGCAAGCTCGCGACCGGTGCCGACGGCATCGCGGCCGGCAATCAGCAGCTCGCGACGCAGATCAACGGTCTCGCCGACCAGATCCCGCCGGGTTTCGCCGACGACGCGCAGAAGCTCGCGGACGCCGCCCCGCAGGTCAACAAGGCTCTCGTCGACGCGAACGCCGCGCTGCAGAAGGCGGCGGCGGAGTGCACGGGGACCCCGGAGCAGTGCCAGGCGCTGCGCGATGCGGCAGCCGCCGCCGCGGCCTCCCTCGACCGGGCCACCGACACCGTCACGCAGATCGGCGACCTCGCCGGTCAGGCGGCGCAGCTGCCCACGGGCATCCGTGCGATCGCCGACGCCAACCAGCAGCTCGCCGACGGCGCGACCGGCCTCGCCGGTGGCGCCCGCGAGGCGGCCTCCGGACTCGGCACGCTCGCCGGCGGCATGGACGGCATCGCCGGGGGCGCGACGAAACTGGCCGACGGCGCGACGCAGTTCGGCACGGGGGCCGCGGCCCTCGGCTCGGGCGCCGCGCAGCTGGCATCCGGAGCCTCCGGCGCCGAAGACGGCGCCGGCCAGCTCGCCGACGGCGTGCAGCAGGTGGCGACGGGAACGTCGTCGCTCGCCGATGGGCTCGACACCGCCGTCGCGCAGTTGCCGACGTACACCGACACCCAGGCGACCACCCTCGCCGACGTCGTCGCCGACCCGGTCTCGGCCACGGGCGCAAACAATTCGTTGTTCGGCCTCGCCGCGGTGCCGCTGTTGGCCATGGCCGTGCTGTGGTTCGGCGGACTCGCCTCGTTCGTCGCGTTCCAGGCGGTGTCGGCGCGTGCTCTGACCAGCCGTCGCCCGTCCGCGCTGGTCGCGCTGCGCGGTTTCGCCCCCGCTGCGCTCGTCGGCTCCGTGCAGGGCCTGCTGGTCGCCTCCGTCGTCCAGATCGCCTCGAAGTACGACTGGGGCGACTGGGCCCTCTTCGCCCTCGTGTGCATCGCGGCCGGCATCGCCTTCGCCGCCGTCCACCAGGCCCTCGTGGCGGTGTTCGGCGGAGCGGGCCGATGGATTGCGGCGGTGATCGGCGCCCTGGCGCTGGGCGCGAGCATCGTGTCGACCGTGCCGCCCGCGCTGGCCGCCGCGGCATCCCTCCTGCCGACCGCCCCCGCCTACGACGCGATGCTCGGCGCTCTGTCGTCGGCCGGCGGAGTCGGGGCCGGCATCGCGGGGTTCGTGGTCTGGGCCGTGCTGTCGCTCATCGCCACGACGCTGATCGTGGTGCGCCGCCGCACGACCTCCGCCCGCGCCGCCGCCCAGCCCGCGTAAGCGCGTGGGTGCCCGACGCGCCCTCTCCTGTCGAGTGTCCAAGACACGCCGCCCCTAGCCGCGAGAGACGGCGTTTCTTGGACACTCGAGGGCGATCCGGGGAGTGCACCACTCCTTCACAGCGGGGGGTATCCACAGCAGAGCGGGGGCCGGGCGGCCCACGCGCGGACGATCGTGTCTGCTGTGGGCATGCACCCGCACCCACTCCCCCCTGAACTGCGCTCGGCGTTCCACGTCCGCGATGCGGATGCACACGGCGTCCCCCGCCGGCGGCTGTCCGCCGGTGACCTGCGGTCGCCGTTCCATGGAGTGCGCGTCGCGCGTGAAGATCCGCTGGAGGGTCTGGAGGCGAGATGCAGGGCATTTCTCCCTCGGATGATCGGCGCGCAATTCTTCAGCCACTCGACCGCCGCCACGCTGTGGGGGATGCCCCTCCCGTTCCGCCCTGACGACTTTCTGCATGTGAGCGCGGTTCCCCCCGCGCGGGAGCCTCGCACGGCAGGTGTCGTGGGACATCGCTTGGTCATGCCGTCGGATGGTGTGACACTGCGCGCCGGCCTGCCGATCGCAAATCGCGTCGAGACCTGGGCTCAGCTCGGCTCGCTCGTCCCGATGGAGGACCTCGTCGCCGCGGGAGACTGGGCGTTGTCACAGGGCGACACCGTGTCAGACCTCGACGCAGCTGCACGACGCGCACGACGTCGCGGAGCAGTCGCCCTCCGCGAGGCAGTGCAGCTTGTCAGACCCGGAGCGGAATCTCCGCGAGAGACGGCCGTGCGCCTCGTCCTCCTGCGGGCGGGCCTGCCCGAGCCGCACCTCAACTGGACCCTCTGCACGGCAGACGGGGTCTTCGTCGCTCGACTCGACATGGCCTACCCCGACCACCGGGTAGCGGTCGAATACGACGGGCGGCAGCACGCCGACGCAGACCAGTTCCGACGGGATGCCGACCGCTGGCGCGCCATCGCCCGGGAGGGGTGGACACTCATCCGTGTCGTGGCCCACCACCTCGAGACGCCGATGCAGGACATCGTCGCACCCGTGCGCCACGCGCTCCGCGCGGCCGACGCCCCTTGAGTGTCCAAGACATGCTGTGTCCACCCGCCACCAGCGGCATGCCTTGGACACTCAAACCCCGCCGCCCACCGGGCGAGGGCATCGCGCCCGGGCCAGGGCCGGGACGTTCCGCGAAACACGAAGGGCCCGCCCGGCGACAGCCGGACGGGCCCGGGAACCGGACGCGGGTCCTTACGTCGTCAGGCCGCTGTAGGCGTGCAGGCCCTTGAAGAAGACGTTGACGATCGTGAAGTTGAACAGCACAGCGGTGAAGCCGATGATCGACAGCCACGCCGAACGGGTACCGCGCCAGCCGCGCGTCGCGCGAGCGTGGATGTAGCCCGCGTAGAGCACCCAGATGACGAAGGTCCAGACTTCCTTGGTGTCGAAGCCCCAGAACCGGCCCCACGCGTCGTTCGCCCAGATGGAGCCGGCGATGAGGGTGAAGGTCCAGAAGATGAATCCGACGATCGCGAAGCGGTAGGCCAGCGACTCGAGGGCGTCGGCGTTCGGAACCGTGCGCAGGAAGCTGCGCTTCGGTTCGGCATCCACCGGGGCTTCGGCGAGCTTGCGCTCGCGCCGCGTTTGAATGAGCTGCACGACCGAGAGCCCGAAAGCGAGGGCGAACAGTGCCGTCGCGAGACTCGCGACGAAGACGTGCACGACGAGCCAGACCGACTTCAGCGGGTCGGCCAGCGGAACGACCTCGACATGGAACGCCAGCGTCGCGCCACCCAGCAGCAGCACGGCGAGGCCGGTCATGAGCGAGCCCAGGAAGCGCAGGTCGTAGCGCGTCAGCACGGCGAGGTACACCGCGATGATCAGCAGCAGGCCGGTCATGGCGAACTCGTACATGTTCGACCACGGCACGCGCTCGGCTGCGATCCCGCGCAGGACCGTCGCCACGAGGTGGAAGACGAAGCCGAGCGCCGTCAGCACCGTCCCGAGTCGCGCCCACAGGTAGCGCGGCTTGGCGGTGGAGGCACCGGATGCCGACGACCCGGCGCCCGAGGAGATCACTCCCCCGCCGCCCGCGGTCACGAGCTCGCGCGCGACGACCTCGTCTTTGGCCTTGAGCGCGAGGTCGGAGCGGCGCGCGAGATCGATGGCGTACGCGATGAACGCCAGCACGTAGATGGCGACCGCCGTCCAGACCAGGAGGAGGGAGATCTCGTCGAGGAGAAGCGGGTCGGTTCCGGGCATGGTCTCAGTCTACTTTTCCGGTGTCGGGGTGGCTCTGGGGAGGAAGGGAGGCACCGTGCTTCTCGGCGAGCTGATCGACGGCGGCGGCGAGGGTGGGGTCCTCACCGCGCGCGAGGCCCGCGTACTCCACGAGCACCGAGCCGCCCTGCGGGGTCGCCTTGACCCACATGCGGCGGCGCGGCACGAAGAGCGCGGCGAGCAGGCCGAGCAGCGCCAGCAGGGCGAAGGCGAGCACCCAGGGTCCGGCGAGGTCGCGGTGGATCGACAGGGATGCGAAGCGCTTGACCGATCCCTCGTACCCGACGGCCCCCGCGGGCGCCTCGTTCTCGAAGGTGATGGTGCCGAGGCCGTTGGGCAGATCCTCGGTCTGCCCGGGCATGAGCTGGATGGCGGGGTTGCCGCTGTCGCCGCCGGCGATCTGCGTCATGCCCGACGGATCGAGCGTGTAGACCGAGCGGGGCGTTCCGTCGTCGATGCCGAGGTCGCCCTCGTACACGCGCAGCGTCAGGGTCGGGTACTCCAGCGCCCCGTACGTGGAGGTCAGCGCACCCGAAGGCAGCACGTCCATCGTCGGGTAGAAGAATCCGAGCAGACCGAGCTGTTCGGGCAGACCGTCGGCGACCTTGATGACGCCGAGCGAGGTCATGTTGGCATCCTGCGGCAGGAACGCGACCGAGTCGTGGAACACCTCGTTGCCCTCGGCGTCGCGGATCGTGACGGTCGGGGCGTAGCCGTTGCCCAGCAGGTAGACGCGGTCGCCCTGCACGTCGAGCGGGTGGTTGACGCGCACCTCGCCCTCCTGCGGGTCTGTGCCGGGGGCCTGCGTCGTCACGTGCGCCACGAAGTCGCCGGCTTGTCCCGAACCGGGCTGGCCGGGCGGAACGTACGACACGTCGAACTCATCGAGCGTCATCGAGTAGGGCGTGAGGGTGTCTCCACTGACGAAGCGACCCGGGTTGAACGAGGAGTAGTCGAGCAGGCTGTTCGCGAAGGCCTGGCCCTCGACGAGCACGCGTTGACCGGTGTAGGTGAAGCCCCCACCGACGCCGACGGCGATCAGGACGCCCACGAGCGCGCCGTGGAAGAGCAGATTGCCGGTCTCGCGCAGGTACCCGCGCTCCGCCGACACCGAGAACGACCCGCGCCCGTCGTAGCGCGCCACCCGGTAGCCGCTCTTGCGCAGCTGCGCGGCCGCGCTCTCCACGGCGGCGGTCGCCAGGGCATCCGCATCCGCATCCCCGTCGACCGCGATCGAGCGGGAGCGGTGGTCGTCCAGGCGCGACAGACGCGCGGGCGTGCGCGGCGGCTGCGAGCGCAGCGCCTTCCAGTGGTGCTTCGTGCGCGGGAGCACGCAGCCGATCAGCGAGATGAACAGCAGCAGGTAGATCGCCGAGAACCAGGGCGAGGTGTAGACGTCGAACAGGCTGAGCTTGTCGAGCACCGGCGCGAGGTCGGGGTTGTCGGTGAAGTACTGCGTGACGCCGTTGGGGTCGGCGCTGCGCTGGGGCACGAGCGATCCCGGGACGGCGGCGATCGCGAGCAAGAGCAGCAGCACGAGGGCCGTGCGCATGCTGGTCAGCTGGCGCCATCCCCACCGCAGCCATCCCACGACGCCCAGGCGCGGCTGGGTGACCTCGTCGGACGTGGAGTCGGCGTGGTCGGACGGACGCAGCGGGTCGGTCATCGTGTTCCCTCGATCAGAGCGGGAGTTGGACATTGCCCATCACCCCCTGCAGGGTCGACATCCACTGGCCCCACAGGCCCGTCACCATGAGCAGGCCGAGCACGATCAGCAGCGCTCCGCCGATGAGGTTCACGACGCGGATGTGCCTGCGCACGAACGCCACGGACTTCGTCGCCCATCCGAAGCCGAGGGCGAGGAGCAGGAACGGGATGCCGAGACCCAGCGAGTACATCAGCCCGAGCAGGGCCGCCCGGCCGGGATCCCCGAGGTTGTACGACACGGAGAGGATCGCCGCCAGCGTGGGCCCGATGCACGGGGTCCAGCCGATGCCGAGGGCGATGCCCAGCAAAGGTGCGCCGATGAGCCCCAGGTTGCCACGGGACTGCATCCGCACCGAACGCTGCGCGAGGCCGAACAGCCCGATGAACACCAGGCCCATCAGGATGATGACCACGCCCATGACGCGCGTGATCACGTCGGCGTAGGCGAGGAAGAAGGCGCCGAGCGTTCCGCCCAGCACATTGACGGCCATGAACACGACCGTGAACCCCGCGATGAACAGCAGGGTCCCGCCGAGCAGCCGTCCTCGACCGGGCCCGGATGCCGAGCCCCCGCGCGGGGCCACGGTACCGCCGATGTACCCGAGGTAGCCCGGGACGAGCGGCAGCACGCACGGCGAGAGGAAGGAGATGAGGCCGGCCGCGAGCGCGAGGGGAACGGCGACCCACAACGCGCCGTCGAAGACGAGGGCGCCGGGGTTCACGCGCTCTCCGCCACGAGCGTGCGCACGATGGCCTCGAGGATCGAGGCCTCGGGCAGCTCGCCGACGATACGGGCGGCGACGCGGCCCTGCTTGTCGAGCACGAGGGTGGTGGGGGTGGCGTTCAACGGAGTCGCCTTGTTGAACGCGAGCTTCAGCTGGGCGTCGTCGACAGCCATCGCGCTGGGGTACGACACCTCGTGGTCGCGCGCGAACGACAAAGCGGTCGCGGGCTGGTCGTAGGTGTTGATGCCGAGGAAGGCGACGTCCTGTCCCTGGAAGCTCTGGTAGGCCTGCTCGAGACGCGGGGCCTCGATGATGCAGGGACCGCACGTGGCGTACCAGAAGTTGACCACGAGCACCTTGCCCGAGAAGTCGGCGCTCGAGACGGGCGAGCCGTTGTCGAGCGTGCCGGAGAACTCCACGGGCTCGCCGCGCTGATCCGCCGCGATCTCCTTGGTCTGGAACCCGTTGGCGGCGATGTAGCCCTTGTTGTCGCCGGCGCGGTACTGGTCCGCGAGGGGGTCGGCGCTGCAGGCCGCCAGACCCGTGACGAGCGCGGCGGAGGCGAGGACCGCCCCGACCGCGGAGAGGATTCGGCGCATCACACGGCTCCTACGTCGACGGCGCCGGCGGTGGACGCCGGCGTTGCGTACGCCACCTCGACGAACCGCGGACCGCCGGCGCCGTCGCGCCGTTCGAAGCTCGTCACGCTCGACAGCGCGCAGCGACGCTTGCGCGGGTCGTGTCGGGTGGGCTGATGGGACAGGGCGAGGTGGGTCACCCAGATGGGGAGCTGGTGCGAGACGACGACGACGTCGCCCGCGGGCACACGGTTCCAGGCGTCATCCATCGCCGCGACCATGCGGGCGACGATCCGCTCGTACGGCTCGCCCCAGCTGGGGACGGCCGGGCGGCTGAGGTGGCGCCAGTTGAGGGGGTTCGCGAGCGCCTGCTTCATCCGGCGCCCTTCGAAGACGTTGGTGGGCTCGATCACCCGGTCGTCGATGAACGGCTCGGCGCCGAACAGCTCGACGAAAGGCTCGGCGGATTCGCGCGTGCGCTGCAGCGGCGAGACCACGAGAGCGCTCACCGGCCGCTCGAGGCTCTTCACGTACTCGGCCGCCTGCCGCGCCATGCGCCGACCGTCGACGCTCAGGCCGAATCCGGGGAGCCGACCGTAGAGCACGCGACGGGGGTTGTACACCTCTCCGTGGCGCACGAGATGAAGGCGATCGGCGGGCACGATCCCAGTCTAGGCGCGGGTTCTGTGGTCTGACTGAGTCCGGATGCCGGTTGCCTCGACGTGGAGATATCCCGCCGGGTCAGGCGTCTTTGCGTGCAGCGAGCAGCGAGCGCACGCGCGAGTACAGGAACCACGCGACACCGATGCCGACCGCCGCGATGACGATGTACTGCAGGATCGAGGCGTACTCCTCCACGATGTGCCAGTTCTCGCCGAGCAGATAGCCCGAGAGCACGAAGATCGTGTTCCAGATCAGGCTCCCCGCGCCGGTGAGCAGCCCGAAGCGCCACAGCGGCATCTTCGAGACGCCGGCCGGGATCGAGATGAGGCTGCGGAAGATCGGGATCATCCGACCGAAGAACACCGCCTTGCCACCGTGGCGCTCGAACCAGGCGACGGTCCGATCGACGTCCTCGGGGTGCAGCAGCGGCATCTTCGCCGCGAACGCCCGCAGCCGCGCGGCGCCGAGCCAGCGTCCCAGCCCGTAGAGCATGAAGGCGCCGACGACCGACCCGACGGTCGTCCAGAGCAGGGCCTCGAAAAGCGTGAACGAGCCGCGGCTCGCGGTGAGCCCGGCCATGGGCAGCACGACCTCGCTGGGCAACGGCGGGAAGAGGTTCTCGAGGGCGATCGCCACACCGGCGCCGACGGGGCCGATGACCTCCATGAGCGACACGGTCCAGTCGGCGAGCGAGGTGAGCCAGGACTGGCCCTCCTGCGGGCCGGAGCCGGCGCGCAGCGGGGAAAGGGAGAGGGTGACGTCGGTCATCGGGTGCCTTCGCGCTCGGTGATCGGCCGCCCGTGCGGACGCCCACGAGTCAGGTTACGGGCCGTTCAGGCGCCGTTCCTGGGGGTTGCCCCCGAGCGGTTCAGGATGCCGTGAGCCCGGCACCCACGAGCGCCGCGGCGATGAACCACACGGCGACCATCGAGAGGATCGCGACCAGCGGCACCCAGAACGCCAGGCGATGCCGCACGAGACGGATGATCGCCACGACGAGCCCGATCACGAGGATCACCCACGGCGCGATGACGGCGATCCAGAACCCGAGGTTCATCAGACCGGCGTCGCAGTCCTGCGTCCCGCAGACGCTCGCGGCGGAGGCGAGGACGACACCCGCGTACGAGGCCGCGAGCGCCAGGAGGGGCAGGAGCACCAGGAGAACGACGGTCGTCGCGACGTCCCACGGCCGCGGGGCACGCCCCCGCGGTTCCGGACGCAGCGTCCGGAACGACTCCGGGGGGAGGGAGAACGTCACGAGCGCCATCATAGGGATGCCGCGTCGGAATCCGAGGGTTCGCGCCCGTCCGGGTCGCGACGGGCGACGTGCGGCGTCCCTCCCGCCCGCCGCACGGGGCCCGCGTCCCGCGACACCGGGCGACGAGGCGCGAGGACGGCGGGTGGGGGCCGCCACCACCCGCACGTAGACTGGTCGATCGTGAGCGAACGCGTCCTGGTCAACCAGCTGAAGTCCCTCCCCGCCGGCCCCGTCGAGGTGTCGGGATGGGTCGAAACCGTGCGCGATCAGAAGAAGGTGCAGTTCGTCGTCCTGCGCGACGAGACGGGCGCCGTGCAGCTGGTCAACCCGGCGACCCGCCCGGCGGAGGACGCCGTGGACCAGGATGCCGCGGCCCTCGCCCTGACCGAGACGATCGGTGCCCTCGCGACCGGCACCTTCCTGACGGTGCGCGGGGAGCTCAAGCACGACGAGCGTGTCAAGCTCGGCGGCGTCGAGATCAAGGTCGGCGAGCTCGTGATCGCGGCCGCGGCGAACCCCGAGACGCCGATCGCCGCCGACAGCAGCCCCGACAAGCGCATGGACTACCGTTTCATCGACCTGCGTCAGCGCCGCAACAACCTCATCTTCCGCGTGCAGACGACGCTCGAGCACGCCATGCGCACGTACTGGGTGGAGCGCGATTACATCGAGGTGCACTCGCCCAAGCTCATGGCATCCCCTTCGGAGTCCAACGCGGAGCTGTTCGAGGTTCCCTACTTCGAGGACAAGACGGCCTACCTCGCGCAGAGCCCGCAGTTCTTCAAGCAGATGGCCCAGGTCGCCGGCTTCGGCAAGATCTTCGAGATCGCGCCGGCCTTCCGCGCCGACCCCTCGTTCACGAGCCGTCACGCGACCGAGTTCACCTCGATCGACGCCGAGATCAGCTGGATCGACTCGCACGAAGATGTCGCCCGCATGCAGGAGGAGCTCCTGCAGACCGCGTTCCAGGCCGTCGCGGACAAGCACGGCGCGGAGATCCAGGAGCTGTTCGGCGTCGAGGTGCAGGTGCCCACCCTGCCGTTCCCGCGCATCCCGCTCGCCGAGGCCCGTGAGATCGTGGCCGCGCGCGGCTACGACATCCCCCGCACCGACGGCGACCTCGACCCGGAGGGCGAGCGTCAGATCGCGGCGCACGTGCAGGAGACCTACGGTCACCAGTTCGTGTTCATCACCGACTACCACCCCGCGATTCGCGCTTTCTACCACATGCGCGACGAGGAGACCGGACTCACCAAGTCGTACGACCTGCTCTTCAACGGCGTCGAGATCACCACGGGCGCGCAGCGCGAGCACCGCGTCGAGGTGCTCATCGAGCAGGCGAAGGAGAAGGGGCTCGACCCCGAGCACCTCGACTTCTACCTGGACTTCTTCCGCTTCGGCGCCCCGCCGCACGGTGGCTTCGGAATGGGCCTCGCCCGCGTGCTGATGCTGCTGCTCGGTGAGTCCTCGATCCGCGAGGTCACCTACCTCTTCCGCGGACCGACGCGTCTGGCCCCGTAAGTTTCGACCTGACGACGCCCGGGGTTCACCCCCCGGGCGTCGTCGTGTCATCCGGGGTCTCTAGCGTCGGGTCATGGTCGCCGTCACTCCGCTCGATTCCCCATCGGGAGGCGCGTCGCGCCCGACGGGCTGGACCATCGTGCTCGACGGCGTGCGTCGCGAGCGCGCGGGGACCGTCATCCTCGACGACGTCGACCTCGAGGTCGCCCCGGGCCGCATCGTCGGGCTGGTCGGCCCCTCGGGCTGCGGAGCCTCGACGCTGCTGCGGCTGGTCAGCGGAGCCGAACGACCCGACGCCGGGACGGTGACGATCGAGGGACGGGTGGGCGCTGCGGCGCCCCGCGTCGCGGAGGTGCGGGATCGCACCCCCGTCGCCCGCTTCGGTCGCGCCCGCGCGGCGATCGTGGCGGCAGCCCGACAGACGGGTGCGATCGACCCGGATGCCGAGGCCGACCGTCTCTGCGACCTGGTCGGCCTCACGACGGGACACAAGAGCGTGCACCGTCTCTCGAACGGTGACCGTCAGCGCTGGGCGGTGGCCCGCGCGCTGGCCTCGCGGCCCCGGGCCCTCGTGCTCGACGACGCCCTCGCCGCCCTGCACACGAGTGCCCGCGCCGAGACGCGCGACCGCCTCGTCCGAGAGCTCCGCGAGCGCGGTGTCACCACGCTCTGGGCGACGCGCGACACCACTGAGGGGGCCGCGGTCGCCGACCACCTCGTCGTGATGGATGCCGGACGCATCGTGGCGTCGGGCAGCCCCGACGAGGTCTACGCGCGCGTCGCTGACGCGGCGGTCGCGGAGGTCCTCGGTCCAGTGAGCGCGGTGCCCGGGATCGTCGAGGGAGTGGTCGTCGAGGTCTGGGGGCAGGAGCTCCCGCTCGCCGGCTCCGCGCACGACGGACACTGCGAGGTCGTCGTGCGGCCTGAACAGGTGATCCTGGTGGACGAGGACACACCCGGGGCGGATGCCGTGGTGGAGGAGACGACGTTCCTGGGCAGCGTTCGCCGCTCGACCGTCCGCACGGCCGACGGGAGCCGCGTCGTCGTGGAGCACGCCTCCGATCAGCGACTGGATGACCGGTCGCACGTTCGCATCGCCCTCGCGCCCGTGCCGGTCGCGATACGCCCGCGAGGGTGAAGGGGATCCCGGTCGCCCGGGATCCCCTTCCGATCAACCGCGGCGGATGCGTCGTCGACGCGCCCACGCGACCAACGCTGCTCCTGCGGTGACCGCGCCCATGGCGGCGACCGCCAGGGCCGGCGCGCCGGACGCGTCGGCGCCCGTGACGGGCAGGTGGTCCGCCGCAGCCGCAGCAGGTGCCGCGTCGCCCTGGGCGATCGGTCCGGGGCTCAACTCGCTGGGCGCGGAGGCGACCGGGGCCCCGGGCTCACCGGGAAGGGGCGAGGTGGGCACGGTCGGATCGGGCTGCGGAGCGGGACTCGGCGCATCGGCCGTGACGACCCCGACGCGGACGTGAGCGCCCAGTCCTCGACGGTCGTCGACGTCGACCGCCACGACCGTCTGCGCCGCGCCGCTCGCCGACTGCGCGTTCAGGGTCACGACAGCACTTCGCCCCGGCGCGGTGAGCCGGGTGTTTGCTGGGATCGGGCCGGCTTCGATACGGTGACCGGCCACGGTACCGCCACCGGTGGTGAGCTCGGTGCCCGCTGCGGTGACGGCGAGGTGCACGTCGGTGAGCGACACCGCGAGGGCGGTTCCCGGATACAGCGTGACGTCCGACACCGTCACCTCGGACGCGGCGGCGGAGCTCTCTGTGTCGATCCCCCGCAGCGCGATCTGCCCCGCGTATCCGTCCGAGGCGACGGCGTCCCGCGAGTCGGCGACCGCGGTCGGCATCGTCTGCTGCGCGGCATCCCGGTCGGCGACGAAGGCCGGGGCGATCGCCGACGGTCCGGTGGCGTCCACGGCGAAGGCGTATCGCGGAGGCAACGAGGTCGTCGGCGTCGGCGTCGGCTGCGGCGTCGGTTCCGGGGATGCGACCGCGCTCCAGCGCACCGTTCCCAGACTCACCGACGGGTACGTGCCGGTGAGGTCCTCGTAGCGCAGAGCCGTGATGACGATGCTGCCATCGGGCTGCGGCACGCGTTCGTTCAGGTGCACGCGCACCCGGGCCGAGCCGTCGGGGGCCAGGCCGGTGTACAGGTCCGTTCCCGTGTTGATCCACACCCCGTTGGCGAAGACCGCAGACCCGGTGTCGCTGAAGGTGACTCGCGACGAGCCGTCGGCGGCGACGGCGAGGCCGAGGCCGGAGACCCGCAACGCCGACCACATGTACTCGCCCACCGACGAGGTGTCGGGGACCTGACGGAACGACCCCACGCGCACCGTGCTCGACCCGTCGGCAGCGTGCGCCACCGAGACGTCGGTCGCCGACGAAGCCGATCCCGCGCTCCGCACGTTCTGCGCCTGCGCCGAACCTTCGGCATCCACCCGCGGCGCCCCGGCGACCAGCACCGCACCGTTCGGTGCGGTGACCGACACCCCGCTGACGAGCGCGGGAGCCGCAGAGGTCGCGGGCGTGCACGCGGCGATCCCCAGACGTACGCGCCAGATCTCCGACCAGCCCGCTTCGGCTTCGATGCGCAGGGCGGTCACCTGCACGCGGCCTCGGTCGACCGTGCGCTCGCCGACGATCAGCTTGGTCGAGCCCCAGGTCGGTGACGACGGCAGGGCGACGGTGTAGCCCGCGGCGAGCTTGCTCGAATCGAGCACGTCCTTGCCGTCGACGGTGAGCGAGTCGAAGCCGATCGACGTGCTGCCGTCGGTCCCGCAGCTCGCGCGCAGCCCCGTGAAGGCCACCGGCACGCGGTCACGCAGCTGGAAGAGCCCACTGTCGATGGAGGACTGGGCTCCATCGGATGCCGCGCGGGCGGCCAGCCCGTTCGTCCTCGTGGTGTTGAGTTTGTAGACGTCGGTCGTCGCCGCGAGGCTGGTCTCGACGGTGCCACCGCTCGACCATTCGCTCAGCGGTGCGGGGGCCTGCACGGTGCCCCCGTCGGCGTCGAGCATCTGGATGCCGACGGCCGAGGTCGCGGACGTCACGGGCGCCGCGACGGCCGGAGCCATCCCCGCTCCCAGGAACGCACCGGCGATCAACACGGCCGCCGCCGTGCGGACGAGGAACGTGCGAGAAGACGTCGAGCGGATCACTGCTCTGCTCCGAATCGGTCGAGGAAATCGCTTCCGCGGGGGATGCCGAGTCCCGTGACCGGGTCCCATCCCGGCGCGGATTGGAGGGACTGGGGATGGGTATCCCAGAGGTAGAGGGTCTCGAGCCACAGTTGGCCGGTGCTCTTGTCGCGGCGGTACCACGTTCCCGCCGATGCGGGCACGACGTCGCGCACCGCGGTGGAGCCCGCGAGGTCGTACAGATACGGCGTCGCGAGGCCGACCTGCACGCCCGTGCGAGCCTTGGCGATGGCGACCATCGAAGCCACCATGGGGGTGGCGAGGCTCGTTCCCCCGTGCGCTTCGTACGCCAGGGCCCCGGAGCGCCGCACCGCGACGGTGAAGCCCGTGTTGGGGTCGGCGAGCGAGGCGACATCGGGCACCAGTCGGCCGGTGCCGCTGTGCGGGACGTGTTCGCTCTGCCAGCTCGGCCGTGGGTAGTACGCCGATTCGCCGCCGCCGGCGCCGTAGATGAAGCCGGGCGGGATGATGCCGCCGTTGTGGGCGAATCGCGTCTGGACCTCCCAGCCGGCTTCGACCGCCACGTGATCGTCGGCGTCGAGGCCGATGCTCGCGCCCCCGACGGCGGTGATGTAGGCGCTGGACGCGGGCGTCGCGACGTCGGTGTGGTCGTGATGGTCGCCCACGAGGGAGTAGTCACCGTCGTTGCCACTGGAAGCGAAGACGGAGACGCCTCGCGAAGCCGCCTCGACCAGCACACGGTTCAGGAGCACGCGGTCGCCGTCGGTGTCGAGGTCTTCCGGGCCGCCGAACGAGAGAGAGACGACGTCCGGGCGCACGGGCGCCTCGACAGCATCCAAGACCCGCAGGTACAGCGTCTGGGCGAGGCAATCATCGGCGCCCCAGTACACGATGTCGGCATCGGGGGCGACCGCATGCACCGCTTGCACATCGAGGCGCTGTTCGACGCTCCAGGCGGCCGGTCCCCCGCAGCGCGAGGTCTGCGGAGCGGCGGGAGCGTTGTGCACGTACTGCCCGTCTCGCCAGCCGGCGAGGTCTGCACCGGTGAAGTACGTGTCGGTGTCTGCGGCGACGTCCGCATCGTCGAACACCCCCACGATGGCGACCGTCGCGCCGGAGCCGGTGGCGTCTGCCGGCAGTTCGTGCACTGCTCGCAACTGAGCCGGGCCGTAGCCGCACAGGGCGTTCGAGCGCTGCTCCACCTTCACCGCCTCGGGCCAGGAAGCCGACAGCGTCTCCCCCCAATACCGGGCGCAGTCGTCGCTCCGGACCGGAGCCGCAGTCACGCTGGGGTGCAGCGCATCGGTGTCGACGAGACCGGCGACGGTCTCGAGCCCGGTCAACGCCGCGGGGACGGACAGGTCGCGGGTGGGGGCCACGGCGGTGCGTCCCGCCACCGTCGTCGTTCCGAACGCGGTGTCGAAGGCGCTCGCGAACTGCGTCGACGACCCGGAGACCGACAGCAGTCGCACACTGTCGCGCTGGCCCTCCAGGCGGAGGCCTTGGGCGTCGAGCCAGTCTCGAACGGCGGCGGTCTCGAGTCCCGTCGCCGAATCGGTCAAGAGGACGGATGCCGTGAGGCTGACGTCATCGCCGAGCTCGGGGGCGTCGTGGGCCCAGGCGGGCGAGCTGGCGATGAGCGTGCGGCGCGCGCCGTCCATCGCGGGGTTGGAGGGAGGAGAGGCCGCGCACCCGGCTGTCACCGAGACGGCGACGAGCAGGAGCGCGAGAGGGAGTGTCGTCGACCGACGACGGGGCGTGAAACGCATGGGCATCTTTCTCGATCGGGCACCCGTACGGGCGCCGACTCGAGATACTACTGATAATCATTATCAACAGCGGGCACGCGGTGTTTGCCCAGAGCGGGTGATTTCGCAAACCCGCCCAGCTCAGAGCCGACGACTCAGAACGGGTAGTCGACGCAGGACCGCTCGGCGACCACCGAACGGACGAAGCCCGCGACCTCCTGGTGGGCCGGGTGCACCTGGTATCGCTCCAGCGCATCCACGTCGGCGAACTCGCTGACCAGCGCGACATCCCAGTTCGACTGCGGGTTGGCCACGTTGCGCCCGACCTCGATGTGCGCGATGTCGTCGATGACCTCGCGAAGGGCCAGCAGGCGCTCCGCGATCTGCTCGGCGTGCAGCGCACGGGTGTCGGCGTCGTCCGCCGCGAGCTTCCACAGGACGATGTGACGGATGCTCACGACGAGGCTCCTTCGGGATCTGCCGCCAGGAGCGCGGCACGGAGACGGTCGGCCGACACGCGCCAATGCGCGTGCAGGTCGCCGTCGATGAGAACGACCGGGATCTTCTCCCACCACGTGGCGAAGAGTGCGGGATCATCGGCGATCGATGCGTGCTCGATCTCGACGCGGTCCGCCACCTCGGCGGGGAGGCCGTCGACGACGCTTTCGACGATCTGCTCGGCCACGTCGCACAGATGGCACTCGGGCTTGCCGATCAGCGTGAGGGTCGTCACGCCTCCATCCTAGGAGGCGCGGACGGACCCGAGACGAAGGCTCAGGCCTCGACGTCGTAGCCGGCGGCGATCCAGTCGCCCGTACCGCCCTCGACGTTCGTCGCGTCGTGACCGCGCGCCGACAGGGCCTCGACGACACGCGCCGAGCGTCCGCCGGCCTGGCAGATCACATCGAACGGCTCGCCCGGGAGTTCGTCGAGGTGCTCGCCGATGCTCGACATCGGCATGTTGACGGCGCCGGGCACGTGGCCCGCGGCGAACTCGTGCTCCTCGCGCACGTCGATGAGGGGACGCTCGCGCCCCGCGTGCAGGTCGTGGACCGAGATGGACTGCATGCTTTCCTCCATGGAGATGGAACGAGCGGGCGCGGAGACGCCGCGCCGGTAGGCGGAACGTGCACGGATACACGAAGCGCCCGTCGCATCGGACAGGCGCTCGGTGTGGTGGCCGCGTTACTTCTTGTTGCGGCGCTGGTGACGAGTCTTGCGAAGCAGCTTGCGGTGCTTCTTCTTCGCCATGCGCTTACGGCGCTTCTTGATGACAGAACCCACGGAAAACCTCACTAAGTCGGGGTCTGGGTGCCGATGTCGGCGCCCGGGAACACTAGGCGTTCGGAAAAAAGCCTCGGATCAGTCTAGCCGACGTCGGACACCGGTCGCTGCACGGCCTCGACGACGGCCGATTCCGGCACGCGGTAGCTGCGTCCGAACCGCACCGCCGGCAGTTCGCCGGCGTGCACGAGACGGTAGACCGTCATCTTCGACACGCGCATCAGCTCGGCGACTTCGGCGACGGTCAGAAACCGCACGTCTGGCAGCTCGGCCATCGCTCACCCCTCGTTCCGGGTGAACTCACCCTCCTGATGCTGAGCACACTCTAGGGTCTGCGCGCGACGGCTGTAAACCTATGGGCCCTCTGTGACGGATGTGCATCGTCGACGCCGCGGAAACGGCATCCCGATGCTCACCGGCCGGGGAGTTTGCGCAACGCCGTGGAGAAGGAGTGCTTGACGGATGCCGCGGCCCGGCCGACGACCTCGGCGGCGTGCACGGCGGACTCCGGAAGGGCCGGTTCGTTCTCCTCTTCGATGGAGAAGAAGGGCACCAGCCAATCGTCGACCTCGTCGAGCGGAGCGACGGCGAGGCTGTAGTAGCGGTGCTGCCCCTCCTCGCGCACGGACACCAGCTCGGCCTCTCGCAACACCTTCAGGTGCTTCGACACCGTCGGCTGGCTCACCCCGAGCGCCGCCACGATCTGGGAGACGCTCGTGCCCCGCTCACCGCCGGTCGCGCGGTCGAGGAGCAGCTGAAGGATGTCGCGACGCGTTCCGTCAGCGATCACGTCGAAGATGTCCGCCATGGCATCAGATTAGCCGCGCCCCGGCCCGAGTACCATGATTCGGGTTCGGGTACCGGAGGGAGCGGCGCATGGCGGCGACGCCGAACGAGGCGCGACTGCCGGTGCGCGCGCGGCGCATCGCCTACGAGGCATGGGATCGCCTGCGCAATCTCACGACGGCATCGCCTGCCCGCTTCGCCGTCCTCGTCTTCGCGACACTCATCGCCCTCTTCACGGCGCTCTTCTCCCTTCCCGCCGCCTCCGCCACCGGCCAGCGCATCCCTCTCGCCGACGCCCTCTTCACCGCGGTCTCGACGATCTGCGTCACGGGCCTCTCGACGATCAACATGTACTCGGACCTGTCCCCGCTCGGCCGTGTCATCACCTACATCGGCGTCAACGTGGGCGCCCTCGGAGTGCTGACGCTGGCATCCATCCTCGGACTCGTCATCTCGAAGCGACTGGGACTTCGGGCGAAGCTCATCGCAGCCGGAGACAGCAATCCCCTGCGAGCCCACGGCGGCCCGGTCAACGAGGGTCAGACCGTGCGCCTGGGAGAGGTCGGTCAGCTCCTGCGGACGGTGGCCCTGTCGACCCTCGTGATCGAGGCGGTCCTCACGGTGCTGATCTACCCCTCGTTGATCATCGGCGGCATCCATCCCCTCGTCGCCCTGTGGGAGGCGCCGTACTACGCGGCCATGGCGTTCACCAACACCGGCTTCATCCCGAACGCGGACGGGCTGACGCCGTTCGCCCAGGACTACTTCCTGCTGACGGTGCTGATGGCGGGGGTGTTCCTCGGGTCGATCGGGTTCCCCGTCATCTTCACGCTGTGGCGCCACTATTGGAAGTTCCGCCTGTGGTCGCTGCACGCGAAGCTGACCATCATCACCACGGTGGTGCTCTTCTTCGTGGGAGCCGGCGTCATTCTCCTGCTGGAATACGACAACCCCCTCACATTCGGCAGCATGGATGCGTGGGACACCACGTTCCAGGCGTTCTTCCTCTCGGCCATGACGCGCTCCGGCGGCTTCAGCGTGATCGACATCGGCGACCTCAACGGGGCGACGATGATCGTCGGATCCATGCTCATGTTCGTCGGCGGGGGTTCGGCATCCACCGCCGGCGGCATCAAGGTGACGACCCTCGCCGTGCTCGCCCTCGCGGTCTTCTCCGAGGCGAAGGGCCGCCCGTCGGTGCAGGCGTTCGGCCGCCGCATCCCCAGCGACGTGCAGCGCGTCGCCCTCTCGGTGGTCGCCTGGGGAGCGACGATCGTCGCAGTCTCGACGGTGACCATCAGTCGCATCACCGACGCGCCCATCGAGCATGTGCTGTTCGATGTCGTCTCGGGGTTCGCGACCGTGGGACTCTCGACCGGCCTCACCGCCGAGCTCCCCGACCCGGCCGTCTACGTGATGGCGGCCACGATGTTCATGGGGCGCATTGGTACAGTGACTCTCGCCGCGGCCGTGGCGGCATCGTCGCGGTCGCAGTTGTACGCGCTCCCCGTGGAAAGGCCCATCGTTGGTTGAACGCATCCGCAGTGACGCCCCCGTCCTGGTCATCGGCCTCGGGCGCTTCGGGGCGGCCTGCGCGGGCGAGCTCGACCGCCTCGACCGCGAGGTGCTCGCCGTCGACGGCAACCTCGAGCTCGTGCAGAAGTGGTCGGAGCGCGTCACGCACGCCGTCCAGGCCGACGCCCGCAACATCGACGCGCTCCGCCAGATCGGCGCGCAGGACTTCCAGGTCGCGGTCGTCGCCGTCGGGTCGCTGATCGAGGCCTCGGTGCTCATCACCGCCAATCTCGTGGACCTCAAGGTGCCGCAGATCTGGGCGAAGGCGGTGTCGCAGTCGCACGGCAAGATCCTCGCCCGCGTCGGCGCGAACCACGTCATCTACCCCGAGGCCGAGGCCGGAGAGCGCGTCGCCCACCTCGTGAGCGGGCGCATGCTCGACTTCATCCGCTTCGACGACGACTTCGTGCTGGCCAAGATGTACCCGCCGAAGCTCGTGCGCGGCGTAGGGCTGAACGAGTCGGGCGTCCGCAGCAAGTACAACGTCACGGTGGTCGGGGTGAAGAGCCCCGGACGCCCCTTCCGCTACGCCGAGGCGAACACGGTGGTCACCAATCACGACCTCATCATCGTCTCGGGCACGAACAGCGACATCGAGCGCTTCGCCTCCCTCGATCGCTGACACGGCGCCGCGGGGAGACCCGTCACGCGTCGATGTCGAGCGTCACCTCGATCTCGTCGTCGACGCCGAGCCCTTCGGCATCCTGGAGCGCCTTCTTGATCGGGACCACGTAGCCGCCGTCCTTCGGCCAGAGGGCCGTCGTGACGCGCGTGGAGCCGACGGTGACGGATGCCGGGATCATGCCCCAGCCGTAGGTGACCACCCGCGAGACCTCGGCGATCATGGCCGCCTCGCGCGGCGGCACGGTGACGAAGTGGTACGGCGCGGGGCCGCGCCAGTACCAGATCGTGCCGGGGAAGCGCAGGCGCATGTCAGCTTCCGGCGGCGAGCTCTCTCGCCCGCGCCAGGGCCGCCTCGGCGCCCCGGGTGAACGTGTCGTCGAGGTGCGCCGCCTGCAGGACGGCGACCGCGCGCTCGGTGGTGCCCTTGGGGCTCGTGACCCGGCGGCGCAGCTCGGCGGGCTCGACGTCGGAGGCGTCCATGAGCGTCGTCGCGCCGATGAAGGTCTGCTCGGCCAGCAGCCGGGCCTGCTCGTCGTCGAAGCCCATGCGTACGGCGGCCTTGGTGAACTCCTCCACGAGCAGGAAGACGTACGCCGGGCCCGAACCCGAGATTGTGGAGAGCGCGTCGATCTGCGCCTCGGGGACCTCCAGCACCGCGCCGACGGTCTCGAAGAGCGCTCGAACGACGGCGACGTCGTCGGCGGATGCCGCGGGGCCCGCCGCCAAGCCCGTCACGCCCTTGCCGACGAGCGACGGGGTGTTCGGCATCGACCGCAGGGTCGCGACCTCGTCGCCGAGGTGGCGAGCGAAGGTGGCGAGGGTCACTCCCGCGGCCAGGCTCACCACGATCGCCCCGGGCCGCAGGTGCGGCGCGATCTCGTCGAGCAGATCGGGCACCATGGCGGGCTTGACGCCGACGAGCACGATGTCGGCCCGCTTGACCGCCTCGGTGTTGCCCCGGGGGTTGGCCTCGAGAGCCACACTCGTCACGCCGTCGAGCTCGGCGAGCTCCGCGGCCTTCGCGATGGAGCGGTTGGTGGCGGTCACTCCCCCGTCGGCGAGTCCCGCGGCGACGAGTCCGCGCAGGATCGCACCGCCCATCGAGCCGGCGCCGAGAATCGCGATCGGGGGCAGCGAGCTGGTGGCATCCGTCATGAAGCCCAGTCTACGAAGCAGCCCCGTCGCGCGGGGCAAGCCTGAGTGCGGCGGAAAGGGGCGGGCGTTAGCATCGGAAGCCGGTGTACCGGGGCACCGGCGAGCGACACGGAGGACCCGCATGACTCTCTTCGACGGCATCACGGCACGCCTGGTCGAGACCGACCGGCTGGGTGTCAACGTGCTCGAACGGGTCGGCGACGACCCGGCGACGACGCCGGATCACACCGTCGTCTTCGTGCACGGCAACGTGTCGTCGTCGCTGTTCTGGCAGGAGATCATGCAGGACCTGCCGAGCGACCTGCGGGTGCTCGCGGTCGATCTCCGCGGCTTCGGACGCACCGAGCACACCCCGATCGACGCCACCCGCGGCGTCCGCGATTTCAGCGACGACCTCTTCGAGACCTTGCAGGCGCTCGGCATCCCCGAGGCCCACCTCGTGGGGTGGTCGATGGGCGGGGGCGTCGTGATGCAGTACGCACTCGACCACCCGGTGCGGTCGCTCACGCTGCAATCCCCCGTGTCGCCCTACGGGTTCGGCGGCACGCGACGCGACGGCTCCCGCCTCTCCGACGACGACGCGGGTACCGGCGCGGGCGGTGCGAACCCGGACTTCGTGCAGCGTCTCATCGATCACGACACCACGGCCGACGCACCCACGTCTCCGCGCTCGGTGTTCCGCTCCGGCTACGTCGCCCCGGGCTATACGAGCGAGCACGAGGACGTGTGGGTCGAGTCGATGCTCACCACCTCGACCGCCGGCGGCAACTACCCCGGGGATGCCGTGACGACCGCGACGTGGCCGGGCTTCGCCCCGGGGACCACGGGCGTGCTGAACACCCTGGCGCCGAAGTACTTCGACGTCTCGGGGATCGTCGACCTCGACCCCAAGCCGCCCATCCTCTGGATCTACGGCACCGCCGACGCGATCGTCTCGGACGCGTCGTTCCACGACCTCAACCACCTCGGCGCCCTCGGCGTCGTTCCGGGATGGCCGGGCGCCGACGTCGCGCCGGCCCAGCCGATGGTCTCGCAGACCCGCGACGTGCTCGCGGCGTATGCCGAGAAGGGCGGGGAGGTGACCGAGGTCCCGGTCGAGGGTGCGGGGCACTCGGTGCACCTCGAGCGTCCGGCGCAGTTCCGCCGCGCCCTGCTCACCCACATCGGCTACGTGGGCCGCCCCGCCGACCCGGCGCCGCCCACCGAGGCGATCATCCTGCGTTCGGCCGACTGACCTCCCCCTCTCGACCCCCCGGAGACCCTCGTGGAGTACTGCCTGTTCACCGAGCCCCAGCAGGGCTTCAGCTACGACGACCAACTCGCCTTCGCGCAGTCGGCCGAGCGCCACGGTCTGGACGGCTTCTTCCGGTCCGACCACTACCTCCGCATGGGCGAGGGCGACCCGCGCCCCGGCCCCACCGACGCGTGGACGACGCTCGCCGGCCTCGCCCGGGAGACCTCTCGCATCCGCCTCGGAACCCTCGTCTCGTCGGTCACCTACCGCGTCCCCTCGATCCTGGCGATCCAGGTCGCCCAGGTCGACGCGATGTCGGGCGGTCGTGCCGAGCTCGGCCTCGGCACGGGCTGGTTCGAGCGGGAGCACGCGGCCTACGGCATCCCGTTCCCTGCGAAGCGGTTCGACCTGCTCGAGGAACAGCTCCAGGTCGTCACGGGCCTGTGGCAGACCCCGGATGCCGAGTCCTTCAGCTTCGAGGGCGTGCACTACCGGCTCGACGAGGCGCCCGCCCTGCCGAAGCCCGTCCAGCCGCAGGTCCCCGTGATCGTCGGGGGCGGAGGACCGAAGCGCACTCCCGCGCTCGCGGCTCGCTATGCGACCGAGTTCAACATCGGTTTCGTCGCCGAGGACGTCGTCGCCGAGAAGTTCGCCGTCGTTCGCGCGGCGTGCGAGGCGATCGACCGCGATCCCGCCTCGCTGAAGCTGTCGGTGGCCCTGCCCACCATCGTCGGGCGCGACGACGCCGAGACCTCGCGTCGCGCCGAAGCCGTCGGCCAGTCGCGGGAGCAGTTCGACAACGGCGCCAACCTCATCGGCACCCCCGCGCAGATCGCCGAGAAGGTCGAACGGCTGCGCGCGCTCGGCGCGGAGCGCGTCTACTTCCAGCTCATGGACCTGCGCGACATCGAGCACGCCGACCTCGTCGGCGCCGAGGTGCTGCCCCTCCTGCCCCGCTGACGGCCGTCGGGCGCGGGAACGCTCAGCGGCGGCCCGCGAAGAAGGCGCGCAGCTGCGCGGCCGCCCGCTCCTCCTCGACCCCGCCGACCACCTCGACACGATGCGGCAGGCGTCGGTCGCGTAGAACGTCGTACATGGATCCCGCGGCGCCCGCCTTGGCATCCCACGATCCGAACACGACACGGGGCACCCGCGCCTGCAGGATCGCCCCGGCGCACATGACGCAGGGCTCCAGCGTCACCACGAGCGTGCAGTCGGCGAGGTGCCAGGACCCGATCCGGGATGCCGCTTCGCGCAGGGCCACGATCTCGGCGTGCGCCGTGGGATCGTTCGTGACCTCGCGGAGGTTGCGGCCCTCACCGATGACGGTGCCGTCCGGATCGAGGACCACGGCGCCCACCGGGACGTCGCCGTCGCCCTGCGCGTCGTCGGCGAGGGCGAAGGCGCGACGCATCGCGGCGAGGTCGCGATCGGTGGGCGTCACGGGGGCTCCGGAAAACGAGGGCTGAGGCGCGCGGGGGAAGCGGTTAGCCTTGAGCCTATGCGTGTCCACGTCGCCGACCACCCCCTCATCACCCACAAGCTCACGGTGCTGCGTGACGTGCAGACGTCGTCGCCGGTGTTCCGGCAGCTCACCGAGGAGCTCGTGACGCTCCTCGCGTACGAGGCGACCCGGAACGTCCGCGTCGACCCCATCGAGATCCAGACGCCCGTCACCACCACGATGGGGGTGAAGATCAGCGAGCCGCGCCCGATCGTCGTCCCGATCCTGCGCGCGGGTCTCGGCATGCTCGAGGGCATGGTCAAGCTCCTCCCCACCGCCGAGGTCGGCTTCCTGGGCATGGTGCGCGACGAGGAGACCTTCGAGCCCACGACGTACGCCGAGCGCCTGCCCGACGACCTGAGCGACCGCCAGTGCTTCGTGCTCGACCCGATGCTCGCGACGGGCGGGTCTCTCGGCGCGGCCATCAAGTTCTTGTTCGCGCGCGGAGCGCAGGACGTCACGGCGATCTGCCTGCTCGGCGCCCCGGAGGGTGTCGCGGCGATCGAGAAGCAGGTCGAGGGGCACGACGTGACCCTGGTCCTGGGCGCCGTCGACGAGCGCCTCAACGAGAAGGGGTACATCGTGCCCGGACTCGGTGACGCGGGCGACCGCCTGTACGGCACGGCCTGACGGAGCCCGTCGAGGTCAGGCGTCGGCGCCCACCGGACGCGCGAACGCACTGCGGCGGGCTGCCGTCGGTCCCCCACCGCCCGACGCCGCCCGTCGACGTCAGGCGTCGGCGCCGACCAGACGCGCGAACGCGCTGAGGCGGGCGACGCCTTCGGGCGTGCGGGGCAGATCGTCGAGCAGAGCGGGCGACGAGAC
Source organism: Microbacterium sp. NPDC007973 (assembly GCF_042958465.1). NCBI lineage: Bacteria > Bacillati > Actinomycetota > Actinomycetes > Micrococcales > Microbacteriaceae > Microbacterium > Microbacterium sp. NPDC007973. Next base: position 598,688 of record NZ_JBIBJJ010000004.1, read on the forward strand.
GACGTAGGCCGCCTGCATCGCGCGCGAGATGGCGACGTTGATGCGGTTGCGAAGCAGCAGGAACTCGAGCCCGCGCGGGGCGTCCCGGCCCGATGAGGCCGCCAGGGTGAGGATCGCGACCACCGCCTCCTTCCCTTGGAACCTGTCGACCGTCCCGACGGGGACGTCGCCGTAGCCCGCCGCGGCCAGCGCTTCCTCGACGGCGACCTGCTGCGCGTTGTACGGGGTGATGACGATGATGTCGTCGGCGCGCAGTGTACGAGGAGGCTCCACCGTCGCGGAATCTCCGGCCCCGCCCTCGGCCCCCGTCCACTCGCGACCGACCAGATCGGCGACGATGCGCACGACCTCGTCGGCTTCCTCCGGGGATGCCGTGGCGTTGCCCCGGTGCGGCACCGGACGCACGTGCACGCCCGCGGCGATGCCGTCGAGGTTCCGGAGCGCCGTGGACGGGTGCGCCGCGAGGCGACCCTCGTACGACAGGCGCGACACCGGCTCCGCGACCGCGGGGTGCATACGGCGGGTGCGCGCGAGGAAGTACCCCAGTTCGGGGGGCACGACCTCGGCCCCGTCGATGATCCACCCCAGCGCCGACGTGTCGACGGGCTCGGGGTGCGTACCCTGGCTGACCTGCGGGAGCTGTTGCGGATCGCCGAGCAGGAGCAGACGGGTCGCGGCGAGCGAGACGGCGATGGTCGAAGCCAGCGAGAACTGACCCGCTTCATCGATGACGAGGAGGTCGAGGCTGCCGCGAGGGATGCGCGCCTCATGGCTGAAATCCCACGCCGTACCGCCGACCACGAAGCCGTGCTCGGCGTTCTCGGCAGTGAAGGAGGCGACGCCGTTCTTGGGCAGCACCGTGAAGGCGTGCGCGGCGCCGGGGTCTTTCGGCGCCTTGCCGACCCGGGATGCCGGTACTCCCGCCGCGATGACCCGGTCGAGCATGTGCTCGATGGTGGCGTGGGACTGCGCCACCACGCCCACACGGAAGCCGCGTTCGGCGACCAGCCGCGCGATGACGTGAGACCCGACGTACGTCTTGCCGGTGCCCGGGGGGCCCTGCACCGCGAGGTAGCTATGGTCGAGGTCGGCGACGCTGCGGGCGATCGCCGTGACCTCGTCGTCGCCGGGAGCACCCGCGATGGCGGTCACGGGAGCGAGTGCGCCCGACCGGGTGCGCGGGGGGACACGGCGCAGGATGTCGGCCGCGGGGCCGTCGGGGATACCCGGCGAGGCGGCGAGCACCGCGTCGGCCCACGCGTCGATCGCCTTCTGCTGGTTGCCGGCCCGCGGCGGGGCGGGAGGGGTGAGGGCGAGCGGCAGATCGTCCCAGGTGACGCCGTCGGCCGCGATCTCCTCGATCACCACGCCGTCGTCGAGCACCTCGCGCACCGTCACGCGGCGCGCACCGTGAATCCAGCGGGGGCGCGTCTCGAGGGGGAACGGCGCGGGGAGGTCGTAGACGGCGAAGGGTTCGGCATCCGGGCTCACCCGGGTACCGGGAGCCAGCTCGCCGTGCAGCTCGACCAGACGCCGCTCGGACCCGCGTCCCGATTCGGCGAGGTGCCAATCGGTCACCACCCGGGAGCGCGCCGCATCGACGACGATCACATCGCGCGTCTCCTCCCACACCGACAGCGGCTCGCGCAGGCGCAGGAAGTGCGTGGCCCAGTAGGTCTTCTCTTCGCGCGGGTAGTAGTCGATCGCGGCGGCCGCGAGCCGCAGGGCGGTGGCGTCGGGCTCCGCGGCATCGGCGGCCCACCTCTGCAGCGCCGTCGCGCGCGGCGACGGCTCGTACGCCTGCTCGTCGGGCTCGGCACTGCGCGAGGGGACGGCTCCCGACTCGCGCGCCCGATCGACCAGCCAGTCCCGCAGACGCCGAGTGGAGACGCAGTCGTAGCGGTTGTAGTCGGCGAGGTCGTCGAGAACGCGTCGGGCGCCCTCGGCGTCGCCGTCGGCGGCCAGGGCCCGCGCCTCGACGTACTTGACGATGGAGTCGTCGCCGCGCTGGACGTCGCTCGTGCGCACCTCGTCGCCCATGTAGAGCGGTTCGAGCTTCTTGATGGAGTACGACCGCGACCCCACGCGCAGGGCGCGCCGGACCACCGGGTAGAGGTCGACGAACACCCCGTCGCGAAGCAGCCGGTCGACGTCCGCCTCGCGTACGCCGTAGCGGGCCGCCATGGTGAGCAGATGCGTCGGCTCGTAGGGGGCGTAGTGGTAGATGTGCATCCCCGGGTACTGCTGACGACGCAAAGCGACCATGTCGAGGAACCGTTCGAGGGCGGCGCGTTCCTCGGCGAACGTGTGCGCCCACAGGGCGCCGTAGGTCTCTCGGCTGTCGACCCAGCCGAAGAGGTAGTCGATGCCCCAGTGCTCGCCGGCTCCCTCGGTGTAGAGCGGGTCGCCCTCGAAGTCGAAGAACAGGTCGCCGTGATCGGGCCGGGGCAGCACGCCGAGCGATTTGGGCGCGACGACCTCGAACGTCGGCACGGCGTGGGCGGGAACCTCGGCACCGGGCACGCCCGCGGGGCTCTCGAGCTGCAGTCGCGCCTGTGTCCGCAGCGAGGCGAACGTGTCGGCGCTCATCGAGGTTGGAGCCTGTGCGCCTGCGGCCAGCTCGTCGATCGTTCGAATGCCGGCGGCGCGAAGCCGCTCGCGCTGCACCGGTCGCATGCCCGCCACGAGCAGCAGGTCGCGGTGCGCGACCACCTCGAGTTCGCAGGTCGCGCAGCGGCCGCACGCCACGACGTCGAGGGCACCCCGACCGTCGCCCCAGGCGATCGCCTCGCCCGCGGCCCCTCGCGCGACATCGCGATCGGCGATCAGGGCGCGCAGACGCGCACGGCGCAACGCGAAGACCGGCAACAGGTCGTCGACCCGATGCGTGCTGGTCGTGCCGTCGCCGAGGAGCAGCTGCACGTCGTCGGACCGCGGTACGCCGAGCCGATCGAGCTGGTCGACGTAGGCCGCGAGCTGCATGAGCGCGGTGACACGCGCCCGACGTGCGAGCTTCGTGTCCTGCACGATCCAGGGACGGATGCCGTCGGCATCCGCTTCGTCGGCGCGCACGAGGAAGTCGGCGAAGCCGACGAACTCGGCCGTCGAGAACGCGGCCTGATAGACGACCTCGACGGCGGGATCGGCGAGGGCGTCGTCGGTGAGGCGCACCGCCTCGGCGAGGGCCTCGGCGTCGGACGAACGGGCGGCGGGGATCTCACGTACCGCGTCGCCGAACCGAGCGCGGTAGTCGTCGAGGACGCGCAGCTCGTGGGCGGTGCCCAGACGAGCGGCACGCTCCAGGGTGGCGTCTTCGGGATCGTCGACGGGGGCGACCCGTCCGAGCTTCGCGTCGATCGCTCGGAGCCAGGCGAACTCGCATTCCGCCGCCGCCTTGAGGTCGCTGGCGCTCCAGACGACCCGGTCGTCCTGCTCGATGTACCGCATGGTGTTCCACGCTAATCGCGACCTCCGACATCGGGTTCACGGCATCCACAGGGCGCCCGTCGCGCACATCCGCCGTCGCGCTGTCGGACGGGCCTGACAGACTGGTCGGGTGATCACCGATCTGCCGTTCGAGAGCGTCTACCGGCACGGGTTCGCGCGCGTCGCCGCCTGCACCGTCCCCGTCGCAGTGGCGGACCCCGCCACCAACGTCGACGCCGTGCTGACGTCCGCTCGCGCCTGTCACGACGACGGCGTCGCCGTCGCCGTCTTCCCCGAGCTCTGCCTCACCGGATACGCGATCGACGACCTCGTCATGCAGGATCCGCTGCTCGACGCCGTCGAGGCGGCCCTCGACCGGCTGATCACCGCCTCGGCCGACCTCCTTCCGGTGCTGCTGGTCGGGGCACCGCTGCGCCACAGAAACCGCCTCTTCAACTGCGCCGTGGTGGTCCACCGCGGGCGCGTGCTCGGGGTGGCCCCGAAGGCGTACCTGCCGACCTACCGCGAGTTCTACGAGCACCGCTGGTACGCCCGGGGCGACGATCAGGCGGGTCAGGTCATCACGGTGGCCGGCCGCAGGGCCCCGTTCGGCCCCGACCTCCTCTTCGAGGCGGTCGACGTGCCGGGCCTCATCCTGCACGCCGAGGTGTGCGAAGACGTCTGGGTCCCCGTGCCCCCGTCCTCGGGTGCGGCTCTGGCCGGGGCGACGGTGCTCGCCAACCTCTCCGGCAGCCCCATCACGATCGGCCGGGCCGACGATCGCACGCTCCTGTCGCAGTCGCAGTCGCTGCGCTGTCTCGCCGCCTACGTCTACGCGGCGGCGGGGCAGGGCGAGTCGACGAACGACGTGTCGTGGGACGGCCAGACGATGATCCACGAGGGCGGGCAGCTGCTGGCCACGACCGAACGCTTCCCCGACGGTCCCCGTCGCAGCGTCGCCGACGTGGACCTCGACCGCCTCCGCCAGGACCGCCTGCGGCAGGGAACCTTCGACGACAATCGGCGCACCGTCAACCCGGTGTTCCGCACGGTCTCGTTCGAGCTGACGCCGCCCGCGACCGACGTCGGGCTGCGGCGAGCGCTCGACCGTTTCCCGTTCGTCCCCGACGACCCCGACCGCCTCGCCCAGGACTGCTACGAGGCGTTCAACATCCAGGTGTCGGGCCTGGTTCAGCGTCTCGAGGCGATCGGCCGGCCCCGTCCCGTGCTCGGAGTGAGCGGTGGACTGGATTCCACCCACGCCCTGCTCGTCATCGCCCGTGCCATGGACCGTATGGGGCGCCCGCGCAGCGACATCCTCGCGTACACCCTCCCGGGATTCGCGACCAGCGACAAGACGAAGAAGAACGCGATCGCCCTCGCCGAGGCTGTCGGAGCGACGATCGAGGAGATCGACATCCGTCCCGCGGCATCCGAGATGCTCTCCCGCATGGGTCACCCCTTCGCCGCGGGCGAACCGGTGCACGACGTGACCTTCGAGAACGTGCAGGCCGGCCTGCGCACCGACTACCTCTTCCGCCTCGCCAACATGAACGGCGGCATCGTCGTGGGCACCGGCGACCTCTCCGAGATCGCGCTCGGATGGTCGACCTACGGCGTCGGCGACCAGATGAGCCACTACTCGGTGAACCCGGGCGTGCCGAAGACGCTCATTCAGCACGTCATCCGCTGGGTCATCGGCTCGGGCGAGCTGAGCGCCGAGACGGTCACCGTGCTGCAGGCGGTGCTCGACACCGAGATCAGCCCCGAGCTCGTCCCCGCGGGTCAGGACGGACGCATGCAGTCGACCGAAGACCGCATCGGCCCGTACAACCTGCACGACTTCACGCTCTATCACGTGCTCCGTTTCGGTTTCCGACCCTCGAAAATCGCCTTCCTCGCGGCGCACGCCTGGTCGGATCCGGATGCCGGAGCCTGGCCGCCCGGCTACCCCGAGGGCGAGCGGCCGTCGTACGACCTCGTCACCGTGGCGAAGTGGCTCGAGGTCTTCCTCTCCCGCTTCTTCGGGTTCGCGCAGTTCAAGCGCACCGCCATCCCGAACGGGCCGAAGGTCTCGCCCGCGGGATCGCTGTCGCCGCGCGGAGACTGGCGCGCACCGTCCGACGGCAACGCCCGCGCGTGGCTGGCCGATCTGCACGCGGCCGTGCCGCAGGCTTTCGCGCGCGACTGACCGCGCAACGGACGAGGAACCGGGCTACCAGCCCATCGATCCCGGCACGCCCTTGAACGGGCCGGCGAGGTCGCTCGTCACCCAGCCGCCGTAGAACCCGCCCGGCTGCGGCTCGACGACCTCCCCTCCGAGGACGCACCGGTCCATCTCCCCGGCGTAGACGGCGACGCGATCATCGAGGATCTCGTACCCGGGCATCGGATGCGGGTAGTTCCAGGCCGCACGCACGGCGACCGCTCCCCCGCCGCCGTGGACGTCGAAGTAGCGCGCACCGCCCTTGAATTCGCAGAACGACGCTCCCTCACCGAGCGTCAGCGCGTCACCGAAAGCCGCGATGGGCAGGTAGTAGACCGGCGGGTGGCTGGTCTCCAGCACACGCACCACGTCGTCGGTGTCGACGATGCGCACGCCGCCGAAGTCGATCTGCGCGCGCTTGCTCACCCGTTCGACGCGGGGCGGCCGCGGGTAGTCCCACACGGACTCCTGGCCGGGGCGGATGGGATCGGGAACGGGACGCGCCATGCGCATACGCTACGCCGGAAGAGGCGGGGGCGGGACCGATCGGCTCAGGAGAACCACAGCTTTTCGGTAGCCTGGGGGGAAGGGGGACAGCGTGAGCGATCAGAAGACGTCGAACGTCAGCCGACGGTACCGGGTGTATCAGATCGTCGGCATCGTCCTGGCCGTGCTGTTCCTCGCCCTCGGCGTGGCCGCGTTCCTCACCGGGGGCGGGCCGATCATCGCCGCCATCGCCGTCATCGGAGGTCTCGCCGTGCTCGTCGTCTCGATCGTCATGATGGTGCGTTCGTGAGCGCGCCCGAGGGCCCCACCGGCGACGGCAAGAAGAAGTACCCCGCCGGGACGGTCGTGATCTGGATCGCCGGAGCCGGCATCGGCCTGTGGCTGCTCGTCAGCGGACTCATCGGCATCCTGTCCGGCGGAAGCTGACCCGGCGCGCCGCGGGGAACGCCCGCGAGAGTTGCGCGATCACGCGCGCCTGATGAGAACGCGCGCGCGGCGGGAACGCGCGCCGACGCAGGGCCGAGACACGCGCGAGCGCGCGTCTCGGGAATGCCCACGACAGCGCGCGGTTGTCCTCGAGGTCACTCGACCTCTGCAGAAAGGGCATCATGACGCGCATCGGACGCAGCGACCTCGACATCCTCCCCCTCTCGCTCGGCGGCAACGTCTTCGGCTGGACCGCCGACCGCGACACCTCGTTCGAGGTGCTCGACGCGTTCCACGCCGGTGGAGGCAACTTCATCGACACCGCCGACGCGTACAGCGCGTGGGTCCCGGGCAACGCGGGAGGCGAGAGCGAGACCCTCATCGGCGAGTGGCTGGCCTCGCGCAAGCCGGAGAACGTCGTGGTGGCGACGAAGGTCAGCCAGCACCCCGATTTCCGCGGCCTGTCCGCGAAGAACGTGCGCGCCGCCGCCGAGGCCTCGCTCGGTCGCCTCGGCGTCGACACCATCGACCTGTACTACGCGCACTTCGACGACGAGCAGACGCCCCTCGAAGAGACCGTCGCGGCCTTCGCCGACCTGGTCACCGACGGTCTGGTGCGCTACGTCGCCGTGTCGAACTACACCGCCGCCCGGATCCGCGAGTGGATCTCGCTCGCCGAGGCCGCCGGCGCCGACCTCCCCGTCGCCGTGCAGCCGCACTACAACCTCGTGCACCGCACCGAGGTCGAGCGCGACATCGTCCCCGTCGCCGAGCAGTACGGCATGTCGCTCGTGCCGTACTACGCCCTGGCCAGCGGCTTCCTCACGGGCAAGTACCGCAGCGCGGATGCCGCGGGCGACTCGCCCCGGGCAGAGGGCGCCGCGAAGCTGGCCACCCCGGCCGGACTCGCCCTGATCGACGCCCTCGATGAGGTGGGTCGTGCCCACGAGGCGTCGATCGCGTCGACGGCCCTCGCGTGGCTGCGCGCGCAGCCGACGGTCGCCGCCCCCATCGCGAGTGCGTCGAAGGTCTCGCAGGTCGCCGACCTGCTGGCCAGCGCCTCTTTGGAGCTGACCCAGCAAGAGATCTCGCGTCTCACGGACGCGTCGGACGCGGCCCAGAGCTGAGATCGTGCCCGTGTCCCGCTCGGCGGGACACGGGCACGCTCGGCCCTGTTCTCGGCATCCGTTCTCCTCCGCCGATTCCGGCGAGAATGAGAGCGTGAAACTCCTGGTCGCCGCCCACGCATCCGAACTCGTCGCCTTCGAGGACGACCTCCCCGGCTTCGAACGCCTGCTCACCGGAGTGGGCAAGATCCCGGCCGCGTACGCGCTCACGCGTGCGCTGTCGACGGGCGAGTACGAGGAGATCGTCGTCGTCGGAACGGCCGGCGCGATCGATGACGAGGTCGAGGGCGGGATCTACGACCTCGCCGGCGCGATCCAGCACGACGTGAAAGGGCTGGACGGCGCCTTCGGCGAGCACGTCTCGCTGCCGACGCGGGTCGAGACGGGCCACGAGGGCCTCGTCATCGCCACGGGCGACCACTTCGTCGACGATGCCGACACCGTACGGCTCATCCGCGAGCTGGGGGCGAGTCTGGTCGACATGGAGTCGTACGCGCTGATCTGGGTCGCCCAGCAGTTCGGTGTGCCCATCCGCATCCTGCGCGCCGTGTCGGACCGCGCGCAGGACGGCGCGACCGAACTGTGGGATGACGTGGTCGAGCGCTGCAGCCACGACCTGCGCGCGGAGATCCGCTCCCGCTACGGCGTCTGACCCCAAACGGCAGAGGCCGCGGCTCAGGGCGTCTGAGACCCCGACCGCGCGCGGCCGGCGAGGTCGGCCACGCCGACGATGAGCGCCAGCCCGAGGAAGATGCCGACGGTGATCATTCCCGACGCGTAGGCGTCGTGGTACAGCACGACGGTGTCGTCGACGCTGCCCTGCTCGCGGTACACCGTGGCATAGAAGAGGGCGAGGGCGATCGCCGTACCCACCGCCGTGCCGATGCGCTGGCCGAGCTGACCGACGGATCCCGCGACTCCACCACTGCGGACGGGGATGTCGGCCAGGGTGAGGGTCTGGTTGGGGGAGATCACCAGGCCCCCGGCGAAGCCGCCGAACACCATCACGGCGGCCATCGCCCACGGCGTCCACTCGGGCGCGGTGAACAGGGCGACGAGCACGAGCCCGCCGGCGGTGGCCACCATGCCGAGGATGCCCCACACCACGAGCGGACGTCCGAGCCGGGTCACGAGGTTGCCGCCGACCCATGAACTCGCCGCCGACGCGACCGCGAACCCGATCGTGACCATGCCGGCGAAGACCGGCGCGAGTCCCAGTCCGCCCTGCAGGAAGAGCGTGCCGAGCAGGAACATCGCGGGCACGGCCGAGAAATACGCGGTCGAGATCAGCACGCCGTTGCGGTACGACGACAGCGAGAAGATCGAGAACGGCATGAGCGGCATCCGCCCCCGATCCGCATAGCGGCGTTCCCAGAAGACGAAGGCCGCGGCGAAGACGACGGATGCCACGAGCAACCACCACCGGTTGGGATCGTCGTCGGGGCTGCCCGTCGTGAACAGGAACGGCCACATGAGCGCGAGGATCGTCAGCGCGAACAGCAGGACGCCGACGGGGTCGAGGTCGAGCCGGCGCCGCGATTTCTCGCGCGTGTTCGGCAACAGCCACGCCGCGAGGGCGATGACGACGGCGACCAGGGGGATGTTGATCCAGAAGATCAGCCGCCACCCGTCGGTGTCGCCGCCCAGCGCGATGAGCAGACCACCGAGCGTCGGTCCGAAGGCGGTCGCGATACCGATCGTGGCCCCGAAGAGACCGAAGGCGCGCCCGCGCTCCTTGCCCTGGAACAGCTGCTGCACCAACCCGAGCACCTGCGGCATCTGGATGCCGGCGGCCACGCCCTGCAGCAGACGGGCGACGAGCAGCACGGTGGTGTTCGGCGCGAGCGCGCAGGCCAGGCTCGTGACCAGGAACAGCGACAAGCCCACGAGGAAGAGCACGCGGCGCGAGCGGATGTCGCCCAGACGCCCCGCCGGCACCAGGACGAGCCCGAACGTGAGGATGTAGCCCGAGACGACGAGCTGCAGCTCGGTGGGGCCGGCGTTCAGAGCCGCCTCGATCGATGGAAGAGCGACGTTGACCTTCGTGAGGTCGAGGATGGTGAGCGCCGCCACGGCGACCGCGACCCAGTACGCCCTCCAGCGATGCTTCGGCGACAGCACGATGTCGCGGGTGGCGGGGTGGGCGGTCTCTGCGGGGGCGGGCGGCTTCTCGGACATCGAGGGGGACGCTACTCCCGACCTCCGACACCACGGACGGGCTTGCGTCGGCCCGACCGACCGCTACGCCGCGGATCGTCGGCGCGCGGGACTCATCGCCGACCGGTGCTGTCGCGGCGCATAACCACCCCGCGGACCCAGCGCCGGCCGTCCGTTCTCGCGGCGCACGTGCCGGCCGACGGCGTCGCTCCGTCGTGCAGCCCCTGTGAGGGCGCAGGCGCAGGCGCAGATCGCCGACGCCGTGCTCGGTCGGGCGGCCCCTGTTGCGGCGCAGGCGCAGATCGCCGGCGCCGCGCTCGGTAGGTCAGTCTACGTCGCGGCGCGCGAAGACGGCACGCAGCACGAGGAACACGATGAGCGCGACGATCGCGACGGCGACGAGGCGGAAGACGAAGGCGATGAGCGAGAACAGCACGTTCACGACGACCCAGGCGATGATCACGGCGGCGATGACCCCGAGAACGGTCCAGAGGGTGCTCTTGCGCATGCGATCAGCCTAGACGGGGCGTGCTGCCCCCGCTCTCAAACGGGCGTCACCACGTGGTCGTGCCGGATCACGCTCGGGCCCCGCGGGGTGGCCGTCACGTGCAACTGCGCCGGCAGCTGGTCCTTCATCGAGGCCACGTGGCTGATGACGCCCACCGTGCGTCCGCCCTGGCGCAGCTCGTCGAGGGTGCGCATCGCGAGGTCGAGCGTGTCGTCGTCGAGGGAGCCGAACCCTTCGTCGATGAAGAGCGTGTCGAGATGGATGCCGCCCGCCCGGGCGGTGACCACCTCGGCGAGCCCCAGGGCGAGGGCGAGCGAGGTCAGGAAGGTCTCTCCCCCGGACAGCGATTGCGGCGGTCGGCACTGCCCGGTGAACGCGTCCATGATCTCGAGCCCGAGCCCGCTCGCGGCGCCTCGAGCCGCGAGCGCGTCGGTGTGCTGCAGACGGTAACGGCCGGACGACATGTCGTCGAGGCGGACGTTGGCGGCCGCCACGATCTCTTCGAGCTCCGCGGCCAGGACGAAGGTCTCCAAGGTCATGCGGCGCGTGTTCGGCGCGCGTCCCGCGACGGTGTCGGCCAACCGCGCGATGACCGCGTGCTCCGCGACCAGCGCGGCGACCGAGGCATGAGCGGCATCGGCGCGCTCCGCGAGCGCCCGCAGCCGTTCGGCCAGCGCCCGCGCTGCCGCGTGTGCTGCGGCCGCCTCTTGCACGGCGCCTCGCGCGGAGGCGACCTCGGCGACGAACGGGGCGAGCTCGAGCGGCTCGTCATCGGCACCGGCGAGCTGGAGTTCGAGCTCCAGGAGCCGTTCCCGGGTGGAGGTCACGGTCGCGGTGTGCTCGGCCACCACGCCCTCCAGCCGACGTCGGTCGATGTCGGACCGCAACGCGGCCTCGACGGAGGCCGCGTCGGCGAACGGGCTGTCGGCGATCAGCGCAGAGAGGACCCGGTCGGCCACCTCCCGCGCCTCGAGCGCCCGGGCCAGATCAGCGCGCGCGTCACGGAGCTCGCGGATGACGTCGCGTCGTGCCCGGAGGTCGCGCTGACGCGCGGCGACCGAGTCGAACGACCCGCGCGCGTCGGCCACGACCCGTCGAAGGTCTTCGGCCCGCTGCCTCGCGAGCGCGAGCTCCTGGCGGGCCTCGGCGAGCTCGTCGCCCACCTCGTCGAGGCGTCGAGAGATCTTCTCGCCGAGCTCGGCCGCTGCCGCGCGCTCGAGCCGCACCCGCTCGTGCTCCTCCGCATCGGCGGTCGCCTGAGCGACCTCCTCCTCGCTTGTCGCGAGTCGGGCCGTCAGCGTCTGGACGTCTTCTCCGCCCGCCCGAGCCGCGGCCAGGGCGTGGGCGTCTCGCGCGACCCGCGCCGCGTCGGATGCGAGGCGGTCTTCTTCGGCGGCGAGGTTCTTGCGCTCCTCAGCGGACGCCAGTTCGTCGTCGGAGACCGGCGCGGCGCCGCCCTGCGCGGGGTGCGGGTGCTCCCGCGAACCGCACACGGCGCACGGCTCGCCGTCGACGAGATCATGGGCGAGCTCGACGGCGGCTCCATCGAGCCGTCGCCGGAGGAGCGTGGTCCACGCCTCGACCGCCCGCTGGAGGGCGTCGGAGCGGACGAGCGACGCGAGGTCGGCCTGATCGCGGTGCTCGAGCAGACGGGCCGCTTCGCGAGAGGCCTCGAGGCGGCGACGCACCTCGTCACGCGCGACGATCGAGGCCTCCCGACGCGCGGCTCCCGTGACGAGTTCGGTCAGACGCTCGTCGAGCGTCGCGAGCATCGCGGGGAGGTCAGCGCGGCCGCCGATGAGAGCCTCTCGTTCCGCGTCCGCCGTCGACACCCGCGCGAGGATCCTCTCGATGTCGGCGTCGACCCCGCGCGCCTCGCCCTCGGCGGAGAGCGCCGCCTCTCCGCGGGACAGCGATGCGGTGAGGTCGTCGGCGCGCCGGGCCAACGCGTCGTCGAGGTCGACGGCGACGCTCGCCCCGACGAGAGGCGTGCTCATCTCGGGCTCGACACCCGGCGCGCGCAGGAGGGCGATGTCGTCGTCGGTGCCGCCGACCGATTCGCCGAGCACCCGCGCAGCGTCGGCTGCGGCGCGCACGCGATCGGTCGCGTCGGCAGCGGTCGAAGCCGTCGCCGCCCCGGTCTCGAGGGCGCTGCGAATGCCTTCCGCGTCCGCCGCGAGGGCGGCTTCGGCGCGGAGCGCGCGGATCCGTTCGCCATCGCCCTCCAGAGTGGCGAGCCGCTCACGGACCCGTTGCCGCTCATCCTGGCGCTCCCGCAGCGCGGTCGCATCCCGCTCCGCGACCAGGGCGGCGTCCAGGCGCGCGTCGGCTGCCTCGCGTTCGCGCGCGAGGGTCTCGACGCGGTACTCGGCGCGTTCGACGGACCGCACGATACGGGCCAGCCGGTCGACGCTCGAGAGCGAACCGGGCTCGGCGTCTGCGCCGGCATCCCCCGACTGGTCAGCGTCGACGCCACGGTGGTCGGGGTCGACGGCATCGAGCTCTCCGGCCAGGCGTTCGGCCTCGTCGAGCAGCGTGGTCACCTCCACCCCCTCGGCCGCGAGCGCGTCGTGGGCGCGCTTGCGGCGGTCGTCGAGATCGGTGGCGTACTGCTCGAAGGTGCGGGTGCCGAAGAGGGTGCGCAGGAGGCCCAATCGCTCGTCGTTCTTCGCGAGCAGGAATCGCGCGAAGCGGTTCTGAGCGAGCAGGATGACCTGGAGGAACTGCTGCTGCGAGAGCCCGAGGATCTCGTCGAGCTGCGCGGCCACGTCGACGGGGCGCGCGGCGACGCCCGTCCACCCCTCGTCGGTCGACACCTCGAGCAGCGCCCGGTGGGGCTCCTTGGTCGTTCCCCCGCCTCGGCGCTTGGGGCGCTCGAACTCGGGCGAGCGCGTGATGCGCCAGCGTCGCCCGGCGGCGCTGAACTCGAGCGTCACTCGCGTCGGATCGTCGGGTGCGCAGTGATCGCTGCGCAGCCGACGCTCCGCGCCGTCGTATCGCGGTACTCCCCCGTACAGGGCGTAGCAGACGCCGTCGAGCACACTCGACTTGCCCGCGCCCGTGCGGCCGGTGATGAGGAAGATGCCGTCCGCGGCGAAGGCGTCGAAGTCGACGGTCTGCGTCTCGAGGAACGGTCCGAAACCCTCGAGTTCGAGGCGGTGAAGCTTCACGACCGCGCCTCCAAAACTCGACGCGCGTCGAGCACCTCGCGGATGAGGGCGCGTTCGGCCTCCGACGCCGCCTCTCCTTCGCGGACGTGCGAGAGGAAGGCGTCGATGACCTCGCCGTCGTCACGAGCCGCACGCACGCGCTGGGCATAGCCCACGCCGCCGTCGTCCCTCGCGTTCTCGGGGAGGTGAACGACGGTCGCGCACCACGGGAAGCGCGCCTGCAACCGGCGCATCGGGTCGGGCTGCGGGGTGGCGTCGGTGTATTCGGCGCGCACCCAGTGCTCGTCGTGACCGGCGAACCGGTCGGCCGTGAGCAGCTCTTCGAGCGGCCCCCGCAGGGTCGCGAGAGGCCGTGGGACCGGCAGGGCGAGCCACGACACCGTGGCGAGGCCGTCGGCGTCGAGTTCGACGAGCCAGGACCCGCGCGGCTTGCCCGCCTCGCCGAAGCTGTAGTGCACCGGCGCCCCTGCGTACCGGACCCGATCGGACACCTGCTGGCGGCTGTGGATGTGCCCCAGCGCCACGTAATCGGGTCCGTCGAAGGTCGACAGCGGGACCACGTCGAGACCGCCCTGGCGGATCTCTCGCTCCACGCCGGGCGTGGAATCGACCCCCGCGGCGAAGCAGTGGGCGGCGACCACGGCACGACCGCCGCGCTCGGCCATGTCGGCGCGAATGAGTTCGAACGCATGCGCCATCGTCTGCGCCTGCGTGCGCAGCTCGACGCCCTCCCACAGATGGCGCACGATGGCGGGCTCGAGGTACGGGATGCCGTAGACGTGCACCGGACCGTGGGCGTCGACGAGGGTGACCGGCGTCCCCACCGTCGCGGGGTCGGTGATCACCGTGATCTCGTCGCGCAGCAGCGCGGACTGGAAGCCCAACCGCGCCGCCGAATCGTGGTTGCCGCTGGTGACGACGACCTTCGCCCCGGTCTCGGTCAGGGAGGCCAGCGTCTGCGTGAGCACGGGGTAGCAGGCGGCCGACGGAGCGGCCGAGTCGAAGACGTCTCCGGCCACGACGACCAGGTCGACGGCGTTCTCGCGCACCTGTTCGACGAGCGCGGTCAGCACCGCGCTCAGCGCGTCGAGCGTCGAGTGCCCGTGGAAGGTGCGCCCGATATGCCAGTCGGAGGTGTGCAGGATCCGCATGCAGCCACGGTACGTCGCACCTCCGACATCGGCTCGCAGCGACGCCCGACGGGGAGCCCGACCGCGGCATCGGACCGGAGAAAGGAACCCTCCGTGCGCGCGAACGCCCCGCCTCCGAAGGGAGTGCGGGGCGTTCGCGAGCACGCTCAGGAGCTGGCGACCTCCGCCGCGAGCGCCCGGATGCGGTCGTCGCCGAGGTCGAGCCCGACCTCCGCGAAGCGCTGCCGCAGCACGTCGGCGATGCGCTCCTCGCTCTTGTCGCCGACGTCGGCGCGCGTCTGCACGATCACACCCTGGATCCGGGCCTCGTCGTCGGTGGGGTGCGTGTCCATCGCCGGCTCCGACTGCTCGTCGGGGCGCGCGACCTTCCGGTCGCTGTGCAGCGCTCCGCCGACCGAATCGGCTGCTCCGGCGCCGCCGTCCGGGCCGTCGGCGGGCTCGGGGGCCCGTGTCTCGTCCGTCATGTCAGTCCTCCGTGCTCAGGTCGGGGTCGATGCCGTGGCTGGCGGCATCGCCTTCGATGGGATCCGAGGGCGCGGCGTCGTTCAGACGCGGCGAGCCCTTCGCGCTGTCGTTGCGCTCGGCGGTCTCGGCGTCGGCGACGTCGCCGCTCTCCCATCCACCGGGCGGGTCGGCGTCGATGACGCCTTCGGGCAGATCGCGGTCGTCGTTCATGACTCCCCCTTTCGAGATCTCCAGCTTCCTCGGGCCGCGGAACCCGCGGGCAGGGGTTGACGCTCGCCGACCGCGCGCGTACGCGCGGAACGGGGTTCGCGTCGACGGCCCCGTTCGGCCGCGCGCCCGCCTCCCCGAGGGCCGACGCCGCGACGCAGCCGGGTCGTCAGGACGTGCGACGCGCCTGCAGCAGACCCGCGCGCTCGGGGTGCGCCTCGAACCATTCCCCCACGTACCAGCACACGGGGATGATCTCGCGGTCACCCGCGGCTTCGATCGCGTCGACCGCCCGCTCCGTGATGACGGCGGCGTACCCGTGCCCGCGGAAGGTGGGGACGGTGAAGGCGCGTGTGAGGGCGACGGTGCGGCCGTCGTCCCGGTAGTCGAGGACGGAGACGAGGTCATCCCCGTCGTGAAGGGTGAATCGGGATGCCGTCTTGTCGTCGGCGAAGCTCAGATCGGCCATGCCGAGAGAGTACGCCGCTCCCGCGAGGGCGAGCTCTTCCGAGCAGAATGCCCGGCTCTCTCCGAGATCCCCCACCGACGCTGCGCAGAATGCTCGGCAATCGGACGCGCAGGACGGATTTGACGGTTCCCGACGCGGTAGGTAATAATCGCCCCCATGACTGTGACTGCGCGTTCTCTGTCCGCCCGGGAGGCGAACAGGACTGCCGGCATGATGATGCCCGGCCGCGCCGTCATGTGTTGTCGAATGTGCCGCTAACAGCGACCCCTCGCCCGGACGACCTCGTGCTTCTGAACGCCGACCTCGTCCCCCGGTCACCTGAGACCCGCGTCGATCACGCGCTCCACGGTGCCGCGCTCCGGCCCTTCGGCCCTCACCTCCCGTCGAACCCCGCTCTCTGACGACGCTTCCGGGTTCACCCACCCAAGGACTTTCTCCTCATGTCGATCTCCGCTGTTCTCGACCGCCCTCAGACCGCCTCCGCCGCCCGCCCGCAGGCTCCGCGCGTGACCGTCCCCGCCACGCCCCGAGCCGCCGCTCCGCGCCCCGCCGCAGTGACCGACCCTGCGGCCGCCGCCGACGCTCCTCGGGCGGCGACCGCCACCGCTCCGCGCGGGTTCGCCCTGTACGTCGGCATCGACGAGGCCAAGGCCGCCGCCGCCGGCGTCAGCCTCGGCACCCTGGTGGAGGCCCTGCGTCGCACGCTCGGCGAGCTGGCGCCCGCCGCGGAGACGTACGCCACGGTCGCCCTGGCCCCCGTGGGCTCCGGCGGTCGCGACGTCGACGTCGTCCGCCTCGCCCTGCACGAGCCGTCGGCCGTCGCGCGCACGAAGGACGAGCCCGCCGAGGAGGACCGCGCCCCCGGCGGCGTGGTCGTCGACATCTCGCGCAAGCGCGTCCTGATCGACGGCGAATCGGCGGCCTTCACCTTCAAGGAGTTCGAGCTGCTGCAGTACCTCGTCCTGCGCGAGGGCCGCACGATCGAGCGCACCGAGCTGGTCGCCTCATTGTGGGAGGGCGCGACCGACGACGACGCCCCCGGCGAGCGCACCATCGACGTGCACGTGCGGCGCCTGCGCGCCAAGCTCGGCGCCTACGAGGACATCGTGCGCACCGTGCGCGGCGTCGGCTACCGCTTCGACCGTCACGCCGACGTCTCGATCCGCTACGGACACGGCACGCCCTCGCCCGACCGTTTCTGATCGTCCCGGCCTCCGCGCAGCGGATCGGGCCCACGGATGCCGCGATGTCGGCGATGCGACGTAGGGTGTCGGCATGAGGTCGACCGGGGTGCGCACGCGGCGCTCGACGCGCGAGCTCGTCGCACCGGCTGAGCGCCCCCTCGAGACCGAGTACCGCCCCGCTCGTGCGGTCGACATCGGTCGCACGGTCTCGGCGCAGCGCCACGGCACCAACGACCCGACCTACCTCGCAACCGCGCCGCTGGCGAACGGCGGCGTCGTCTGGCGGGTCAGTCGCACACCCATCGGTGTTGCGACCCTCGCCCTCCGTCAGCGTGTCGGGGGTGGCGTGAGGGCGGCGGCCTGGGGCCCCGGCGCCTCGTGGGTGCTCGACCAGCTCCCCGCCCTGTGCGGCGCACACGACGATCCCGACGATTTCGATGCGTCACGGCATCCGTCCGTCGCGGCGTGGCACCACCGGCATCCCGATCTGCGTATCGGGCGCACCGACCTCGTCTTCGACGCTCTGGTGAGCGCGATCATGGAGCAGAAGGTCACGAGCATGCAGGCGTTCTCCGCGTGGCGGAGCATCGTCACCTGGTACGGCGAGCGGGCACCGGGTCCGACGCCGCGCCCCATGTTCGCCCCGCCCGACATCGAGGGCTGGCGGCACGTGCCCTCGTGGGCCTGGCACCGTGCGGGTCTCGAACCGCCCCAGTCGCGCACCATCGTCGAGACCGCGCGTCGCGGAGCCACCGTCGTCCGCGCGGCGAGCGCGGCGACCGACGGCGAGGCGCGAGATCGCGTCTTCATCAGCCTGCGCGGCGTCGGTATCTGGACGAGCGCCGAGACGCGCATCCGCGCCTTCGGAGACCCGGATGCCGTGAGCGTGGGCGACTACCACCTCGCTCACCAGGTCGGGTACGCCCTCACCGGTCACCGCACCGACGACGACGGCATGCTCGAGCTGCTCGAACCGTTCGCGGGGCACCGGCAGCGCGTGATCCGCCTCATCTACGCCGGCGCGGGGCTGGAGCCCCGACGCGGTCCGCGCCTGCACCCGGAGGATCACCGCGATCGGTGACCGCCCCGCGGGGACGGTCGAACCCGCCGGGAGGCGACGGCCGCCCCGTGAGCGCGCGGATACCCGGACGCATCCGAACGGGACCGGGCCGCGGCACCGACCGCGTCGCACCGAGGACGCAACCACCCGCCCGCACGAGCACGCGCCGCCTAGTGTGGGCCCATGATGCAATCGGGCACCGGCTGGCCGCGCGGACGTACGTACTGGGTCCTCGGGAGCGTGCTGCTGCTGGGGCTCGGCATCCTCTTCGGACTCGTCTGGCAGAACGTCTGGCTGGGTGTGGTCATCGCCGCCGCCGTATCGGTCGGGTGGCTCATCGCTTACGAGTCCAGCCGCGGCCGCAACGTCGGCGTCAACGACGAGGACAACGGCATCCAGCTCTGACGGCTCACCGGTAGTACACCGCCAGCGGATACGGTCCTTCTCGACGCACGTCGACAGGGGTGCCGAAGACCTCCTCGAGCGTGTCCGGCGTCATGAGCTCTCCCGGGGTGCCGACGTGCACCACCCGCCCCTCCGCGAGAGCGACGATGCGATCGGCGTAGGCCGCCGCGAAGTTGATGTCGTGCACGACGATGACGATCGTCTTGCCGAGTTCGTCGGCCGCGCGGCGGAGCTGCCCCATCATCGCCACGGCGTGCTTCATGTCGAGGTTGTTCAGGGGCTCGTCGAGGAGGATGTAGTCGGTGTCCTGCGCGAGCACCATCGCGACGTACGCCCGCTGGCGCTGCCCGCCGGAGAGCTGATCGAGATAGCGTCCGGCGAGTTCCGTGAGGTCGAGGAAGGCGATCGCCTCGTCGATCTTCGCGTGGTCGAGAGCGGTGAGCCGCCCCTGCGAGTGCGGGAAGCGTCCGAAACCGACGAGCTCGCGCACCGTGAGGCGCGTGACGAAGTGGTTCTCCTGCCGCAGGATCGACACGATCTTCGCGAGCGTCCGCCCCGGCGTCGTCGTCACGTCGTGGCCGGCGACGGTGACGCGGCCGCTCGTCGCGGTCGTCAGTCGCCCGACGATCGTGAGCAGGGTCGACTTGCCGGCGCCGTTCGGGCCGACGAGCGCCGTGACCCCACCGGCGGGGATGTCGAGGGTCACGGGGCCCAGCACGGTCAGGTCGCCGTAGGTCATCGTGACGTCGGTGAGCGAGATCACAGGCTCCCCTTTCGGAGGAGGTAGACGAGGAAGAAGACGCCGCCGACGAACTCGATGATGATCGAGAGCATCCCGGCGGCGTAGAACACGTGCCGCAGCACGACGTACGCGCCGAGCAGGGTCGCCATGCCGAGCAGCACGGCGAACGGCAACACCACGCGGTGCTGCGCCGAGCCCGCGAGCTGGTACGCGAGGGTCGCGACGATGAAGCCGAAGAACGTCATCGGCCCGACCATCGTGGTCGACACCGAGATCAGCACGGCCACGAGCACGAGCATCCCGATCACCTCGCGCCGATACGCCAGTCCCAGATTGACGGATGCCTCGCGACCGAGCGCCAGCACGTCGAGGCGGTGCCGCGCGCGCCAGACCAGCACGAGCACCACGGCGACGACGAGGGCTCCCCACGGCAGGTACTCGGCATCCGAGTTGGAGAGGTTGCCGAACAGCCGCGCCGAGAGGATGTCGAAGTCGCTCGGTGTGAGAAGCCGCTGCATCACGGTGGAGAGCGAACCGAAGCCGACGCCCAGCACCACCCCGACCAGGAGCATGATGTGGAGGTTCCCGCGACGACCGGCGAACAGCCAGCCGTACAGCAGCGTCGCGAAGCCCACCATGAGCACGCTCTGCACGACGACCTTGAGCAGGCCGTCGGTCGCCGAGAGCGCCGCACTGCCGAAGAAGAACACGAGGGCCGTCTGCATGACGACGTAGAGCGCGTCGAAGCCCATGATCGACGGGGTCAGGATGCGGTTCGCCGTCGCGGTGTGGAACAGCACCGTCGCCACCGCCTGGCAGCAGGCGACGAGGGCGATGGTCGCGACGCTCACGACGCGGAGGTTCACGGCGAGCCAGAAGGCCCGCGAGCCCGGCTCCCCCGGCACGTTCCAGGTGAGGACCCCGACGGCGGCGACCACCACGACGAGGATCAGGATGCCGAATCGCAGGGCGATCCGCGGGCGTCGGGCCGTGCGCGGCGGGGCGGAGCGCACCAGCACCTCAGCCACGGGCACGCACCCGCAGCAGCAGGGTGATGAACACCGCGGATCCGACGACCCCGAGGATCATCGAGACAGGGACCTCGAACGGCATCCGGATCACCCTCCCGACGATGTCGCACACGATGACGATGGCCACCCCGCCCAGGCACACCCAGGGCAGGTTGGCGCGGGCGCTGTCGCCGCGCCACATCGACACGAGGTTCGGCACGACCAGCCCGAGGAAGGGCAGGAAGCCCACCACCACCGTGGTGACGCCCGTGGCGACGGCCACGAGAGCGGTGCCGATGAGCATCACGCGGGTGTGGTCGAGTCCGACCGAGGTCGCGATGTCGCGCCCGAGGCCCGCGACCGTGATGCGGTCCGCGTAGAGGAAGACCAGGAGCACGACGATGGCGACCACCCACAGCACCTCGTAGCGTCCGCGCACGATCGAGGTGAAGCTGCCCATGAACCACGTGCCGAGCATCTGCAGCGAGTTGGTCGAGACGGCGAGGTACGTCGTGAAGGCCGAGACGACCGCGCCGAGCATGATCCCGATGAGGGGCACCACGAGCGAGGACCGCAGGGAGATGCGGCGCAGGATGCCGATGAAGATCATGGTCCCCCCGAACGCGGCGACGGATGCCACGACCATCCGGACGATGAGCGGAGCCGCCGGCGCGAGGAGCACCGTCACGAGCAGACCGAGCGCGGCCCACTCGGAGGTGCCCGTGGTGGAGGGCTCGACGAAACGGTTCTGCGTGAGCAGCTGCATGATGAGGCCGGAGACGGCCATCGCGCAGCCGGCGAGGACGAGGGCGAGGGTGCGGGGCACGCGCGAGATGAAGAACATCTCGGCGCCGAAGCCGTCGCCGGCGATGTCGTAGGCGCCGACGAAGAGAGACAGGACGACGAGGCCGGCGACGCCCGCGAGAGCCGTCGGCAGAGCGAGGCGTCGACGGAGCGGGGGTGGAGAGGAAACGGTGACGTTCATGAGCGGGGTGGGGGCCCGACCTCCGGACCCCCACCGGGGTCAGGAGGCGAAGGCCTCGGCGGCCGAGCGGTAGAGCTTCGTGTATGCCTGGATGCCCTCGTCGAGGTAGAAGCTGCCGTCGAGATACACGATCTGGTTCTTCTGCACCGCGGGGACGTTCTTCAGCGCTTCGGCGTTCTCGACGAGTTCCTTCGCGGAGACGTATCCGTCCTCCCCGAACATCGCGTCGCGGTCGAGCACGAACAGCCACTCCGGATTCGCGGCGGCGATCGCCTCGACGCTGATGTCGTCGCCGTGCGAGGCGTCCTCGGCCGCGCGGTCGAGGGTGGGGGTCAGGCCCAGCGTCGGGAAGAGGTGTCCGACCCCGCGGCCTTCTCCGGGAGCGGCGTACGAGATCTTCCCCCCGGAGGTGATCAGCCCCATCACCGTCTGCGACGGGTCGTACGCGGCCTTCGCATCGGCGATGGCGGCGTCCAGGTCGGCGTTCAGCGTCGCCGCCTCGTCGTTCTTGTCGAAGACCTGGCCGAGGATGGCGGTCTGGCGCTTGAGCTCGGACGTGTGCTCCTCGCCGTCGCGCGGGCTCGTCTCGATCGTCGCGGGCTGGATCTCCGTGAGCTGGTCGTAGATCTCGCGGAAGCGGTAGCCGCCGACGATGAGATCGGGGTCGGCCGCGAGGATGTTCTCGATGTTCGGCTCGCGGTGCAGGCCCGCGTCGAGCACCTCGTCGCCGCCCGAGAGCGAGGGCCAGAGGTCGTACATGAGCGGCTTGGGGGCCGCGACGAGCGTCACGCCCCACTCGCTGAGCGTCTCGAACGTCGTGTTGTCGAGCGCGACGACCCGCTCCGGCGCCACCGGCACCTCGATGGACCCGTGGTTGTCCTCGACCGTGACGGTCGTGGCCGCGGCACTCTCGGCGGGCGCGGCGGCTCCCGAGGCGCAGCCCGTGAGGGCGAGGGCTGCCGCGAGTGAGACGATCGCGGCGGGGCGGAGGGTGGTGCGGGACAGGCGAGAACTCATGTGTGTCACTCCGGTGCTGTGTACGGTGCGCGAGCAGCGGGAGGACCCCAACGCTCGGAAAAGTTAGGTTAGCCTTAGCTATGTGAATCTGTCGAACTCGCGGTGCGACGCCCGCCTCGAACCCCGCCGACACGACCTCGTCTTCCGTTCGGCGACGCTCGCTGCTCGGACGTTCCTCACGCCGGCCTGCGTGCGCCTGCACCTCGAGGGTCCTGATCTGCGGGGTTTCGACTCCCCCGGCGCCGACGATCACGTGCGCGTGTTCTTCCCCGAGGCAGCGGTCACGACGGACGAGATGCGGACGTCACCGAACCGGGAGTACACGCCGGTCGCATGGGATGCCGAGGCCGGCCGCCTCGACATCGACGTGGCCCTGCACGGCGACGGGGTGGGCAGCCGATGGGCCGGGACGGCTCCGATCGGCGCCCCCGTCGGTGTGGGCGGGCCGCGGGGGTCGATGGTGCTGACGGGCCGGCCGGATGCGTGGCTGCTGGCCGGCGACGAGACGGCGGTCCCGGCGATCCGACGCTTCGCCGAGGCGATGGACGTCGAGGCGGTGGGGCGCATCGCCGTCGAGGTCCCCTCCGCCGCCTACGACCTGCCCGTCGCCGCACCCGCGGGCGTGGAGGTCGTCCAACTGCACCGCGGGGAACGCCCCGCGGGCTCGGAGCTCATCGATTGGCTGGACGCGCTCGACCTCGAGGAGCGGCCGGACGGCTGCGTCTTCGGCTTCGTCGCCGCCGAGCAGTCGGTCGTGCGGGCGGGTCGGGCGCTGCTGCTCGACCGGTGGACCGGCGACCCCGCCGCCACGATCGTGAAGGGGTACTGGAAGCGCGGAACGGCGGAGTATCACGCGCCGCACTGATCCGTCGCCCGCCCTGCGCCGGGCGGCCCCGCGGCCGCCTGTGTCAGTCGAGTTGCACTCCGCCGGCGAAGGCCAGCACCCGCGCGCGCAGGAACGGCGTCGTGAACACCGCCGATGCGCCCGGCACGGGAGTGGATGCCGCGGCGGACGCCGCATCGGCGAGGGCACCCCGCAGGAGGGGAAGGGCGGCGCCGGTCGCCGTGAGCGCGTCGACCGCCCGGACCGTGTATTCGTCGGCGATTCCGATGCGTTGGGCGATGGCATCCGAGGGGTCGACACCGTCGGGCACCCGCACGGCGGACTGCGCCGACAGCGCCGCGGAGCTGCGCGCGAATGCGGCGGTCGACACACCCAGGGCGAGCCACGCTCCCCCCTCGTCGGTCCGCGCGCCCAGCGCGTCGCGTGCCGTCTCGAGCGCTGTCGTGCGCAAGCCGTTGAGGTCGTCCGCCGCCAGCGGGCTGTCGCCGCGCCGCGCGTCGTAGGCGTCGGTCGCGGCCACCGCCGCCCGTCGCAGCAGCGACGCGAGACCGTCGAGGTCGGCGTCGGACGCGAGCCCGCCCGCCCCGTCGATGTCGGTGCGCAGTTCCGCGAGGGCGCGCGCGGTCTGCACCGCCGAGGATGCCAGGGCGGCGGAGGTCAGCCCCGCGGCGGCGAGCGAGGGGTCGGCGTCGGCCGCGAGGAACGCCTGCGCCTGCTCGGCGAGCGCGTCGGCCTCGGCAGCCCAGCCGATCGCAGCGAGCACTGGATCGGCATCGTCGAGCGACGAGGGTGCCGCTGCCAGATCGCCCAGCAGCGCGTCGGTATCGGCAACGGCGGCGGTCGCGAGCGTCTGCGCATCCGTCGATGCAAGCGCGGGCGCCGCAGCCGCGGCGGCGGTGTCGGCGGCGGTCGTCGCGGCGGCCCACGCGCCGCCCGCGTCGTCCTCCGCGAGCAGCTGCTCGCCGCGCGCGACCGCCGCCCGCGCCCGGTCGGCGAGGGTGCTTCCGGGCGCGGAGTCGAGCGAGGACCGCGCGCGATCCAGCGCATCGTCGACGGCGGCGGCCACGGCATCCGGCACCGCGGGTGCATCCGCCGCCGTGGGCAGGGCCGAGGGCGAGGGGGGAGGCGTCGGGAAGACGGACTCGGGGAGGTCCTCCCCGGTCATGACCGCGTACGCGCTCGCGATGTCGGCGACCTCGGTGATGGTCATCCCCCCGGTCGCCGCGAGCTGGTCGAGGTCGACGGCCGTGCCCTCGGCATCCACCGCCGTCCGCTGGCCCGCGGGCACGAGGATCGTGTCGATCCCGCCCGCCTCAATCGCTGCCGAGACCTGTTCGGGAAGCCCCGCCACCGGACTCACGGCACCGAGCGGGGTCACCCCGCCCGTGAG
Organism: Microbacterium sp. NPDC007973; assembly: GCF_042958465.1. Taxonomy (NCBI): domain Bacteria; kingdom Bacillati; phylum Actinomycetota; class Actinomycetes; order Micrococcales; family Microbacteriaceae; genus Microbacterium; species Microbacterium sp. NPDC007973. The sequence continues at coordinate 623,144 of NZ_JBIBJJ010000004.1, forward strand.
CGCGACCCCGGGCTGCACGTCGGCGCCGTAGTACAGCGCGAGCACGCCGACCGCGGTGACCGCCCCCGCCGCGGGGGTGGCGATGCGCGCATCGAAACCGAACGTGTACGCGGTGTCGGGGCGGGCTCCGGTGAGCAGTGTCGCCGCGGTCACGGCCGTCCACGTCGCCGACTGGGTGACCGGATCGACGCCGCTGACATCGTTCTCGGTGATGTCGATGCTGAGGTCGCCACCGTCGGCGGAGTCGGCCGTGATGCGCTGGCTGGTCACCCCGCCCTTCTTGCCGCTCGCGTAGAGCACGGGCACGGTCAGCTCCGACCCCGAGAACGACCCGTCGGACCCCGAGCCGAACCCCAGCGAGAACTTCAGGTCGCATCCCGCCAGAACGAGGACGCAGGCGAGCGCCAGGGCCGTCGCCGCCGCCGCGCGGACTCTCACGCGTCGACTTCGCCGACGTAGAGAGCGCAGGTGGTGTCGTAGTAATCGGCCGTCTCGCCGACCGGGCGCAGCCCGATGCGCTGCGCGAGCGCGCCGGAGGCCGTGTTCGCCGGGTTCGTGACCGCGACGATCCGGCGGATGCCGTGCTCGTGCGCGAGCGCGAGGACCGCGGCCGCGGCCTCGGTGGCGTATCCCGACCCCCACGCGTCGGGGTGGAAGTGCCAGCCGATCTCGATGTCTCTCGGCTGCCCGTCGCCCGCACCCGCCGACCACGGGATGCGCTTCAGCAGCACCGACCCCAGCCGCCGGCCGTCGCGGGTCTCGACGGCCCGAACGCCCAGGACGCCGTCGGTGGCGCCCATCCACCGGTCGAGCATCGCGTCGACCTCGGCCGGGTCGGTCATCACCTGGCCGTTGCCGAGGTACCGGCGCACGTCGGGCCGGCGATACATGTCGAACAGGAACGCGCGATCCTCATCGGACCGGGTCCATTCGCGCAGCACCAGACGCTCGGTCGTGAGGCGCGTCCGCCGCATCGGCACATGCGGGATCCCGTCCTCGGCGAACGGCGCCCCCGACACGACGAAGCCGAATCGTCCGTACCAGGATGCCAGGTGCGCCTGCGCGTCGAGCAGGATCGGGATGCCGGGGGCCTCGGCATCCAGGATCTCGACGGCCGCGCGCATGAGGTCGGCGGCAAACCCTCGGCCGCGAGCGGACGCGGCGGTGGCGACCCGACCGATCCGGGTGTTCGAGGGCTCGCGCAGGAGACGGAGCGTCGCGAGCACGTCGTCGCCTTCGCTCGCCCACATCAGTTCGGCGCCCGGCTCGATGTCGCGCCCGTCGATCTCGGGGTAGGCGGCCTCCTGCTCGACGACGAACACGCTGACGCGCATCCAGAGGATGCGGTACAGCGTCAGCGGGGCGATGTCGGCGACGGGCGCCCGGTGCAGGGTGACGGCCATCCTTCGACCGTACCGGGGCGTCGCGCACGGCACGGACGCGACCGCCTCTTCGATGGACGTGGTCGGGACGGCGACGCTAGCCTCGCGTCATGTCGTTCCAGGCGTACCTCGACAACATCGAGACCAAGACGGGGCTCACCCCGCGCCAGTTCCTCTCGCTCGCGGACGAGCGCGGCTTCGGGCCCGGCACGAAGGCCGGCCCCATCCTGCAGTGGCTGAAGGACGACTACGACCTCGGTCGTGGTCATGGAATGGCGCTGGTCCACGTGATCACGAAGGGTCCGAAGATCAGCGACGCGCACGTCGGCCGCACCGGTCCGCACGGCGACGCGACAGATGAGCTCTGGCTCGACGGCGCCGCGTCGAATCCGCGCGCCTAAGCGGCGCCGGAGCCGAAGCGTCGCGAGGCGGCCACCTGCTCGGCGACGCGCCGCAGCGCCAGGATCAGCGGCTCGACGAGCGCCGTTCCCAGCACCACGTAGCGCACGGCATCCTCGATCGACGTATCGGGAGTCGCCGCGAGCTCGGCCTCGGCGAGCGCACCGAGGTGCTCGACGTAGGCGTCCATGACCGCGTCCGGCACCGTGAACCCCGCTCGATCGAGGGTCGCGAGGGCGTGCGCGACCGCGGCGACCTGGTCGGGGAAGCAGTGTTCCGCCGAACCACCCATGCGTTCTAGAAGGGCGAGCGCCGCGGTGAGGTCGAGATCGGTGGAGACCGCGGGCGTCACAGCGGCGTTGGCCGCACCGAGGAGGTCGTACGGGTTCTCGGGCGGCTCCTCGAGGACCGCGACCACTCTGCGCACGCCCGCGATCCCCACGCCCGCGTCGACGAGGGCGCGGATGACGCCCAGGCGCTGCACGTGCGCCTCGCCGTAGGCGGCCTGCGTAGGGGAGGACCGCTCTCCCTCGGGCAGGAGCTTCTCGCGCAGGTAGTACTTGATCGTGGCGACGGGGACGCCGCTGCGCGTCGCCAGTTCTGAGATCCGCACACTGCCCCCTTGACTCGATAGCAGGACTATCCAACACTGGATAGTGACACTATCGAGTGAGGACGAGCCATGGCATCCATCAATCAGGGTCGGATGACCCACCGCTGGGACGACGAACTGGTCGTCTTCCACATCGGCATGACCGTCAACCGCTGGTGGCGCGCCGACCAGTGGATGCCGTTGATGGGCGACATGCCCAGGATGCTGCGCGAACTCAGCGTCGACCCCGATTCGGGTCTGATGGGCTTCACGATGCTCCTCGGATCGCGCGGCCCCTACCTCGTGCAGTACTGGTCGTCGCTCGACAAGCTCTACGCCTACGCCTCCGCGCCGTCACACGAGCACCGGCCCGCGTGGACCCGTTTCAACCGTCGAGCGCGGAAGAACCCCGGCGTCGTCGGCATCTGGCACGAGACGTACGTCGTCGAACGGGCCGAGACCATCTACGTCGGCACTCCCGCGATGGGCCTGCCCAAGGCGACCGCCGTCGTGCCGATCGCGTCCCGTCACGACCGGGGTCGTGCACGCGTGGCCGATGGCCGCACGCACAGCGCCCGGGGTGGAGGCGCGGGGTCAGAATGAGCGTATGGAATCGATCCTCACCACTGCCGCCGACCTGAACACCGCCCTCGCCGCGGGGGCGTATCCCGACGGCGGGCCGGTGCGCGTGCTCGACGTGCGGTGGCGGCTCGATCGCCCCGACGGTCGGCCGGACTACCGTGCGGGGCACATCCCCGGCGCGCAGTACGTCGCCCTCGACCACGATCTGGCCGCCCACGGCGCGCCGACCGAGGGCCGGCATCCGCTGCCCTCGGTCCACGACCTGCAAGCGACGGCGCGGCGGTGGGGGATCGATGCGGGCGACACGGTCGTGGTGTACGACGACGCGAACAACATGGCGAGCGCCCGGGCCTGGTGGCTGCTGCGCTATGCCGGTCTCACCGACGTCCGCCTCCTCGACGGCGCCCTGCGGGCCTGGAACGACGCCGGGTACGAACGCGAAGAGGGGGATGCCGCGACCCCGGCCCCCGGAACGGTCGAGCTGACGTACGGCGCCCTGCCCGTCCTCGACCTCGACGATGTCGCCGACTTCGCCGCCGAGGGACTCCTGCTCGACGCCCGCGCCGGCGAGCGCTACCGCGGCGAGGTCGAGCCGATCGATCCCCGCGCGGGACACGTGCCCGGGGCGGTCAGCGCCCCCACGACGGAGAACGTCGGCGACGACGGCCGCTTCCGCGCGCCCGACGACCTGCGCGCGCGGTTCCGGATGCTCGGCGCCGAGGACGGCCTATACGTGGGGGTGTATTGCGGGTCGGGGGTGACGGCGGCGCACCAGGCCGTGGCCCTGACGCTCGCGGGATTCGAGCCGCGGCTGTACCCGGGATCGTGGAGCCAGTGGTCGAACCACCCCGAGCTACCCGTGGCGACGGGATCCGACCCGCGCTGAGCCGGCTGAGCCCGCTGGCGCCTCCCGCGTTCCGCAGGAGGCTGAGCCCGTCGACGCCTCCGGTCCGCCCGCGGGAGGCTGAGCCCGTCGACGCCTCCGGTCCGCCCGCGGGAGGCTGAGCCCCTTGAAGCCTCCGGTCCCTTCGACAGGCTCAGGGACCTCCCGCGGCTGAGGGCCTCCCGCCGCGACCGGACCTCCCGCGACGAAGAGACCCCGCGCCGCGGCGTCAGGCCCAGAGGTCGCTGACCGGCACCTCGCGGCCGAGAACGTTCTGCGCGGCCCGGTGCCCGGACAGCATGGCGCCGGGAACCGTCGCCGGGTCGTCTCCCCACGTCGCCTCCCCGGCCAGATGCAGCGTCCCGTCGCCGAGGGGTGCGGCGAGGTCGTCGTGGTCGGCGCCGACCGAGCCCGGGAGCATGTAGGCGTACGAGCCGCGCGAGAACGGGTCGTCCTGCCAGCGGGTCACGATCGCACTCTCGGGCTCGGCCACGGCGTCACCGTACAGGCGCCGCAACTGCGCGAGGGTGGAGGCGACGATCTCGTCGTCGCTCCACTCCCGCGTGGCGACGGCGGCAGGACCCGCCGCGAATGTCAGCAGGGCGGGTTCGTCGTGCAGGCGCCCCAGGTCGTACCAGGAGTGCCACCACTCCCCCTCGTCGCCGAGCTGGCGGATGCCGTAGACCCCGGCATCCCAGAACCGTTCGGCGAAACGCAGCACGACCTTCTCGAAGGCGTTCATGCGCAGAAGGCCGAGCGCGCGGGCGTGCGCCGCGGGCAGGGCGGGCTCGAGCACGAGATCGCCCGCGTGCAGCACCCCCACCGGCACCGTGACGACGACGTGCCGAGCGCGGAACGCGCCGCGGGCGGTCTCCACCTCGGCTCCCTCCGACGACCACCGCACGCGCGAGACCGCGTGGTCGAAGCGCACGTCGAGCCCCGCGGCGAAGTTCGAGGCGAGCTCGTCGTAGCCCTGCGGGAACACCACCTCGTCGCCGTTGACGGTGTCGTCGTCGAGCCCGTGGGCGCCGAGGCCGTGCATGCCGATCCCGTACTGCTCCTGGGCCCGACGGTCGTTGTACTCCCGCACGCGCTCCGCGCGTTCGGCGTCCCACCCCTGGGCGGCGAGCGCGCGCTCCACGACCTCACCGTAGGTTGCATCGTCGTCGGCCGCGGCGATGACGTCGACCAGCACGGCGTTCAGCGTGCGGATGTCGTCGGCGTACTGCCGCACGGCCTCCGGGGACAGACGGCGCCCGGCGGCGTCGAAGTACGTCAGCGGCCGTGAATCGGGCTGGTATCCGCCGACCGTGAACTCCACCATCGGCATTCCGAATGCGCGGGCCGCCTCGGCGACCGGGCTGTCGTCGATGCCGTGGATCCACGACGCGCCGCGATCGGTGACGTGCCCTCCGCTGCGGTCGGTGAAGACGCGCCCGCCGACGCGGTCGCGCGCTTCGAGCACGACCACGCGATGCCCGTGGCGAGCCAGAAGCCGAGCGGCGGCCAGGCCCGAGATGCCCGCCCCGACGACGAGGGTGTCCACCGTGTCCATGCGTCCTCCGCGTGCTCGTGGTGAAGCGACGCTACTGCGGGGCCGGGCCCGGCGGCATCCGCCACCCCGGCGAGCCGACGCGAAGCGGATGGACAGCGCGTACAGCGCATCAGTCGATCGGTGCCTCTTCGTCCCGCCGAACGGGAGTGACGCCCTTGCGCCCGTAGCGCAGCCAGAAGAACAGGTAGCAGAGGCCGACGAAGGGGATGCCGAAGTACAGGGCCGCGACCTGGTTCTCATCGAACGCGATCGCCACGATCGACGCGGTGAGCAGCACGAAGGCGAGAATCGGGACGAGCGGGTACAGCGGCGTGCGGAAGGCGAGGGTGGAGACGTCGCCGCCGTCGCGGACGAACTGCCGCCGGTGGAAGAACTGCGCGGCGACGATCGACATCCACACCGCGACCGCCGCGAAGCCGGCGATCGACACGAGCACGAGGTACACGGTCTCGGCGGCGACGACGCTCGAGATGAGCGACACCAGACCGATGGCGAGGCTGACCAGCAGGGCCACCATCGGGATGCCGCGCCGCGTGAGACGCGTGAAGGCGCGCGGCGCGTAGCCCTCCTCGGCGAGCGAGAACAGCATCCGCGCGCACGAGTACAGCCCGCTGTTGCCCACCGAGAGCAGCGCCGTGATGACGACGAAGTTCATGATGTCGGCCGCGTAGGGCACCCCGACGTACTCGAAGACGTCGACGAACGGGCTCGACGACAGCCCCGCCTGCTCGTAGGGCAGGAGGGCGGCGATGACGACGATCGAGCCGACGAACAGCACGAGCAGACGCAGCACCGTCGAGCGCAGCGCCCGCGGGATGTTGCGGCCCGGATCCTTCGTCTCGCCCGCCGCGACGCCGACGAGCTCGGCACCGCTGAAGGCGTAGAACACCGCGAGCGAGGTGATGAGCACGCCCCCGAGACCCGCGGGCAGCAGCCCGTCGGGCGTGACGAAGTTGCTGAGGCCGACCGCCGCGTGCGGCTCCGACGACAGCGGCGTGAAGCCGAAGATCGCCATCGTCCCGAGCACGATGAGCGCGACGATCGCGACGACCTTGATGAGGGCGAACCAGAACTCGGTCTCCCCGAACACGCGCGCCGAGATGGCGTTCAGGGTGAACAGCACGCCGGCGAACACGATGCACCACACCCAGACCTCGACGTTCGGGAACCATCGCTGCATGAGGATGCCGGATGCCGTGAACTCCGACCCGAGCGCCACCACCCAGCACAGCCAGTAGAGCCACGCGGTGGTGAAGCCGGTGGCCGGCCCCATCGTGCGCGCCGCGTAGATGTGGAGCGATCCCGAGACCGGATAGGTCACCGCGAGCTCGCCCAGGCAGACCATGACCAACCACACCACGAAGGCGCCCAGCAGGTACGCCAGCACCGCACCGAGGGGGCCGGCCTGGTGGATCGTGTAACCCGAGCTCAGGAAGAGGCCCGAGCCGATGACACCGCCGAGGGCAATCATGACGAGATGCCGGGCGTCCATGGCGCGGCGCAGTCGGCGCGGTGCGCCCGCGGGGCCGGACGTATCGAGGGAGGAATCGAGGGGACGACTCATGGAGTGCTCGCATTCATGATCGAGCCCGGAGCCGTCGAGGCGTCCGGGCGACGCAGTCACAGTAGTCGACGGCGGGCCCCGACGCGCCCTCACTACGCTGGACGAGGCGCGCGAGCCGCGCCGCAGAGCGAGAGGGGCCACGATGACGGCATCCGACGAGGTCGCCCCGAGGGCCGTCGTGCGCCCCGACCGCACCGATGCTCCGACCCTCGGCGAGTCGAGTCTGGCCGTGCATGGCGGCATCGAGCTCGACAGTACGCGGTCGCTGCGCACACCGCTCGTCATGTCGAACTCGTTCGCCCTCCCCGACGACCCGAGCGAGATCAGCTGGTCGGCCACCGCCCCGGGCCTGTACACGCGCAACACCGGCGTCAATCAGCTGGCGCTCGAGCGCAAGCTCGCCGCGCTGAGCACGGCGAGGACGCCGTCGCCCTGGCATCCGGAGTCGCCGCCCTGCACGCGGTGTTCTTCACCCACGTGCGCGCGGGAGACCACGTGGTCGTGAGCGACGTCGTGTACGAGGCCACCTGGCGCCTGTGGACCGAGCTGCTCCCCGGCCGCTACGGCATCGAGGCGACCTTCGTCGACGTGACCGATCCGGATGCCGTCCGCGCGGCGATCCGGCCCGAGACGCGGCTCGTGTGCGTCGAGGCGATCGCCAACCCCACCACGAAGGTCGCCGACATCGCGCTGCTGGCCGAGATCGCCCACGCGGCCGGGGCTCTGCTGATGGTCGACTCGACCTTCACTCCCCCGCCGTTCTACCGGCCGCTCGACGACGGCGCGGATCTCGTCGTGCACTCGCTGACGAAGTACATCAACGGCCACGGCGACGCGATGGGCGGGGCGGTGATCGGTCGGGCGGAGCTCATCGAACCGATCAAGGCCGACGCGATGGTCGACGTCGGCGGCATCATCTCGCCGTTCAACGCGTGGATGATCACGCGCGGTTCGGTCACGCTCCCCCTGCGCCTGCGGCAGCATTTCGCCTCCGCCCAGCGCGTCGCCGAGCTGCTCGAGGCCGACCCGCGCGTCGCGTTCGTCGCCTATCCCGGACTCGCCTCGCACCCCCAGCACGATCTCGCCCGCCGGCAGTTCGGCGGTGCCGCGTACGGCGGCATGATCGCCTTCGCGCTCGACGGCGACCCCGACCTGCAGAACAGGTTCGTGTCCGAGCTGCGGCTGATCACCTCGGGCTTCTCGCTCGGACACGACGACAGCCTCATCGTGCACACGTCCGCCGACGGCCCCCGTACCGCGACCTACCCGGAGCCGTTCCGCCGCTACGGCCACCTGCGTCTGTCGGTCGGACTCGAGGATGCCGACGACCTCCTCGCCGATCTGGCGGCGGCTCTCGATGCCACCGGGCGATGACGGTACCTATGAATCGGGAATGTCCCTCGGCATCCTCTTCCGCTCCGTTATCTCACCGTTATAGAGTGCCTGCACGGTAGGTGTTTTGCTGGCAGCTACCGACATGTGATTGCAGGACACTCTGGTGCAGGAAAGGGCCGGTCGGAATCCTCCGACCGGCCCTTCTTCGTGCGGTCGGGCCGGCGGCTCCCCCAGGAGCAGGAGGATGGACGCGTGAAGGATGACGAGCTGACCGAACCCGACGGACGCATCGTGCTGGTGCGACACGGCGAGACCGCGTGGAGCCGCACCGGACGGCACACCGGCCTGACCGACATCCCGCTGACCGAGACCGGCGCCTACAAGGCCGAGCTGGCGGGCACGCTGCTCGCCACCCGACGGTACGACCTGATCCTGTCGAGCCCGCTCCAGCGCGCGGTCGAGACGGCCGCCCGCGCCGGGTACCCCGACGTGCGGACCGACGCCCGTCTCGTCGAATGGGACTACGGCGCCTACGAGGGCCTGACCACTCCCAAGATCGTGGAACAGCTCGGCCGTCCGTGGACGATCTGGGAGGGAACGCCCGCCGGCGCGACCCCGGGCGAGTCCGTCGCCGACGTCACTGCACGGGCGGAATCGCTCCTCGCGGAGCTCCGCCCTCGGGTGCGGGCCGGTGAGCAGGTCCTGCTGTTCTCGCACGGGCACTTCCTCCGCGCTCTGGCCGGCACCTGGCTGGGCCTGACCGCCGCCGGAGGCCGGTACTTCGTCCTGGGCACCTCCGCCGTGAGCGAGCTGGGCTTCGAGCACGGCTCCGAGGTCATCACGCAGTGGAACCACGTGCGCGGACGCTGATCGCGTCGGGACGGGCTGTCCGGGACCCGCAGGATCGTCCCGCCAAATCGGTCACGGAAATATAACGGCGACCTCTTCCCCTCCGTTACCTCACCGTTATAGAGTGCTCGCACGGTAGTTGTTTTGCTGTGGCAGCTACCGACATGTGATTGCAGGACACTCTTGGTGCAGGGACAAGGGCCGGTCGGAAGCCTCTCCGACCGGCCCTTACTCTGTCCACAGCCCCGGCGTCGACGTCGAGTCCGCGGCATCCGGCTCCCTCTACGCTGAAGGCATGACCGATCGCCGCCTCGCCGTGCAGGCCTGGGAGAGCCTCTTCCGCGCGCAGCACGAGGTGTTCGAAGACATCCGCTCGGATTTCGAGGGCGAAGAGCTCACCCAGGCCGAGTACGACGTGCTCCTCACGGTCACGCGCGCGCCGCGCATGACGGCGCGACTGCGCGACGTGACCGGCAACATGCTCATCAGCCAGCCGAGCGTCTCGCGTCTGGTCGAGCGCATGGTCGCGCGAGGCCTGCTCACGAAGTGCGCCGACCCCGAGGACGGCCGAGGAGCGCTGGTCACCGCCTCCGAGGAGGGCGCCGTGACGTTCCGTCGGCTCGCCGCCGCGCACGGCCGCTCGATCGCCGACCGCATGGCCCGCCTCACCGACGACGAGCTCGCGCAGCTGCGCGCGCTCACCGCCAAGCTGCGCGACTGACCGGCGTCATCGAGCGGATCAGCACTCGATGACGTTGACCGCGAGGCCGCCCTCGCTCGTCTCCTTGTACTTCGTCGACATGTCGATCCCGGTCTGCCGCATGGTCTCGACCACCGCGTCCAACGACACATAGTGGCTGCCGTCGCCGCGCAGGGCTAGGCGGGCCGCGGTGACCGCCGTCGAGGCGGCGATCGCGTTGCGCTCGATGCACGGGATCTGCACGAGACCCCCGACCGGGTCGCACGTGAGGCCGAGGTGGTGCTCCATGGCGATCTCGGCGGCGTTCTCGATCTGCCGGTTCGTGCCGCCCATGACCGCCGTCAGCCCTCCCGCCGCCATCGCGCACGCCGATCCGACCTCGGCCTGGCATCCGCCCTCGGCTCCCGAGATCGAGGCATTCGCCTTGAACAACGAGCCCAACGCGGCGGCCGTCAGCAGGAAACGACGGATTCCGCGCCTCCGGTTCGCCTCGGCGACCTCCTCGTCATCCCAGTGCGAGACCTCGGAGCGGGTCACCGCGTGACCGTCGTATCCGAGCAACGCGCTGCCCACGAGCTCGCCGTGCGGCGTGACGGCGTTGCCGACACCGAGCCCCGAGTCCGCGAGAAACCGCCACCAGTACATCGCCACCGCCGGCAGGATTCCCGCTGCGCCGTTGGTGGGCGCCGTGACCACCCGCCCGCCCGCGGCGTTCTCCTCGTTCACCGCGAGCGCGAAGGCCCCGAGCCACTCCCCCGGGAGCTCGCGGTGCCCGTCGGCCTCGATGGCATCCAGCTGTTCGCGCATCACGGCGGCGCGGCGCTTCACCTTCAGGATGCCGGGAAGCACGCCGTCGTTGCGCAGACCCGCGTCGACGCAGGCCGCCATCGCATCCCAGATGCGGTCGAGGCCCGCGGCGATCTCCTCGTCGGAGCGCAGTGCCTCTTCGTTCAGACGCGCCGCCTCGGCGATCGTGATGCCGCGCTCGTCGCACAGGGCGAGGAGCGTCGCAGCGTCGTCGAAGGCGAGCGGCATCGGTGCGGCCGCCACCGGGGCGGATTCGCCCTCACGGCGGATGAAGCCGCCGCCGATCGAGTAGAACGTCTCCTCGACGAGCACGCCGCCGTCGCGGTCGCGCGCGACGAGGGTCATGGCGTTGGGATGACCGGGAAGCCGCGTGCGCGGTTCGAGGGCGATGTCCGTCTTCGCGAAGGGGATCTCGTGCGTGCCGGCGAGCGCCAGCGGGCGCCCGTCCGGCCAGTCCGACCACGCGCGGCGGACGGCATCCGGGTCCACGGTCTCGGGCTCGAGGCCCTGCAGACCCGCGACGACGGCGTCGGGGGTTCCGTGACCGATGCCGGTCGCGCCCAGCGAGCCGTAGAGGGCGCAGGAGACGGATGCCACCCGCTCCAGGGCTCCGCTGCCCTGCAGTCGTGCGGCGAAGGAGAACGCGGCCCTCATGGGGCCGACGGTGTGGGAGCTCGAGGGTCCGATCCCGATGGAGAACAGCTCGAACGCGGAGGTGTATGCGCTCATCCCGCCAGCGTACGTCGCCGACTCGACACCTGCCGGTCATCACCGCGCCACGCCCGGGATGCACGCGGTTCGGGGCCGATTAGACGTCTCCCGGGGTCCCGGCTATGCTTGACCACGGCCTGCGCGCCGTTTCGCGCGGAGGCCCTGCGCCCGTAGCTCAATGGATAGAGCATCTGACTACGGATCAGAAGGTTAGGGGTTCGAGTCCCTTCGGGCGCACACTGTGTTGAGACAGTGACAAGCCCCGGCTGAGAAGAAATTCTGAGCCGGGGCTTTTTCCGTTTCCTGCGCGGGTCGGCGACGAGGTCGCGCGTCGGCCTCGACGTGTGCCGGCCGGGCTGGACGTGTGCCGGCCGGGCTGATCGTGCCCCGGGGCGGATGCCGCGCTGCGAGACGTCAGGCCGAGGCACCGCCCCGGTGGGCGGCGTCCGTGGCGACCGAGTTCAGCTGCAGGATCGCGATCGCTTCGTGCAGGGAGCCCAGCGGCGCCTCGATGTCGTCGTAGTGGTGCACGAAGCCGTTCGCGTCGCGCGCGCTCACCGAGACCAGGGCGTATCCGGGTCGTGCCACCCGGGCCGTGCGTCCGAACCGCCGTTGCGCCATGGCATCCCCCTCGCTCGCCGCCGAGGCTACCCCGCTGAACCTGCCGCGGGGGGTCAGCGCGCGGGGGACTTCTTCTTCTTCTCGCTCTTGGCGCTCTTGTCGGGCGCAGCGACGTCATCGTCGTCGGGCGCGACCCGCTCTTTCGCCCGCCGCTTCGCCTGCGAGGCGAGACGGGCGAGGTCGACCATGCGCAGGGCGTCCATGCGCGCCTTGCGCATCTGGGCGTACTCGGGGTCGGCGTCGGCGGTCATCCCCTCGACATCGAGTCGCTGACGGAGATTGGCCTCGACGTCGCCCCACGCGGCGATGCGCGCGTCGGCAACGAGGGTCTTCACGCGATCGGGGTCGTCGGCGAGCGCACGCAGTTCCTTCGCGACCCCGCGCGACTGCTTCGCACGGCGGCGGAGGTTGCGGGTGTCGCGGTCACGGTAGTCGTGGGTGCCCGAGGAGTCGGAGAAGCGCCCCCACGCGCGCTTGCGCTGGTGCGTCACCCGCTCGGCCGCCTGGTCCTGCTCGTCAGCGAGGGAGCGGAGGGTGTCGCGGGCGAAGTCCGCGAACACCTCGTTGTCGAACTGCCCGCCGCGGGCGATCGTGTCGACGAGGATGCGATTGCGCACGGTCAAACGCGCCGCGGCCGTCGCGATCGACAGCCCTTCGGCGATGGCCTCCTTCGTGCGCCCCACGGAACCTCCCCTTCCAGGCTATCGTCCGGGGCGGACGGCGCAGCGCTCAGCGGTCAGGACAGCTTCGACACGATGGCCGCGACGCGACGAGCACGCGTGTCGGCCGCCTTCGCCGCCTCCACGTTGGTCACGTGCGCCTTGCGGGCGCTGGGGGCGAGGGCGTCGAACGCGGGCCGAACCCCGGCCTCCGCGAGCGCCGCAGCCAGATCGTCGGGAACCTCGGTCGTGCGCGGCGTCGTGTCGAGGGTCAGCTCGACGGTGATGGCATCCCCGCCCGAGAGGCCCGTCGCCTTGCGCTTGTCGGCGGAGAACGGGATGAGGGAGCGACCACCCATGGCACCGATCGTGCTCGAGAAGACGTACCCGTTGACGTCGACCGTCACGGCGGCGCGCTTGCCCCCGCCGAGGGCCTCGATGACCTCCGGGGGCACCTCGATGCCGGTGTTGTTCCCCATCTGCGACAGTGACGTGTCGAAACGCATGAGGGGAGTGTGGCAGAAACGCCGCTAGGTGAACACTGCGGGAATTGCAATCCCCCTCACCGGTCTGAGGGCGCGACCTATGGTCGACTCTGTTGCGGAGGGCCTCGGAGAGTACTCGGGGGCCTTCTGTCGTATCCGGGGTTCTACCCGAACGTCACCCCGGAATGCAAAGCCCAATCCGATCGGCGCATTGTCTCCGAAGATGTTGGAGAGCGACCGGACGGTCGCTGCCAACAATCTGGGAGGTTCATCATGAGCTCGTCACCCAACCGCATCGTGGCCACCGTCTTCGGCGCTGTCTACCTGCTCGTCGGACTGCTCGGCTTCGCCGTCACCGGCGGCGTCGGCTTCATCGCCACGGAGGGAAACCTCCTGCTGGGCATCTTCGCGGTCAACCCGCTGCACAACATCGCGCACCTCCTCATCGGTGCCGCGCTGCTGATCGCCGGTCTCGCGAACGCCCGCGCCGCGAAGGGCGTCAACACCACCGTCGGAGCCGTCTACCTGCTCCTCGGCATCGTCGGCTTCTTCCTCGTCGGCACGGCCGCCAACATCCTCGCGCTGAACACGGCCGACCACTTCCTGCACCTCGCCAGCGCCGTCGTGCTGCTGGGTGTCGGTCTCGGCACCGAGCGCAACGTCCCCCGCACCGCGGCGGTCTGAACATGAACGCCGCGACCTTCGTGCGGTCGTGGCCCTCCGTATCCGCGTGGGGGGCCGGCCTCATCACCGCTGCCCTCGGCGCGGGTGCGATCGTCCGTTCCGATTCCGGGGCCCTCGCAACGGGCCTCGGGATCGGGATGGTGATCCTCGGTCTCGCCTCCCTCGCCTGGGGGGCTGCGACCCTGTCGACGGGACGCCTCGTCGTCCCGCGGCTCGCCCTCGCGGGCGCCCTGGCGGCGATCGCCCTCTCCACCGCCCTGATGTTCGTCGCCTCGGCGCACACCAGCATCATCGGCGTCGCGGCGGGCTCGGTGCTGCTCGTCGTCGTGGGTGCGACCTCGGCGATCCATCTGCGTCGACGCGGCCAGCGCGCGACGCGCACCGCCCAGCCGATGAGCGTCACGGGACTGCTCGTCGCCGCGGCTGTGATCGCCGTTCTCGTCACCCCTGCCCTCGGCGCGACGCAGGATGCCGTCCTGCTGCGCGATGACGGCACCGTGCCGGTCGTCACGCACGACGGACACTGACCGCCCTGCCGGGAAGATCATCGACGTCGAACTCTTCCCGAGCCCACCTGCTCAGACGGTGGCACGCTGGAACGGTGACCGACGCGACCTTCCCCTCCGTCCCCGGCTGGATCGCGGACCTGCGCGGCAAGATCCTCGTCGCCCTCGCGGGAGACCCGACCGGCATGGCGCCGTACGTCCGGGCGATCGCCGACGGCGACGACGCCGGGTACTTCGTCGAGAACGGCCCCGCGTGGACGGTGCACGCCGGAATGGGCACGCTCGTGGCCGGCATCCGGGCCCTTCTTCTCCAGGCATTGCACCCGGGTGCGCTCGCGGGCGTGCACGACTGGTCGCGCTACCGCGAGGATCCCATCGGCCGGCTGACCGGCACGGTGCGCTGGGTCATCACCCTGACCTACGGCTCGCGGACGCAGGCGGATGCCGAGACCCGGCGCGTCGGCAGGTTCCACCAGCGTGTGAAAGGCGAGTACCGCGCCGGTGACGGCAGCGAGCGGGCCTACACCGCCGAAGCGGCCGACCTGGTGCGGTGGGTGCACCTGGCCTTCACCGACGCCTTCCTCGCCGGACACGAGGTGTCGAAGAAGCCCATCCCCGGCGGACCCGATGCCTACGTCGCCGACTGGGCGACCGCGGGTCGGCTGATGCGGGTGGTCGACCCTCCCCGCACGCGCGCGGCGTTGCGCGCCGAGATCGACGGGTTCTGGGAGCGCGGGGAACTCCGCGGCGACGAGAGGGTCGCCGAGGTGGTGCGGTTCCTGCGCAAGCCGCCGTTCCCCGGCCTGATGGGCCTGTCGTATCGCGTGCTGTTCGCCGCCGCCGTCGCCACGATCCCGCGGAGGTATCGCAAGATGCTCGGCGTCCGACGATGGCCGCTGCCGGTGCTCGCGCTGACGCGGTTCGTCCTGCGCGTCACCGAGCGCGCTCTCGGCTCCGGCCCGCGGGCGCAGGACATGGCCCGGCAGCGCCTCGCCCGGTTGGAGCGTGACGGTCGGGAGGCCGCATGAGCGACGACGCCCGCCAGGCCGCCGAGCGCTACCGGCTCGACCGCGAGCTGCGCGACGCCGGACTCGAGCCGGAACCCGCGGAGCCGACCGGCCCCGCGCGCGGGTCGACGGCCGCCGAACGCGCGGCGTTCGTCGAGACGTCGATCCAGCAGGCGATCCGGCGCGGCGAGTTCGACGACCTCCCCGGGGCGGGCAAGCCCCTGGACCTCGGGACTTCCCACGATCCCGACTGGTGGATCCGCCGCAAGATCGAGACGGAGCAGCTGACGGGCCTCGGGCCTCCGGCGCTGACGCTGCGCGTCGAGCACGCCGAGATGGACGAACGCCTGGATGCCATCGCCCGCGAGCCCGACGTGCGCGAGGCGGTCGAGGATTTCAACCGGCGCGTGATCGAGGCGCGCCGCCAACTGCAGGGCGGGCCCCCGGTCGTGACGCCCACGGTGGACGTGGATGCCGTCGTGGCAGCCTGGAACGATCGACGTCGCGCGCGCGAGGAGGCGGCCGCCGTGGCCGCTCCCCCACCGCGGCGCCGGTGGTTCCGGCGCGGGCGGTGACGTCGCGGTCCCTTCAACAGGCTCAGGGACCTGGAATTGCGCGAGGACCGGCGGCGAGAGGTGGCTGAGCCCGCCGAAGCCACCGGGAACGGCGGCACGGACCGCCGCTGGTCAGAGGGCGGCGAGAGCCTCGGCGCGGGCGACCAGGGCCCGCGCACGAGCGAGGGTCGGTGCGTACGAGCCGTCGACCGGACCGTCGGGAGTGGTCGACAGCAGCGACCGCGCGGCCTCCACCTCGGCGGGCGCGGGTGTGAAGCCGGCGTGGGCGCCGGGGATCGCGGCATCCTGGAGCGCGAGCGTGCCGGTGAAACCCATCGCGGCGGCATGGCGTGCCGCGTCGTGCGCCTGATCGATCGGACCGCACGGACCGTCGATGGGGCCCGCGATGCCCGCGGCCGCCGACGCCACGACGAGCTGCGCACGCGGCCACGACAGCGCGATGCGCTCGGCCGACATGCCGGTGTCGCGGCGGAAGTCGCCGGTGCCGAACGCCAGGCGGCGGGTCGCGGGGTGCGCGGCGATGGCCGGGGCCGCCAGCAGCGCGGCCGCCGATTCGACCATCGCGACGATCGGGGTGCCCGCCGGCAGGGAGGCGGCGACGTGCGCGACGTCGGCCGGGCCCGCGCACATGGCGAGGACCACGCCGGCGAGGCGGCCGTCGAGCTCGCGACCGAGCGCCAGGTCGGCCTGGCCGTCGCGGGTACCGGCGGCGCTGATGCGCAGCCAGACCGCGGCCTCCGCGGCGGCGCGACGGGCCCGATCGC
This sequence comes from Microbacterium sp. NPDC007973, assembly GCF_042958465.1. NCBI lineage: Bacteria > Bacillati > Actinomycetota > Actinomycetes > Micrococcales > Microbacteriaceae > Microbacterium > Microbacterium sp. NPDC007973. The sequence goes on from NZ_JBIBJJ010000004.1 coordinate 639,804, forward strand.
GCCCCTCGGCCTTGCGGGCGGCGGGAAGGCCGTCCTCCAGATCGAGAACGAGCACGTCGGCGTCGGTCTCGAGGTCGCCCGCGAGCGGCGAGCGGAGCATCCACGTGCGCGCCAGCTCGACGCGCGCAGGGGCGGGGGCGGCCGAAGCCGCCCCCGCCGAGGTGTGCGCAAGACTCACGAACGGCTCCGTGCAGCCGCCTCCGCCTCCGCCTGTGCGCGGAAGGCGTTGAGCGCCTGGGTGTCGACGGCCGCGGGGCCGGCGCCGACCTCGGTCGACGCCTGCTCCTTGGCATCCGCCGCCGGCGTCGCCGAGTGGTCGTGGCCGGTGAGGAGGGTCTCGTCGAAGGGGATCTGCCCCGCGAGCACCTCGCGCACCCGCTGTCCGTCGTACTGCTTCGTCCAGGCGCCGATGAGGAGGGTCGCGACGGCGTTGCCGGTGAAGTTGGTGACCGCGCGGGCCTCCGACATGAAGCGGTCGATGCCGACGATGACGCCGACGCCGTTGACGAGATCGGGACGGTAGGCCGACAGGCCGCCCGCGAGGGTCGCGAGGCCTGCACCGGTCACACCGGCCGCGCCCTTGGAGGCGATGATCATGAAGATCAGCAGACCGATCTGCTCGGGGATCGACATCGGCGCGCCCATCGCGGTGGCGATGAACAGCGAGGCCATCGTCAGGTAGATCGCGGTGCCGTCGAGGTTGAACGAGTACCCGGTCGGGACGGTGATGCCGACCACGGGCTTCGAGACGCCGAGGTGCTCCATCTTCGCGATGAGGCGGGGCAGGGCGGCCTCGGACGACGAGGTGCCGACGATGAGGAGGTACTCGCGGCCCAGGTACTTCATGAGAGAGAAGATGTTGACCCGCGTGACGGCGTAGAGCAGCCCGCCGAGGACGATCGCGATGAATAGGAAGCACGTGAGGTAGAACGAGCCCATCAGGATGCCGAGGCTGACGACGGCGCCGAAGCCCGTCTTGCCCACCACGGCGGCGATGGCACCGAACGCACCGATGGGAGCCAGCCAGAGGATCATGCCGAGGATGCGGAAGACGAGCACCTGGAAGTTGCGGATGCCCTCGACCATGCGGGCCCCGCGCTCGCCCATGCCCTGCAGCGCGAAGCCGCAGAGGAGGGCGATGAAGAGCACCTGGAGGATGCTGCCGCCGGTGAACGCCGAGAAGAACGTCGTCGGGATGATGCCCAGGATGAAGTCCTGCGTGGTGGTGGCCTCGGGGACGGCGTCGTACGCCGCGCTGCCGATGTTGAGGCCCTCGCCGGGGTGGATGATGTTGCCGACGAGCAGGCCGATGCCGAGGGCGAAGGTCGACATCACGAGGAAGTAGCCCAGCGCGAGGCCGCCGATCTTGCCGACCGTCGAGGCCTTCGCGATCGAGCCGATGCCGACCACGATCGTGCAGAAGATGACCGGGGCGATCATCATCTTGATCAGGTTGACGAAGCCCTTGCCGACCGGCTCGAGGCCGACGGCGAACTGCGGGGCGACGAGGCCGACGATCACGCCCGCCACGACGGCGACGATGACGGCGATGTAGAGCCAGTGGTTGCGATCGATCTTCTTACGCGGTCGACCGTCGCGAGTGGTGCGGAGTGAGAGAGCCATCAGCGCCTATCCCTTTCCTAACGTCTTCGTTGTCCGGCGGGATCGCCGGAGTGGATGACATGACTGTGGTCGAGGGCGAACCGATCGGCGATTTGTGGTCGTATTGTTCACGGCAGGCGCGACGAAGGGCGGTGGACATGCGACTGAGCGTGGGTGGGCGACTGGCCCTGGTGTCGCTCGGCGTCGTCGTCCTCGTCGCCGGCGTCCTCGCCGCGCTGCTGTCGGTGCAGCTCAGCGACTCCGGTCAGCGCGAGGCCGAGAAGGTCACGCGCTCGGTCGCCGAGACGATCGCGCACGAGCCCGACGTGGCATCCCTCGCCGCCGCCGGCGACTCCGAGCGTCTGCAGCCGATGGTCGAGCAGATCCTCGCCGAGACCGACGTGTCGTTCGTCACGATCATGACGCCCGACGGCATCCGCCTCACGCACCGCAACCGTGCGGAGATCGGCCTGCCGTACATCGGCTCGCGCGACGAGGCGCTCGCCGGTCGGACGTTCACGGAGGTGTACGAGGGCACACTCGGCCCGTCGGTGCGCACCATCGCGCCGATCCGCGACAACGGCGACGAGGAGGGCGCGATCGTCGCCCTCGTCTCGGTGGGGGTCACCCTCGGCGCCGTGCAGCAGGACATCGCCGCCCGCGCTCCGCTCATCGTGCTGGCATCCGCCGCCATCGTCGGACTCGGCGTGCTGGGGGCGCTGTACGTGCGCCGCAGCGCGCGCCGCGTGACGGGGTCGTACACGCCGGGGGAACTGTCGCGCCTGGTCGAGAGCTACGAGACCGTGCTGCACTCGCTGCGCGAGGGCCTCGTCGTCACCGACCGCTCGGGGCGCATCGTGCTCTACAACGACGAGGCCGCCGACCTGCTGGGTCTTCCCCCGGCGACGGCGGGGCAGGTGTCTCTCGACCCGCGGGATGTCGAGATGGATGCCGCCCTGGCCGAGGCCATCGCGACGGGACGCCGCATGGTCGAGGAGACCGTCGTGAACGGCGACCGCGTGCTGCTGGTCAACCAGGAGGAGGCGCGCGACCTCACGGGCCGCCGCGCTCCCGCCCGCGGCCAGGTCATGACGCTGCGCGATCGCTCCGAGCTGCAGGCGCTCCTCGGGGAGCTCGAGGGCGTGCGCACCCTCAGCGACACCCTGCGGTCGCAGACGCACGAGCACGGCAACCGCCTCCACGCGCTGCTCGCGCTGCTCGAACTGGGCCGCGTCGATGATGCGCGGCGCCTGATCGTGGCATCCACCGGGGGACGCCAGGAGCTGGCGGATCGTCTCGTGTCGCACGACGAGGGGGCGATCGTGGTGGCGCTGCTGTTGGGCAAGCTCGACGAGGCGGCCGAGCGCGGCGTGCGGCTCGACCTCGACGTCGCCGAGCCCACCCCCTCGCTGCCGCTCGCCCCGGAGGAGGCCGTCACGGTCGTCGGCAATCTCGTCGACAACGCCCTCGATGCCGCCGCCGCCGGGGCCGAACCCCGCTGGGTGCGCGCCACGCTGCGCGAGAACGGCGACGACGTCGTGATCGAGGTGTCCGACGGTGGCGCGGGGTTCGACCCGACGCTGGAGGATCCGTTCGCGTTCGGCTCCTCGACGAAGGCCGCCCACGCGCCCGGCGGTCGGGGCGTCGGCCTCGCCCTGGTGCGCGACATCGTGGCCGCCCGGGGCGGGACGCTGCAGGTGAGGGCGGACCCCACGACGGTCCGCGTCTTCCTCCCGGCGGTCGCCGAGGCGGTGACCGCGTGATCCGCGTGCTCGTCGTGGACGACGACGCCCTCGCGCTCGAGCTGCACAGCGCCTACGTCGCGCGCGTGCCCGGCTTCGAGGTGGTCGGGCAGGCCGCCGGCGCCCGCGCGGCGCTCACGGCGCTGAGCGAGCCAGACCGCCGCATCGACCTCGTGCTGCTGGACATGACGATGCCCGACGGCGCCGGCCTCGACGTCGCGCGGCGGGCACGCGCGATGGGCTCGCGCGCCGACATCATCGCCGTCACCGCGGTGCGCGATGCGGAGACCGTGCGCGCGGCCGTGTCGATCGGCGTCGTGCAGTACCTCATCAAGCCCTTCACCTTCGGCGCCTTCCGGGAGCGGCTCGAGGGGTATCGCGCCTACGTCGAGGGGCTCGACCGTGCGGCGGGCGACGCCACGCAGTCCGAGGTCGACGCCCTGCTCGGCTCACTGCGCACGGTCACCTCCCCCGCCCTGCCGAAGGGGCTCAGCGACGCCACGCTGCAGGCCGTCGCCGAGCGCGTGCGCACCACGGCGGGCGCGGTCTCCTCGACCGAGGTCGGCGAGAGCGAGGGCATGTCGCGGGTCACCGCGCGGCGCTACCTCGAGCACCTCGCCGACGTCGGCCGCGTCCGTCGCGAGCCGCGCTACGGCGGCCAGGGTCGCCCCGAGATCACGTACGCGTGGGTGCGCGGCTGAGCTGCCGGGCGACCGCCATCTCCGTGCGCGCACAAGGCCGGGTGCCGAGTGTCCGAAACACCCGGACGGTTTCGAGATCCGTCCGGGTGTCGTGGACACTCGATCAGGGTCGGAGGCGCCGCGAGGCTCAGAGGTCGAAGGCGGCGCGTACGCCCTCGTTCACCACGACGCCCGCGCGCACGTTCAGGCCCTTGGCGAGGGCGGGATCGGCGGATGCCGCGGCCTCCCAGCCGGCGTCGGCGATGCGCGTGACGTAGGGCAGGGTGGCGTTGGACAACGCGCGCGTGGAGGTGTGCGGGACGGCGCCGGGCATGTTGGCGACGCAGTAGTACAGCGCATCGTGCACGCGGAACGTGGGCTCGTCGTGGGTGGTGGGGCGCGACCCCTCGAAGCAACCGCCCTGGTCGATCGCGATGTCGACCAGCACGGAACCGGGCTTCATCGCCGCCACCATGTCGTCGGTCACGAGCTTGGGCGCGGCCGCTCCCGGGATGAGCACCGAGCCGATCACGAGGTCGGCGTCGGCGAGCTGCTCCGCGATCTCGAGGCGCGTCGATGAGCGGGTCTCGATCGCTCCGCCGAAGCGCTCCTCGAGCTGACGGAGCTTCGGCAGGGAGATGTCGACGACCGTGACGCGCGCGCCGAGACCGAGGGCGTTGGCGGCGGCGTGCTCGCCCGCGACGCCACCGCCGATGACGACGACCTTCGCGCGCGGGGTGCCGGGGACGCCGCCGGGAAGGAGCCCCCGCCCGCCCGAGGCACGAAGGAGGTGGTGCGCGCCCTCGATGATCGACAGACGACCCGCGACCTCGCTCATCGGCGCGAGCAGCGGCAGGGCGCGGTCGGCGGTCTGCACGGTCTCGTAGGCCACGGCCGTGGTGCCCGCCGCCATCAGGGCGTCGGTGAGGGGGCGATCGGCCGCGAGGTGCAGGTAGGTGAAGAGGGTGAGGTCGGGACGGAGGAAGCCGTACTCGGGAGCGATGGGCTCCTTCACCTTGACCAGCAGTTCGGCGCGCGCCCACGTCTCGTCGGCCGTCGCGACGATCTCCGCCCCGGCTACGGTGTACTGCTCGTCGGAGAACCCGCTGCCCTCGCCCGCTCCGGCCTGCACGAGCACCTCGTGTCCGCGGTGCACGAGGGCGTCGACCCCCGCCGGCGTCATTGCGACGCGGTTCTCGTTGTTCTTGATCTCGGTCGGCACGGCGACGCGCATGGGTTCCTCCTCGAGCGGATGAGCGTTGCGGGAAGAATCGCAGAAAGGGGTGTTTCCGTGGTGTTTCCCCGCAGATCATTCGGTTCAGTTCGCTTGAACACGCGTATCATCGGCGCGAACGGGCTCACCAGGAGTCCTCACGCGAAGGATCTGCGATGGCCGACGACGATCTCCACCCGCTCGACGCCCGCATCATCGAGCTGCTCTCCGCCGACGCCCGGATGACGAACGCCGCCCTCGCCGAGACGCTGGGGGTCGCGGCATCCACCGCCCACGCGCGACTGCGCGCCTTGGTCGATCGCGGCCTCATCACCGGCTTCCACGCGGCGGTCGACCAGAGCAGGCTCGGACGCGGGCTCCAGGCGATCGTCGGGGTGACGCTGCGCCCCGGCCAGCGACAGGAGAGCATCCGGGCGTTCGCGCACGAGGTCCGCCGCCACCCCGACGTCATCCAGCTGTTCTTCCTGGGCGGCGCCGACGACTTCCTCGTGCACATCGCCGTGGACGACTCCTCGGCGGTGCGCCGCTTCGTCGTCGATCACCTCTCGGCGCGGCACAGCGTGGCATCCACCCGCACGAGCATCATCTTCGAGTACCACCGCAACGCGCTCGCCGCCGATTTCGACTGAGCCGCGCGGGCTCGCGAGTCAAGCCCGGGCACCGCACGTCGGGGCGCGCACGGCAGCGAGCATGATGGCCGGGGAGGTCCCCATGGTGCTGTCGATCGGACTCACGGTCATGTGCGTCGCGCTCGGCGTGAGCATGATCGGCGTGATCCTGCCGCAGCTCGGCAGCCGCGTGCCCCTGCACTTCTTCCTCCGGGTGACCTCGATGGCGGGCGTGCTCGCCGTGGGCTCGACGGCGATGTACGTCCTCGCGTTCCAGGGCGGCGGCCCCCTCGCTTTCGCCCTGGCCTCGGCCGCGATGGTCCTCGCCCCCTCGATGCTCTGCATCGCCGTGACCCCGCCGCGGTCGCCGCGCGTGCGGCTGCTCGTCGCGTTCGCGGCCACCCTCGCGCTCGTCGTGGCCATCACCTCGTTCGCGCTCGAGGCGTCCGCTGCCCTCGCGGTGCGAGTCCTCGCGGTCGCGGCGGCGTGCGCGCTGTGCGCCGTGCTCACCGCGCGCGCACGCACGATCCCCCGACGCTCCTCGATCGTGCTGGCGGCGACGACGGGGGGCTTCGCCGTCTACTCGCTGCTGCGGGTGGCCGTGTCCCTCACCCCCCTCGCGGGTACACCCCTCGACCGCATGCTGTTCTCCGTCGAAGCCGCGGGGGTCGTCGCGACGGCGTCGGTGCTGCTGACCGGGCTGGCCGTGGTCCTGGTGCGCCGCTCCCCCGCCCTCGGCGGACCGGACCGCACCGCGACGTGGACGCGGGTCGCGTTCGGCGACTGGCCTCGCGCCCGCACGGAGCTCGGCGCCGACGGTCTGCTGGCCCTGCTCACCGAGTTGCGCATGGCCGCGCGCGAGGTCGACCCCTCGGCGGTCGACGTCTACCGGGGCGTCGAGGTGTCGCTCCCGTCGGCGCTGCCGGCGGTGCGTTCGCGCCTCCGCGACGGTTACGGCTGGCGCGCCGCACAGCTCTCGCTGCTGTCGGAGCGTGCCGACCCACCCCGCGCGTCGTGACCCGTCAGCCGCGGACGGTCGCAGCGATCGCGGCGACGTCGGCCGGCGTCGACCGGCAGCACCCGCCCACCAGGCGCGCCCCGGCCGACACCCACGAGGGGGCGTCGTCGGCGAGCGGCGCGGCCCCTCCGTGCCAAGTGCGGGTGGCGGCATCCCACGTCTCCCCCGTGTTGGGGTAGACGACGAGGGGAATGTCGGGAGCAGCAGCGAGGGCGCCGGGCACGCTGTCGGGGGCGCAGCAGTTCACGCCCACCGCGATGACGGAGGGGACGGATGCCGCGGTCCGCAGCGCCGCAGCGAGCGACCCCGGTTCGCAGAAGCCGGCGCTGTCGGCCGAGAGACTGACGAACGCGGGCATGTCGAGATCGGCGAGCTCGAGGGCGAGGGCCTCCGCCTCGAGCGGCGACGGGATCGTCTCCACGGCCAGCACGTCGGCGCCGGCGTCGGCGAGCACGTGCAGGCGCCGGCGGTGCGCGTGCCGGAGCTCGGCGAGCGTCAGACCGTAGGCGCCGGTGTACTCGCTGCCGTCGGCGCGGAGCGCGCCGACCGGACCGACGGATGCCGCGACCACGGCCTCGCCCGCGTCTCTGGCGAGCGACACCGAACGGCGCAGGAGCGCCTCGACGTCGTCATCCGGGATCTCGCCGGCGAAACCGAGCTGGTACGACGCGGTGATGACGACCTCGGCGCCCGCGTCGATGAAAGCCGCGTGCGCCGCGCGCACCTCGGCGGGGTCGTCGCGCAGCACCCGCGCCGACCACAGCGCCCACGTCACGTCGTTGCCCCGCGCCTCGAGGAGGGTTCCGAGACCCCCGTCCAGGACGACGGGGCGGCGGCCGAGGGTGTCGACGAGGTCGATCACGCCTCGTGCGTCTCGCCTGCGGCGAGCACGCGCAGCGCGCTCGCGAGCAGGGCCTGATCGGCGCGACTGACGTCGCGCAGCGCCTCGGCCTCGAGGCGCACGAGCTCGGTCATCGCGGCATCCACCCGTTCGATCCCCTCGGGGGTGATCGCCACGAGGATCGCCCGCCCGTCGGACGGGTTGGGGCGGCGATGCACGAGACCACGGTCGGCGAGCTTGTCGAGGCGGTTGGTCATGGCCGCGCTGCCGATCATGGTGGCGGTGATGAGGCGTGTGGCGCTCAGTTCGGTGCCGGCGCGGCGGAGCACCGCGAGCACGTCGAACTCCCACACGGCGATCCCGGCGCTCGCGAACGCCTTCGCGCGCAGCTTCGACAGGTGGAAGGCGGCACGGCGCAGCCGCGACATCACGTCGAGGGGCGTCAGGTCGACCTCGGGAAGCAACTGCGACCACGCGTCGATGAGGAGGTCGACCTCGTCGTCCTTGCTGCTCGCGGTAGGCATTCTTCGACGGTACCGGAGCCGCGGGGTGGTGCGGCGCGCGGGGCGCGGTGTGGCGCCGGGCGTCTTCCCGTCGAGTGTCCAGGACTCGCCGCGTGATCGCACGGGATGCGGCGTGTCGTGGACACTCGACGGGCAGGGGCGGGCGCGCGGGTCAGCGGACGCGCGGGGGCGCGGTCGTTCCGCGCGCGACGAGACGCGTGGGCAGCTCGATGTGCGTCTCGGGCAGGTCGTGGCCGGCGAGCAGCGCGAGGACCATGCGCACGGCCTCGGCGCCGAGCCGCTTCATCGGCTGACGCACGGTCGTGAGAGCAGGCTGGGCGCGCGCCGCCTCGGGCACGTCGTCGAAACCGACCACCGACAGGTCGTCGGGCACGTGCAGACCACGCTCGGCCGCGACCTCGACGATGGACAGCGCCGACAGGTCGTTCGCGGCGAACACCGCCGTGGGCGGGTCAGCGAGCGCCAGCATCTCGTGGGCGGCTTCGCGCGCGACGTCCTGCTCGTAACGACCGACCCCCACCAGGGCCGGATCGAACGGGATGCCGGCGGCCGCGAGGCCGGCGCGATAACCCGACGCGCGTGCCACCGCCGAACGCAGGTCGGGACGCCCCGCGATGAAACCGATGCGACGGTGCCCGAGTTGCACGAGGTAGTGGACGGCCTGCTGCGCGCCGGTGTAGCTGTCGGATTCGACGGTGGGGACGTCTCCGCGGCCGGTGTGCGGGTCGATCGCGACGATCGGCACCTCGCTCGAGACGTTGACCACCGTCGGGGTGACGATGATGGCGGCGTCGATCAACGTGCCGCTCAACCGGCTGAGCGAACGGCGCTCCCACCCCTCGCCGTCGCGACGGGCGCCCGTGTAGGCGAGCAGGTCATACCCCGTGTCGGACAGCGCTCCCCCGACGCCCTTGAGGATCTCGGCCGAGAACGGCTCGATGTCGGCCACGAGCACGCCGATCACGCCCGTCCGGCGCGATCGCATGCTGCTCGCGACGAGGCTCGACTCGTACCCGAGGACTTTCACGGCCTCGAGCACGCGCCCGACGGTCTCGGGCGAGACGCCGTAGCGGCCGTTCACGGCCTTCGACACCGTGGCCACCGACACCCCGGCCGCCGCGGCGACGTCGTGGATGGTCGCTCGCCTCATGGCATCCGACCCTAGCGTGGAAATCATTTTCGAAAACGTTTGACGACCCTCCGGCGACGGGTGACACTGCTGACACCTCAGCGGGCCGCAGACCCCGGGGTGGTGAACGAACGGCACAGCAGCCGGAACCGACGCGTCTTCGGACGCACCTCGACGAAGAGAAACGGGACATCACATGAACACGCGCACGATCATCGCCGGAGCGGCCCTCGCCGTCGCCGGCACCCTCGCCCTCGGCGGATGCGCCGCCGGCGGCTCCGGCGGACAGAACGCCGACGGCAGCGTCACCCTGACGATGTGGCACAACTCCACCACCGGCGACGGCAAGAAGTACTGGGAAGACACCGCCGCCGCTTTCGAAGCCGCCAACCCCGGCGTCACGATCGAGATCCAGGCCCTGCAGAACGAAGAGGTCGACGGCAAGCTGCAGACCGCGCTGAACGCCGGCGACGCCCCCGACATCTTCATCGCCCGCGGTGGCGGCAAGCTCGCCGACATCGTCGCCGCTGGCCAGGCGATGGACCTCACCGACAGGATCACGCCCGAGGCGAAGACCGCCCTGGGCACCTCTCTCGGTGCGTTCGAGGTCGACGGCAAGAACTACGGCATGCCCGTCGCCGTGCTCCCCTCGGGCATCTTCACCTCGCAGGATCTGCTCAGCGCTGCCGGCGTGACGACGGCCCCCGCCACGATCGACGAGCTGGAGGCGGCCAACACCAAGATCCGCGCCACCGGCGTCGCCCCCATCGCCGTCGGCGCCAAAGACGCCTGGCCGGCCGCCCACTGGTACTACAACTTCGCCCTGCGCGCGTGCGCGAAGGACGTGCTCGACGCCGCTGCGCAGAGCCGCAGCTTCGACGACCCGTGCTGGATCGAGGCCGGCGAGAACCTGCAGTCGTTCCTCGCCACGCAGCCCTTCAACGACGGCTTCCTCACCACCGCCGCCCAGCAGGGTGCGGGATCGTCGGCGGGACTGCTCGCCAACCACCAGGCCGCGATGGAGCTCATGGGGGCCTGGAACCCCGGAGTGATCGCTTCGCTCACGCCCGACGAGCAGCCGCTTGCCGACCTGGGCTGGTTCCCCTTCCCCGAGGTCCCCGGCGGTGACGGGGAGGAAGGCGCCATCATGGGCGGCGTCGACGGGTACGCGTGCTGGGTCAACGCCCCCGCGCAGTGCACCGACTTCCTGAACTTCGCCGTCAACAAGGAGAACCAGGAGCGCTACGCCGACGCCTTCCAGACGATCCCCGCCTCGAGCGAGGCGACGGATGCCGTCACCACCCCCGCTCTCCAGTCCGCGCTGCAGGCGTACACCGACGCGCCCTACGTCTCGGTCTGGCTCGACACGCTGTACGGCCAGAACGTCGGCAACGCGCTCAACGTCGCCGTGGTCGACATGTTCGCCGGCAAGGGCTCGCCGCAGGGCATCGTCGACGCCGTCAACGCGGCCGCCTCACGCTGAGGACACCGACCGTGGCCACTCAGCTCGCCGCCTCGGCGGCCGACACCGGGTCTCGCCGCCCGGTCGAGGAGGGCGCTCGTCGCGCCCCCTCGGCCGGGCGGCCGCCCGTGCGCCGCCGCCGCGAAGCCTGGCGTATCCGCGGCGAACTCGCGATCCTCCTGGGCCCCGCCCTCGTGGTGTTCGTGTCGTTCGTCATCCTCCCCGTCGCCCTGGCCGCCTACTACGGCTTCTACAAGTGGTCGGGCTTCGGCGCTCCCACCGACTTCGTCGGCATCCAGAACTACGTCACGATCCTTACCGACCCCGCCTTCCACGAGGCGCTCGGGCACAACGCCTTCATCGTGGTCGGCTCGCTCGTGCTGCAGGGACCGCTCGCGCTCGGACTCGCCCTTCTGCTGAACCGCAAGATGCGCGCGCAGTCGCTCATCCGCGTACTGATCTTCGTGCCCTATGTCATCTCCGAGGTCGTCGTCGGCCTCGGCTGGGGACTCATGCTGCAGTCGGGCGGCGCCCTGAACGGTGCGCTCGAGAAGATCGGGCTGGGCGCGCTCCGCGCCGACTGGATCTCCGACCCGGCCCTGGCGATCTGGACGCTGCTGATCATCATCACCTGGAAGTACATCGGCTTCGCCGTGATCCTCTTCCTCGCCGGCCTCCAGGGCATCCCCGAGGAGCTCAGCGAGGCCGCCGCGATCGACGGCGCGACCTACTGGCAGATCCAGCGGCACATCGTGCTGCCGCTCATGGGCCCGACCATCCGCATCTGGGCCTTCCTGTCGATCATCGGCTCGCTGCAGCTGTTCGATCTCGTCTGGATCATCTGGGGCCAGTACGTCGCCTCGACCGCGGGCACCTCGACCATGGCCACCTACATGGTCGCGAACGGCCGCAACGCCGGCAGCTTCGGCTACGGCAGCGCCGTGGCCGTGGTGATGTTCCTCATCTCGCTGGCCGTCGCCCTCGTCTACCAGCGGTTCGTGCTGCGGCGCGACACCGCCGGAGCCCTCACCGGAGGTTTGAAATGACCGCCACCGCCACGCTCGTCACTCCGAAGGCTCCGCGTCGGGTCGCCGCAGGCTCGAAGCGCTCCACGAACATCGTCGTGGCCTTCGTCGCCCTGCTGCTCATCGGCATGATGCTCGCGCCGGTCGTGTACATCATCCTCGGCGGCTTCCGCTCGAACGCCGAGATCACGGTCGACCCCGCCGGTTTCCCGGTTGTGTGGAACTGGCAGAACTACGCCGACGTGCTCGCGAGCGGCGTCTTCTGGGGTCAGGTGGGCAACTCCGCGATCGCCGCGATCGCCACGACGCTCTTCGTCGTGGCCCTGGGCCTCATGGCCGCCTACGCCCTCTCGCGCTACCGCTTCCGGGGCCGCGGCGTCGTGTTCGCACTGTTCACCGCGGGGCTGATGTTCCCGATGACCGTCGCGATCACGCCGCTGTACATCCTCGTGCGCAACCTCGGCTTGATGAACTCGCTCGCGGGCGTCGTCGTGCCGCAGATCGCCTTCGCGCTGCCGCTGACGATCATCATCCTGTCGCCGTTCCTCGCCGCCATCCCTCACGAGCTGCAGGAGGCCGCCTCGATCGACGGCCTCGGCCGCCTCGGGTTCTTCTGGCGCATGGTGCTGCCTCTCGCCGTCCCCGCGGTGGTGACGGTCGGCATCCTGGCCTTCGTCAACAGCTGGAACTCGTACATGCTGCCGCTGTTCATCCTCAACAACGAAGCCGCGTACACGCTGCCGCTCGGAACGCAGGCGTTCGCGTCGCAGTATTCCGTCGACACCGCCCGCGTGCTCGCGTTCACCTCGCTGTCGATGATCCCCGCTCTGCTGTTCTTCAGCGTGTTCGAGCGGCGCATCGTCGGCGGCCTCACCGGCGCCGTGAAGGGCTGACCCGATCATGACCATCCACACGACCGACGTCGGCGCCGCCCTCGAATCCGGGGTGTCCGCGCGCGTGCGGGACCTCGTCGCCGACATGACCCTCGATGAGAAACTCGCGCAACTCGTCGGCTACTGGGTCGACCAGGGCGACGAGGTCGTCGCCCCCCTCTCCGGTGAGAAGGTCACCACCACGGCCTACACGGATGCCACCGTGCACGGCCTCGGGCACCTGACACGCGTCTACGGGACGCGCCCGGTCGACCCGATCGAGCGGGCGGCGTGGCTGTGGGGCGAGCAGCGGCGTCTGCAGACCGAGACGCGGTTGGGCATCCCCGCCCTCGTGCACGAGGAGTGCCTCACCGGATTCGCGGCGTGGAAGGCCGCGACCTTCCCGACCCCGCTCGCCTGGGGCGCCTCGTTCGATCCGGATGCCGTGGAGCTCATGGCATCCACCATCGGCCGCTCGATGCGCGAGCTCGGTGTGCACCAGGGCCTCGCCCCCGTGCTCGACGTCGTGCGCGACGCCCGGTGGGGACGCGTCGACGAGTGCATTGCGGAAGACCCCTACGTGGTCGGCACGATCGGCACGGCCTTCGTCCGCGGGCTCCAGGACGCCGGCGTGCACGCGACGCTCAAGCACTTCGTCGGGTACTCCGCCTCGCGCGCCGGGCGCAACCACGCCCCCGTCTCGGTCGGACAGCGCGAGCTGCAGGACGTCTTCCTCCCGCCGTTCGAGATGGCCGTGCGCGACGGAGGGGTGCGCAGCGTCATGAACTCGTACACCGAGATCGACGGTGTCCCCGTGGCCTCGTCGCGCGAGCTGCTCACCGATCTGCTGCGCCGGCGGTGGGGCTTCGACGGCACGGTCGTGTCGGACTACTTCGCCGTGGAGTTCCTGCGCTCGATGCACGGCATCGCCGCCGATCGCGCGGAGGCGGCCCAGCTCGCGCTCGAGGCCGGGATCGACGTGGAGCTGCCGGGGCCCGACGCCTATCCGCACCTCGCCGAGCGGGTGGCATCCGGAGCCCTTCCCGAGGCGGTCGTCGATCGCGCCGTCGCTCGCGTGCTCGCCGAGAAGGAGGACCTCGGGCTCCTGGATGCCGATTTCTCCACGCCCCCGCAGAGCATCGACCTCGACGACGCCGAGCACCGTGCGCTCGCCCGCCGCCTCGCGGAGGAGTCGGTCGTGCTGCTGCGCAACGACGGGGTGCTGCCGCTGCGCACACCGGGTCGGGTGGCGCTGATCGGTCCGAACGCCGACAGCACCGACGCGCTGATGGGCTGCTACTCCTTCGCGAACCACGTGCTCGCGCACCACCCCGGGGTGCCGCTCGGATTCTCCCTGCCGACGGTGCGCGACGCCCTCACCGAGCGCTTCGGCGAGGTCGCGTACGCTCCCGGCTGCGCCGTCGAGGGCTCCGACACCGCCGGCTTCGCCGCGGCCGTCGCCGCCGCCCGGGATGCCGACGTCGCGATCGTCGTCGTGGGCGACCGCGCGGGCCTGTTCGGACGCGGAACCGTCGGCGAGGGCAACGACGCCGACTCCCTCGAGCTGCCCGGCGTGCAGCGGCAGCTCGTCGAGGACGTCGTGGCCACCGGCACCCCCGTGGTGCTCGTGCTGCTTACCGGCCGACCGTACGCGCTCGACTGGGCGCTCGATGGGGCCGGGGCTCCGGCGGCGGTGCTGCAGGCGTTCTTCCCCGGCGAAGAGGGCGCCCCCGCGCTGGCCGCGCTCCTGACGGGGGATGCCACCCCCTCGGGCCGTCTGCCCGTCTCGCTCCCCCGCTCCGCCGGGTCGCAGCCGTACTCCTACCTGCACCCGCTGCTCGGCGGGCCGTCGGGGGTGACCAGCACGGATTCCACGCCCGTGCGGCCGTTCGGGTTCGGGTTGTCGTACACGTCGTTCCGCCGCGAGGGTCTCGCGGTCGACGGGGCGAGGGCATCTGCGACCGCCGAGGTGCGCGCGGGCGACACCTTCTGCGTCGCCGCGCGAGTGACGAACACCGGGGCGGTGCGCGGTGCCGACGTGGTGCAGGTCTACGCCCACCGGTCGGCGGCGAGCGTCACGCGGCCTCTCGCCCAACTCGTCGCCTACGCGCGGGTCGAGCTCGAACCGGGCGAGAGCGCCGATGTGCGCTTCACCGTGCCCGCGTCGCGTCTGGCCTACAGCGATCGGGCGATGCGGCGCGTCGTCGAGCCGGGAGACGTCGAGCTGCGGCTCGGCCCCTCGTGCGCCGAGGTCGACGAGGCCGTGGCGCTGCGTCTGACCGGTGCGACGTACGAGCTGTCGGTCGATGACGCGCGGGTGGTCGACGTGGAGGTGCGGCGGGGCTGAGACGCAGACGCGGTGGGCATGGCTGACGCGCCGGACCCAGGCCGCGCGCACGGCTCCTGCGAAACCGCCCTTCAGACCCCGTCGCGGCCGCGCGAACCCGCGTTCCGCAGGAGTCGTGCGAGGGCGGAAGCATCGGCCATCGCTCCGGGCGCAAGGAGCCGTCGGCGGGCACGGACGCACGACTCCTGCAGATCACGCCGCTCGCCATCGCTGACGCCGCGGAAAGCGGACACCTGCAGGAGTCGTGCCGAACCGGGCGACATCCTCCCCGCGCCGCCGCCGATGGGCATTAGCGTTGAGCCACGCCATCGACGCCGCGAGAGGACCGGATGACGCTGCACGACGAGACCACACCCCCGGCCGCGGACGCGCCCTCTGCGCCTGCCGACCGCTCGAGCGCCGCGCGCGGAGAGATCGTCGGGAATCCGGCATCCCGGGTGTTCGCCGACCACGACGACGCCCGCGCCGACCCCTGGTCGATCGACCTCGAGCGCATCCAGTTCTCGCCGTATTTCTCGCGCCTGTCGGCGGTGACCCAGGTGGTGTCACCGTCGATCTCGGGCGCCCCGGTGCACAACCGCCTCACCCACACCCTCAAGGTGAGCGCGATCGCGCGCGTCGTCGCCCTGCAGCTCAACACGATCTCGCGCCGGGCCGGCGAGGGCGACGTCTGCAACGCCACCGTCGTCGAGGCGGCGGCCTACGCGCACGACCTCGGCCACCCGCCCTTCGGCCACCTCGGCGAGTCGACCCTCAACCGCCTCGCGCGCGAGGAGCTCGGCGTCCCCGACGGGTTCGAGGGCAACGCGCAGACCTATCGCATCCTCGTCTCGCTCGACGTGGTCGAGAACGCCCCGCGCGGACTCAACCTCACCGCCGCCGTGCGCGCGGCCTCGGCGAAATACCCCTGGGCACCGTCGGTCGCGGCCGACGACGTCGAGCGCATCGGTCCTCCCCGCGGCATCCGCCGCTCCCCCGACGGCGCGTATCGCGTGCACAAATACTCCGCGTACGACCTCGACCTCGCCGATCTCGACGAGGCCCGACAGGGAGTGGATGCCGAGCCCCTCCGGCAGAGCATCGAGGGGGCTGTGATGGATCTCGCCGACGACATCGCCTACTCGGTGCACGACGTCGACGACTTCTATCGCGCCGGCATCCTGGATCACGCCCCGATCGCGGCGGAGTTCCGCGGCTGGCTCGACGACGTGCTGGAGTGGCGCGCCCGTGACGACGACGAGGTGCGCGCCGAGCTCGCGCCGGGTGCGGGCCTGGAGCGCCTGCGTCGCAAGATGCGCCGCGACGACCCGTGGATCGCCGACGACGAGGCCTTCCTCGCCGCGGTCAGCGACGTGGATGCCGAGATGGTCACCGACCTGCTCGCCCGCCCGTTCGACGGCTCCCTGACGGCGGAGCGGCGGCTCGCCGCCTTCACCGACCGCTGGATCCGCCGGTTCCAGGAGTCGGCGCGCCTGCGCCCCCTCGACACGCCCCGCGCGGGACCCGTCGTGCTGTCGCCGTGGGCCTGGCACCACGTCGAGGTGTTGAAGTTCGTGCACAAGCGCTTCGTGCTCAGCCGCCCCGATCTGGCGATCCAGCAGCGCGGCATGAGTCGCATCCTCGCCCGCTCCGTGCGCGCCCTCGGCGAGTGGCTCGACGACGACCTCGACCGCGCGCGCACCCCGCGGCGCCTGCGCGAGCTGATCGCCCTGGCACGCGAGCAGTACGCCGCCCTGCCCGCGGAGCACCGGCCGGCGGATGCCGAGCGCCTCGCCCGATCGCGTGGGATCGTCGACTACGTGGCATCCCTCACCGACGCGCAGGCCTTCGCGCTGTCGGAGGCGATCTCGGGGCGCGCCGACCGACTCTGGGCGCTGGGGCAGCGGCTGTGACGGAGGAAGTGATCTTCGACGGCCCGATGCATGTGCACTACGGCTTCATCTGGTTGCACCCGGAGGAGCGATACGACGAGTTCGTCTCCGGCAGACCGTTCGCGGGGCAGGAGAACGGGCTCTGCGGCGCGGCGATCCCGGGGCTGCTCGACCTGCGGACGGGGCTTCACACCGGCTCCGTTCCCGTGCGCGTCATCCTCGCCGACAGCGAGCCCCCGCTCGGCGACGCGGAGGACATCGTCGAGATGTCCTACCGCCCCGACCAGCCGGTGCTGTGGTTCGGGGGTTTCGACGGAGGGGACGAGATCACGCTGCCGGTCGACGCGTACCGCGCGCGATGGTCGGCGACGGCGATGGACGCCGGCAGAGACGTCGACACCGTCCTCGAAGAGGAGACGGCACCCGACAGCTACGAACTCTGCTTCTGGCCGGATGCCGAGACTCGCCCCGACAGGATCGTGCGCGTGGGCAGCAAGACCGCCGCTTACTGGCACAGCACGACGACCTCTGACGGCCCGGCGGGCTGACGGCGCCGCACGGGCACCCCGACGCTCCGCTCAGCCGAGGGAGCTGTCCGTCATCTCGGCCCACTGACGGGGCGTCTTCGCCTGCAACCAGGAGGTGAACGCGGAGAACCCCCGGTACACGCTCATCACCTCGAAGAGCGTGCGCCCGCGCGCGTCTCTCCCCCGCAGCCGTCCCGACGTGAGCGCCGCGAGCTCGGCGATGTCGGACGCCGGCACGACCCGTGCGCGGCGTCGCCCCGAACGGACGACGAGGTGGTCGTCGAAGACGAGGACGCGCGCTCGGCCCAGCGACAGGGCGAAGAAGAAGATGATCGCGCCGAGACCTCCCAGTGTGGTCAGCCACACGGTGACGCCGATGTACGCGAGACGATCCTGCTCGATGATCTCCGACGCAGCGAGCACCACGGCCCCGACCATGAACAGGATGCCGATCCATCGCGCGACCATGTGCTGCGACGGATACCTCTGCACGACGAAGAGCGGTTCTGCGGAGGCATCGTCGGCCGCGCCGTCGTGGTGAGACATTGTTCTCCGATGCATCGGGCCGAGTGGCGCGGTCCACAGGTCGTGGACAGAGCCAAGACCATCGAATCATGCGCGCGCCCCGACGGAGCGCGGCGGGCCGGCGTCTCTCTCAGCGCTTCGTCCGCGCGTGATGGCGGGCCACGCGATTGCGGTTCCCGCAGCCGGCGGCCGTGCACCAGACACGGTTGCCGCGAGGGGATGCGACCAGCTGCACCCCCTGCTTTCGTACAGCTTTCTCTGTATTCATGACTTCCTGTACTGTCACTCCCATGCCCACCGCGACCGTCACGCACACCGCCGCCCTGGCGCGCCTCGGCCACGCCCTCTCCGACGGCACGAGGGCCGGAGTCCTCCTCGCACTCCGCGAGGCGCCGGCCTACCCGTCGGACCTCGCCGACGCCCTTGGCGTCTCCCGCCAGGTGATGTCCAATCAGCTGGCGTGCCTGCGCGGATGCGGGCTCGTCGAAGCCGTCCCCGACGGTCGGCGCACCTGGTATCGATTGGCCGACACCCACCTCGCCCCCGCGCTCGACGAGATGTTGCGCGTCGTGCTGTACGTGGAACCGGATTGCTGCGGGAGCGACGAGTGCACCTGCGCGTAAATGGCACGTCCGCGGCGCGCCGAGTCGTCCTGCAGACCCGCATCCGCTGGATCGTGGCCGCGACGATCATCTACAACCTGGTCGAGGCCGTGATCGCGCTGACAGCCGGAACCCTCGCCTCGTCGGCCGCCCTCATCGGCTTCGGACTCGATTCGACGATCGAGGTGCTCTCCGCCGCGGCCGTCGCCTGGCAGTTCACTCGCCGCGACCCGGAGCGATGGGAGAAGGGGACCCTTCGCGTCATCGCCCTCGCATTCTTCGCCCTTGCCGCGTACGTGGCCGCCACCTCCGCGATCGCCCTCGCTCTCCGCACCGAGGCGCAGCACTCGCCCGTCGGGATCGCTCTGACGGCGATCAGCGTCGTCGTGATGCCCTTCCTCTCGCTTGCCGAGCGCCGCGCGGGCCTCGAGCTCGGCTCCGCCACCGCCGTCGCGGACTCGAAGCAGACCCTGATCTGCACGTATCTCTCGGCGGCGGTCCTCGCCGGACTGCTTCTGAACGGCCTTCTGGGCTGGTGGTGGGCGGATGCCGTGGCCGCCCTCGTGATCGCCGGCTTCGCCGTGCGCGAGGGCATCGAGGCGTGGCGGGGCGACGCGTGCGCGACCTCGGTGGGAATGGTGCTCGAGGACGCCGCCCCGGCCGGCCACGATGGCCCCCGGGGGTGAGGCGCGCCGCCGTCGCCGTCGGTCCGGGATGCGGCCCCTCGTCCATGACCGCTGCCTCGGTGGTTCCGCGCGAAGCGCGACGCGCTTCGCACCCGCCGATACGGTGGGGCGATGAAACGACGCGCGATGGCCGCCTGCGCCACGACGGTTCTGCTCGGCATCCTCGTCGGGTGCGCGTCGGCCCCGCCGCCGCAGCGCGCGCTCGGATACGGCTACCCGGGCACCTGTCTCCCCGATCAGCTCAGCTGGCCGACCGATTTCCTGGAATCCCTTCCGGGGGAGTCGACGGGCACCGTCGTGGGTCTCCGACTCGAGTACCTCGATGAGAAGTGGGTCTGGCGGGTACGCAGCGTGACCGGGAGCGACCCGACCCGCGGCGAGGAGGCCCTGCTCGACGTGCAGACGCTCAAGAAGCGCGCGTCGCACGAGGTCGACCTCACCGATGCCGAGCAGAGAGCCGATGCCCCCTCCGCGTGGGCCGCAGCGCAGCAGTCGGGCGAGACGTACCCGAGCCCCCTCATCATCGACATGAAACGGATCGTCGACGACGGGACTCCCGCGTGGCAGGTCACGACGTGCAACACCGAGACGAGCGCGCAGGCGAAGGTAATCGTCCGATAACGAAGCGGGGGCGTTCTCGATCTCGCGCCCCCGAACCCGTCACAGACGGGGCACGCGCCATCACGAGTGGGACACGTGTCCCCGTCGGCCGGATGCCACCGCCCGTCGCCCGCAGACCACGGCGGTGCCCGCGCTGAACGCAGAGATGCCCCGGAACCGCCGCAGCCCACCGCTGCGGAAGTCCCGGGGCACGATCCGCACACCGGTCGAGCCGGTGCGCGGCACGCGCCCCGAGAGAGCGAGGCGCGCGAGTGCCGCACCGCCCCCGGATCGGCGGAGGATCCGAGGACGGCGGGGTCTTACAGGCCCTGGGCCAGGCGGTAGTACGCCTGGTTCCAGCGCAGCTCGCTCTGGAAACCGCGGACCGTCGTGTCGTCGTCGATGACGACGAGCTCGGTCTTGGCGATCTCGGCGAAGTCGCGGAACACCTCGATACCCACGGCCGTGGTCATGACTGTGTGGTGCGCGGCGCCCGCGGCGAGCCAGCAGCCGGCCGAGGTGGCGAAGTCGGGCGCGGGCTTCCACACGGCGCGGCCGACGGGGAGCTTGGGCAGGTCGGGGGCGTCGACGTTCTCGACGACGTTGGCGACCAGGCGGAAGCGGTCGCGCATGTCGCTCATCGCGACGACGAGGGCGGGGCCCGCGTCGGCGGTGAAGACCAGGCGCACCGGGTCGTCCTTGCCGCCGATGCCGAGTTCGTGGATCTCGAGGCGCGGCTTCTTCGTCGTGAGCGAGGGCGAGACCTCGAGCATGTGCGCGCCGAGGATGCGCTCGGAGCCGGGGACGAGGTCGTAGGTGTAGTCCTCCATGAGCGAGGCGCCGCCGGGCAGGCCCGCGCCCATCACGTTCGCGACGCGCACGAGGATCGCCGTCTTCCAGTCGCCCTCGGCACCGAAGCCGTACCCCTCGGCCATGAGGCGCTGCACCGCGAGACCGGGCAACTGCTTCAGGGCACCGAGGTCTTCGAACGACGTGGTGAAGGCGCCGAAGCCGCCCTCCTCGAGGAACGAGCGCAGGCCCAGCTCGATCGCCGCGCCGTCGCGCAGCGACTGGTGACGCGCGCCGCCGGGGAGGAGCTCCTCGACGACGTCGTAGCTGTCGACGTACTCCTGCACGAGCGCATCGATGTCGGCATCCGATGCCGCTTCGACGGCCTCGACGAGCTCGTTGACGCCCCACGTATTGACCTGCACGCCGAAGCGCAGCTCGGCCTCGGTCTTGTCGCCCTCGGTGACGGCGACGAAGCGCATGTTGTCGCCGAAGCGCGCGAGCTTGAGGGTGCGGGCGGCGGTCCAGCCGGCGGCGGCGCGCTCCCAGTCCTCGATCTGCTGGCGCACGGCCGGGTTCGACACGTGACCGACGACGGTCTTGCGCGACACACCGAGGCGCGTCTGGATGTACCCGAACTCACGGTCGCCGTGGGCGGCCTGGTTGAGGTTCATGAAGTCGAAGTCGATGTCGTTCCACGGCAGCTCGACGTTGGCCTGCGTGTGCAGGTGCAGCAGCGGCTTCTGCAGGGCGTCGAGGCCGGAGATCCACATCTTGGCCGGGCTGAAGGTGTGCATCCACGCGATGACGCCGATGACGTCGTCGCGGCCGTTGATCTCGAGCGCCATGCGGCGGATGCTGTCGGAGTCCTTCAGCACGGGCTTCCAGACGACCTTCACCGGCAGGCCGTTCAGGCCCTCGACGACGGCCTGCGACTGCTCGGCGACCTGCTTCAGGGTCTCTTCGCCGTAGAGGTTCTGGCTGCCGGTGACGAACCAGACCTCGTAGCCGTCGAGGTCGTTCTTGAGCTTCGTGCGAGTCATGTTTCTTTCCTGTCGTTCTCAGAGGGATGCCACGGCGGCGGCCTCGACGGCGAGTCCGGCGCGGTAACGGTCGAGGTAGGACGCGAAGCCGGCCACGTCGGCCGGCTCGGGGTCGGCGGTGACGATCGGGGCAGTGGCGAACACCGTCTCGCGCAGCCACGTGTCGAGGTCGCGGCCGGAGTCGTCGGCGACGTACGCGGCGAGCACCGCCATGCCCCACGCGCCGCCTTCCGAGGCGGTTTCGGCGACGGCGACGGGGGCATCGAGCGCCGCCGCGAGGAACCGCTGGGCGACGCCCGCCGTGCGGAACATCCCGCCGTGCGCGTACATGCGGTCGAGCTGCACCCCCTCGCCGTGGAGCACGTCCATGCCGAGCGCGAGCGTCCCGAAGACGCCGTACAGCTGCGCGCGCATGAAGTTCGGCAGGGTCAGGCGGCTGTCGGGCGTGCGCACGACGAGCGGGCGCCCCTCCTCGAGACCCGCGATGGGCTCACCCGCGAGGTGGTTGTAGGCCAACAGCCCGCCGGCGTCGGGTTCACCCTCGAGTGCGGCGGAGAAGAGCGCCGCGTACGTGGCATCCGGGGTCTGGGGCACGCCCGCCGCGACCGAGAAGGCGGTGAACATGTTCGCCCACGCGGCCAGTTCGCTCGCGCCGTTGTTGCAGTGCACCATCGCCACCGCGTCGCCCGAGGGCGTCGTGACGAGGTCGAGCTCGTGGTGCACCTCGCTGAGCGGGCGCTCGAGCACGACCATCGCGAAGATGCTCGTGCCGGCGCTGACGTTGCCGGTGCGGGGAGCCACGGCGCAGGTCGCGACCATTCCGGTGCCCGCATCGCCCTCGGGCGGGGCGAACGGGATGCCGGGACGCAGGGTCGCGGTCGGGTCGAGCAGGGCCGCGCCCTCCGCGGTGAGGTTCCCTGCGGCGGTACCCGCGACGAGTACGCGCGGCAGAAGGTCGTTCAGCGCGGGAACGCGCCCGGCGGCAAGGCTGTCGTAGCGGGAGACCAACTCGGCGTCGTAGTCGCGCGTCGCGGAGTCGATCGGGAACATGCCCGAGGCATCCCCCACGCCGAGCACCTTCTCGCCCGTCAGCTTCCAGTGCACGTACCCGGCGAGGGTGGTGAGGAAGCGGATCTCGGGCACGTGGGGCTCGGCATCCACGACCGCCTGGTGCAGGTGGGCGATCGACCAGCGGAGCGGGATGTTCACGCCCAGGAGCTCGGTGAGTTCGGCCGCCGCGACACCGGTGTTGGTGTTGCGCCAGGTGCGGAAGGGAGCGAGCAGCTCGCCGTCGGCGTCGAACGCGAGGTAGCCGTGCATCATCGCCGAGACGCCCATCGCGGCGTAGCGCCCGGGGGTGACACCGTACTGCTGCTGCACGTTCTGGACCAGCTCGGCGTAGGCGGCTTGCAGGCCCGCCCACACGGCATCCAGGGAGTAGGTCCAGAGCTTGTCGGCGTAGACGTTCTCCCACTCGTGGGAGCCGGTGGCGAGCACCTCGGCATCGGGGCCGATGAGGCACGCCTTGATGCGGGTGGAGCCGAGCTCGATGCCGAGGCTGGCCCGACCTTCGGTGATGGATGCCGCGGTGTCGGCGCCGACGGCCCGGGCGCCGGTGGTCGCGGATCCGGTGCCCGCGGTGTCGGGGTTCTGCGCGTTCATCGGCGGTCGTCCGTGCTCTGTCCGTAGACGTTCTGGTAGCGCTCGTAGAGCGCGTCGATCTTGTCCTGGGGGATCGGGATAAGGGGGCCGGCCTCACGCGCGATGTGCACGGTGCGCGCGACGTCCTCGAGCATGATGGCGGCCTTCACGGCATCCTTCGCGCTGGATCCGATCGTGAACGGACCGTGGTTCTGCATGATCACGCCGCGCGAGCGGTGCCCGCGCAGGGTCTCGACGATGCCGCGGCCGATCGAGTCGTCGCCGATGATCGCGAAGGGACCGACCGGGATGGGGCCGCCGAACTCGTCGGCCATGGCGGTGATGACGCAGGGGATCTCCTCGCCGCGGGCCGCCCAGGCGACGCCGTAGGTGGAGTGCGTGTGCACGACGCCGCCCACCTCGGGCATGTTGCGGTAGACGTATGCGTGCGCGGCGGTGTCGCTCGAAGGGCTGCGCTCGGAGCCGGGGGCTCCCGGGATGGCGTTGCCGTCGAGGTCGCAGAGGATCATGTTCTCGGGGGCGAGGTCGTCGTACGAGACGCCCGAGGGCTTGATGACGAACAGATCGGCGCCGGGAACGCGGCCCGAGACGTTGCCGCCGGTCCAGACGATGAGGTTGTAGCGCACGAGCTCGGCGTGCAGCTTCGCGACGTCGGCGCGGACGGCGTCGATCGTCTCCTGCACCTGGGGCGCGAACGGGGCGGCTTCGGACACGCGGGTCTCCTTCGACTCTGTCGGTGGCGGGTTGCACCGGTCATGTTACCGGTAACATCCGCCGATCGCGAGCCTTCGTGCCCTCCGATCGGTCGGGCCCGTCCCTCGTGGGCTCCCCGCGGCTCCCCGGTCCGGGCGCGGTTCTCGCTCCGGGGCGGGAACGTGCGCCCCGACGAGAGGAACGCCCCGAACCCCCGTGAAGACGGACGCCGGCGCCGGGCGCCTCCCGGCGAGCCGCGGTCAGCGCGGCATTGCTCCGGGCACCTCCTGGCGCCCGGCGCGCGGCGGTCAGCGCGGCGCCGGCGCTGGGCGCCTCCGGGCGAGCCGCGATCAGCGCGGGGCTGCTCCGCGCGGCGCCGCCGTCGAGGCCCGCGGCACCAGGACGGGGTCGGCCGGCGGCGCGGCGACCTCACCGAGAACGGTCGCCACGGCCTCCGCGGCCTCGCCCTCGACGTCGAGGCGCACCGTGGTGAGCGCGGGCGTGTAGAACGCGGCATCCGGGTTGTCATCGAAGCCGGCGACCGAGACGTCGCCGGGAACGGCGAGCCCCCGCTCGACCAGCCCCGCGACGAGGCCGAGGGCCATCTGGTCGTTCGCGACGGCGACCGCAGTCGCGCCCGCGCGGACGAGGTCGGCGACGGCGCCGGCGATCGCGGATCCGGACGCGGCGCTCCAGTCCCCCTCGACGCAGCCGTCGCGCTCGACGCCTCGACGATGCAACGCGTCGGCGACGCCCCGGGTACGCGCGCGCGCCTCGCGCCAGTCGGCGGGACCGGCGACCTCCACGATCCGGCGGTGGCCGAGGTCGACCAGATGATCCACGACGAGCGCGGCCGCGGCGCGCTGGCGCGCCCCGGATTCGCCGTAGAGCGGCACGAGCGGCACGTCGTAGCCCTCGAGCGAGGTCGCACCGTGGGCGGCGACCAGCACGATGCCGTCGACGCCCTGGTCGAGCAGGTGGCGCACCGCGGCGTCGATGTCGGCCGGGTCGTCGGAGTCGGTGTACGCGGTCGAGATCCAGCGCCCCCGCCCTCGCGCCGCCCTCTCGAGCGCCGCGATCCCCGCCGACGGCCCGTGCAGGACGGCGTCGGACGCCACGACCCCCACGGTGCGCGTCTGGCTCGTGCCGAGAGCGCGGGCGGCGTTGTTCACGCGGTAGTCGAGGGCGGCGACCGCGTCGAGCACGCGTTCGCGAGTGACGTCGCGGATACCGGGGTAGCCGTTCAGCACCCGCGAGACCGTCTGCGTCGAGACACCCGCCGCTGCCGCGACCTCGCGGACGCCGATGCGTTTCGCCCCGGTGTCGCCGCTCATGGTGACTCACAGTAGCGGCGCGCAACCCCCTCGGCGTGCACCGGATTCGTGAGGTGCTCTCGGAGCGTGACCACGACCACCGGCATCCCGTCCGTCCGCCGATCGCCGCTCGCGCGCGCGATCGGGTCGGCTCTGTCCGCGGCCTTCGGCCTCCTGCAACGAGTGAGGCACCCCCGTCCGATCCACAGCCGTGGCGTGGTGCTGAGCGGAGAGATGCGGTGGATCCCGGATGCCGCACCCTCCGGCATCGCCTTCATCGACGACGCCCCGGGCAGCCCGGTCCGGGTCGTCGCCCGCGTCTCGCGATCGCTCGGGCTGCCCGCGCCTCTGCCCGACATCATCGGTCTCGCGCTGAGGATCGACGTCGACGGCACCGCCTGCGACCTCGAGCTCGCCTCCACGGGGTGGAACGTGCCCGGGCGCTTCCTGCTGCTGCCGCACCGTCGGCCGGAGCGCGCCCGACTGGGGACGCTGCTGCCGTACCGGAGCCCCCGGGGCGCGGTCCTCCTGATCGCGCGTACGGGCGCCGGACGCCCCGCCGCGACAGAGCCGCGCCTGCTCGACGCCGCTCGGGGAGCCTCGCGCAGCTCGTCGTGGATCCTCACGCTGGGTCATGCCACGCCGACCGGGCCGTGGCATCCGTTCGCCCACCTCCACCTCCGCCTCGATCCGGACCAGGACGGGCGGGGCCTGCGGTTCGACGCGGTGCGCCGCCCCATCCCGGGGGCGAGGTCGTACGCGTGGGTGCGGGCGGCCCGCCAGCCGTCGTACGCGCGCGTACAGCCGGGCGGGGTCGCGGTGCGGATGCCGCGCCGCCGCTGACCCGGCGCGGACGCGATCCCTCCGCCGGCGGCGGGTGCTCCGTGCACCCGGACGCACGACCCGCCGCCCTCGACCGGGTCACCACTCGCTACACGGGGGCGCGGTGGATGCGCTCTCGCGCCGCCGGCCTCACTCGAAGTTGCGGTGACGGGCCACGAGGTCCTCGAACTTCGCTCCCGTGCGGCGGACGAGCATGAGATACAGCACGTCCCAGAAGATCCAGAGCGACTGCTCGAACAGGCTTCCCATCGCTTGGATCGTGGGCACGAGGCCGCTGGGGTCTTCGGCGCCGTACGTGTGGGCCGGGACCGTCAGGACGATGTCGGCGAGCTGAGCGGTCGGGCCGTCCGGCACGGCGGTGGCCACCAGCAGCGTCGCCCCGGTCTTCTTGACCTGCTCGGCGACGTAGTGCAGGTGCGGGATGTTCGCCGGCCCCGTGGGCATGATGAACAGATCGTCCGCGGTGACGGCGGGCGTGGTGTCATCCCATCCCCAATGCACGGTCTTGCCGAAGTGCGTCAGCCGCATCGCGAAGGCCTTCGAGCCGAGTCCTTCCCGGCCGATCCCGAGCACGAAGATCCGCTGGTGCTTCTCCAAGGCGTCGAGGGCGGCCGCGAGGTTCTCCTCCGGGACGCGGCGGAACACCTCCCCGAGTTCCGCGACGACGGTCGAGCTGATCTCCTGGAATTCCGACATGGGCGGTCCTTTCTTTCGTCTGCGGGCTCAGTGCGTGTTCGTCCGGCCGCCCCAGCGGCCGACCAGCAGCGCGAGGAGGATGACCGCACCGTACACGGCGTTGATCCAGAAGGTGGGGACACCGGCCAGCGTGAGCACGTTCGTCAGGGTGCCCAGCAGCAGCACGCCGAGCAGGGCACCCACGATGCGTCCCTGGCCGCCGTTGAGCTGCACACCGCCGATGACGGCTGCGGCGAGCGCGCTGAAGATGAGATTGTCGCCCATGCCGCTGGTGACCGAGGCGAGGCGACCGGCGAGCATGAGGCCGGCGAAGGCGGCGAGCGCGCTGGCCACCACGAACGCCGTGATGAGCACAGCATCCACCCGGATGCCGGCGGCGCGGGCGGCGTCGGCGTTGCCGCCGATCGCGTAGAGCGCGCGGCCCCAGGCGGTGTAGCGCAGCACGAGGGCGGCGACGAGGAACAGGATGCCGGTGATCCAGATCGCGGCGGGGATGCCGACCCAGCGGGCCGAGCCCACGTAGCGGAAGGCCTCGGGGAGGCCGGCGAGGGTCTTCCCCTGGCTGACGCCGAGCGTGATGCCGCGCAAGAGGATCAGCATCGCCAGCGTCACGATGAAGGGATCGAGCTTGACCTTCACCACGAGGAAGCCGTTGATCAACCCGATCACGACACCGATCGCCAGGGTGACGAGGATCGCGAAACCGGGGCCGATCTCGGATCCGAGTCCGCCCGTCACCGCGGGCACCATCAACCACGCGGCGACCATCGGGGCGAGGCCCACGGTCGACTCGAGCGAGATGTCGAGCTTGCCGGTGATGAGGATGAACGTCAGGCCGATGACGACGATTCCGAGCTCGGCGGACTGACGCAGGATCAGCGTGAGGTTGGCGGCGGAGAGGAACGCGGGGCTGACGACGGCTCCGACGACCGCGACGATGATGAGGCCCGGCAGGACGCTCAGCTCGCGCACGTTCTTCACGACGGAGCGCACCACGGGGTTCGGGGCGCTGACGGGGGTTCTGACGACGGTGGTTCGCACGGTGTTCACTCCAGGCCTTCGATGGCTCGAACGATGTCTTCTTCGGTGGGATCGGCGAGTTCGGACGAGATCCGCCCCTCGCGCATGATGAGGACGCGCGGGCTGACGAGCAGCTCCTCGACGTCGTCGGAGATGAGGATGACCGCGACGCCGTCGGCGAGGGCGCGCAGCATGAGGGCGTAGATGGCGTCCTTCGCCGCGATGTCGACGCCCGCGGTGGGAGAGATGAGCACCAGCACACGTGGCGAACGCGCGAGGGCGCGGGCGAGCACGACCTTCTGCTGATTCCCCCCGCTCAGCCCGGACACGGCGAGGCGGGGGTCGGGCGGGACGAGGGCCACGTCGGCGATGAGCGTCCGCGACATGTCGGTCTGCGCGCGCGGTGAGAAGAAGCCGCGGGGCGCCAGTTGGTCCATGACGCCCATCGTCATGTTCTCGGCCACGCTCAGCTGCGGGACGTAGCCGTCCTTGTGCCGGTCGGCGGGGACGAATCCGATGCCGGCCCGCTGACTCGCCTTCACGTCTCCCGTGCGGATCGGATCCCCGGCGACGACGATCTCGCCGCCGCCGAGGGGCCGGAGCCCCGCGATGGCTTCGCCGACCGAGTACTTGCCCGATCCCCCCACGCCGCCGATGGCGATCAGCTCGCCCGGGGCGACCGAGAGGCTGACGTCGGTGAACGCCCCCTCGCGATCCGTGGCGCCGCGCAGCTGCACGGCGGGTCTCGCGTCGACCGCCGGCGCGGTGTTCTCGGCGCGGTGTCGACGCTGCTCCTGACCGGCGAGGAGCGCGTCGACGAGGTCGTCGGAGCGGATCTCGTCACCCACGCGCGACCAGAGCAGCTTCCCGTCGCGCAGGACGGTCGCCGAATCGCAGATCGCGGTGACCTCCCGGAGGAAATGGGAGACGAAGACGAACGTGACGCCTGCCTCCTGCAGCTCCTGCACCTTGTCGAACAGGCGCCGGATGGCCGCTCCCTCGAGCTGGACCGTGGGCTCGTCGAGCAGGACGATGCGCGTGCCCGCCTCGAGCGCTTTCGCGATCGTGAGCATCTGACGCTCCTCGATCGGAGCGTCGGCGAGCAGCAGCTTCGGGTCGAGCCGGATGTTCCACGCGTCGAGAATCCGCTCGGCCTCGGACTGCATCTTCGCCCACGACACGCGCGCTCCCGTGGTCGGCAGACGACCCGCGAAGAGGTTCTCCGCGATGGTGAGGTTCGCGAAGACCGAGGGCCGCTGATAGACGCAGGCCACGCGCTGCTGCCACGCCTTGGGATCGGATGCCGGGGGCGCCGCCTCGCCGAAGAAGCTCACCGTTCCGGTGTCGGGGGTCTCGAGACCCGTGATCATGCGCAGGAGCGTGGACTTGCCCGCGCCGTTGCGTCCGATCAGACCGTGCACCTGGCCGGGCAGGATCGAGACGGAGACGTCTTGGAGGGCCTTGGTCGCACCATAGGTCTTGCTCACGCCGTCGATGCGGATGGCAGGCACGGTGGTCGTAAGGGTGGTCATGACGTCTCCGTCTCGGTGGGGGTGATGGCCGGATTACTTGCTGACGCCGAACGCGTCGAGGGCGAACTGCTTGTTGCCCCAGAGCTCCGGGTCCTCGACGTTGTCCTTGGTCACGACGGGCGTGGGCAGCAGGTCGACGAGGTTGCCGTTACGCTCCTCGATCGTGCTGCCGTGATCGGTCGCACCCGCCTGGAACGTCTCGCCCTTGATGGCGCGGGTGAGGTAGTCCACGCCGTAGTCGATGTAGTCGGTCATGGGCTGGGCGACGGCGGCATCCAGCCATCCGTCGCGGATCGCGTTCATCGCCATCGGGCTCGCGTCGACCGATACCTGGACGATGTGCCCCGACTGACCGGCGGCCACGAGCTTGCCGGCCGACTTGAGGGTGTCGAGGATCGTCGGGAAGAAGGTGGCGTCGCTCTGGTTATAGATGCCCGCGACGTTGCCGTACTGGTTGAGCGCGGTCTCGATACCGGATGCCGCCTTGGCCGGGTCCCACTCGGTGGCGACGTTCACGAGCTTGACGCCCGGGTACTTCGACGCCATGCAGTCGTTGAAGCCGTTGGTGCGGTCGCGACCGTTCGAGGTGACCGGGTCGCCGTCGAGAGTGACGACGACCGCGTCGGCGGCGACGCGCTTACCCATCTCCTCGCACGCGAGCTCGCCCATCTGGACGTTGTCGGCGCGCACGATCATGGCGATCTTGCCGGAGGCGGGAGCCTCGTCGATGGCGACGATGGGAACGCTCGAGTCGTTGGCGTACTCGATGGCGGGGACGATGGCGTCGGCGTCGCCGACGGAGATGACCAGGCCCTTCGCGCCCTTGTTGATGAGCGTCTGGATGTCGGTGATCTGCTGGGCGGCGTCGCGGTCGGCGTTCGTCGCCGGGATGGTGGCGTAGCCGAGCTCCGCGAACCGCTCCATCGAGCCGACGTTCTCCGCGTTCTGGAACGGGTCGGTGTGGGGCTGCGAATAGCTGAGCGCGGTGTCGGCCGGCTCGCCGGAACCGGACCCGGCGTCGCCGGATGCGCCACCCGCGCATCCGGCGAGCAGCAGCGCGCCGGCGCCGAGGAGGGCCAGTCCGGTGATGGGTGAAGTTCGCATGCGTACTTCCTCTCTGAAGTGCAGAAGCCTCTGGGGTAGATGGCGGTTTCGCTGTACAGGACCGAAGCCCTGCCCGTATCGTACGTCTTGTACGTACAGAATGTACAGCGCAAATCGAAGATCCGAGCGGACGAAGTCTCGGGGGTTCGCGGGATCGGGTATCCGCACCGTCTGTACAGTCAGAACCAAACGTACGACGAAGGCGCGACGATGCGCACGACGACGAGGAGAATCACGTGGCGCACACGATCGAACGGGTCTCCCCCGTGCCGTATTACGAACAGCTCTACGAGATCCTGCGCGAGCAGATCTCCCAGGGCGACATCGCCGAAGAGGAGCGACTGCCGAGCGAACTCGAGCTGTGCCGTGAGTTCGGTCTCTCGCGGGCGACGGTGCGGCAGACGTTGACCAAGCTGGAGAACGACGGCTACGCGCACCGCATCCCCCGCCGCGGGGTGTTCGCGAGCGTCCCCGGCCAGACCGCCGGATGGACGGTCCAAGAGGGATTCCTCGAATCGCAACTGCGCCACGGACGCACCGGGATCACGACGGCGGTCGTCAAGACGGGCTACGTCACCCCCGACGCCCACGTGGCGGATGCCCTGCGTGTCGGACCCGGTACGGAGGTGTTCGCCCTCGAGCGCGTCCGCGCGCTCGACGGTCGCCGGGCCATGTACAGCACCAACTGGTTCCCCCGTGAGGTCGCGCGCACGATCGCGAGCGAGTCGGGCGTGCTCGACGGGTCGGCCTCGCTCAACAGCCACCTTCGTGCTGCGGGCTTCATCAGCAGCGGCGCACAGCGAGTGATCCACGCCCTGGCCGCGCCGGAGGCGGTCGCCGCCCACCTCGATGTCGAGACGGGCCACCCCGTGCTGCGGGTGCGATCCTCCTCGTGGGCGGCCGACGGTGCGCGCTTCGACTACTACGAGACGTGGGTGCTCACCGACGTCATCCCCCTCGAGGTCAGCGTCTCGGCCAGCTGACCGGGCTCATCCCAGCATCCCGCTGACGAAGCCCCCGAGCGCGTCCACCGGGTCGGGTGTCCACCCCCGCGCGGTCGCCGCCAACAGGGCGGCACCCACGGCCGTGACCTCCGGCTCGAGGACCGGCACCGCCGGGGCGCCATTGACCGCGGTCTTCAGCGCGATCCACCCGGGAGAACGCACCCATCCCCCGGCCATGCGCACCTCGGCCGCACCGCCGACGTCACGACGCACCGCGTCGACCGCGTCACGGCCGGCCACCGCGAGCGCCCCCAGGACGGCGGACGCGCGGAGCAGCGGATCCGCCGGCGCATCAGCCGCGTACGACGGCTGTCCCCCGCCCCTCTGCCCCGGCACGAACCAGCCCGACTCCCACAGCGGAAGGGGCTCGGCCCGTCCGATCAGCAGATGCCGGATCGAGCGGGCCACCTCGCCGTCGCGAGAGGCCCACTGCACATTGCGCGCCAGTTCCTCCACACGCAGCAGAGTGCTGCCGGCGGCCCGGATGCCGGGGGCGACATCCACATGGTCGTCACCCCGCACCCGCGACGAGGCCGACTGTGCGACAACCACCTCGGCCGTGCCCATCGAGTCGAGCACGGCGCCCGGGACCATCAGCTGCACGCCCCACCCCCCGATCGGGTGGTCGTGACCGCCTGCCACGGCGATCGCATCCGAGGCCACGACCCCCGCCGCGCGGAGCGCCGGTGACACGATCTCCCCGACCACGTCCCCGGTCGGGACGACGGGCGGAAGAAGACGCTCATCGCCGAGGGCCAGAGTCACACGGTCGCGGGCCCAGGCGCGCTCACCGCTGCGCCACGCGGCCGTGCGCGGCGCGAGAGTGTCGCTGAGGAAGGCGCGGCCCGTCCAGGCGACCGACGGGAGGTCGGTGAGGGCGATCCACGCGGCGGCGCGATCGGCACCCGCCTGAGCCCGCGCCCACCTCCACCCGACGAGCGAGCGCACCGGGTCGGTGTCGACGTCGAACGTCTCGTCGTCCACCAGCCCGGGGCGCAGCGCGTCGAACACGGCGTGGCGCCGCGGGTCGAACCACGCCAGCGCGGGCGTGAGCGGATGCAACCCGGCGTCGACGAGGACACCGTCCTCCCCGATGCCGGCGACGCACAGGGCGTGGATCACGCGGGTGTCGCCGCAGACCTCGACGACCATGTCCTCGATCGCGAGCACCAGGGCGGTCGCGTCGACGGCGAGGTCGGTTCCGGCGCGGCGGGTGGGACGGCTCGCGCGAGCGACGACCGCCCCGTCGGCGGTCACCGCCACGACCTTGGTGTTGGTGCTGCCGACGTCGATGCCCACCGCGACGGGAAGGCGTGCGCGCAGGGTCACCGTCGATTCCTCCCAGGGGTCGAGGGCGAGCACCCTCCCCTCGACCTTATTCGCGCGGCTCAGACGTGGGCGGGTGCGGGCGCCGACGCGACGTAGCCGAGGGAGACCTGCGCATCGCGGTGCTGTCGGAGGATCTGCGGCGCGGGGGGCGCCGCGGCGACCGCCGACATCTCGATCGGCCACGTCGGGAACGATCCGGTGAGCGCCGCCGCCGCCTGCATCGCGGCCCCCTTCGCGACGTACTCGTCCGCCGTGGGAACCGCGAGCGGGATGTCGACGAGCTCGGCCAGCACGCGCTGGACTCCGCGGTTCTTCGCCGCGCCGCCGATCACCAGCAGCCGCCGGGACCGCACGCCGCATGCTTCGAGCGCATCCAGCATCGCCACCTGACTCGCCACGGTCCCCTCGACGAACGCGCGCGCCATGTTCGCGCGCGTGAAGTTCGACAGACTGGCTCCCAGTACGGCCGCCCGCGCGTGCGGAAGGTCGGGCGTACGCTCACCCTCGAAGTACGGCAGCAGCGTCAGACCGCCCGCCCCCGGGGACGAGGCCAAGGCCAGGTCGGCGAGCTCATCGTGCGTGCAGCCCAGCAGCTCCGCGCCGACCTGCAGGTTCCGCGCCGCGTTGAGGGTCGCGACGATGGGGAGATGATCACCGGTGGCGTCGGCGTAGCTGCAGACGTAGCCCGCGTAGTCGTGGACCGGGGCGGACGTCCGCGCATAGACGACACCCGACGTGCCCAGACTGAGCACGGCGTCGCCCTCTTCGAGTCCGAGCGCGAGGGCTGCGGCGGCGTTGTCTCCACTGCCGACCCCGATCGGAAGGCCCGCGGGGATGCCGGGAAGTCCTGCGGCCGTGACCCCGGCCCGATCCAGGGGGCCGAGGATGACGGGCAGCACGACCGGGCGGCCGAACGCGTGCGCGAGGAGATCGAGGGTGTACTCCCCCGTCTCGCCCGACCAGTATCCGGTCCCCGACGCCTCCGATCTGTCCGTGACGAGGTTGTCGACCCCGCCCGTCCCCGGACCGAAACCGCGCAGTCGCCACGTGAGCCAGTCGTGCACGACGGCGATGGCTGCCGTTCGAGCCGCGGCATCCGGGAACTCGTCACGCAGCCAGCGCGCCTTGACCACCGTGTCCGAGAGCGTGAGGGGCAGACCCGTCCGCCGGATCCAGGTGTCGCGGCCGAGCTCGGCGTTCAGCGCCACCATGTGCGGGTGCGAGCCCACGTCGTTCCAGAGCGGGGAGGCGGCGACGGGCGTCCCGGTCTCGTCGAGGAAGATCGGCGTGTGCTGCTGACCGCTCACCGACACCGCGAGCACGTCGTCGAGCCCGCCGGCCGCGCGCACGGCCTCGAGGAGCGCGTCCCACCACACCTCCGGGTCGACGATCGTCTCGACCGGATGGGGAGCGGATCCCTCGCGGATGCAGACGCCCGTGTCGAGATCGCGCACGGTGACCTTGCAACTCTGCGTGGACGAGTCGATACCTGCGACGAGCCTCATCGCTGCGCCTTTCGTTCGGAGGACGCTGCCGCGATCACGCCGGCATCGCCTTGAGGTGTTCCCACCGGGCCGCGGTGGCCGCAGCCCACTGCCGCAGCCGCCGGTGGCGTTCCGCGTCGGGAGAGACGTCATGCGGGAGGGAGCTCTCCCACGGCCGTCGGATCCCGTGCGCCAGCGCCTGCGCTCCGCGGGAGACGACCTCGTCGACCCCGGCAGCGCTGACGGGGACCCCGAGCAGGTCGGCCTTGAGCTGCATCCAGAGGGGATTGGATGCCGCCGGCCCGATGACCTTCACGCGGTTCAGCTCGCGGTCGAACAGCGCCCACACGTCGGCGAACTGGCGGACGAGTCCGAGGAAGCAGCCGAACACCAGTTCGACCGCGGTCGTGTCGGTGCTCACTCCCGCGATGGCGCCCCGCGCCGCCGCGTCCTTGTCGGGTGG
Organism: Microbacterium sp. NPDC007973; assembly: GCF_042958465.1. NCBI lineage: Bacteria > Bacillati > Actinomycetota > Actinomycetes > Micrococcales > Microbacteriaceae > Microbacterium > Microbacterium sp. NPDC007973. The sequence continues at coordinate 674,674 of NZ_JBIBJJ010000004.1, forward strand.
CGGACTGCCACGGAAGCGCGGCAGCACCAGGGGGATCCGATCGAGATCGAGCAGCCCGGAGAGGTACGCGACATGCGCCTGGTCGATGAGCGCCCGCGCATCCGACTCCTCGAGCGCGAGGAGCGTGCGCAGCGTCGCGAAGGCCGACCCGCCCGTCGGGATCGACGCGAACAGGGTGTAGAGGTCCCCGTCGCAGGCCAGACCGCCCGCGATCTTGGTCGCCGCGGTCGCGGCATCCGTTCGGGGTTCGTTCAGGAGCGTGAGGATCCCCTCCGTGGTCCCGGTGGAGTCCAGCATCTCGCCCGGCTGGAGATCGGCGCCGACACCCCCGACCATGTGGTCGTGACCGGCGACGTGGACCGTCACCTCGTCGAGGCCCCACGTGCGGGCGACGGCGGGGTCCATCGCGACGCCGTGAGACGCCGGTCGCAGGGGCGGGAAGACCGCCGGATCGACGCCGAAGAGGGCGCACACCTCGCGCGAGGGGCGCCGCTCGCGCAAGTCCAGCGCCATCGTGCGACTCGCGAGCGAGGGCTCGGACCAGCGGCGCCCGGTCAACAGCGCGGCGACGAACTCCGACACGTTGAGCCAGAGGGCGTCGGCGGTGTCGGAGTGGGCCAGCGCCCAGGCCACCTTCGACAGCGCGTAGTTCGCGTTGACGGGCAGGCCGGTGACGGCGTAGACGCGTTCCCGCTGGGTGGGGGTGATGTCACGCAACAGGGCGGCGCCGCGCTGGTCGTGCCAGAGGATCATGGGCGATCGCAGCGCCAGGTCGGGGCCGACGAGGCCCCCCGACTCTCCCACGCCCGTGAACGCGATGCGCTGCACCGAGCGACGCAGCGCCGGATCGAGGTCCGCCACGAAATCGCGCACGGCATCCCGCAGCGCCTCGACGTCGTAGACCTCGCCGATCCCGTCGCCGACGGTGGGGGTCGCGACGCGGCGAGAGACGAGCAGGGCGCCGTCGCCGTCGAACACGCAGAGCTTGACGCTCGTGGTGCCGATGTCGACCGTGATCGTGGGGGTCATGCGCGTCAGATCGAGGGGTTCAACGTGCGGATGCGCCGCTCGACGACGTCGGAGATCGCCGCGACGGCATCGAGCGAGACGCGGATCAGGGAGTTCTCGTTGGGGTTCGCGGCGTAGGCCTCGCCGAAGCTGCGGATCATGGCGTTACGCAGATCGCTCGCGACGTTCACCTTGACCACGCCGAAGTCCGCCAAGCGGCCGAGCTGCTCCTCGGGCAGACCCGAGCCGCCGTGGATCACGAGGGGAACGGAGCTCGCCGCGCGCACCCGCTCGAGCAGGTCGAAGTCGATACGGGCGTTCGGCGCATACCCGTGCACGTTGCCCACCGACACCGCGAGCATGTCGCAGCCGACGGCGGCGACGAAGTCGGGGACCTGCGCCGGATCCGTCGTGCTCGCGAACTCGGGTGCGACGTCGTCCTCCTTGCCGCCGATGCTGCCGAGTTCCGCTTCGAGCGCGATCGACGCGCCGCACATGCGGCGCGCCGTCGCCGAGGTGGCGGTGTTCTCGGCCAGCGGTTCCTCGGAGGCGTCGATCATGATCGACGTGAAATCGGCGGCCAGCGCCGCCTCGACGGCGTCGAGGGACTTGCCGTGGTCGAGGTGCAGGGCGACGGGGACCGTCGTGTCGGCCAGACGTCGCGCGACCATGTCGTACACGTACTCGTAGCCGGAGAGCTTCACGTTCGTGGGGGCCACCTGGATGAAGGTCGGCACCCCCACCCTCTCGACGGCGTCGATGATCCCCATCGTCGTCTCGATGTTGGTGGTGTTGAACGCCCCCGCCACGAGCCCGCGGGCCGTGCATTCGTGGATGACGTCGTGTCCGCTGACCAAAGGCATGGGCAGTCCCTCCGTAGTCGTGACGGAGGCGGGGCGATCGTGCGCACCGGGTGGATCCGTCCGCGAACTCTCTCGCGTGATCGTCAGCGTAGTGCGTAACGTACGGATCGTCCAGTCTGTACGTACAACTTCGACTACGCGTCTCCGGTAGGCGCGCGGCACAGCCGCGCCGACCGGACGGGCGCCTTCAGCCCGCGCGCTTCATCAGGGGCTCGAACCGTCGTCGGACGCCGCGCCCCCTCAGCCCGCCGCCGCCGGGACGTACCGCGGAACGCCGCCGATCTCGCCCGCGCGGGCCCAGGTCATCCCCTCGACTTCGACGAGGGGCTCCGCATCGTCGACGTCGATGTCGCGCTGGAAGGCCGGGGACTCGAGTCGGATGCGCACCATGCGGCGACGCTAGGGCGCCTCAGGCCGAGGCGGTGAGGGTCTTGACGCACGACACCGGGAGCGCTCCCGTGAAGAACCCGCCGACGCCCCCCTTACAAGGCGTCGACGGGTCCGGTCCTACTCTGACGTATTTCGGTCGCCCGAATCCACTGCGAATCACGCGATCAGCTCTCCTGCGCACGCAGGGCCGCCACCGCGTCGTAGCGCGCGCGGATCTGCGGGCGGTGGTCGGGCTCGACCGCCCGGGTCGTGGCCACCGTCCACTCGACCGGTCCACCCGCCCGCACGCCCGCGGCCTGGCGCGCCGCACCGAGCGCGACGTACTCCCCCGCCGCCGGCACGACGATCTCGGCGTCGAACACCTGCGCGGCGATGCGCGCCACCCCGTCGTTGGCCGCCGCCCCGCCGATCAGCAGCACGCGGCGCACCTCGACGCCCTGCGCCTGGATCGCCTCGAGACCCACGGCCAGGCCGCTGAGCATCCCCTCGACCGCCGCGCGCGCGAGCGTCGGACGGTTCGTGGATGCCAGGGTCAGGCCGGTCAGCGAGGCCTGCGCGTTCGGCAGGTTCGGGGTGCGCTCGCCCTCGAACCACGGCACGAGCACCACGCCGTCGGCCCCCGGCTCGGCCTGCAGCGCCAGAGCGCCGAGCTCGTCGTGCGTGACGCCGAGCAGGCCCGCGAACGCGTCGAGCACGCGCGCGGCATTGAGGGTCGCGACCAAGGGGAGGAACTTCCCGGTCGCGTCGGCGAAGCCGGCGACCGTCCCGGTGGTGTCGTGACTCGGGGCGTCGGATACGGCGAACACCGTGCCCGACGTGCCGAGCGACACGACGACGTCGCCCACCCCCGCGCCGAGGCCGAGGGCCGCGCCGGCATTGTCCCCCGCGCCGGGGCCCACGAGAGCCCCGCCCGGCAGCGTCCCGGCACTCTCCCACGGTCCCAGTACGCGCGGGCGCACCGCGTTGTGACCGAGGGCGCGCACGAAGAGGTCGTCGTCGTATCCGCCGGCGCCCCAGTACGCCGTGCCGGACGCGTCGGAGCGATCGGTGACCAGTTCTTCGAGCACCGCGTTGCCCGGACCGAACCCGCGAAGGCGCCAGGTGAGCCAGTCGTGCGGCAACGCGACCGCGGCCACGCGCGCAGCGTTGTCGGGCTCGGCATCCCGCAGCCAGCGCAGCTTCGTGCCGGTGAACGAGGCGACCGGCACCGCGCCCGCGCGCTCGGCGAACTCGGCCGCGCCGACCTCGTCGATGAGGTCGCGTGCGGCCGGGGCCGACCGCGTGTCGTTCCAGAGCAGGGCGTCGCGGATGACGGCCCCCTCGGCATCCAGCACGACCATGCCGTGCTGCTGCCCGGCGATCGAGACCGCGGCGATGTCGTCGAGCCCGCCCGCTCGGGCGATGGCGTCCTGCAGCGCGATCCACCACGCCTCGGGGTCGACCGAGGTTCCGGCGGGGTGCGATGCGCGCCCCTCACGCACCACACGCCCGGTCTCGGCGTCGACGACGACGACCTTGCACGACTGCGTCGACGAATCGACTCCCATGACGAGCGCCATGCTCACTCCCTCTGTTCGCGCCGCAGCGGTGCGGCATCCCGTTCAGTGTCCACGACACGCCGTGCCGCTCGGGGCGATGCGGCGTGTCGTGGACACTCGACGGAAAGGGGCCCGGATGCCGTGGCATCCGGGCCCCGCGGAGCTCAGCGCGCGCCGAGCAGGTGCTCGGTCGCGAGCTGCTGCAGGCGGACGAAGCCGAAGCCCTTGCCGCCGAGGTACGCGTCGGTGTCGAAGTCCTCGTAGGCCGAGCGGTCGGCGAGGAAATCGTCGTAGGTCTCGCCCTCGTTGAGAGTCGGCTGCGCGAGCTCGGCGACCTTCGCGGCCTCCAGGGCCTCCTGCACCTCGGGGTCGGCGCGGAAGGCCGCGGCGCGCTCCTTGAGCAGCAGGTAGGTGTTCATGTTGGCCGACACGGAGTCCCAGACACCGGTCTCATCCTCGGTGCGCGAGGGCTTGTAGTCGAAGTGACGCGGGCCGTCGTACGCCGGAACCCCGCCGGGGCCGCCGTTCTCGAGCAGGTCCACGAGGGCGAAGGCGTTGTGCAGGTCGCCGTGGCCGAACACGAGGTCCTGGTCGTACTTGATGCCGCGCTGACCGTTGAGGTCGATGTGGAAGAGCTTGCCGTGGTACAGCGCCTGGGCGATGCCGGCGGCGAAGTTCAGTCCCGCCATCTGCTCGTGGCCGACCTCGGGGTTCAGGCCCACGAGTTCGGGGCGCTCGAGCGAGTCGATGAACGCGATCGCGTGCCCGAGGGTCGGCAGCAGGATGTCGCCGCGGGGCTCGTTGGGCTTGGGCTCGATGGCGAAACGGATGTCGTAGCCCTTGTCGGTGACGTAGTCGCCGAGGAGATTCACGGCCTCGCGGTAGCGCTCGAGCGCCTGACGGATGTCCTTCGCGGAGTCGTACTCGGCACCCTCGCGGCCACCCCACATGACGAACGTCTTCGCCCCGAGCTCGGCGGCGAGGTCGAGGTTGCGCAGCACCTTTCGCAGCGCGAAACGACGCACCTGGCGGTCGTTCGAGGTGAAGCCGCCGTCCTTGAAGACGGGGGCCGAGAAGAGGTTGGTGGTGACCATGGGGGTAACGATGCCGGTGTCGCGCATCGCGCCCTTGAGGCGGTCGATCTGCTTCTGACGCTCGGCGTCGGTCGAGCCGAAGGCGAAGAGGTCGTCGTCGTGGAACGTCAGGCCGTAGGCGCCGAGCTCGGCGAGCTTCTCGACGACGTGCACGACGTCGAGGGGCTCACGCGTGGGGCCGCCGAACGGGTCGGTGCCGTTGTAGCCGACGGTCCAGAGTCCGAACGAGAACTTGTCATCGCGGGTGGGGGTGGGCATTCCTGCTCCTTCGCATGGAGACGCACGAGTGCGCGGTGACGCGCGCCGGGTTTGTTGGTGCTCACAACATATACCCCGGATGCCACGGCGTCCAGCCCCGCGTCAGTCGCCGAGCGCGGCATCCACCACCGCGAACACCGCGGGATCCCAGGTCAGGGCGCGCTCCCACGGCAGGCCGAAGGCCTCGGCGAAGAAGATGCTGTGCACGTGGTCGCCGAACGAATGGCGTTCGACCCTCGGCAGCACCGTCGCGGGCACCTCGTCGGCACGGCCGCTCGTGAGCGACACGAGGCCGTCGTGCGGCCACAGCTGCGCCGGCTCAGTCGCCGCCGAGAAGTAGCCCGCGCCGACCGCGGTGACCGGGATGCCGTCGAGCACCCCCGCCTGCGCGTCGTTCCAGCCGCGCAGGAACCGGCGCGACACCTCGGCCGCCGCCCCCTCGGAGTTGGCATCGGCGTACGGACGCGCCTCGGCGAAGATCTGTCGCGCGGCGGGGTCGCCGTGCGCATCGGCCTCCGAGAGCTCGCCGTCGAGCAGGTCGCCCAGCACCGAGCCGTCCCACGGGGTGCCGAGGGTCACCAGATGCTCGATGCGCGGGCCGCCGCCCCCGAGCTCGCGGATCGCGGCGCGCGAGAACAGCCCGCCCATCGAGTGACCGACGAGGTCGACGCTCCCGACCTCCCGCTCGTCCGCGAGCCACCGCAGGAAGGCGGCGAGCGCCGCCCCCGCGTCGTCGACACGACCGACCGCGTTGATCGTCACCCCGGCCGGCAGCACGACGGGTACGTCGTCGAAGCCCTGCCACCCGGCATCCTCCCGCACCTCCCCCGCACCGATGCGGGCGGGAGCGGTGAAGACCCGGATGCCGCGTGCCACGAAGTGCGCGCGCAGTGCGGTCATCGTGTTGCCCGCCGCGAGCCCCGCGGACGCGGCGCGCTCGGGGTCGGTGTACGGGGTGACGGCGGCTCCGCCGGAAACGAGGACGACGGCATCGGCCATGACGGCTCCTTCGAAGGTCGGGTTCCCGGTCAGGATAGGGGAGCCGTCGGGCGCCGTTTCCCCCGTCGAGTGTCCAGGACACGCCGTGTCGGCCGAGGCGCGACGGCGTGTTCCGGACACTCGACGAGGTGCGAGCGCGGGAGGGCGCGCCCGGCCCGGGCGGGCGCCGGCGCAGGGCGCGGGTCAGCGCGGGAGGGCGTCCTCGATCGCGGCGACGACCTCCGGCGCGTCGGGCAGGGTGCGCGGGCTGAACCGCGTCACCCGCCCGTCGGGGGCCACGACGAACTTCTCGAAGTTCCACGAGATGCGGCCGGTCTTGCCCTCGGCATCCGGGGTCGAGGTCAGCTCCTTGTACAGCGGGTGGGCGTTCCGGCCGTTGATCTTGACCTTCTCCGACATCGGGAAGGTGACGCCCCACGTGGCGGAGCAGTATTCGGCGATCTTGTCCTCATCGCCGAGCTCCTGAAGGAACTGGTTGCTGGGGAAGCCGATGACCGTGAACCCGCGGTCGGCGTACTTCTTGTGCAGCGCCTCGAGCGCCTCGTACTGCGGCGCGAGCCCGCACCGCGAGGCGACGTTGACCACGAGCGCCGCCTTGCCGTCGGTCAGGTCGCCGAAGGTCGTCTCGTCGCCGCGGATGGTCGTGATGGGGATGCCGGAGAGGTCCATGCGTCGATCCTGGCACCGCCCGCTTTGCCCGGGGTGGGAATGCGCGAGTCGCGACGTCGGGAGGTGGACGCTCTCGCCGGGGAGGCGCCGCGCTCCGCCGCTCGCCCCTCGGGAGGGCGTGCACACGGCGAGGTCGCGGCTCGCGGGCTCCCGGGACGGACGGGAAGAGTGCCACGGTCGGACGCCGACCGCATGGCACAGTGGTCGGATGGTCACCGAGGGCACCCGCGGCGACGGCATGCGCCGCGCCAACCTGTCGCTGGTGCTGCGCACGGTGCACCGCCAGGGTCCGCGTTCCCGGGCCGCCCTCACGGAGGCAACGGGCCTGAATCGCTCCACTATCGCCGACCTCGTGGGCGACCTGCAGCGATCGGGACTCGTCGTCGAGCGCGCATCCGACGCGCAGGGACGCGTCGGTCGTCCCTCCCCCATCGTCGCGCCCGACCCGCGGGTGGTCGCGATCGCCGTCAACCCCGAGGTCGACGCCCTCGACCTCGGCGCGGTCGCCCTCGACGGTACGATCGTGGCGCGCGAGCGACTCGAGCAGACCCAACTGCTCACCCCCGAACGCACCGCCGAGCTGGTCGGCGCGCACCTCGCACGGTGGCGGGGCGACGTCCTCACCGACGCCCGCATCGTCGGGGTCGGCGTCGCGGTCCCGGGTCCCGTGCGCGCCGCCGACGGCGTCGTGCGCGAGGCTCCGCACCTCGGCTGGATCGACGCCCCGCTGCCTTCTCTCATGACGGATGCCACGGGCCTGCCCGCCCACGTCGGCAACGACGCCGCCCTCGGCGCCCTCGCCGAGCACCTCTTCGGCGCCGCGCGCGGGGCGCACGACGTGGTCTACCTGAACGGCGGCGCGAGCGGGATCGGCGGCGCGGTGATCGTGGGCGGGGTGCCGCTGGGAGGCGCGGGAGGGTACGCCGGCGAGTTCGGGCAGAACCGTCCTGGCATCGTCGATCCCCGCGACCGCCGGGCGGTCGACGGCGTGCTCGAGGACGAGGTCAGTCGCGCGCTCCTGCTCGCGGCGGTCGGGCTCGACAGCGCCGACGAGGCGATGCTCTCCGCGGCTCTGGGCTCCGCCGACGATCCGGCCGTTCGCGCGGAGATCGCGCGGCAGCGACGGATCCTCGCGACCGCTCTCGCGAACGCGGCGAACGTGATGAACCCGGCGGTGATCGTGCTCGGCGGCTTCCTCGCGACCCTGGCCGAGCTCGATCTGGCGGGACTCGACGACGCCGTGCGCGCGCAGACCCTGCCCGCGTGCGCGGAGGGTCTGCGCCTGGCGGCCGCGGAACTCGGCGAGGACCGCCTGCTCGTGGGCGCGGCCGAGGCCGTCTTCGAGGCCGCCCTGTTCCCCGCCCGCTGAGGGCTCTGCACGGATCGAAACCCTTCCCGAAACCGTCCGCGCGGGCATCGATGTCGCGCGTCCGGGTCATGATGGGTGGGCGACGACGCGAGGAGACACGATGACCGAGACACGAGCCGCCGGAGCAACCTGGTCGGGCAATCACCACTATCGCGCCGCCGAGGTGCTGCTGCCCGCCGACGCGGGCGAGCTCGCCGAGGTCGTGGCATCCCGTCCGGCTCTGCGCGTGCAGGCGACGCGCCACACCTTCAACGACATCGCCGACGCCGACGGCGCCCTCGTGTCGCTCGAGCGGATGCCGACGCGCATCGACGTCACCGACGACCGCGTGCGCGTCGAGGGTCTCGTCACGTTCGCGCAGCTCGCCCCCGTGCTCGAGGCCGAGGGGCGCGCCCTGCACAACCTCGGATCGCTCCCCCACATCTCGGTCGCCGGGGCCGCCGCCACCGGAACGCACGGGTCGGGCATGGGCAACGGCAACCTCTCGAGCGCCGTCACGGCCCTCGAGATCGTGGATGCCGACGGCCGCCCGCACCACATCGACCGGGGCCACCCGTGGTTCGGGGCCGCGGCCCTGGGGCTCGGCGCCTTCGGCGTCGTCACGGCCGTCGAGCTGCGCACCGTCCCGTCGTACACGGTCGTGCAGCAGGCGTTCACGGGCGTCGCTTGGGACGACCTCGCGTCGGATCCCACGACGGTGTTCGGCGGTTCGCGCAGCGTGAGCGTGTTCACGACGTGGGGAGACCCGGCCGACGACCTCGTGTGGGCCAAGAGCGACACCGGGGCGCCGACGTGGGTCGGGGAACTCGGGGGCCGCGCGGTCGGGGACGACCTGCACCTCGGGCGCATCCGCACGCTCGACAACACCACCGAGCGCGGAACCCCGGGGCCGTGGCACACCCGTCTGCCGCACTTCCGCGCCGACGCACTGCCCAGCGACGGCGACGAGATCCAGTCCGAGTACTTCGTGCCGATCACGGCGGCCGCCGAGGCACTGGCGGCCGTGCGCGCGATCGCCCCCTCCTTCGACGCCCACCTGCTGGTGACCGAGCTGCGCACGGTGGCCGCCGACGGTCTCTGGCTCAGCCCGGCATTCGAGCGCGACGTGCTCGCGATCCACTTCACCTGGCGCAACGACACCGACGGCGTACTCGGGGTGCTGCCGCACATCGAGCGGGCCCTGGCGCCCTTCGACGTGCGTCCGCACTGGGGGAAGGCGTTCACCATGCCCGGCGAAGCGGTGCTGGCGACGCTGCCCCGAGCCGAGGACTTCCTCGCCGCGGCGCGCGAGGCGGACCCGCGCGGGGTCTTCCGCAACGCCTACCTGGAGCGCACGCTCGGCCTGTGACCACGGGCGCGGGCGAAGGTCCCTGAGCCCCGCGAAGGGACCGCAACCCCCGGAGGCTTCGACAGGCTCAGCCTCGCGCGACGCGACCTCCGCGCGCCGAGACCGCGAAGCGGCGCCGCCCACCGCGGCGCCGCTCCGTGGCATCCGGATCAGCGGCTGGAGTAGCCGCCGTCGATCGGGAGCGAGACGCCGGAGATCATGCCGGCCCCGTCGCTGAGCAGGAAGACGATCGGGGCGGCGATGTCGTCCTCGGTCGCCCACTTGTGCAGCGGCATGGCCTCGAGGAAGGGGCCCTCGATGTCGGGACGACCCCAGTACCAGGCCGACATCGGCGTCATGACGACCGTGGGATTCACGCTGTTGACCCGGATGCCGTAGCCGCCGAGTTCGAGGGCGGACACGCGCGTGATGTTGTCGAGGGCCGCCTTCGACGAACCGTACGAGATGTGTCCGGTGAGGGCGACGAGGCTGGCCTGGCTCGAGACGTTGACGATCGCGCCACCCTTGCCGACGCGGATCATCTCGCGCGAGGCGTACTTGGTCACCAGCAGCGAGCCGCGGGCGTTGATGCTCATGACCTTGTCGAACACGTCGATGTCGGTCTCCATGGGTGTCGCGATCTCGCCGCCCCACCCGCCGCAGTTCACGACGCCATAGAGGTCTCGGCCCTCGATCGCGGAGCGGATCTCGTCCTCGGATTCGAGGTCGAACACGACGGGCTCGGCTCCGGTCTCGGCGGCGATCGCCTCGACGCTGTCAGCCGTGCGGCCGGCGGCGAGCACGGTGGCGCCGGCGGCGACGAGGTGTCGCACGGTCGCCCCGCCGATACCGCCACCGGCTCCGGTGACGAGGATGGTGCGGTCGGTGAATTCGGTCATGGGAGGGCTCTTTCGCGGGTCCTGAGGGCGGGGACGACGGCGGTGTCGTCGCGGCCCATGATAACCACAGAATCCCGCGGATGACTTCGGTGTCATGACGAATTGATCACGGGTGTTGACACCGGTGTCACGGTGGGCTTACCGTAACCAACGTTCGACCGGTGGACAGCTCCACCGGACCGCTCCACCGGCGCAGCACTCCGACGTGCGGCGTCCCCGGAAGGACCACACCGCCGTGACCCGCACCTCGCAGAACGCCGCACCGATCGCCACCGCGACCGTGCACCTCGACGACCTCGTCGAGCGTGCCCGGCTGCTCGCGGCATCGGGCGAGCGCCGCGTGCTGGGACTCGCGGGAACCCCCGGCGCCGGCAAGTCCACCGTGAGCGACGCGCTGCTCGCCGCGCTCGGCTCCAACGCGGTGCTGGTCGGGATGGACGGATTCCATCTCGCGAACGAGGAGCTCATCCGCCTCGGTCGCCGCGATCGCAAGGGCGCCCCCGACACGTTCGACGTCGACGGCTACGTGGCCCTGCTCGACCGCATCCGCGCCGGGCACGAGGTCTACGCGCCGCGCTTCGATCGGGACCTCGAGGAGTCCATCGGCTCCGCGGTTCTGGTGCCCGCCGACGTTCCGCTCGTCATCACCGAGGGCAACTACCTGCTGCACGAGGGATTCGGGTGGGATGCCGTGGCATCCCGTCTCGACGAGGTCTGGTTCCTCGACATCGAACCCACCGCGCGCCGCGAGCGGCTCGTCGCCCGCCGCCTGTCCCACGGCCACCCCCATGACGATGCCGTCGCCTGGGTCCGCGACGTCGACGAGGCGAACGCCCTCGTCGTCGAGCGCGGCCGCCACCGCGCCGACCTCGTCGTCACCGTCTCCGACACCCCTGCCGGGGGCGCCGGCCACCACGAAGGAGCTTCCTCATGAGCACCACCACGGCTGTACCCGTGCTGCAGGCGCGCGGTCTGTCGCGCCAGTTCGGATCCGTCCGCGCCCTCAACAACGTCGACTTCGAGGTCTACCCCGGCGAGGTCACCGCCCTCATCGGCGACAACGGCGCCGGGAAGTCGACGCTCGTGAAGGCCCTGTCGGGCAACCTCGCCGTCGACGAGGGAGAGATCCGGTTCGACGGATCGCCGATCGACATGTCCAACCCCCAGGTCGCCTCGTCGCTCGGCATCGAGACGGTCTATCAGGACCTCGCGCTCGCGCCCCACCTCGACCCCGTGCAGAACATGTACCTCGGTCGCGAGATCCGTCGCCCGGGGCTGGCCGGTGCCCTCGGCTTCATGAAGACGAAGGACATGGCGAAGGCATCGCGCGCGGCGTTCGACGAGCTCGGCGCCACGGTGCGCAGCCTGACCTCGCCCGTCGGCGAGATGTCGGGCGGCCAGCGTCAGGCGATCGCGATCGCCCGCGCCGTCCACTGGGCCTCGCGCGTCGTGTTCCTCGACGAACCGACCGCGGCCCTCGGCGTGCGCCAGACGAAGAACGTGCTCGAGACGATCCGCCGCGTGCGCGACAAGGGCATCGCCGTGGTCTTCATCTCGCACTCGATGCCGCACGTCATCGACGTCTCCGACCGCATCCAGGTGCTGCGACTCGGGACCCGCGTCGCGAACATCCAGGCCGCGGACACCTCCATGGAAGAACTCGTCGGGCTCATGACCGGCGCCGTCACGAAGGACGACCAGAAGTGAGCGTCAAGACCCCTCCCACCGAGACCGTCGCGATCGGCACATTCGACGACAACCAGAAGGTGAACCCGGTGCGCCGGATCCTGCGTACGCAGGCCTTCCAGATCCTCCTCGTGCTGCTGGCGATCATCATCGTCTTCAGCATCATCGCGCCCGACTCGTTCGCGCAGTGGACCAACTTCCGTCTCATCATCCAGAACGCCTCGATCCTCGCGGTGCTCGCCGTCGGCATGACCTACGTCATCATCACCGCCGGCATCGACCTCTCGGTCGGGTCGGTCCTGGTCTTCTCCGGCGTCGTCGCGGCCATCGTCATGCGGGCGATGGGCGGCGAGGGCTGGGGCGTCGCGATCGTCGGCATCCTCGTCGCGATCCTCAGCGGCGTGTGCTGGGGGCTGCTGAATGGCTTCCTCATCGCGAAAGCGAAGATCCCGCCGCTCATCGTCACCCTGGGTTCCCTCGGCATGGCCCTCGGTCTCGCGCAGATCCTGACCGGCGGTGTCGACATCCGCGATGTGCCGACCGTGCTCACGGTCTCGATCGGCTACGGCAACGTCTTCGGCAGCGTCCCGATCATCAGCGTCATCGCCCTCGTGGTCGTCGCGATCGGTGCGATCGTGCTGCACTACACGCGCTTCGGCCTCTACACGCTGGCGGTCGGGTCGAGCGAGATCGCCGCCCGTCGCGTCGGCGTCAAGGTCGACGCGCAGCTGATCAAGATCTACACGATCTCCGGCGCCCTGGCCGGGCTCGGCGGCATCCTGTCGCTCTCCCAGTTCTCCACCACCGCGATCGCCGGGCAGTCGCAGACCAACCTCAACGTCATCGCGGCCGTCGTGATCGGTGGCACGTCGCTCTTCGGCGGCGTCGGCACCATCATGGGCACCGTCGTGGGTCTATTCATCCCAGCGGTGCTGCAGAACGGCTTCGTCATCACCGGTGTCCAGCCGTTCTGGCAGCAGGTCGCCGTCGGCGCGGTGCTGATCACGGCGGTGTACGTCGACCAGGTGCGCCGCACCGCCGCCACGCGCGGCAACTCGCAGGGCCTCTGGCGCAAGTTCCTCAGCGGAGGTCGGCGCGGCTGAGCCGCGGCGGCATCCATTCCCTCTCCACCCCTTACCCAACCCGACAGCAAGAACTCACAACAGAACGGTGATCACGATGAAGTGGAACAAGAAGGCGACCGCCCTGACGGTCTTCGGCATGGCCGCGACCCTGACTCTCGCGGGCTGCTCCGGTGGCACGGCCTCGGGCGGCGCGTCCGGCGGCTCCGACGGCGGCTACAAGATCGCGTTCGTGCAGGGCGTCGCCGGAGATGAGTTCTACATCTCCATGCAGTGCGGCATCGAAGCCGAAGCCAAGACCGAGGGCGCCACCGTCACCACTCAGGGGCCGGAGAAGTTCGACCCGACCCTGCAGAAGCCGATCGTCGACGCCGTCGTGGCGTCGAAGCCCGACGCGCTGCTGATCGCGCCGACCGACGTGTCGGCCATGCAGGCACCCATCGCGGCCGCCGAGGCCGCGGGCATCAAGGTCGTCCTCGTCGACACGACGCTCGAGGACCCCTCGGGAGCCGTGTCGCAGATCTCGAGCGACAACGAAGGCGGCGGAGCTGCCGCGTTCGAGGCGATCCAGAAGGCGAACCCCAACGGCGGCAAGGTGCTCGTCGTCTCCACCGACCCCGGCGTGTCCACGACCGACGCCCGCGCCCAGGGCTTCGAGGACGCCGTCGCGAAGGACAGCAAGTTCGAGTCGGTGGGTGTGCAGTACTCCCACAACGAGCCCTCGACCGCGGCCGAGATCGTCACCGCCGCGCTGCAGAAGGACCCCGACATCGTCGGCATCTTCGCCGCCAACCTGTTCGCCGCCGAAGGCTCCGCGACCGGTGTGCAGCAGGCCGGCAAGCAGGGCCAGGTCACCATCGTCGGCTTCGACGCCGGTCCCGCCCAGGTCAAGGCCCTCGAAGCCGGAACCGTCCAGGCGCTCGTCGCGCAGGAGCCCGCCACCATCGGCTCGGACGGCGTCAAGCAGGCCATCGCCGCGCTGAAGGGCGAGTCCACCGAGGAGAAGATCCAGACCGGCTTCACCATCCTCACCAAGGACAACATCAACGGCGACGGCAAGGACGCGGTCTACAAGTCCTCCTGCTGACCCACTCCCTCCTCGCGTGAGGGGTCAGAAATCGTCGCCGCGGCGCGCTCCAGGCGACAAAAATTGACCCCTCACGCGAGACGGACCGCCCCCGCCCGGAGGTTCGGCACGCTCAGCCACCGGACTCGCGCAACCCAGGTCCCTGAGCCCGTCGAAGGGACCGGGACCACCCGCCCCTCCCTCCCCAAACCACGGAAGCCCCGCATGACCGAACTCACCGCCGCCGCCCTCCCCTCCCTCGCGGCGGACGTCTCCGTTCCGACCTACGACAGGTCGGCCGTGCGCTCGCGCATCGTGCACGTCGGCGTCGGCGGGTTCCACCGCGCCCACGAGGCGATGTACCTCGACCGGCTCCTGGAGGCCGGACACGGCGACTGGGGATTGTGCGGGGTCGGGGTGCTGCCGTTCGACGCCGCGATGCGCGACGCCCTCGCCGCCCAGGATCGGCTCTACACGCTCGTCACCACCGCTCCCGACGGGTCGTCCGCGGCCCGCGTCGTCGGCTCGATCGTCGACTACCTCTTCGTCCCCGACGACCCCGAGGCGGTCGTCGCCAAGCTCGCCGATCCCGACACCGCGATCGTCTCGCTCACGATCACCGAGGGCGGCTACGGCATCGACGACGCCACCGGCGCCTACGCTCCGCGCGACGAACCCACCCTCGCCGACCTCGACGGGGCCCTGCCTCCGCGGAGCGTGATGGGCCTGCTGACCGAGGGGCTCCGCCGACGGAGGGATGCCGGCATCCCGGCCTTCACGGTCATGTCGTGCGACAACATCCAGGGCAACGGCCACGTCGCGCGCGCCTCCCTGCTCGGGTTCGCCGAGCGTCTCGACCCGGAACTCGCCGCCTGGATCGCGCAGAACGTGTCGTTCCCCACCTCCATGGTGGACCGGATCACCCCGGTCACCACCGACGAGACGCGCGCGTCCATCGCCGAGGAGTTCGGCGTCGACGACCGCTGGCCCGTGCGCTCGGAGTCGTTCGCCCAGTGGGTGCTCGAAGACGCCTTCCCCCTGGGGCGTCCGGCCTTCGACGAGGTCGGCGTACAGCTGGTCCAGGATGTCGAGCCGTACGAGCTCATGAAGCTGCGGCTGCTGAACGCGTCGCACCAGGCGATGAGCTACCTCGGCATCCTGTCGGGCGCGCACTACGTGCACGAGGTGTGCACCGACGAGCTGTTCGTCGCGTTCCTGCAGGGCTACATGCACGCCGAGGCGATTCCGACGCTGCGACCGGTGCCCGGGATCGACCTCGACGCCTACTGCGACGAGCTCATCGCGCGCTTCGGCAGCGAGGCCATCCGCGACACGCTCGCGCGTCAGGTCGTCGACGGCTCCGACCGGCTCCCGAAGTTCTTGTTGCCCGTCGTCCGAGAGCAGCTCGCCGCCGGGGGCCGGATCGACCACGCGGCCCTCGTGCTCGCGGGGTGGAGCGTGTTCCTCGAGGGGCGCACCGAATCGGGCGAGGAGACCCCCGCGGTCGACAGTCGGCTCGACGAGCTGCGGGCCATCGTGGCCGACGACCCGGCGGCGCTGCTCGACTACGCGCCCGTCTTCGGCGACCTCGGGCAGGACGCGCGGCTGCGCGAGGCCTATCTCGCCGCCCGCGCGCTGCTGGCCGAGCGCGGCGCGCGCGGTGCGATCGCGGCGGTCGTCGGCGCCTGAGTGCTGCAGCGGCCGCGACCCGGTCGAAGCCAGCGGACCGCCCCGCACCCCCCGGTCCCTTCGACACGCTCAGCGACCTCCGCCCACGCCCAGGTCACTGAGCCCGTCGAAGCCACCGGAATCCGCCGCACCCCGGGTCCCTTCGCAAGCTCAGGGACCTTCGCGGCTCAGCGGGCGCGGAGCCAGCGGGCGATCGCGTCGTGGAAGCGCTCGGGCTCCTGGTTGGCCTCGTTGCAGTGACCGGTGGCGTCGAAGGCGACCAGCTCGGCATCCGGATGCCGTTCGACGAACGCCACCGATCCCGAGAACGGCACGACCGGATCGACGCGGCTGTGCAGGATGATGGTCGGCACCCCCGGCCCGGGCCGGCCCTCGCCCACCCACGTGAGGGCGCGCGCGTCGACCGCCTCGACGAGGCCGAGGGCCCGCGCCCCGATGCGGCTCGCGAGCACGCGCATCGACGCGGCGGCGACCGTGCGGGGCAGGTGCGCGTTCGCGACGGCGTTGTCGACCACCCGGGGCCAGTCCAGCGCCGGCGCGACGAGGACGAGTCCGGCGATCGCCTCGCGGTGCGCCGAGTGCTCGAGCGCGAGCATCGCGATCGTGCCGCCCATCGACCAGGCCACGAGCACGATCTCCCGGGCACCGCGCGCGAGGGCGTACGCGATCGCGTCGTCGACGTCGCGCCACTCGCGCGTTCCCAGGGTCGAGGGCAGGGCGTCGGCGGGGGCGCACTCTTCGTCGCCGGCGTACGACACCACGAGCGCTATCCATCCGGCATCCACCGCCGCCGGCGCCGAGCGAAGCGCTCCGTTGCGACTGGAGCGCAGCCCGTGCACATGGATCGTCCAGCGGCCGTCGGCCGTGTCGGGGTCGCCGATCTCCCACGCCTCGGCGACGCCGCCGC
The DNA here is from genome assembly GCF_042958465.1 of Microbacterium sp. NPDC007973. NCBI lineage: Bacteria > Bacillati > Actinomycetota > Actinomycetes > Micrococcales > Microbacteriaceae > Microbacterium > Microbacterium sp. NPDC007973. Next base: position 691,518 of record NZ_JBIBJJ010000004.1, read on the forward strand.
GCCGCAGCGGCACGGAGACGTGCCGCGTGGGCCCGACGTCTTCGGGGGAACCGATGCTCTGCGAGGTCCAGGTCGCCACGGCGTCACCGTCGGCGAGTCCGTCGGGACGCGATGCGAGCTCGCGCACGACCCGGTCCTTCCCGACGCGCAGCGGTTCGCCGACGACCACGTGCCGACCGTCGTCGAGCCAGAGGCCGTAGGTGCCCGGCTCGCGGCTCTCGAGCGTGGCCGGCACGGTGACCGTGCCGCCCGCGAAAGTCACGGGTGCGGAGACCTTGGCGGCGCGCGGGGCGATGAGTCTTCGCGCGACGTAGCCGGCGAGCGCGGTGTGGGCGAGCGCCACGGTGGCGACGGCGATGCCCGTGCCGAGGGCGAGGGGGCGGATCATGGGCGGGCTCCCGTGGATCGGCGGGTGAGGTGGGCGTCGACGTCGTCGAGGAGCTCGCGCTCCTGAGCGCTCAACGGCGACGAGGTGGCGATGGCGTCGTCCTCGACGGCCACGCGCAGCGCGTGCAGGCGCGTGTCGACGAGGGGGTCGTCGGCGAGGCCCGGCAGGCCCGCGACACCGCGCCGCCGGGCCACGGCGCCGAGATCCTCCAGCAGCGCCTCGCCCCGCCGGCGGATGCGGCCGGTCACGCGCGAGGCGCGGAAGATGCCGAGGACGAAGGCGAGCACGCCGAGGTAGAAGAGCGGGTCGAAGAGCGCGCTCACGATCGGAACGGGGGCGAAGAAGCGCGCCAGGGTGAGATCCGCGATCTCGCTCACGCAGCCCAGCACGATCCCGATCGCCCCGGCCCGGAAGAACCAGCGCACGCCCGGGAGCGAGACGTGGGCCGAGACGCACAGCAGCACCCCGACCAGGGCGATGCCCGCCATGTGGACCACCCCGTAGACCCACGCGCCCGTCGAGGTGGCGACGGCGTCTTCGATGAAGCGGAACGACGTCGGCCCGCGCTCGGGCAGGGCGACGAAGAACACGACGGCGAACACCCCCGCGAGCAGCGCCGGGAAGCGCCAGCGCAGTGTCGAGACGCGCGCCGTCACGGGGGCGATCCCGGCCTGGATGCCGAGCCACAGCGCCACCATCGTGAGCACGCCCTGCACGAGCTTGAGGATGTTCGTGCCCCCGAGCAGGCCGTCGAGCACACCGAGCGGGATGACCGTGCCCTGGGTCAGCAGTGCGATGACGCCGACCAGGCCGGCGAGCCATGCGATGCGCGCCCGCGGCTGACGCCGAGCGGCGCGCGCACGGCCCACCACGAGCAGCAGCAGCGCGACGAGGGCCGCGTCGATGAGGAGAACGGTCACCACGACGACTCGGCCACCCGGGGGCTCGCGTACAGCAGGCGGGAGATGCGGTGGGCGACGTGCTCGGCGACGAGTTCGGCCTCGACTTCCGGCGTCGTCAGCGTCGGATCGTCGTACGGCGCGATCGAGGAGCGTTCGCGTGCGCCCCGCTCGTGGAGGGCGCCGGTGCAGTGCGCGTCGTCGAGCAGGTGGCCGAGCTCATGCGAGGCGGCGAACTGGCTGTACAGCGCCGCATCCGATGCGCGCACGTGGATGCTCGCCTCGCCCCTGTCGGCGAAGAAGGTGAGGTAGCCGGTGAGGGTCCCCCATCCGCTCGTGTCGGTCTCGCGAATCACTCGGAGACGGATGCCGACGGCTCGCTCGACCGCTCGCACCACGTCGTCGAACCCCATGTCGGCCGTCAATCGCGCGCGGGCGATCGCCCGATCGGCTCGCGCCCGCACTCTCGCCTGCATGTCCTCCGCAGCCACCGCTCTCCCCCCGTCGCGGTCGCTCATGTCGCCGGCGGCCTGCTTCGCAGCGACTGGGCGATGGCGCGCAGGGCGTCGGGCGACATCTCGCCGAGAGCCCGGAACTGGATGCTGCTGGCTCCGGCCTCGCGCATCGCGTCGCGCAGGTCGAGCTCGGCATCCGTTCGATCCGTCACCGCGGCATCGGTGTAGTCGGTGAGGTACTCGGTGGGCACGTCGCCCCAGTGGGTGATGAGCCGCAGGACCTCTTCGTCGAGCACGACGCTCGTCGCGCCCTCCGCGAGCAGCGCGCGCGCTCCGTCCGCGGCCTGCGGGTCGATGTCGTCGAGGTGCGCGAGCAGGTCGTCGGCGGTGGCGGTCTGCGCGGAGATGAGTCGTCGGACGCGGGATGCCAGGGGCCCGGCCGGCACGCGCATCTCGACCCGCGGCGCCGTGTCGGGGCTGGCGAGCTCCTCGGGCGTGACGTCGAGCGCCACCGCGAGGGCTTCCAGATCGTTGGTGTTGTACGGCAGCGACAGGCCGGCGCGCGACTGGTAGTAGCTCTTCGTCATTCCGGCGCGACTGAGCAGCTCACCGACGGTGAGCCCCTTGGCCCTCCGCAGGCGATCCACGTTCGCCACCACTCGACGGGAGTACCGGGAGGGTGGTCCGACTGCGCCGCGACCCACAGTCCGATCGTAGACGACCCTCCGGTTCACCCACGGTCGTATTTACGATCACCCGTCGGGTGCTAATTACGACGCGCTGTGCTTGTATGGATCAGACCGCGCGCGGGGCGGACGTGGGGGAACCCCTGCGCGCGAGCGATCGGGAGAGGCTTCCCGATCCGGTCGGTGACGGGCGCGGCACCATTGGGGGGTGCCGCGCCCGATCACTTCCGCCCGCCCCCGCGTGCGTCAGGCGATGCGCCGCTCCCCCGGCCGGATCACCCGCCACCACCGGTAGCCGTACCCGTCGAGCGACACGTCGAATCCGGATCCGTCGAGCGTCTCCGCCCCCGCCGCATCGTCGAGCAGGTTCACCACACGCCATTGCTCGGCATCCGCCCCCTCGATCTCGAGGCGGAACGTGCGCCCGTCGGGTGCGAAGTTGTGCGCCGCGACGAACAGGCCCAGCTCACTGGTGAGCGAGTGCGCGAGCACGCAGCTGTGGGGTTGATCCAGGATGCCGAACTCCCCCCATCCGATCTCGGGCGAGGCGCGATAGTGACGCACGAGGTTCTGCACGAACCTGAGCATCGAGTCGGGATCATGACGCTGCTGGGCGACGTTGACGTGCTGCGGCCCGAAGCCGCCCGGAACGATGTCGGCGATGAGGTCGTCGGCCGTCGAGAAGCCGGCGTCGGGGGCGCCCGTCCATTGCATCGGCGTGCGGACGGCGGCGCGACTGCCCTCGATCTCGGGGTTCTCCCCCATGCCGATCTCCTCGCCGTAGTACAGCACGGGCGCTCCCGGCAGCGAGAACATGAGGCTGTAGACCATGCGGATGCGGCGCGGATCGCCCTCGAGCATCGCCGGCAGCCGCCGCGTGATCCCCCGCCCGTGGATGCGCTGCCCCGGCTCCGGGGCGAAGGCGGTGAAGACCTCTTCGCGCTCGGCCTCCGACAGCTGATCGAGGGTGAGTTCGTCGTGGTTGCGCACGAAGTTGCCCCACTGGTTTCCCCGGGCGATCTCGGGCCGCGACTCCAGCGCCTCCCGCAGCGGCGCGGCGTCCTGACGCGCGAGGGCGAGGTAGAGCCGCTGATTGGCGACGAAGTCGAACTGCATCGTCAGCTCGTCGCCGTCGGCGTCGCCGAAGAAGCGCACCTGCTCGTCGTAGGGGAGGTTGACCTCGCCGAGCATCATGGCGTGACCGCTGCGGCGCGAGACGTAGCCCCGCAGCGCGCGGAGGAAGTCGTGCTCGGGGCCCTCGTCGCCGTCGATGAGGTGGGGCACGGCATCCACGCGGAAGCCGTCGATGCCGAGCTCGAGCCAGAAGCCGATGACCTTGGCGATCTCCTCGCGCACCTCCGGATGGTCGGTGGCGAGGTCGGGCTGGTGCCGGTAGAACGAGTGCTTGTAGTACTGCCCGGCGGTGTCGTCGAAGAACCACACCCCGTCCTCGACGTCGGGGAACATGCTCGCCGGAGCGTCGTCGGGCACCTCGTCGCGCCACTGGTAGAAGTGGCGGTAGCGGCTGTCGGGGCTCTGCCGCGCCTGCTGGAACCACGGATGCCGGTCGGAGGTGTGGTTCACGACGAGGTCGACGATCACCCGCATGCCGCGGTCGTGGGCGGTGCGCAGCACCTCGACCATGTCGCCGGGCGAGCCGTACCGCGGATCGACGCCGTAGTAGTCCTCGATGTCGTAGCCGTTGTCGCGCTGCGGCGAGGGGTAGAACGGCGCGAGCCACAGGCACGTCACCCCGAGTTCGGCGAGGTGGTCGAGCCGCTGCGCGAGGCCGCGCAGGTCGCCCACGCCGTCGCCGTCGGCATCCAGATAGGTCTTGACGTCGAGGTTGTAGAAGACGGCGGTCTTCCACCACAGGTCGCTGGTGTCGGTGAGCCTCACGACGTCACCTCCGTCCGAGCGGCGGTGCGGCGTTCGGAGCGCGGGAAGGTCGTCATCGGAGCCCTCTTCTCGGGAGCGGTGGCGTTCTCTGACTGCCTTTCCTATCGCGCCCGCCTGATCGTGGACGGGCTCTTGCCCCGGCCCGGCCATTGTGCGTCGACGCGTCCGCGTCATCCCTCGCACCCCGAACACGGGCCTCTGCGCCCGCCGAAGAAACCGGTGGCCGCGTGCCCCGGTGGCTTCGACGAGCTCAGCCGCCTCGAGCGAAAGCGGAGGGGGTCAGAGCGCGCAGGACTCCCGCTCGACGAGCGACACGTCGATCACCGTCAGCTCGTCGAGACCCAGGCCGGCATCGGGCTGCAACCGCGCGAACACCCGCTCGGCGGCGAGCGCACCGATGCGGCGCGGGTCCTGGTCGATCACCGTGACGGAGGGGGTGAGCGTGTCGGCCATGGGGAAGTCGCCGAAGCCGACGAACGGCAGCGGATCGCCGCGCAGCACGTGGGCGAGCGCCATCGACGACCGGGCGTTGGCGGAGAACAGGGCCGTGGGGGGTTCGTCGAGGCCGCGAAGATGCTCGAGAGCGGATGCCGCCGATGCGCGGTCGGAGACCTGCGAGGCGACGAGTCGCTCGTCGACGTCGACGCCCGCATCGCGCAGCGCCCGCCTCCAGCCCTCGACGCGCTTGGTCTCGGTCGAGAGGTGCACCATGTCGCCGACGTAGGCGATGCGGCGGTGCCCGTGCGAGAGCAGGTGGGTGGTGGCCAGGTGCGCGCCGGCTTCGTCGTTCTCGGTGAACGTGTCGGTGAGCAGTCCCGCCGGTGCACGGTCGACGAACACGATCGGCGTATGCCCGCGCCACCGCTCGAGCCACGAGTGGTCGGTGCCGACGGGGGCGATGACCAGTCCGGTGAGCTGGCGACCCAGCAGCGACTCGAGCGCGGGCCTCTCGTCGTCGGGGTTCTCGCCCAGGCTCGTGACGAGGGTCGACAGGCCATGGCGGCGCGCGGTGTCCTCGACCGCGCGGGCGATGGCGGCGAAGAACGGATCGACCACGTCGGGGACGGCGACCCCGATGACCGAGGCGCGTCCGGCCCGGAACGTCGTCGCCAGGGCATTGGGGACGTAGTTGAGCTCGCGCATCGCGGCCTCGACGAGGGCTCGCGTGTCGGGGAGCACGTGCGGATCGTCGTTGAAGACGCGCGACACGGTCTTCGTGCTCACCCCGGCGCGCTGAGCGACGTCGCGCATCGTGGTCACGAGGCACCTCCGGGGTTCGGGCGAGTGGGGGCTTCGACGTGCCACCCTATCCGCCGGACCGACCGCGCGCCCCGCACGGCGGCACGGACGACGGGCGCCGAACCCCCGCGCGCCGCGGGGGTGGGCGCCGCGCGACCGGCGTCGCGGATCGACCCGAGTGCCCGCCCGGCACGGCGGCATCCGTCTTCCGCGTGCACCCGCGGGGAGCCGGTCCGAGGGGAGTCGGACGCGACCGGACGACGCAACCGGTGCCGGGCGGACGGGCTCATGTCAGCGGCCGTCGACGGCGTCGGCGAGCTCGCGCAGGCGCGGCAGGGCGCGGCCCGAGAGCAGCTCCTCGCGGCGGTCGGCGTCGATCGAGAGGCTGTCCTTCCAGAGCGACCGGCCGGCCATCGCGCCCGAGGCGCCGTTGGCGACGGCCGTGCGCACCTGCTCGATGAACGTCTCGTGGTCCACGCCGGCCGACAGCACGGCCCACGGCACGCCCTGGGCGGCCTCGGTCACGCGCGCGCTCGCCTCGGCCGAGCCGGGGTACTGCAGCTTGAGGATCTTCGCGCCGCACGCGACGGCGAGGGCGGCTCCGTCGACGACGAGGTCGGCGAACTTCTCCGCGTACTCCTCGTCGCTCTCGCCCTCGAGCTGGTACGTGAGCAGCTCGACGATGAGCAGCAGGCCCTCCTCGTCGCACGCCTTCACCAGGTCGCGGATCTCCTGCGCGACGCGGGAGTCGGCATCCTGCTTGTCGGGACGCGTGTACCAGAGCATCTTGGCCACGTCGGCGCCCTGCTCGCGGATGGAGTGCGGCGTGGTGCCGGGTACGTATCGCGTGTATTTCAGACCGTCGACCGTCTCGGCACCCGAGGCGTCGAGACCGACGACGAGCGCGGTGTCACGGGCGAGCACGCCGTCGTCGACGATCTGCGGCAGCGCGACCTCGGGGTCGAGCAGGATCGCCGGCGCGTGGTTGGCGAGGTGGCGGACGAGGTCGGCCTTCACCTCGGCGAGCTCCTCGCGCGAGATCCCGTCGGAGCCGTTGGGGGCGTCCTTGATGGCGGCCTTCATGCCGTTGCGCTGGTCGGCGGCGACGATGAGCATGTGACCGTCGGGCGTGCTGATCGACTGCAGCGCGCGGCGCTCGATCGTGGTGAGTGCGTTCATGATCTCTCTTCTCTGGGGTTCTCGCGCGCGGGTGGGCGCGGGTGGTCTGTTCAGGAGGGGACGGATGCCGAGACGAGGCGCCGCGCCATGTCGGCGGCTCCCCACGCGACGTCCTGCTCGCGGGTGGACAGGGACGGATCGGGGAGCACCTCGGCGCGGGCGCGACGGACGGACGCCATGCCCGCCCACCCGCCGGTGAGGGTGGAGTGGGTGGCGGGAGCCACCTCGCGGTCCATCGCCGCGATGAGCGCGGCGACCTCGTCGTTGCTGTGCCGCAGCACCGCGCCGAAGATCTCGGCAGGGCTCGCCTCCGTGTGCAGCGTCAGCCGCAGCACGCCGTCGTCGTTGCGGGCGCCGGTGACCTCGATCGCCCCGGCCGGCAGCTCGCCCTCGTACGGGAGCGCCATGACCGCGTCGTCGAGCGCATCACGGCCCGCGCGGTCGCTGACCCCGGCGGCGTGCAGCGCGCGGCGCAGCAGGAGACCGGTCTTCACCCCGGCGACGAGCACGTGCTTGTCCGGGACGACGTGGCGGACCTCGTTGATGAGCGCGTCGGCCAGTCGTCGGCGCGCCGCGAAGCCGAGAGGCGCATCGAGCACCCTCAGCAGCACCTCGGCCGTGCCGAGCGAGACGTGGTAGCCGTCGGCATCCAGGGTGCCGTTGGCCTGAGCGGCGACGAGGTGGTCGTGTCCGGCGACGGTGAGCGCGGCCCCCGCGACGCGGGGTCCGAAGGCAGCGGATGCCGTGCCCCAGGCCGTCCCGCCTCCCCGGAGCGGCGGCAGAAGCGCATCGTCGACACCGAGCGCCTCGAGCATCGCCGGCCAGGCGGCGCCGGAATCCTGGTCGATGAGGCCGGTGCGCGAGGCGAGCGAGAGCTCGAGAGCCACATCTCCGCCGAGGGCGGCGACGACGAACTCGGGCAGGTCGAGCCAGCGCAGGCCCGTGAGGTCGGTGCCCTGGTCGCGCAGCCACGCGAGCTTCGCGACGCTCACCTGGGCGCCGAGCGGCAGGCCGGTGCGGCCGGCGAACTCGTCGCGCACCTCGGCGGGGAGGGCGGCGATCTGCTCCCATCCGCGCGGGTCGAACCACGCGAAACCGGGTGCTGCTGCGGCGCCGTCTCCGTCGATCAGGATGCCGGTCTCGCCCATTCCCGCGACGGCGAGCGAGGTCAGCGGAGCGGACGACACCGGAGCGAGCTCGGCGTCGACGAGGTCGATGAGCGCGCGGACGGTCGAGAGCAGGTCGGCGGCGTCGATGTCGGTCGTGCCGCCCGGGCCGACCCGCCACGGGGTGGGCACCTGGGCCCCCGCGATCTCGGTGCCGGCGTCGTCGATGACGAGCATCTTGATGCCCGTGCTGCCCAGGTCGATGCCGCCATGGAGGCGCGACTGCTCGGCATCCATGTCACCGGTGTCTTGCATGAGCGGCCGTCCTCTCCGGAACCTCTTCGAGTCCCGGAATGACGAGCATGACACCGGTGACTTGCTACGTCTATGGTGGAGGTATGCCGTCGTCGTGTCAAATACCCGAACCGCTCGCCGTCGTCGTCGCCGGTCCCGCCGGCAGCGGCAAGAGCACGCTCGGACGCGCCCTCGCCGCCGCGCTGCGCGCACCCCTCGTCGACCTCGACAGTGTGACCACCCCTCTGCTCGACGCCCTTCCCGCCGACGCCCTCGGCGGACACTGGCTCGCCTCCCCGCACGCCGGGGCCATCCGCGCCGGTCGCTACGCGGCACTGCGCGCAACGGCCGCCGATGCCCTCTCCACGGCGGGCCGCGTGGTCGTCGTCGCCCCCTTCACCGCGGAGCTCGCGGGCGGGGACGACTGGACGGCGCTGCGCGAGGCACTCCTGCCCCTCGAGCCCCTCGTCATCCACGTCGACGGTGACCCGGCGATCCTCGCGTCCCGCCGCGCCGCGCGGGGCGTCTCCCGCGACGCGCACCGCGTGGACGTCCCGCCGGTCGCACCCGCCGTCCCGGTGATCTCCGTCGACGCCGAGCTCACCACCGGGCAGCAGCTCGCCCGCGTCCTGCCCGCGCTCGGCATCCGCCGCCCCCTCGACGCGGGAGCCGCGATCTTCGCGCGCGAGTTCGACGCCGTGCTGTTCGACCTCGACGGAACCCTCGTCGACTCCACGGCATCCGTCGCCCGGTCCTGGCGGCGCTTCGCCGAGCACTACGACGTGTCGATGGAGGCCCTGCACGCCAACCACGGTCAGCCCGCGCGCACGCTCGTGAGCCTGCTGCTGCCCGCCGAGCGGCATGCCGAGGCGCTCGCGCACGTCACCGACCTCGAGGTGGCGGATGCCGCGGGTCTCGCCCCCATCCGCGGCGCCGCCGACTTCTTCGCCGCCGTACCGGCCGACCGCCGCGCCATCGTGACCTCGGGGTCCGTCCCCATCGCCACGGCCCGCCTGGCCGCGGCCGGGTTCGCCCACCCCGACGTTTTCGTCACGGTCGACGACGTCGTCAACGGCAAGCCCGACCCCGAACCCTTCCTCCTCGCGGCCGAGCGTCTCGGCGTCGACCCCTCGCGCTGCCTCGTCGTCGAGGACGCCCCGGCCGGCATCGCTGCGGCCCGCGCGGCCGGCTGCGCCGTGATGGCGCTGACCGGCACGACCGCCGACGAGGAGTTGGGCGCCGATCTGGTGGTGGACGGACTGGATGCCGTTCGGCTCGAGGTCACGGCATCCGGGGCGCTGCGGTTGCGAGGCTCCGTCGGCTGACCATCCGCGACCGGGATGCGGAGGATCCACCTCCCCGGAGGCGGGCGGCCCCGCGGGGCGATGATGGAGGGGATGACCCTCTCAAGCAGCCATGTCCTCCTCACCCGCATCACGCCGGCGATGGCACGACGGATCGTCGCGCGTGACGAGGAACCCGGAGACGACTGGCATCCGCACTATCCGTTCGTCGACGAGCTCGACCCGCTCGAAGCCCTCGCGGCGTCCGAGTCGAGCGCGTCACCGTTCACGATGTACGCCATCCGTGAGCCGGCGACGCGGCTCGCCGTCGGCGGCCTCGGCTTCTTCGGCCCACCCGACGCGAGCGGAACCGTCGAATTCGGCTGCGGCCTCATCCCCGCGGCACGAGGACGGGGGCTCGCGAGTGCCGCCGTCACCCTCGCCCTCGCGCACGCCCAGCACTGGGGCGCCCGCCGGGCGGTCGCCGACACCGAGACCGACAACGGCGCCTCGCGCCGCGTGCTGGAGAAGGCCGGGCTCCAAGAGACCGGGCGACGCGGCACCCTCGTGCTCTTCGCCCGCGACCTCCTCTGAAGGCGCGGGCGAGACGAGAGCCCGAGCGACGCCGAAAGCCCGGACCGTTCGGTCCGGGCCGTCGTCGCCCACGGCCGGTGGACCGCGGCGCGAACGCTCGCTCAGCCGATGGGCGTCGGCATCCGCTCGACGTCGTACCGGACGACGCTCGACTCCCCGGTGCTCTCGTCGAGCAGCTCGACCTCCCAGCGGTCGCTGAACTGGTCGACGCCCGCGACCATCGGGATCGTTCCCGAGATGAGGGCGACGCCCTCCTGGCGCTCGCCCCGCTCGGCCAGAACGTCGAGCCAGTACTGCGGCGAGAGCAGCTCGCCGACGCGGCCGTCCTGGATGAGGGTGCGCTCGGTGCCCACCCACGCCCGCAGGCGGAGGTCGTCGGCGCGATCGGCCAGAGACGACAGACGCCAGGCCCGGCGACCGAGCATGTCGGGACCGGCGTTCTTGCTCCAGGCGACGCCGTGCACCTCGAGGGCCCGATCGGTGTGGTCGCAGGCGACGGTGAGCAGCACGTCGTCCTCGCCGGGGCCGATGACGACGATGCCCCACTCGGCCTCGCCGGACGTGCGCTCGTGCTGCGCCTCGACCCGGTCGCCCTGCCGGGCCAGATACGACGAGACGGGGTACAGCGAGGGGGTGGTGGTGGGCGCCGGGACTCCCAGCTCGGCCAGTTCGTCGATGTGGTGCTTCACGGCCGCCTGGTCCCGACCGGCGTAGCCGGCGTTGTACACGTGCGTCACGTCGACGGAGACGAGGGTGCCCTCGCCGATGATCTCGAATTCCAGAGCGGTCACGTCGCCTCTTCCCATTGTTACGACGCGGGAAAATTTCCCCGTATCGGTTGCGTATACGTTTTGTATACAGGAAGTATGAGGGAAACGAAAACGCGGCGGTCCTCCTCGCCGACATCAGATGGGACTCTCATGACGAACGTTCGAAACGCTGTACCGGGCGGCCGGGAGCGCACGCGCTCGCTCGCCAAGGCGTACACCGCCAGCCTCACCGGCACCGCCCTGGAGTGGTACGACTTCGCCGTCTACTCCGCCGCCGCCGCCGTCGTGTTCCCGGCGCTCTTCTTTCCGGAGAACGACCCGCTCACGGGCGCGCTGCTGGCGTTCTCCACCTACGCCGTGGGGTATCTGTCGCGCCCGGTCGGCGGCATCGTGTTCGGCCGCCTCGGCGACAAGATCGGCCGCAAGAGGGTCCTCGTCATCACCCTTCTCCTGGTGGGCATCGCGACCTTCCTCATCGGCGTCCTCCCGACCTACGGCGCCATCGGCCCGCTCGCGGCCGTCATCCTCGTGCTGCTGCGCTTCGCCCAGGGCGTCGGCGTCGGCGGCGAATGGGGCGGGGCCGTCCTCCTCTCGAGCGAGTTCGGAACTCCTCGGCGCCGCGGCTTCTGGGCCTCCGCCGCCCAGGTCGGCCCGCCCGCCGGAAACCTGCTGGCCAACGGTGTGCTCGCCGTCCTGACCCTCGCCCTCTCCGACGAGCAGTTCCTCGCGTGGGGATGGCGCGTCGCCTTCCTCCTGTCCGCGGTGCTCGTCGCCTTCGGCCTGTGGATCCGCCTCGCCCTGGAGGACACCCCGATCTTCCGCGCCATCGAGCAGTCCGGCGACCGGCCCGAGGCCCCCATCAAGGACGTGTTCCGCCTCGAGGGCCGCGGACTCCTCGCCGCCATCCTGTGCCGCCTCGCACCCGACATCCTGTACGCGATGTTCACCGTCTTCACCCTGACCTACGGACTCACGCAGCTCGGCATGGAGCGTTCGCAGGTGCTCACGGCCACCCTCATCGGCTCCGCCTTCCAGCTGGCGCTCATCCCCCTCGCCGGGTGGATCAGCGACATGGTCAACCGCCGTCTGCTGTACGCGATCGCCGCCGTGGCGGCCGCAGGATGGCCGTTCGTGTTCTTCCTCATGATCGGCGGCGGCTCTCAGCCGCTGTTCATCCTGGGCGTCGTCGTCGGTCTCGCCATCCACTCGTTCATGTACGGACCGCAGGCCGCCTTCATCACCGAGCAGTTCAGCCCGCGCCTGCGCTACACCGGATCGTCCCTCGCCTACACGATCGCCGGCGTCTTCGGCGGCGCTCTGGCTCCCGTGATCTTCACGGCGCTGCTCAGCGCGACCGGCAGCTGGGTCGCCCCGGCGATCTACCTCGGCGTCGCGGCCGTGCTCACCATCGTCGGACTGCTGCTCGGCCGCAACCCGCAGCACGCCGAAGACGAGGAGTACCTCGACGTGCTGACCGGAGCACGGGCCACGTCGTGACGACCGACGGCATCCGGTCCCCTCGGTCGAAGCGCTGCCCGCGCCCCGGCCGAGGGCCGCGCCTCACGCCCCGGTCAGGATCGTCCGGAGCGTGATGCTCAGGTGGTCGTCGATGGCCTTCTCGGCGGCCGCCTGATCTCCCGTGCGCAGGGCCTCGACGATCGCGCCGTGCTCGTGCGTCACGGCGTTCCACCGCGAGGGGCCGATGCTCAGCGCGGAGATCCCGACCCGCACCTGCTTCTCGCGCAGAGCCGCGTAGGTGCGCGAGATCAGCGCGTTGCCGGCGGCGTCGACCAGGGTCTGGTGGAACTCCCGGTCGAGCTCGATGCACTCGCGGGCCTGCTCGAAGGTCAGGCGGTCGAGTCCCGCGGTCACCGCGTCCTGACGCCGCATGACCTCGGCGAGTGCGTCGTGCGGCGAGAGCCGCTGGGCCAGGGCGCGCTGGACGGCGAACCGCTCGATCAGCCCACGCATCTCCATCAGCTCGGCCGTCTCGCGCGGGGTGAGCGCGGCGACGCGGGCTCCGCGGCGGGGCTCGAGGTCGACCAGGCCCTCCGACGCCAGGATCAGCAGCGCTTCCCGCACCGGGGTGCGCGAGACCCCCACGGCGTCGGCCACGTCCTGCTCGTTGATGAAGCCCCCCTCGACCTGCGGGTCGGTCAGCAGCGAGCGGAGGTGTCCGAGAGCACGGTCTCGGCCCGAGGGGGGCGCGACAGAAGGCATACGACAGGTATACAACACGGGGATACCCGTACGAAGGAGACTCACATGCGCATCGCCCTGGCTCAGGTCGTCGCCGGTTCCGACCCCCTCGAGAACCTCTCGATCATCGCCCGCGAGGCCGCGCGCGCCGCCGAAGACGGCGCCGCACTCGTCGTCTTCCCCGAGGCGGTGATGTGCCGCTTCGCCGGCCCCGACCTCGCCGAAATCGCGCAACCGCTCGACGGCGCGTGGGCCGACGAGGTGCGCCGCATCGCCCGCGAGGCGGGTGTGACGATCGTCGTCGGCATGTTCACCCCGGCCGACACCCCCGGGCGGGTGCGCAACACGCTCCTCGTCGCCGGGGCGGCCGAGACCGCCTACGACAAGATCCATCTCTACGACGCGTTCGGCTATCGCGAATCGGATGCCGTCGAACCCGGCCTGCAGCCCGTGCTCTTCGATCTGGACGGCGTCCGCATCGGACTGGCCACCTGCTACGACGTCCGCTTCCCCGCCCTGTTCCGCGCTCTGGCCGACGACGGCGCCCACCTCGTGCTGGTGGCCGCCTCCTGGGGGTCGGGACCCGGCAAGCGCGAGCACTGGGAACTGCTCACCCGTGCCCGCGCCCTCGACACGACGACCGTGGTGGTCGCGGTCGGCCAGGCCGACCCCCGCACCACTGGACGCGACGACGGCGTCGGCGCGCCCACCGGCATCGGCTACAGCGCGGTGGTCACCGCCGACGGTGCGGACCTCGTCCGCCTCGGCGATGCCCCGCAGACCCGGGTCGTCGACGTGTCCGGGGCCCTGTCCGCGGTCGCCGAGGTGCGCGCGAAGATCCCGGTCCTCGCCAACGCCCGGCGGTTCTGACCCGGGACCTCCGAACGCGCGAGTCCCCTGACGCGTTCGGCGGCGGCCCGTCGACCTCGGCCGCCGCCGGCTCCACCCGACCGCACGAGCCGGCGCCGGTCGACGAGTCGTCAGTGGATGGGGGACCCTCCGTTGACGGCGATCGTCTCCCCGAGGACGTAGCTGGACTCCTGCGACGCGAGGAAGACGAAGGCCGGTGCCAGTTCGACGGGCTGCGCGGCGCGACCGATGGGGGTCTGCTCCCCGAAGCTCTCGATCTTCTCGTTCGGCACGTAGGCGGGCTGCAGAGGTGTCCACACCGGTCCGGGGGCGACGCCGTTCACCCGGATGCCGCGCTCGATGAGCTGCTGCGCGAGGGCGCGGGTCCAATTGGCGATACCGGCCTTGGACACGGCGTACTCCGCGAGCGAGGGAGAAGGGTCGAAGCCCTGCACGCTGGAGGTGGTGATGATCGTCGCTCCGGCGGGGAGATGCGGGGAAGCGGCCTTGGTGAGCCAGAACAGCGGGTAGATGTTCGCCTGCAGCACGTGGTCGAGCGTCTTCGTCTCGAAGTCGTCGATGCTGTCGACCGTGGGCATGGCCCCGGCGTTGATGACGAGCGCGTCCAGCCCGCCGAGACCCTCGACCGCCGATGCGACGACGGCGATGTTGGTCTGCTCGTCCTGCAGGTCGCCGGGAACGAGCACGGCGACCCGGCCCTCTGCACGGATGAGGGCGGCGACCTCCTCCGCCTGCTCCTGCTCCGCGTCGAGGTAGCTCAGGGCGACGTCCGCCCCCTCGCGCGCGAAGGCGATGGCGACGGCGCGTCCGATGCCGGAGTCGGCTCCTGTGATGAGCGCCTTTCGGCCGGGCAGGCGCCCCTTCCCGACGTAGGAGGTCTCACCGTGGTCGGGGGCCGGATCCATGGCATGGATGTCTCCCGGCGCGCTCTGCTGCTGGGCGGGGAACGGCGGGCGCGGGAACTGCGTCGTCGGGTCTTGGAGGGTGTACATGTCCGTCATCGTGACTCCTTCGGTGAACCGCCACCGTACGAATCCGCTCTTCCCGAGAGGGGGGCCTTGCTCGCCCCCTCGGGAGGCGGTAGTCCAGCGAACGACCTCCACGACACGAGCACCGCTGTCGGTTCGCTCGACGCGCCCGGGCGATCGCGCGGGGCCGTTCAGCCGCGGCGGCCGTCCTTGGTGCCCATGACGGGCTCGCCGTTGATCCAGATCGGACCGGCGTGCCCGGTGTCGACGCCGGCGGCGAGGTCCTCGGCGGTGCGGAGCTTGGCGACCTTGTGGATGAGCGCGCCGAAGCCGATCTTCGCGATGATGTCGGCGATGCTCAGGATGACCTGTGCGCTCGTGTACGACCCCGACGTGACGGTGAAGCCCTGGAAGGCGTACACCAGGGGATAGGCGAACCAGATGACGATCAGCAGCACGATGGCCAGGTTGAAGACGGGCAGGGCGGTCGAGCCGGCCATCTCCCGGCGCGCGTGCAGCAGAGCCATGACGAGCATGACGTAGAGACCGACCATGCAGAGGGCGCTGAGTGTTCCCCATAGCCACAGGGCACCGAGGTCCGTTCCGTCGTCGATGGCGACGCCGCCGATGAAGCCGGTGATGATCATGCCGAGGGCCAGCGCGATGCCGATCGCGCGGTAGCGCGTCGCCCGGGCACCGACGAGGGTGGAGACGGCCACGACCTCGACGACCAGCAGCGGAACGGTGACGGTCCAGTCGAAGTAGCGGGGCGCCCAGCTCAGGACGGCGTTGGAGGTGGCGACCCACCCGTCGGCGGTCTGCTCATAGCCGGCGTCGAACTTGAGCACGAGGACGACGTACGACAGGAACGCCACCAGCGCGACGCACATGCCGGCGATGACGGCGGGTCGGTAGCGGATCGACACCTCGTGCTGGGTGGTGAACTGGCGGAGCGCGAAGGCCGCCATCGCCAGGCCGGCGACGGACAGCGCGTAGAAGACGACGGCGTGTTCGCCGTTCGAGAGGGTCACTGCCCACAGGGCGTTGTCGTTCATGGACGTCCTTCTTCGAATCGTTGCCGGAAAGCAACTGTTAGTCGAGTTATAGATGGCTAGGGTGAAGAGACGACAGACCCCCCGACGAGAGTTCGCTTTGTGTACAATCACGACCCCGTCATCGACGCCGTCGCCGTCGGCACGCGCGCGATGCTCGGCCTCACCCTCCGGTCGCTCGGCCCGACGCTCGAGGTCGTGACGGTGCAGCAGTGGCGCGTGCTGGCCCTGCTCGACCGTCTGGGCGAACTACGCCTCGTGGACATCGGCGCGCAGTTGGAATCAGCTCCTCCGACGACCTCGAGGCTCGTCGAACGACTGGTGGCGAAGGGCCTTATCGATCGCCGCGTCAGCGAGCGTTCGAGGCGCGAGAACCTCATGCGTCTCACCCCGAATGGTCGACAGCTGGTCGGCGAGGCGAAGCAGCGCCGCCGCGACGCGATCGCCGAGCTGATGACCTCCTTCAGCGACGAGGAACGCGCCGCGATCGGCCGAGCGGCGGAACTCCTGACGTCGCGACTCGAGGATGAACTCCCGCAGTCTCAGATCCTTTGACGCACCCCCCGTCCGCCCTCGAGTCCGACACTTCCGAGCGCTTCCCCCGGGGAGCGCCACCGGCCTTTTTCCGGCAGCTCGAAGCCTGACAGCGCAAGGGGTGGAAAGAACCACCCCTAGGGGTGAAATATCGAGCCATGTCGCTGACCGGCCGTCGTCTCCGTGTCGCCCTCGTCAACGATTACGAGATCGTGGTGCGCGGGCTCGCCCGCATGCTGGAGCCCTTCTCTGACCGCGTCGACGTCGTGGAGCTCGACGCCCGAGAGCGCGTCGGGAGCGCCGTGGACGTCGCCCTGTACGACACGTTCGCGCAACCGCAGCCCGACGACGAGGACGTCTCGCGACTGGTGTCCAACCCGCTGAACCGTCACGTCGCGGTCTTCACCTGGAAGATGGATCAAGACCTCATCGACGCCGCCCTCGAGCGCGGTGCGACGGGGTATCTCCCCAAAAGTCTGAACGCCGCGCACCTGGTCGCCGACCTCGAGCGGGTGGCGGCCGGTGAGCGCGTCATCCACCCCGCGCGGGCCCGGGTCAGGAGCGCGCCGGGCATCAGCTGGCCCGGGCAGCATCTCGGCATCTCCGACCGCGAATCCGAGATCCTCGGACTCATCACCCAGGGCAGGAGCAACGCCGATATCGCCGTGCTGACGCATCTCAGCCCCAACACGGTCAAGACCCACATCCGCGCGCTCTACGCCAAGATCGGCGCCGAGAATCGCGTCGACGCCGTGTTGTGGGGCACCGAGAACGGCTTCCGCCCCGACCACCGGAGCGTGCTCCTGGCGCGCGGCCAGGACTGAGCGAGCCGGAGCGCCCGCGGCAGCGGACGGCCTCCGGACCGTGCGCGGTTCACCGCGTCGCCTCCTCCAACAGCTCCAGCACGTGCACGTACGACTCCCCCGTCGCCTTCGTCATCCCGAGCTCGCACGTGCGGTTGCACGAGGCGTGCGCGTCGGCCGCCCACCCGGCGACCTCGGCCGCCTCGGGAGCGGTCGCCGCCTCGGTCAGTTCGGGATGCAGCATCCCCCGGTCGCCCGCGTATGCGCAGCATCCCCAGGCGTCCGGCACGCGCACCTCCGACGCCACGGCCTCCCCCACCGCCCGCAGCGCCGGATCGATCCCCAACTGCGTCGACGAGCAGGTCGGATGCAGGGCCAGCAGCCGCGCCACCGGCGTCGGCGTGAGACGCGGAAGAAGAGCGGATGCCGCGAAGGCCACGGCATCCACGACCTCCACACCCTCGTCGCGCAGGGTCGCGGCGAAGCCCTCGGTGCAGCTGGACGCGTCGCAGACGACCGGGAGTGCTTCGTCGCGCGACGCCGCGCGCACCGCGGCGCGCACGCGGGAGGTCATCGTGGCGTGTCCCTTCGCGTAGCCCTTCGACGACCACGGCGTCCCGCAGCAGAGCGCGTCGATGCCATCCGGCACGACGGCTGAGACCCCCGCACGTTCCAGCAGGCGGGTGAACGCCGCGGTCGCACCGATGCCCTCGGCGGGCCCGAACATGCTGCCCACGCACGCGGGGAGGAACACCGCGACCGGCTCCACGCCGGTCGCCCCGACGACGGCCCCGAGCGATCGACGAGACGCCCCACCCGCGGGCAGCTCCGCCGCGTACCGGGGCACCGTGTCGGTCCCGAGCACCGCGCGAGCGGCATCCGTCACCGCGCGCACGGCGGGAGTGGGCAGGGCCGATGCGACGCTCAACGCCGCGGCCCCCGCGCGTGTCACCGCACCCCACCCGGTCGCCGCGGCGGACCAGCCCGCAGCGAGCACCGGGTTCGCCTCATCGCGGCGGAAGCGCTTCATGAGCGCCCCGGTGTTGATCTGCACGGGGCACGCCGTCTGGCACATGCCGTCGACGGCGCAGGTCTGCACGCCGTCGTAGTCGTAGTCCTTCTCGAGCTCCGCGACGAGGGCGCCGTCGCCGCGTTCGCGGGCGGCGGTCGAGGCGCGCCGCACGACGATGCGCTGCCGGGGGGTCAGCGTCAGCGACCGACTCGGGCACACCGGCTCGCAGTACCCGCATTCGACGCACCGGTCGGCCTCGGGCTCGATCGACACCGGGGTCTTGAGGTTCCGCATGTGCGCGGCCGGGTCGTCGTCGATGATGACGCCCGGATTCAGGATGCCGCCCGGGTCGAGCAGCCGCTTCAGTCGCACCATCACGTCGTACAGTTCGTCGCCGTACTGCCGCCGCACGTACGGCGCCATGGCGCGTCCCGTGCCGTGCTCGGCCTTGAGATTCCCGCCGGCGTCGAGGACGAGGTCGACCAACGCGTCGGTGAAACCCTCGAAGCGCCCGAGGGCCTGCGCGCCCTCGAAGCGGTCGGTGAGCATGAAGTGGATGTTGCCGTCCTTGGCGTGGCCGAAGATCACGCTGTCGCGGTAATCGAAGCGTTCGAACAGCTCCCGCAGACCCTGGCACGTGTCGGCGAGGCGCTCGACCGGCACCACGACGTCCTCGAGCAGGGCGGTCGTGCCGCTCGGCCGGGCACCCGCGACCGAGGCGTAGAGGCCCTTGCGGAACGTCCACGCGGCGGCGCGCTGCGCCGCGTCGCTCGAGAACACCGCGGGGCCACGCAGATCCTCCGCCGCGAGCACCGCGGCGCCCCGGGCGGCGAGCTCCCCGAGAGCGTCGACGTCGTCCGCGTGGTACTCGACCAGCAGCGCCGCCTGCGTCGTGGCCTCGAAGCCGTGGATGGCGGCGGGCGTGCCGGCCAGACGCTGTCCGACGCGGAGGGACGTGGCATCCATCAGCTCGAGCGTCGCCGCGCCCGTGGCCACCAGAGCCGGGAGCGAGCGGGTGGCCGCGTCGAGGGTCGGGAAGACGGCGAGGGTGGTCGCGATCGCCGAACGGATCGGCACCGTGCGGAAGGTCGCCTCCGCGACGAAGGCGAGCGTCCCCTCCGACCCGACGACGAGGTGCGCGAGCAGCGCCGCGGGGCTGTCGAAGTCGAGGAACGCGTTCAGGGCGTAGCCCATCGTGTTCTTCATCGCGAACTGCCGCTCGATGAGGGAGACGCTCGCGGGGTCCTCCACGACGCGCTCGCGCAGCCGCAGCAGGTCCTCGACGAGGGCGGGCTCGCGCTCGTGCAGCAGCCGGTCGGCATCCGGGTCGGCGGTGTCGACGACGGTCCCGGATGCCAGCACCAGCACGAGCGATTCGAGGGTGCGGTACGAGTTCTCCACCGTGCCGCACGCCATGCCGCTGGAGTTGTTCGCCACGACACCGCCGATCGTGCACGCGGCCTCGCTCGCGGGGTCGGGGCCGAGGCGACGCCCGTGGCGCGCGAGCCGCGCGTTGACCTGCCGCACCGTGGCGCCCGGTTGCGTGCGCACGCGGCGTCCGCCGTCGAGCACGTCGATGCGTCCGAACCCCCGGCGCACGTCGACGAGCAGTCCCGCCCCCGACGACTGGCCCGACAGGCTCGTGCCGCCCGAGCGGAAGGTCACCGGGGTGCGCGAGACGGAGGCGGCGCGCAGGATCGCGCCGACCTCCGCGGCGTCGGCCGCGACGACCACGGCATCCGGAGTGAGCAGGTAGTGCGACGCATCGTTCGCGTAGGCGACGCGGTCGATCGCGCGCGTGCGGATGCGCGAGGAATCGGCGACGGCCGCGGCGACCTCCGGGGCGAGCGGGGTCATGCCTCCCCCTCGGGGCTGAGCGCCCGTGTCAGATCCGGTTCGGTCTCCACGAGAGCCCGGATGCCGTGCGGCGGTCCCGCGACCAGCGTCGAGGCGTGCGCGACGGCGTGCGCTCCCCACTCGGCGGCCGACGCCACGGCGAGGACGAGGGCATCCGCTCCGGCGGCGACGGCCGCGGGTTCGCGGGTGACGCCGAGGAGGTAACCGGCGAGGGCGGCGTCTCCCGCCCCGGCGGTATTGGCGACGAAGGGGGCGTCGGCCCGCGCGAACACCGCGCGCTCCGCCGTCACGGCGATGAGTCCGTCGGCGCCGAGGCTCGCGAGCACCGTGCCCACGCCCCGCTCGACGATCTCGCGCGCGGCGGAGACGACGGCGCCGAGGCTCGTGAGGGGGCGACCGACCGCGGCCGCCAGCTCGTCGGCGTTGGGGGTCAGCAGGTCGATGCCGGCGGGGTCGGCGAGCAGTGCGTCGAGAGCCGTTCCGCTGGTGTCGACGGCGACGCGCGCGCCGTGCTCCCGGGCCACCGCGCGCACCGCGTCGAGATCGACCGGCACGCCGGCGCCCACGAGGTCGGGGAGGCTCCCCGAGATCACGAGCCACGGCTCCGGGCGCGCGGCGAGCTCCGCGCGCAGCGTCGCGACGGTGGCATCCCATGCCTCCGGTGACAGCGGCGGGGTGGGGGCGTTCACCTTGGTGGTGGCACCGTCGGCGTCGATGATCGAGGTGTTCACACGGGTCGCCCCGGGCACCTCGACGATCCGCAGCAGCGGAGCGGTGAGTCCGCAGCGCGCGAACCGCACGTCGTCGGCGCCCAGCACGACCACCGCCGCGGTGTCGGCACCCCCGGCGGCGAGGGCGGCCGAGACGTTCACGCCCTTGCCGCTCACCTCGCGCGTGTAGCTCTCGGCGCGCGTGAACGCTCCGCGCCGCAGCGCGCCGACGCGGTACGTGGCGTCGATCGCCCCGGCGGCGGTGAGGGTGACGACCCCGGTCACGCGCGGACCTCCGTCGCGACCCGGCCGGTGACGACGTCGAGCAGACGGTGCACCTCGGCCGCGACCGCGGAGCGCCCGGGGGCGAGCCAGCGGCGCGGGTCGATGGCATCCGGATCCCGATCGAGCTCCGCGCGCACGGCCGCCGTCAGCACGGTGTTCAGGTGGGTGCCGATGTTGATCTTGCGCATGCCCGCGCGCACGGCGCCGTCGATCCCGGCGTCGGCGACTCCGCTGGAGCCGTGCAGCACAAGGGGCACGGGCACGGCCGCGGCGAGCTCGGCGATGAGCGTTTCGTCGAGCCGGGCGCTGCGCTCGCGCATGGCGTGCTCGCTGCCCACGGCGACGGCGAGGGCGTCGACGCCCGTGGCCTCGACGAAGCGCACCGCCTCGGCGACGTCGGTGCGCACGCCCGGCGCGTGGGCGCCCTTGCCGCCGATCTCCCCCAGCTCGGCTTCGATCCAGGCTCCCGCGTCGTGGACGCGGGCGGCGACGGCGGCGGTGCGCTCGAGATTCTCGGCATCCGTCAGGTGGGCGGCGTCGAACATCACCGAGCGGATGCCGACGGCCAGCGCCTCGTCGACGAGCGGCTCGTCGGTCGCGTGGTCGAGGTGCACCACGACGTCGACCCGCGCGGCCTCGGCCAGGCGCAACGCGGCGCCGGCGGCCGGGGCGAGACCCCCGTGGAACGCGATGGCGTTCTGCGACAGCTGGAGGATCACACCGGTGCCGGCCGCTTCGGCGCCGGTGACGATGGCCTCGGCGACCTCGAGGGTGATGAAGTTGAAGGCCCCGACCGCGCGGTGCGCGGCGAGGAGGGCGGGCATGTCTGCCAGGGGCACGGCGGTGTCTCTTTCAGGGGCGGGTTGTCGTCCGGATAGGTGCCTGAGCGTGTCGAACGCTTCGGGCGGGTGGGGCCCCGCGTCGTGCGTCGGGCCCTGGATCGGTGGGGTGTGACGTGGGGTCCCGTGGTCGGTGGGCGTCTGGCGTTGGGTGCCGGGTCGGTGCGCCCGTGGCGTGGGGTCGCGGGGTCGGTGGGCTGTGGCTTCGATTGCCTGACTTTGTCGCCGGGGTCGGACCGAGGCGGCGAGTGGGGCAACTGAAGCGGTGGGGGGGTGGATGCCGGGACCTCACGCGACGGCGAGGTCCCGGCATCCGGGGTGTCAGCAGGACGACTTGTAGACCGCGTCCTTGCCGTCGCCGTCGATGTTGTCCTTCGTGAGGATGGTGAAGCCGGTCTGGATCTTCTCCTCCGTCGACTCGCCCTTCAGCGCGGCGATGGCCTGCTTGACGCCGTCCGAGCCGATGGTGGCGGGCTCCTGCGCGACGAGCGCCTGCACCGTGCCGGCCTGCAGGGCCTTGACCTGCGCGGGGCCCGCGTCGAAGCCCACGATCGTGACGGCGCCCTGCTTGCCCGCCTGCTGCACGCCGGTGGCCGAGCCCTCGGCGGCGAACAGGTTGGCGGCGAAGATGCCGACGATGTCGGGGTCCTTCTGCAGCGCGGCGGTGACGATCTCGGCCGCGGTCGAGGGCTCGTTGTGCGAGTACTGCACGCCGACGGACTCGAACTTCGAGTCCTCGGCGACGGCGTCCTCGAAGCCCTTCGCGCGCGCGTCGGTGGTGGAGATGCCGGGATCGACCGACACGACGAGCACCTTGCCGCCGTTGGGGTTGGCATCCTGGATCGCCTTGAACGCGGCAGCCCCGCCGCCTTCGTTGTCGCTCGAGATCTGCGACACGGCACCCGAGGGGTCCTCGAGCGTCGTGTCGACGAGCACGACTTTGATGCCCGCGGCCTCCGCCGCGGCGATGGGCGCCTGCATCGCGGACACGTCGGTGGGGGCGATCAGCAGCGCGTCAGGCTTGGAGGCGACCACGGCGTCGACGATCGGCTTCTGCAGGGTCGGGTCGAACTTCTCCGGACCCTGGGTCGTGACGGTGGCGCCTTCTTTGGCGGCTTCGTCCTGGATGCCGCACTGCATGGAGATGTAGAACTCATCTCCGGCGACGCCCTGCACGAACGCGATCTTGTAGCCGCCGTCCGCGCCGCCCGAGGCGGATCCCGACGACGAGCCGCCGGAGCACCCGGCGAGGACGAGGGTGGCTGCGGCGCCGAGGGTGGCGAACGCGAGAACCTTCTTGTTCCACTGCATTGTGATGACCGTTCTCTCTTGGGGGTGTCGGATGCCGGGCTTCAGCCCCGGCGTCCTCCGCTGACGAACTTCCGCCAGAGGCTCTGGGTGTTGCCGCGGGTCGCGGCGGTGCGGCGCACCTGGTCGACGTAGACGGCGGTGATGAGCACCGCGCCGACGGCGACCTGCTGCCAGAAGGGCTGCACACCGGTGATGACGAAGCCGTTCTGCAGCACGGCCGGGATGAAGAGGCCGACCACCGTGCCGAAGATCGTGCCGACGCCGCCGAAGAGCGATGTGCCGCCGATGACCACGGCCGCGATGACGTTGAGGTTGGTCTGCGACTGCCCCGCGATCGCCGTGGTCGAGAACTGCGACAGGGCCAGGATGCCGGCGAGCCCGGCGAGCGCCCCCGACAGCGTGTAGACCGAGATGAGGTGGCGGTCGACCTTGACGCCGACGCGACGAGCGGCGAGTTCGCTCGAGCCGACGGCGTAGGTGTAGAGGCCGAATTTGGTGAAGTGCAGCACCACGGCGCCGATGACGACGACCACGAGAGCGATGACGCTGATAATCGGCAGCGACCCGAAGACGTTGCCGTAGCCGATCGACACCGTCAGCACGGTCGGCACATCGCGGATGTCGACACCGCCGGTGAGGATCTGCGCGAGACCGAGGGCCATGCCGAGCGAGCCGAGGGTGACGATGAGCGGCGGGATCTTCGCTTTCGCGATGAGGAAGCCGTTCAGCAGCCCCCAGCACACGCCGCTGAGGATCGACACGAGGATGCCGATGGTGGCCACTCCCCAGCCCTCGCCGCCGAGCGCGCGCATCGTCAGGGCCGAGACGACGCCCGAGAACACCAGGACCGAGCCGATCGAGAGGTCGATACCCGAGGTGATGATGATGTACGTCATGCCGACGCCGAGCACCGCGAGGATCGAGGCGTTCTGGATGATCAGGCGGAAGTTCGACCACTGTGCGAACGAGTCCGGCGCGAGCGCGCTGAAGATCAGCACGATGACGATGAGGATGAGCAGGATCTGGAAGGCCTGCGCCTTCAGCAGTCCGACGAAGAAGTTGGGCTTGGTGTCTTCGAACGTGCCGATGGCCACCGTCTCGGTGGGAGGGGTCGTGGTGCTCACTTCTGGTCGTCCTTCGTGACGGCGCCGGTCATGAGCCCGACGAGTTCTTCCATGGAGGTGTCCTTCGCGGAGACGTTGGCGACGCGCGTGCCCAGACGCAGCACCTGCACGCGGTCGCAGACCTCCATGACGTGCGGCATGGAGTGCGAGATGAGCACGACGGCGATGCCCTTGTCGCGCACACGGCGGATCGTCTCGAGCACGTTCTTCGTCTGACGCACGCCGAGGGCTGCCGTCGGTTCGTCGAGGAAGACGAGGCGACCGGCCCAGTGCACCGCGCGGGCGATCGCGATCGCCTGACGCTGGCCGCCCGACATCTCGCCGACGGGCGAGGTGAGCGAGCGCACCGTGGCGCCGAGCTCGTCGAACGCCGCGCGGGAGGCGACGGCCATCTCCTTGGTCTTCATGAACCCGAGCGCGCCTGCGAGCCCCGGGCGACGGATCTCGCGGCCCAGGTACATGTTCTGCACCGGGTCGAGATGCGGGGCGAGCGCGAGGTCCTGGTAGACCGTCTCGATGCCGAGCGACGAGGCGACCTGGGGATTCGACATCTCGATCGGCTTGCCGTCGAAGAGGATCTCGCCCTCGTCGACGGCGAGATTGCCCGACAGGGCCTTCACGAGCGTCGACTTCCCCGCGCCGTTGTCACCGATGAGGGCGGTGACCTCGCCGGGGTAGACCTCGAAGTCGACATTGCTGAGGGCGCGGACATGACCGAACTGACGCGACAGACCGCGTGCCTGGAGCACGGGGACCGCCGTGGTGACTGACGACATCGTCAGCTCCTTTCCGTGGTGAGAAGAGGGGAGGAGAGGAACGTCTCGGCGACGTCCTCGAAAGAGCGGGGGTCGACGGCGAACGCGGCGAAGAGCGCGGCGCCGTACGCGGTGCCCTCGTCGTGGGTGGACACCGTGACCGCGGGCAGCAGCGCCGAGCGCGAGCGCACGACGGATGCCATCGACGACCAGCCGCCGGTGAGCACCGTGGACGTGGGCGGGGCCACCTCGCGGTCCATCACGGCCATGCATTCGGCGAGCATGTCGTTGCCGTGGCGCAGCGACGCCGCGAACAGCTCGGCGGGACTGAGCCCGTCGCTCTGCGCGACGATCTTCAGCACGCCGTCGTCGTTGCGGGCGCCCGAGACGGCGAGTCCGGTATCCGAGACGGTGCCGGCGACGGGCAGCGCCATGGTCTCGTCGTCGATGCGCGCACGGCCCACGGCATCCGTGATCCCGAGCAACTGCAGCACGCGGCGCATGAGCAGACCCGACTTGGTCCCGGCCAGCAGCACGTACTTGCCGGGGATGACGTGGCGGACGCAGTTGATTCCGGCGCGCGCGAGGCGCTCGCGGGCGTCGAATGCGAGGGTGTCGTCGAGCACGCGCACGAGGGCTTCGGCGGTGCCCATCGAGTCGTACAACTGCCCCGTGTGCGTGGCGCCGACGGCGACCGCCGAGACGAGGTGGTCGTGCCCCGCGACGGTGAGGGCCGCGCCCTGGAAGCCCGCAGGCAGCAGCGGGTCGGTGATCGTCCCCACCGCTTCGCCCGCACTGACGAGAGTCCCGAGGATCGCCTCGTCGACCCCGAGCACATCCAGCGCCGCCTGCCAAGGGGTGCTGTCGTCCTGGTCGATGAGCCCGGTGCGCGACACGAGCGAGTACTCGGCCACACGCGGTCCGCCCAGGGCGTGCACGACGTACTCGGGCACGTTCAGGAAGGTCGTCCCCCGCAGCTCCACTCCCTCGTCGCGCAGGTGGAGGAGTTTCGAGAGGGATGCCAGGGGCCCGACGGGCAGTCCGGTACGCCCGAGGAACTCGGCGCGGAACGCGTCGGGCGTCGCCATGATCTGCGCAGCCCCGCGCGGGTCGAACCACGCCATGATCGGCGCGAGCGCGGTGCCGTCGGCATCGAGCAGCACTCCCGCCTCGGCCATTCCCGACACTCCGAGCGCCAGGATGCGGTATCCGCCCTCCAGCCGCGCGTCCGCCTCGGCGGCGAGGTCGCGCACGACCGCGATGGCCTGCGCGGCGGTCATCTCGGCTCGACCGTGGTCGAGGTTCGTCCAGGGCGACCGGCGGCTCACCACGAGCACCTGGCGTCCGTCGGGGGTGGCCACCAGCAACTTGGTGCTGGTCGAGCCCATGTCGACGCCGACGACGTAGTCGGTCATCGCACCCCACCCCCGCGCAGGGTTCCGGGCCACCCGGAGCCAGGGGCGGCGACGAGCACCTCGGCCTCGCCGGTCAGACGCCACGCCCCGAAGGCGTGGGGCACGGCGTAGACCTGGCCGCGCTCGACATCGACCGACGCCGTATCCGACACGAGCGCCCCCGACCCCTCGCGCACGAGCACGACGGCGAAACCGGCCTCGCGCGCCGCGGTCTCTCCCGCGGCGTCGAGGAGGCGGAAGTACGGGTCGGCGACCGCGGGGAGCAGCGAGCGGAAGTCCGCCCCCGCCGGGGTCGTCCCGGCGGTGCTGGTCAGGGCGTCGAGGGCAGCGGCATCCAGCTTCTCGGTCGACACCGAGGGCATGACGGCGTCGAAGCCGAGGTCGAGGTGCGACTCGTCGCGGGTCGAGGTCGTGACCGACCACTCCAGCAGAATCGAGAAGTCGGTGGGTTCCTGCACTTCGGCGACGAAGATGCCGCCGTCGATCGCGTGCACGGTGCCGGCGGGCACGAGCACGCCCATCCCCGGTCGCACGACGAGGCGGTTCATGCGCGAGAGCATCCACTCGCTGTCCTGCGCGTCGCGGCGGCGGTCGAGTTCGTCGCGGTCGACGGACTGGTTCCAGCCGACGTGCACGGCGCAGTCGTCCTCGGTCTCGAGCACGTACCAGGCCTCGGTCTTGCCGTAGGGGCAGTCGAGGTGGGCGGCGGAGAAGTCGCGGCCCGGGTGCACGTGGACGGGGAGGCGCTGACGCGCGTCGAGGAGCTTGACCAGGATGCCGAGATCCGCGGCATCCCGTCCTCCGCGCGCCCCCACCCACGCGGCGCGATCCCCCGCCACGAGGTCGCGCAGGAGATCGCCGTCGGCGGTGACGGCGAGGCCGACCTCGTCGGATCCGAAGCGCGAGACGGTCGAGCCGAGCCACTCCTCGGGCTGTCGGTCGGTCTGGGGGACGATGCCGCGGAGGGCGGCGATGCGATCGCCGCCGCGGTAGAAGTGCTGCACGGGGTTGGGCGGCAGGAGGACGGGCTTCATCACGGGGCTCCGATGGGGGCTGCGGCCGACACGTCGGCGTCGCCGGCCGGCTGGGGGTGGACGAGGGCGAGGGCCGTCGCCGCGAGGGCGGCGGCGGGCTCGGAGAGAACGGGGAGGGGGACGGCGTCGGGCGAGGGATCCCCCGCGACCACGCCGGCGGCGTCAGCGGATGCGCCCTGGCCCGTCGAGCGCACGGCGACCTCAGCCGCGGTCCCTGAGCCCGTCGAAGGGCCCGTCGAGGCAGCACCGACGCCGGCCCCCGAGCGCACCGCAACGCCGGCGTCGGCCCCTGAGCCTGACGAAGGGTCCGCCGCGGCCCCCGCCGGCGGTACGACCTCGCCCGACCCCCGCGGCACGAGCCGCGTCGGCACGACGATGCGCACCGGCCCCTCGTCGGGTCGTTCGGCGCGCTCGCGCAGCCGCCGGAACGCGGCGGCACCGAGCAGGCGGGGGTCGTGATCGACGTACGTGATGCCGGGCTCGAGCACCTCGGCGAGCGTGAAGTCGCCGAACGAGACGAGCGCCGGCATGCGCAGCCCCCGCGCCCGGATGGCGCGGACGGTTCCGATGGCCGCCAGGCTGGTCGCGCACAGCAGCGCGGTGGGAGCGTCGTCGCGCTCGAGCAGGAGCGCGGCCTCCGCCGCATCGCCCGAACCGAACCGCTCGTGCGTCACCACGAGCGAGGGGTCGAAGGTCAGTCCCGCCGCCTCGAGCGCCGACCGGTAGCCGGCGAGCCGGTCGCTCACCGTGGGGTACGACACGTCCTCGCGCATGAAGGCCACGCGACGATGGCCGCGCGCGATCAGGGCGGTGGTGGCCTCGACGGCCGCACCGACGTCGTCGATGACGACCGCGTCGATTCCCTCCCGCGCCCGGTCGACGGTCACGACGGGGAAGCGCGCGCCGAGACCGGCGAGCGTCTCCGCCTCCACCTCGACGGGGGCGACGATGAGTCCGGCCAGACGGTGACCGGTCAGGCGGTCGAGCTGCGTGCGCTCGCGCGCCGCGTCGTATCCGGTGCTGGCGAAGATGACGCTCAGTCCCTCGGCGACCGCGAGCTCCTCGACGACGCTCACGAAGGCGGCGAAGAACGGGTCGGAGATGGCGTCGATCAGGATGCCGACGGTGTCGGCCGCACGCCGCTTGAGCTCCCGGGCGCTCCGGTCGGGAACGAAGCCCAATTCCCGCACCGTCTGCCGCACGCGGTCGCGGGTCTGCGGCAGCACGCCCGGCTCGTCGTTGATGACGCGCGAGACGGTCTTGGGGCTGACGCCCGCCGCGGTGGCGACGTCGATGAGACGAGCGCGGGGGCGGGGCGCCGGGGCCTCGCCGACCGTGGTCGCGGCCACCGTCTCGTCGTGCGTCATCGCATCTCCGACATCGTTGTCATTCGGGGCGAAGCCCAGGGCCGGGCTTCGATGGAGTCATCCTGCGACGACGTGGACAACGTTGTCAAGTCTCGGATCGGTCACGGATGACATCGATGTCAAGACCCAGCTCCCACGAGGCGCCCGGCGCGAGGGCGCGCAGCAGCCCCGCGGCACGCGCGTCGGCACGACCGAGGATCGTCGCCGTCGTGGCGGGTTCGACCCCCAGTACCAGGCCGTCGTCCTGCGCCACCCGCCACTGGAACATCGCCGGCAATGAGGCGGTGTCGAAACCGACGCGGATGCCGAGCCCCGACGACGCGACGACCTCCGCACTCACCCGCCGGTCCGCCGGCAGCTCGTGTCGGAACACCTGCTCCGGATAATCGCGCGCCGGTGCCGGGAACTCCGCCCAGGTCGCCGCCCCGGCCTCCGCGGCCGCGTCGCGCGGGAGAACGCGCCCCGCCGGAGACCGCAACAGCGTCCCCTCGTCCACGAGGGGCCAACCGAGGTTCACGTGGTAGAGCACCATCGGCTCGACGGGACCCGCCCCGCGGTTGACGATCTCGTCCCGCAGCTCGATCCGCGCCTCGCCGAGCGGCACGCGCACGCGGCGACGCAGCTCCAGGTGCGCGCCGAGCACGGTGGCCTCCACCACGGTCGCCTCGACGACCACGGCATCCGCGCCGACTTCCGCTCGCCGGACGGATGCCGACAGCCCGCTGTAGCGACCGTGCTGCGGGTGGTCGCCCTCGGCGTCCGACGACGGCGGCCCGAACGAGAGCAGGCCGCACGTCGTGACGAGCCCTCCCCCGAACGACGCGCCGAAGCCGCTCGCGCCCGGCCGCGGCCACCCCGTGGGAGACACCCACGCGAGCGGGACGCCGCGATACCGCACCTGCCCGATGTCGAGGCCGCGGTCGGGCAGCAGCTCGATGTCGACGTCTCCGGCGACGACCCGGAGGCGCCGGGTCCCGGCATCCGGTCCGTCGGTGCGCAGCGACTGCTCCACCGACGCGACTTGCGCCGCCGAGCCCGCGCGCCGGAGCGCCTCGTCGATCGATCGTCCGTACAGCTCACCCATGAGCTCCGCCTTCCTCGCCGTGCTGCGCCTCACGGTAGCAGCGATTGACAACGTTGTCTTGCCCCCGCATACTGACCGTCGAGCGCAGAGCCGCGCCCCGACCCGACGTCTCGGAGACCCACACCCCATGTCGAAACCCCGCCTCAACCGCCTCTTCAACGCGCGCTCCGGTCGCGCGTTCGACGTCGCCGTCGACCACGGCGCGTTCCACGAACCCTCGTTCCTCACCGGCATCGAAGACATGGCGAAGACCGTCGCCACCCTCGTCGACGCCGGCCCCGATGCGGTGCAGCTCACCCTCGGCCAGGCCCCGCTGCTGCAGTCCGTCCCCGGCAAGCAGAAGCCCGGGCTCGTGCTGCGCACCGACATCGCGAACGTCTACAACGATCCGCTCGAGGCGCCGCTGCACAGCATCCACGTGCCCGATGCGATCGAGGTCGCCGTGCGCCTCGACGCCGTGGCCGTGTGCGTCAACCTGCTCGACCTGCCCGGGGAGCCCCAGGTGCGCGAACAGTGCATCCGCTCGATCCTGGCGCTGCGCACCGACGCCGAGAAGTACGGGATGCCGCTGATGATCGAGCCCCTCGTGATGCAGACCAAGCCCGGCAGCGGCGGATACGGCGTCGACGGCGACACCGCCAAGGTCGTCACGCTCGTCCGTCAGGCGCGCGAACTCGGCGCCGACCTCATCAAGGCCGACCCCACCGACGACATCGGCGACTACCACCGCGTCATCCAGGCCGCCGGCGACACCCCCGTGCTCGTGCGCGGCGGCGGGCGCGTCGACGACCGTACGCTGCTCGAGCGCACGCAGGCGGTCCTCGAGCAGGGCGCCCGCGGCATCGTCTACGGCCGCAACGTCATCCAGCACCGCGACCCGGCGGGCATCACCGCCGCCCTCATGGCCGTCGTGCACGAGAACGCTTCGGTCGACGAGGCGCTCGCCCTGATCGGCGGTGCGGCATGACCGGCAGGAAGATCGGCGTCGGCATCATCGGCGGCGGCCTCATGGGGCGTGAGATCGCCGCGGCGCTCCGCCGCTGGCCCGCCCTCATCGACCACCCGGCAGAGCCCGAGCTCGTCGCGGTGTGCGACATCAACCCCGCGGCGCTCGAGTTCTTCGAACGCATCGACAGCGTGCAGCTGACGACGACCGACCACCACGAGCTGCTCGCCGACCCGCGCGTCGACGTCGTCTACATCGCCGTCCGGCACGACCTGCATGAGCGTCTCTACGTCGACACCGTGCGCGCGGGCAAGGCACTGCTGGCCGAGAAGCCGTTCGGCATCGATCAGGCCGCGGCCGACGCCGTCGTCGCGGCCATCGCCGAGACCCCGGAGTCCTTCGTCCGCGTGTCGAGCGAGATGCCGTTCTTCCCCGGCGCGCAGTGGGCCGTCGACTACGTGCGGTCCGGCGCCCTCGGCCGCATCGTCGAGGCGAAATGCACCTTCCTGCACTCCAGCGACATCGACGTGAACAAGCCCCTGAACTGGAAGCGGCAGAAGCAGTTCTGCGGCGACGCGGGAGTGCTCAACGACCTGGGCATGCACACGTGGCACGTTCCGCTGCGCCTGGGATGGACGCCCGAGAAAGTCGTCGGCATCCTGCAGGACATCGTCACCGAGCGCCCCGGTCCCGACGGCTCGCCGCAGCCCTGCGACACGTGGGACAACGCCGTCATCCACTCCTGGGCCCGCCACGAGGGCGCACCCTTCCCCCTCACGACCGAGACCAAGCGCATCGCGCCGGGCCAGAAGAACACCTGGGAGTTCGAAGCCATCGGCATGTCCGGCGGCGTCCGCTTCAGCACGAAGAACCCGAAGCAGGTCGAGGTGTTCGCCTTCGTCGACGTGCCCGGCGTCGGCCGGGAGCAGAGCTGGCAGAGCGTCGACGCCGGCAGCCAGTCGGTGTGGCCCACGGTGACGGGTCCGAACTTCGAGTCCGGATTCTCGGATGCCATCCTGCAGATGTGGGCGGCCTTCCTCGCCGAGTACGTGGGCGAGCTCGGCGACGGGTTCGGCTGCGTCCGCCCCGAAGAGGCGGCGCTCACCCACCGCCTGTTCGCCGCGGCGATCGCCTCGCACGAGACCGGCACGCTGGTGGCCCCCACCGCCTGACCCCCTCGAGTGTCCACGACACGCCGCCTCCCTCCCCGCGACGCGGCGCGTCGTGGACACTCGACAGTCGGTCGCCTCCGTGTCGGCGGCCGGGATCCCTATGCTCGGAGGATGCCGTCCGACGGCATCCACCCGAGGAGACGCATGCGAAAGACCGGCCGGCCGACGATGGTCGACGTCGCGGCAGAGGCGGGCGTCAGCTTCAAGACGGTCTCGCGGGTCATCAACGGCCAGCCCAACGTCGACCCCGCGATGGCGGAGCGCGTCCTCGCCGCGGTCGACCGCCTCGGCTACCACCGCAACGCCCTCGCCGCCAGTCTGCGCTCCGGCGACCGCGACACGGTCGGCTTCATCGCCGCCGATCTGTCGAACACGTTCTACATGTCGGTCGCCGCCGCCGTCTCGTCGGTCGCCTCCCGCGAGCGCATGCACCTGGTGATGGCATCCAGCGAAGAGGATGCCGCAACCGAGCGCACCCTCGCTCTCGACCTCTGCCAGCGCCAGGTCGGCGGTCTCATCGTGGTGCCGACGGCCGATGACCACTCCTACCTGCAGCGCGAGGTCGAGCTCGGCACCCCGGTCGTGTTCCTCGACCGCCCGGGCAGCGGCATCCCCGCCGATGCGATCCTCCTCGACAACCGCGGGGGTGCGCGCGCCGCGGTCGCCGAGCTGCTCGAGGCCGGGCACCAGCGCATCGCCGTTTTCCTCGACGCGCGGAGCATCTTCACGATGGCCGAGCGGTGGGCCGGCGTCGAAGAAGCCTTCGCCGCCGCCGGGCGCGCGGCCGACCCCGCTCTCGTCGTCGACGGCCTCCACACCCCGGCCGTCGCGCGCGACGCCATGCTCCGCTTGCTCGACTCCGACGCCCCGCCGACCGCCGTGTTCTGCGCCAACAACCGCGTCACGATCGGTGTCCTCGAGGCGATCCTCCCCCGTGGCGCCGACATCGCCCTCGCGGGCTTCGACGACTTCGAGCTGTCCCATCTGCTTCCGCGCCGCATCCGCATCGTCGACTACGACGTCTCCGGCCTCGGGCGCCTCGCCGCCGAGACCCTGCTCGCGCGTCGCAACGCCCCGGCGACCGGCTCGCACACGCATCTCGTGCCGACGCACCTGGTCGACCGGGGCGGCGTCCGCTGACAGCCGCGCGCGTGCCCCGCCTCAGCGGGCGCGCCGGCGGAGAGCGGCGCGCGTGAGCGGGGCGGCCGGGGCGTCTGCGGCAGCGGACCGGGCCAACGCCTCCTCCTCCCGTTCGATCCAGGGCCGGCCCGCCACGACGACGAGCGGGACCAGCACGGATGCCGACAGCGGACTCCACCCGACGAGCTCCATCGGCGTCTCCGTCGCCCCGATCACGAGCAGGCCGATGACGAAGGCGATGCCGACCGCGCGTTCCCGGGCCGACGGATGCCGCAGCGCCGAGACGAACGCGGCGAGGATCAGCACGCCGCCGGTGAGGGCGATCACCGCCCCGCCCTGCACGAGCGTCGTCAACGCCAGGTTGTGGGCATGGCTCGCGGCACTGGAGAGCACGTTGCGCAGGAGCGGGTAGTTGTCGGCGAACCAGTGCGCGCCGAGCCCGAACATCCCGTGACCACCGAGCTGCTCGCGGTCGAAGATCCAGATCGCGCCGCGGTAGGTGTAGGCGTCGGGATCGGTCTCGGTGAAGGGCAGCCAGAAGACCGCGAACACCGAGGTGAGGAAGCCGACGACGGCGACGGGGAGGAAAGCCGCCCGGGGAAGCAGTCGAGCGAGCAGCATGACGGCCAGGACCGCCCCCGCCCCGGCGAGCGCGGTCCGCGACGACGACAGCACGAGCGCGGCGCAGATCACCGACACGAGCAATAACCGCACGAGGAGACGGCGGGCGAGGAACGCGCACGGCAGGGAGAGCGCCAGGAACATGCCGAAGGTGTTCGAGTGCGAGAAGATCCCGGCGAGCAGGGGTGCGCCCGTCAGCGACTTGTCGAAGGTGCCGATGCCGCCGGAGACGAGCACCTTCGACGGGACGAAGATGAACGCGAGGATCGACGCGCCAGCCACGACGGCGCCGACGTAGCCGAGGATCGCCAGGTCGGGCATTTTCACCCGCACACTCACCAACAGAGCCCCCACCGCCGAGGTGATGAGCAGACCCAGCGTCGGTGACCGGCCGTGGACGAACTCGTTCGCCGCGAGCATCAGACCGGGCGCGATCGCCAGCAGCAGCGGCGGCCCCTCGACCCTCCAGAAGAGCAAGACGATGAAGGTCGCGACGATAGCGATCGCCGGGACGACGACGGCGCCCAGGTCGTCGAGGGTCGCCGCCAGGGCGACCGTGGAGGTCTTCCCCTCCACGTAGTGCTGTCGGTCGCTCAGGAGGGTCTCCACGATCGGCGAGGCGAGGGAGTACAGCCCCACCACGATCACCATCAGGCGGCGCGCACGGAGGGAGTCGGCTAACCCCCGCTTCGAGAAGTCGGCGCCCCCGGGAACGACTCGGGGCGTGGTTAGCGTGCTCACGGCCGCCACCGTATTGCGCAAGGAGCCCCGCGTGACCACCACCGACGTCGTCGCACCCCGGAGGAAAGGGGCGTTCCTGCTACTCGGGGCGCAGTGGGGCCGGTACCTCTCGCAGGTGCTCGGGATCGTCGTCCTCGCGCGGCTCGTCGGCCCGAGCGATTTCGGCATCGTGGCCCTCGGCGCCTCGGTGGCGGGGCTCGCGGCCGTCCTCGGGGACTTCGGTCTCAGCATGGCGGCGTTGCGCGCTCCCTCCCTCACCGACCGACAGCGCACGAACCTGTTCTGGATGAACACCGGCATCGGCGCCGCGGCCGCGGGCCTGGTCGCCGGGGTCGCCCCGGCCTTCGCCGCCGTGTTCGATGACGGTCGGCTGGTCGTCGTGCTCCTCCTGCTCGCACCCGCGTTCCTCCTGCGCTCCGCGAGCGCGCAGCTCCGCGTGGAGCTGAACCGGTCGGGTCGACTCGAAAGGCTCGCCGGGTCCGAACTCGCGGGCGACCTGTCGGGGCTCGTGGGCGCCGTCGTCCTGGCTCTGCTGGGCGGGGGCTACCTCGCCCTCGCCCTGCAGGGAACGCTGGCCGCCGCGGTCACCCTGGCGGTGGCATTCGCGTGCACGAGGTGGCGGCCGGGTCTCCCCCGCCGCGGAGCGGATATGCGCGGGCTCCTCGCCTTCGGCGGGAACACCTTCGTCGTGCACGCCCTGAACTACGCCTCCACCAACGTGGGCACGCTGATGATCGCGCGGTCCGCCTCCGACCAGGTGATCGGCTTCTACAACCGGGCGACACAGCTCGTGAACCTCCCGATCGACCAAGTGATCACCCCTCTCACGCGCGTCGTCATCCCTCACCTCGCGGGTGCGACCTCGGCATCCGATCTGGGCACCCGACTCGCGAAGTTCCAGGTCGTGCTCTGCTATCCCGCCTTCGCTTACGTGAGCCTGTTCGTCGCCGCGGCCTCTCCCGCCCTCGAGGTGGTTCTCGGGCCCGAGTGGACGCCGGCCGCGGCCTTCGTCCCGGTGCTGGCCGTCGGCGCGCTGTTCCAGACCCTCGGCTATCCCCAGTACTGGGCGTTCGTGTCCACCGGTCGATCCGCCCTGCTCCTGGCCTCCGAGGCGGCGGGGCGCCTCGCCATGATCGCCCTGGCGATCGGGCTCGCGCCCCTCGGTCCCCTCGCGGTGGCGACGGCGGTCGCGGCCGGGCAGTTCCTGTTGTGGATCGCGGCGGCCGTCGTCTTCTTGCCGCGCACGGGGGTGCCGTCGTGGCCGCTGGTTCGCGCCGGACTGCGACCCATCGCGATCTTCGCCACGGCACTGGCGGCCTCGGTCCTGTTCGATCAGCTGTTCGCGGCCTCCCTCGTCGCCCTCGCCCGCCTCTGCGCCATCGTCGGCGTCTGGGGCGTCGTCGTGACAGCGCTGATCCTGCTCGCCGGCCGTCGTGACCTGCGCGTCATCGCCGGGAGCCTCAGACGTCCGTGAAGGCTCCGCGCGTCACGAGACCGCGGGTGAGGTGCGTCGCAAGACGGGACCACGGGGCAGATGATCCCCCTCCCGGACGACTGCTCCTGGGGCGCATGCCCGCCTCGGCCCCTCCCTGAAGACGCCACAGTGGGGGTTTCCCTTCCTCGCTCCGGAGCAGCATGACGTCCACCGCCTCGCCCGTCATCGCCTGGACGGCGATCGCCGCCGGCGTGCTGGACGTCCGCGCGTCGCCGGCCTTCGGCGCAGAGGCCGAGATCCTCATCCTCCCCGCGCTGCCCGCCGAGGCGTTCTGCCTCACCTCGATCGGAGCGGCGCTGTGGCGACGTCTCGTCGAAGACGGGCCGTTGGCCCCCCACCACGTCTCTTCCGCGGAAAGAGCCCTCCTGGAAGAGATGGAGGAGCACGCGATCGTCGCCCGCGACCCGGGGCATCGCGCCCGCGTGCACCGGATCGACCGGGCGACGCTGTCGTCGCCCTTCCACGAGCTGGTCCACGCGCTGGTGGCTCACGTCGCGGGCGAGCGCGGCATCCGGTGCGTGTTCATCAAGGGGCCGACGCTGCACCGGCAAGGACTGCGGACCCGGGAGCACTCCGGCGACGTCGACCTGTGGTGCGCGCCCGACCGATGGGATGATCTCGCCGACGCGCTGCAGGCGTGGGGATGGGAGCGGGAGCCCCACCCGTGGAGGGGCGCCCAGGCCCACCACACCATCACGATGAAGCCGACGAGTTGGGGCTGCGAGATCGACGTCCACCGCCGCATGCCGGGCCTCACCCTCGATGACGCCGACGCCTTCGCGCTCTTGATGAGGGATGCCGTCGCCGTGCGATTCGCGGGGGCCGAGGTGCTCGTGCCCCGCGCCGACGCGCACGCGGTGCTGGCGGCGCTGCACGCCGTCCGCCCGGAGATCGGCCGCCCCCGGCCCGCGGGCGCCCATGCCGTCGCCGTCGATCTGCTGACCCGCGCGACCGGATCGATCGCCGCCGCGCGGGAGATGGGTGCCGTCCCGGCGCTGCTCGACGAGCTGCGCGAGATCGATCCAGGAACGGACTTCTCACAGGATGCCGGGGGCACGCCGCGCGACTGGGAGTGGCGTCGTCAGCCGACACGGGCGCGCGCGTATTTGATCGCTCTGCGCGACGAGCCCCCGCTGGTCCTGCTCCGCTGCGCGGTGAGATCGCTGTGGGCGCCCGACGACGTCGCCCTCGCCTCGGCCCGCCGCCGGGGAGAGCCGACGACGAGCGTCGTTCGCGCCCGTTACCGACGCGTGAAGCGGGGAATCAGCGATCTCGCGCGGACCGTGCGTCGCCCCGCCGGCACCGAGGCCGACGGGACGAGGCGATGACCCCCGACCGCGCGAAGCCGACGGGGATCGTGACGGGCACCGGCTCGGATCGACCGAGCCAGAGGGAGAAGGAACACTGAGCGCCAGCAGCACCGTCGTCGTGAACGGGCGGTTCCTCACCCACACCCCGACCGGTGTGCAGCGGTTCGCACGCGAGATCACGCGCGCGCTCGCGACGATGCGCCCCGTGACGGTCGTCGCACCCCCGGGCGATCTCATCGACGCCGATCTGGGCGCGGAGATCGTGCAGGTCGGCCGGCTGAGCGGACACGCGTGGGAGCAGGTCGCCCTGCCCCTCCACCTCCGCCGCAGCGGGTCCCCCCTCCTCCTGGGGTTGGCGAACACCGGCCCTGTCGCCTATCGCACGCAGGTCGTGACGTGTCACGACATCATCTGGGCGCGGCATCCCGAGAGCTTCGCCCGGTCGTTCCGCCTGCTGTACGCGACGACGACGCCGCTGCTTCTGCGCCGGAGCGCCCACGTGCTCACCGTGAGCTCCTTCTCGCGCGGCGAACTCGTCCGGGAGTTCGGCATCGACCCCCGCCGCATCACCGTGGTCGCCAACGCCGTCTCGCCCGCGTTCCACGCCGACGGTCCGGCGCACGACGAGGGCGTCCCGTACGTCCTCGCCGTCTCGTCTCCGAACCGCCACAAGAACTTCGACGCCCTCGTCGCGGCATTCGAAGCGGCCGACCTCGCGCATATCCGGCGGCTGCTCATCGTCGGTCAACAGGCGCGTGCCTTCCACGCTCAGGCGACGTCGGCCGCTCCGCGGACGCGCGCGCTGGGCCGCGTCGACGACGACGAGCTCATGCGGCTCTACCGCGGCGCCACGGCGTTCGCCTTCCCCTCGCTGTACGAGGGTTTCGGCATCCCCCCGCTCGAAGCGCAGCGCATGGGCACCCCGGTCCTGGCCGCCCGTTCGAGCGCTCTGCCCGACGTGCTCGGCGACAGCGCACTCTGGGTCGACCCGCACGACATCGACGACATGCGCCGCGGGCTCGAGACGCTCGACGGCGATCCGGCTCTGCGCGCCGACCTCGCGCGACGGGGGCGTGAGAACGAGGCGCGCTTCTCCTGGGAGGCATCCGCCCGCCTGGTATCCGACGTCATCGACCGGGTCATGACGACGCGGCGGTGACGATGTCGCCCCTCACCCCCAGACGCGCTCCAGCGCGGCGCGCTGAGACGGCGGTGTGAACCGACCCGCGAGGTAGCGCCCCCACCGCGCGCGATTGTCGGCCGCCCAGTGGTCCAGACGTCCCGCCCGCACCGCCTCGACGAGCCTCGGCATCCCGGTGTCCAGACGCACCGCCGGGGGCAGCTCAGGCATGGCCGGGATCGATCGGGCGAGGATGGGGATGCCGCATTCGTACGCATCGAGCACGGCGATCGCCACGGCCGCCTCCCACGCCGCCGTGTGCACGTAGACGTCGAGGCCGGCGAGCTCGGCGGCGACCCCCTCCGGCGACTGCCACCCGGTGACCTCGACGTCATCCGGCGCGTCCTCGGCCCCCTCTCCCCCGCCGATCCACTTCGCCCGCACATTCACCCCCGGCAGCTCGGCCCGCAGACCGCGGACGACGGAGACGAACGCGTCGGGATCCTTCTGCGGCGCCCAGCGGCCCAGCATCCCCACGGTCACCGTGTCCGCCGCGCTCTCCGACCGGGGCCGCGCCGACGGAGCGCGGCTCACCGACGGCACGTTGGGGATGACGAGGAGCCGGTCCTCGGGATAGCCGAGGCCCGCGGCGGCGAGCGCCTCGCCGGGGCCGCCTGCCGCCAGGACGTCGGCGCGGGGGCGCAGGATCCCCTCGACCGCGCGGTACAGCATCCGGGTTGCGGCGCCGATGTCGCGACGCTCGAAGGCGAAGCAGTGCGGGGTGTACACGAGCCGCGCCCTTCCCGCCCCGAGCACCCGCGCGTAGACACCGGGGAAGCTGGAGTGGGCGTGTACGACATCGGGGCGCACGTCGGTGAGGATCCGGCGCAGCGACGACAGCGCGCGTAGCGGTGTGGTGACGTCCCAGGCGACATGGCGGATCTCCCCCACCCCGCTCCCCTCCCGCCAGACCGGAGCCGGAGCGCCGTCGAGGTGCGGGGAGGCCACGACGTGCGTCAGACCCGCGGGCGTGTTCGCGATGTAGCTGCGGACGGCGACGGGCACGCCGCCGGTCGTGCGGTCCACGAGATGGAGGACGACACGAGGCGGGCGGGGCTGATCGATCGCGGGAGGCACCTCGAGACGGTAGAACCGCACGACGAGCGCACGGTCCCGCTCCGCGCGGGAGAGGCCCGGGTGACACGCGCCCGTGGGCGCCGCCACCCCGAGCCGTCAAGGCCCCGCCAGGACAGCCGGCCCCTGTCTACCGTCGTCGCATGAGCCACGATCGCGACCAGTTCACCTTCGACAACCCGGTCACGCGTTACGCCCGCGTCGAACCGCCCGTGCAGCACCAGCCCGAGCCGGGGGTGCAGGCCGATATGACGCCCGTGCCCGACCTGGGCGAGAAGACCTACCGCGGCCTCGGACGCCTGACCGGACGCAAGGCCCTCATCACCGGCGGCGACTCGGGGATCGGCGGGGCCGTCGCGATCGCCTTCGCCCGCGAGGGCGCCGACGTCGCGATCGTGCACCTGCCCGACGAGCAGCGTGACGCCGACCACATCCTCGACCAGATCCGGGATGCCGGCCGCACCGGCGTCTCGATCGCGACCGACATCACCGACCCGGGCGCGTGCCGCGACCTCGTCGCCCACGCGGCCGAGGCGCTCGGTGGACTGGACATCGTGGTGAACAACGCCGGAAAGCAGGTCATGGTCGAGAAGGTCGACGACCTCTCCGACGAGCAGTTCGAGCAGACGTTCCGCACGAACGTCTTCGCGCCGTTCTGGATCACCAAGGCCGCGCTCGCCCACCTCCCGGAGGGCGGCTCGATCATCAACACCGCGTCTCTCGAGGCCTATGTCCCGGCACCCGACCGCCTCGACTACGCCGCCACGAAGGCGGCGATCAACAACCTGTCGAAGGGCCTCGCGCAGCAGCTCGCCTCCCGCGGCATCCGCGTGAACGTGGTCGCGCCCGGCCCGACCTGGTCGGCGCTGCAGGTGAGCCAGGGGGTCTCCGACGACCAGATGGAGCACTTCGACGACGAGAGCACGTATCAGCGCGCGGGGCAGCCCGCCGAGATCGCGCCCGCGTTCGTCTTCCTGGCATCCGCCGAATCCAGCTACGTCTCGGGCGAGACGCTGAACGTCAACGGCGGCATGGTCACCCCCTGACCCGGCGTCGATGCGCGCCCCGGCCGTCCTTCACCCGACGGCCGGGGCGTTCGTCGTCTCACGGCGGAGATCCCGTCTCGCCGGGCGACGACGGCGCCCGACGCGGTGAGGCCGCCCGTTCCGACGTCCGACGTTCTGCCCTCGCCGCTCGCTTGCGTAAAACGTTCGGATCCGCAAGCGACCCTTCCCCGACCGCGCGGTACGAAACGGTGAAGACATGTCCGAAGACACCGCCTCCGCTCCCGACGAGGCGCCCCTCACCCTGTACATGCTGCATGCGCTCGGAGCGAGCGCCCGGTCGTTCGACCGTGTGGCCGCGCGACTGGCCGGACGCGTCCGCGTCGTCGGCATCGACCTCCCCGGATTCGGCTCCGAAGCTCACGCCACCGAGACAGACCTCGCCCACTCCGTGGCCCACGTCGAGAAGGCGCTGGCGGCGCACGAGGGCGGCCGATGGCTGCTGGGCGGCCACAGCATGGGCGGCAAGATCACGGCTCTCGTGGCCTCCCGCGTCCTGCGCGGAGAGGCGGCCCTGTTCGGCCTGGCCGGCGTCGTCCTCATGGCCCCGTCGCCGCCCCGCCCCGAGCCCATGGACGAGGAGCGGCGTCAGCGCATGCTCTCGTGGGTCGCCGACGGACCGCTCTCCGATGAGGATGCCGAGACCTTCCTCGCCCAGAACGTCGCCGAGCCGCTCGACGCCGAGGCGCACGCGGTCGCCCTCGACGGCCTGCGCCGCACCTCTCCCGCGGCGTGGCGCGCGTGGCTCGAGACGGGCAGCACCGTCGACGCCTCGGCCGAGGTGGGCCTGCTCGACCTGCCGGCGCTCGTGCTGGCCGGTGAGGACGACGCCGATCTCGGCGCCGCGGCTCAGCCCGGCCTGCTGGCCTCGGTCTACCCGCGGGCCCGCTTCGTCGCTCTTCCCGACACGGGGCACCTGATCCCGCTCGAACGCGACGCCGAGGCGGCCGAGGCGATCGCCCGCTTCGTCGACGAGGAGGTGCGGGTCGGTCCCGTCGTCGCCGATGACTGGGCCCGCCTCATCGCCGGCGATCGCGTCGATGACCGGGTGCGCGGCATCCTGGCCCGTCGGGCACTGCCCGACGACCGCGGATACGCGCCCGCGGTGCTCGACCTGGCGCAGTTGACTCTTCTGCGCGAGGTCGCCGACCTGGTGATCCCGCAGGACGGCCCCGCGATCGATCTCGCCGCCCGCGTCGACGCGCAGGTGGCGCGCGGAGAGGGGGACGGGTGGCGCAATGCCGACCTGCCGCCCGACCCCGAGGCATACCGCGCCGGACTCGACACGCTCGCGGCCGTCTGGCCGACGGACCCCGCCGATCGCGAGAGCATCCTGCGCGCGGCGATCGAGGGCGACAGCACCGCCG
Source organism: Microbacterium sp. NPDC007973 (assembly GCF_042958465.1). Classification (NCBI taxonomy): domain Bacteria; kingdom Bacillati; phylum Actinomycetota; class Actinomycetes; order Micrococcales; family Microbacteriaceae; genus Microbacterium; species Microbacterium sp. NPDC007973. The sequence continues at coordinate 733,639 of NZ_JBIBJJ010000004.1, forward strand.
AGGGCCCGTTCGACGCGGCACGTCTGAAGGTGTGGCTCGAGGACGTGCGTAACGACCTCGTCCGTCAGTGGCTCGCGCACCCCGCGAGCATGGCGCGCGTCGGGTACGACGGGTTCGCCACCGGCGGCTCGCCCATCCGCGGCTACGTGGAGCTGCGGTTGGGACGCCGAGAAGACTGGGAGCCGTCCGGAGTCGGCGGCACGATCGCGACGGGAGACGCCGCATGAACCTCGAAGCCATGCGCACGTTCGCCGATGACGAGACGGTCGACGTCGTCGTCGTCGGAACCGGCGCCGGCGGTGCGCCGCTCACGGCCGAACTGGCCCGCAAGGGTCTCAGCGTCGTCGCCCTCGAGGCCGGGCGCCACTTCGCGCTCGACGACCTGACCCCCGACGAGACCGAAGCGGTCGAGATCAACTGGATGTCGGAGCGCCTGAGCGGCGGCGATGACCCCACGGCGTTCGGACCGAACAACAGCGGTCGCGGCGTCGGCGGCTCGATGCTGCACTGGGGTGCCTTCACGCCGCGTCCCGACCGCCGTGATCTCGCCCTCCGCACGGAGTCGGGCGTGGGCCGCGACTGGCCGGTCGACCCCGACGAACTGTTGTCGTACGTCGAGCGCGTCGAGGGCGACATCGGCGTCTCGGGCCCGAGTCCCTACCCGTGGGACCCCAGCCGCACCTACGCCTACGCCCCCGCGAAGCGCAACGCGCCCGCGAACCTGGTGGCCAAGGGCTGCGACGCCCTGGGCGTGCGGTGGGCCGATGCCCCCGCCGCGGTCCTCACGCGTGCACGCCTGCAGGACCACCACGGCGAGCGCAGCGCCTGCGTCAACTGCGGTGAGTGCCATCAGGGATGCCGGGTGGATGCCAAAGCCTCCACCGCGAACACCTACCTGCCGGTGGCGGTCGCGGCCGGCGCCGAGATCCGCAGCGAGTCGATGGTGCACGGCATCGAGCTCGACGACCGCGGCCACGTCTCCGCGGTCGTGTACCGCAAGGACGGCGTGGATCGCCGTCAGCGCTGCCGGGCGCTCGTGCTCGCGGGCGGCGGGGTCGAGACCCCGCGACTGCTGCTGCACACGGGACTGGCCAACGACAACGGTCAGGTGGGCCGCAACTTCCTCGCGCACGGCGCGACCCAGGTGTGGGGACGCTTCGACGAGCCGGTGCGCGGACACCGCGGCTATCCGTCGTCGCTCATCTCCGAAGACATGATGCGCCCGGCGGACGCGGATTTCGCGGGCGGCTACCTCGTCCAGAGCCTCGGTGTCATGCCCGTGACCTTCTCGACGACGCTCGTGCGCGGCGGGGGCCTGTGGGGTCCCGAGCTCATGCAGCGGCTCGAGCAGGCGCGCTTCATGGCGGGCATCGGCATCAACGCCGACTGCCTGCCGGCCGACGACAACCGGTTGGTGCTGAGCGACGAGACCGACGAATTCGGCATCCCGCGGGCGCGCGTGAGTTTCACCGCCGGAGAGAACGAGAAGGCGATCGACAAGCACGCGACGGCGTTCATGTTGCGGGTGATGGAGGCCGCCGGCGCACGCGAGACGATGGTGCTGGCCCGGACGGCCCACACGATCGGCACGTGCCGCATGTCGAGCGATCCCTCGGACGGCGTGGTGGACGCCGACGGCCGCTCCCACGAGATCCCCAACCTGTGGATCTGCGACAACTCCGTCTTCCCTTCGGCGATCGCCGCGAATCCCGCCCTGACGATCATGGCGCTGTCCCTGCGCACCGCCGACCGCTTCCTGGCATCCACCGCCGCCTGACCCCTCCTTGCCGAGTGTCCAGGACACGCCGTACGCACTTCTCGCGACGCGGCGTGTCCTGGACACTCACCACCACGTGGCTCCGCACGGGAGAATGGATGCCATGAAGCTCGAGCACCTCGTCCGGTTCGCCGCCCTCGCCGAGGAGCTGCACTTCCCGCGCGCGGCCGACAAGCTCGGCATCCCCCTCGCCTCGCTCTACACGACGCTCGACAAGCTCGAGGAGGAGGTGGGCCAGCCGCTCGTGCAGCGCACGGCGCCCACGCGCCTGCTGCCCGCGGGCGCCCTGCTGCTCGAGGAGGCCCACCGGCGCATCGCCGATGCGCCTCCGCCCGCGCCGAAGCAGAAGGCTCCCGGCGGCGGCAAGGCCAAGGCCAACAAGGGGAAGGGTCGCGCGCCGATCGTGAAGGGTCAGCCCAAGCCCTACAAGAAGCGCCAGGGCCGCTGACCCGCGGAACCCTCCTTCGCCCTTCCACGGCTGATCGATCGTCGGGTCGACCCGGCGCTCACCGCTGCCTGTGCCCAGGAACCCTGCTCACACGGCACTCCTCGTCACGGGCGTGAGGGCAGCGGCCTCGCATCTCGATAAACGCTCTCTGCACCGAGGAACGCCGTCGGCGAGCGTTTCTCGGTGCAGAGAGCGTTTATCGGCGGGCCGAGCCGGCCCCTGGCGACCGGACCTAGAGCTCCGAGACCCGCCCGGCCTCCACGTGCCAGCGACGATCGGTCTCGACGGCCGCGAGCATGCGCCGGTCGTGGGTGACCAGCAGCAGCGTCCCGGTGTACGAGCCCAGCGCCTGTTCCAACTGCTCGATCGCGGGAAGGTCGAGGTGGTTCGTCGGCTCGTCGAGCACGAGCACGTTGACCCCGCGCGCCTGCAGCAGCGCGAGCCCCGCGCGCGTCCGCTCGCCCGGCGACAGCCCGTCGACCGGCCGGGTGACGTGATCGGCTTTGAGGCCGAACTTCGCCAGCAGAGTGCGGACCTCCCCGGCGTTCAGCTCCGGCACGAGCGCCTCGAACGTCTCCGCGAGCGGCCGCTCCCCCACCAGCAGCGACCGCGCCTGGTCGATCTCGCCGATCGCGACGCTCGTCCCGAGCGACGCCGTGCCCTCGTCGGGCGACTGTCGACCCAGGATGCCGCGCAGCAGCGTCGACTTCCCGGCACCGTTCGGCCCGGTGATGCCGATGCGTTCGCCGGCGTTGATCTGGACCGAGACGGGTCCAAGGGTGAAGTCGCCCTGTCGGAACACGGCCCCGGAGAGCGTCGACACGACCGAGCTCGACCGCGGGGCCGACCCGATCGTGAATTCGAGCTGCCACTCCTTACGGGGCTCCTCGACCTCGTCGAGTCGCGCGATACGGCTCTCCATCTGCCGCACCTTCTGCGCCTGCTTCTCACTCGACTCGGTAGCGGCCTTGCGGCGGATCTTGTCGTTGTCGGGGGACTTCTTCATCGCGTTACGAACACCCTGGCTCGACCACTCGCGCTGCGTCCGGGCTCGAGAAACGAGATCGGCCTTCGTCTCGGCGTACTCCTCGTACTTCTCCCGCGCCTGTCGCCGCAGCGTCGCGCGCTCCTCGAGGTAGGCGTCGTACCCTCCGCCGTAGACGCGGTGCGTGTTCTGCGCCAGGTCGAGCTCGAGCACCCGGGTCACCGATCTGGCGAGGAACTCGCGGTCATGGCTGACCAGCACCACGCCGCCGCGCAGGCCCCGCACGAAGTCTTCGAGCCGCTCGAGGCCGTCGAGGTCGAGGTCGTTCGTGGGCTCGTCGAGGAGCGCGATGTCGAAGCGCGACAGCAGCAGCGCCGCGAGCCCCACGCGCGCCGCCTGACCCCCGGAGAGCCCGGTCATCTCGGCATCCGGTCCCACCTTCAGCCCGAGGTCGGCCAGAACCTGCGGCATCCGCTCGTCGAGGTCGGCGGCGCCGCTCGCGAGCCATCGCTCGAGGGCCGTGGCGTAGGCGTCGTCAGCGCCCACGGCCGTGGGGTCGCCGAGGGCTGCCGCCGTGGCATCCATCTCGCGGGTCGCCTCCGCGCACCCGGTGCGACGAGCGATGTACTGCGCGACCGTCTCACCCGCGACGCGCTCGTGCTCCTGCGGAAGCCACCCGACGAACGCATCGGCGGGCGCGAGGCTGACGGTTCCGGCGAGGGGCTCGTCGGCCCCGGCGAGCAGCCGCAGCAGGGTCGACTTACCGGCCCCGTTGGCCCCGACGAGCCCGACCACGTCGCCGGGCGCGACCGTGAGGTCGACGCCCTCGAAGAGCGTGCGGTGGCCGTATCCCCCGGCGAGGTTCTGGGCAACGAGGGTGGCGGTCATCCCCCTATCCTCCCAGGCCGACCGCCACGCACCGCGCCGTCACCGGTGTGCCGAGGGCCCCGCCGGCCCTCCGCGTCGGTCACGTCGCTCGACGGCGACGACGATGAGCCTCAGGATGCCGAGACCGGCGACCGGGAGTGCCCGGGCGACGGCCGCGGTGCGCACCGCCGGCACGACCGGCGCGTCCCGCGCGTCACCGCGCCCGCGGATGAGAGGTCGCGTACACGTCGCGCAGCGCGTCGACCGAGACGTGCGTGTAGATCTGGGTCGTCGCGACCGAGGCGTGGCCCAACAGCTCCTGCACGACCCGCACGTCGGCGCCGCCCTGCAGCAGATGCGTCGCGAACGAGTGCCGCAGGGTGTGCGGTGAGACGTGGGCGGTGAGCCCCGCGCCCTCGGCCGCGGCCTGGATGATCAGCCAGGCGCTCTGACGCGACAGCGGGGCGCCGCGCACGCCGAGGAAGAGGCGCGGCGTCGCGCGTCCCTTCGCGGCGAGGGCGGGTCGCACGCGCGTCAGGTAGGCATCGAGGGCAGCCCGGGCGTACGAGCCGACCGGCACGATGCGCTCCTTGTCGCCCTTGCCCCGCACGCGCAGCAGGTCCCCCCGAGCGACGTCGTCGACGTCGAGGTGGACGATCTCCGACACGCGGGCTCCCGTCGCGTAGAGCAGTTCGAGCAGCGCCCGATCGCGCACCGCAGCGGGGTCCGCGGCCGTGGCGTCCGCGGATCCGGGCACCGGTCCCGCGGCATCCAGCAGGGCGTCGACCTGCGTGATCGTCAGTGCCTTCGGCAGACGCCGGGGCGCCTTCGGCGGCCGCAGGCGTCCGCTCGGATCGGCCTCGGACCGCCCCTCGCGCACGAGGAAGCGGTGGAGCCCCCGCACGGACGACTGCATCCGCGCCAGGGACGATGCCGCGGGAGGGGGCTCGGCCGAGGCGCGCTCCGCGCCGAAGTCGGCGACCCGTTCCGGCGTCACCGCGTCGACGTCTACGATCCCGCGTGCGCGGAGCCACTCCACGTACACGTCCAGATCGCGGCGGTACGCGGCGACGGTGTGATCCGACAGGCCCCGCTCGAGCGCGATGTGACGCAGATACGTCTCGACGGCGCGCTCGAGCTCCACGTCAGGCCGACGCGGCCTCGCGGCGGAGGATCTCGGCCGCGGCGAGCGCCCCCGCGGCCAGGATGCCGTTGCGCAGGCGCCCGGCGATGACCCCGTCGATCACGTCGGCGAGCGGCACGCGCTCCACCCGCATGTCGGACTCCTCGTGCTCGCGCTCGTAGTCGGTCTCGACCGTGCGCAGGCCGCGCGCGAGGAAGAGATGCACGACCTCGTCATTGCCCCCGGGGGTGGTGTGCATCGACAGCAGGTGCTGCCAGCGGTCGGCTTCGAGGTCGACCTCCTCGGTCAGCTCGCGCTTCGCGGTCTCGATCGGCGGCTCGCCCGCCACATCGAGCAGGCCAGCCGGGATCTCCCAGTCGCGCTCCTTGATGGGGTGGCGGTACTGCTGGATGAGCACGACCCGTCCCTCGTCGTCGATCGCCACGACGGCCGCGGCCCCGGGGTGCTCGACGTACTGGCGGGTCATCTCCCCGTCGCCGTAGCGCACGGTGTCGCTGCGGACGTCCCATACGGCACCCTCGTAGACCACCTCGGTCGAGACGACCTCGAGGTCGACCGGCTCGTCGCGCAGCTGCTCCACGTCAGTCCTCCTCGACGTCGAACAGTTCGCTCGAGCGGTGACGCTCGAGGGCCGCGCCGACGAGCCCGCGGAACAGCGGGTGCGGCTCGGTCGGACGCGAGCGCAGCTCGGGATGCGCCTGCGTGGCGATGTAGTACGGGTGCACGTCGCGCGGAAGCTCGACGAACTCCACGAGGTCGAGGTCGGGGTTCAGTCCCGAGAACACCAGGCCCGCGTCGCTGAGCTGCTGACGGTAGGCGTTGTTGACCTCGTAGCGGTGGCGGTGGCGCTCCGAGATGCTGTTCGCTCCATAGACCTCCGCCGCGAGCGAGCCCTCCGCGAGGGCGGCCGGGTACAGCCCCAGACGCATCGTGCCGCCCAGGTCGCCGCTCTCGAGGATGTCGATCTGCTCGGCCATCGTCGCCACGACGGGGTGCGCGGTGTCGGGATCGAATTCGCTCGACGACGCGCCCTCGAGACCGGCGACGGTACGCGCGTACTCGATGACCATGCACTGCAGGCCGAGGCAGATGCCGAGAGTGGGGATGCCCTGCTCGCGAGCGAAGCGCAGCGCACCGAGCTTGCCCTCGATGCCGCGGATGCCGAACCCGCCCGGCACGATGATGCCGTCGACGGCTCCGAGGGCCTTGGCCGCCCCCTCGGGCGTCTCGCACAGGTCGGACGGGATCCACGTGATCTTGACGTGGGTCTCCTGCCCGAAGCCACCGGCCTTGATGGCCTCGGTGACCGACAGGTAGGCGTCGGGAAGGTCGATGTACTTGCCGACGAGACCAATCGTGACCTCGTGCTTGGGGTTGTGCACCGCCTGCAGCACGCGGTTCCAGCGCGACCAGTCCACGTCGGCGGCCTTGGAGATCTCGAGAGCGTCGACGATGTACGCGTCGAGACCCTGGTCGTGCATCATCGACGGGATGTCGTAGATGCTCGGCACATCGATGGCGTTGACGACCGCGTCCTCGTCGACGTCGCACATGAGGGCGATCTTGCGCTTGTTCGACTCGGTGACGGGCCGGTCGCTGCGCAGCACGAGGGCGTCGGGCTGGATGCCGATGGAGCGCAGGGTCGCGACGGAGTGCTGCGTCGGCTTGGTCTTCTGCTCCCCCGAGGCGCCCATGAAGGGAACGAGCGAGACGTGCACGAAGAAGACGTTCTTGCGGCCGAGCTCGTGACGGATCTGTCGCGCAGACTCGATGAACGGCTGCGACTCGATGTCGCCGACCGTGCCGCCGATCTCGGTGATGATGACGTCGGGCTGCGGGCTCTCGCTCGCCTGCAGGCGCATGCGGCGCTTGATCTCGTCGGTGATGTGCGGGATGACCTGCACGGTGTCGCCGAGGTACTCGCCGCGACGCTCGCGCGCGATGACCTGCGAGTAGATCTGGCCCGTCGTGACGTTGGCCGCCTGGCTCAGCTCGATGTCGAGGAAACGCTCGTAGTGGCCGATGTCGAGGTCGGTCTCCGCGCCGTCGTCGGTCACGAAGACCTCGCCGTGCTGGAACGGGTTCATGGTGCCCGGATCCACGTTGAGATAGGGATCGAGCTTCTGCATGACCACGCGGAGTCCGCGGGCCGTGAGGAGGTTGCCGAGGCTTGCCGCCGTCAGGCCTTTGCCCAGGGAGGAGACGACCCCTCCGGTCACGAAGATGTGCTTCGTCGTGAAGGTCGTGCTGTCTGAATGTCCCGCGTCCGAAGTCTGCATCACGGGCTTCGATCCTATCAGTCGGGTGTGGGGGTTCGCCTCAGAGTCTGGCAGCCCCTTCCGACATCCACGTCACGCCCGCGTGTCGATCGGGGGTCGAAGCACTCGGATCAGCGGGTCCGGCCGGTCTCGAGCAGTTCCCGCGCGTGCGTCAGAGCGGCGTCCGAGTCGGCGAGTCCCGACAGCAGCCGCGCCATCTCCGCTTCGCGCTCCGCTCCGTCGAGCCGACGGACGCTGGATGCCGTGACCGCGCCGTCGTTCCCCTTGACGACGGTGAGGTGGTTGCCCGCGAACGCGGCGACCTGCGCGAGGTGCGTGACCGCGATCACCTGCGAGGATTCGGCCAGGCGCGCCAGACGTCGTCCGACCTCGATGGCCGCGGCGCCGCCGATCCCGGCATCCACTTCGTCGAAGACGAACGTCGGTACCGGGTCGACGCCGGCGATGACCACCTCGATGGCGAGCATCACACGGCTGAGCTCTCCGCCCGACGCCCCGCGCGACACCGGCCGCGGGTCTGCTCCGGGGTGCGGAGCGAGGAGGATCGAGACGTCGTCGCGGCCGTGCGCCGCGGGGGCGGCGGCAGCCAGGTCGACGGTCAAGCGCGCATCGGGAAGGGCGAGGGCGTGCAGCTCCTCGGTCACCGCCGCACCGAGCCGCTCCGCTGCGTCCCGGCGGGCCGCGGTCAGGGCGTCGGCGGCGGCGTCGAGTTCGCGGGCGGCGGCGTCGCGCTGAGCGGTGAGACGCTCGACGCGATCGCCGTCGTCGTCCAGTTCGACGAGGCGGGCCGATCCCGTCGCCAGAAGCTCGATCGCGGCGTCCACGGAGCCGTGGGTGCGCGCCAGTGCCGCGAGCACCCCGCGGCGCTCGTCGACCGCCGCGAGCTCGTGGGGACCGGATTCGTCGAGGTCGGCGAGGTAGCCCGACAGCGCGACGGAGGCATCGGTCGCGCGGTACCCCAGATCGGCGACCTGCTCGCCGATCGCCGCCAGAGCGGCGTCGCTTCCGGAGATGCGTTCGAGGGCGCGACGGGCCTCCGCCAGGAGCGACACGACGTCGGGGGCGCCGTCCTCGTTCGACAGCGCCGCGTGCGCGGTCACCGCGGCGACGCGCAGTTCCTCGGCGTTCGCGAGGCGCTCGGCGCGGCGCGCGAGCTCGTCCTCCTCGCCGGGGAGAGGAGCGGCCGCCTCGATCTCCGCGATCGCGGCACGCAGCTGCTCGGCTTCGCGCGCCCGGTCATCGCGGTCGCCGGTGAGCGCCGACAGCTCGGCGTCGAGGGTGCGCCAGGCGTCCCACGCGGCGCGATAGGCCGTCCGGGCCGCGGTCACGGTGTCTCCGCCGAAGCGGTCGAGCGCATCGCGCTGCGCCGAGGCCGACCGCAGCCGCAACTGGTCGGATTGCCCGTGCACCACGACGAGATCGTCGGCGAGGTCGGCGAGCACTCCCGCGGGAGCGGTCCGGCCGCCTACGGTGGCGCGACCCCGGCCCTCGCTCGACACGGTGCGCCCGAGGTACAGTTCCGCCGCCCCCTCGCCGACCGGCTCGACGTCACCGCCCGCCTCGCGCACGCGAGCGGCCACGGGGCCGTCCTCCGGTACGAGCCACACGCCCTCGACCGCGGCCTGAGCGGCGCCCGAGCGCACCGCGCCCGAGTCCGCCCGCTGCCCCAGCAGCAGTCCGAGACCCGTGACCACCATCGTCTTGCCCGCGCCGGTCTCCCCCGTGATCGCCGTGAACCCACGCCCGATGGGCAGGGTCGCGTCGGCGATCACGCCGAGGTCTTTGAGCCGCATCTCTTCGATCACGCCGCACCTCCGGTGGCGCCGCGCCACCCGGTGACGGGAAGGCGGAACTTGCGGACCAGTCGATCCGTGAAGGCCGCCGGGTGCAGGCGGGCGAGACGCACCGGCCGCGACGATCGCCGCACGACGACTCGTGCCCCGGGCGGCAGCTCGTGAGAGCGACGACCGTCGCACCACAGGATGCCGCTTCCGCTCGTGCGCTCGAGCACCTCGACGGCGACCGTGGCGTCGGGGCTCACCACGAGGGGGCGAGCGAAGAGCGCGTGCGCTGACAGCGGCACCACGGCGATGGCTTCGACGGTGGGCCAGATGACCGGCCCCCCGGCCGAGAAGTTGTACGCGGTCGATCCGGTGGGCGACGCGACGACGACCCCGTCGCATCCGAATGACGACAGCGGTCGGCCGTCGACCTCCATGACCACCTCGAGCATGCGCTCCCGGCTGGCCTTCTCGACAGTGGCCTCGTTCAGGGCCCAGGTCTCGAAGATGACGCTGTCGTCGGCATCCAGCACCCGCACGGCGAGGGCGAGACGCTCTTCGACGGTGTAGTCCCGCGCGATCACGCGGCGGACGGCGTCGTCCATGTCGTCGCGCTCGATCTCGGCCAGGAACCCGACGTGCCCCATGTTGATGCCGAGGATGGGCGCCCGCCCTCCGCGCACGGTCTCGGCGGCGCGCAAGATGGTGCCGTCGCCGCCGAGGACGATCGCGAGTTCCACGTCGGCGATGTCGACGTCGACGCCGAGAGTCTCGACGCCCTCGAGCGAGAGCCGCTCGGCCAGTTCGGGTCGGTCCTCCGCCGAGACGACGGGGGTCGCCCCCGCCGCGCGCACCGCGGTGAGGATGCGCTCGGCGGCATGGACGGTGTCGTCACGACGGGCGTGCACGACGAGGAGGATTCGGCGATCGCTGGGGGTCATCGGCTTCCGGTCAGTTCGGTCACGGTGCTCTCCCATTCTGAGGGGTCACCGCCCCGGACGGCCGAGAACCACGCGACATACTCCTGGTTGCCGTGCGTTCCGACGAGGGGCGACGCGATCAGGCCGGCCGTGCGCAGTCCCGTGTCCCACGCCGCCCACAGCACGCCGTGCACGGCGTCGGAGCGCAGGGCGGGGTCGGTGACCAGTCCGCCCTTCACCGCCGTGCGCCCCACTTCGAACTGCGGTTTGATCAGCAGGACCACGTCGGCGTCGGGCGCCGCGGTGTCCGCGACGGCCGGGAGCACGTGGTGCAGCGAGATGAACGACAGATCGCCGGTCACCACGCGCGGGCGCTCGTCGACTCCCGTCGCAGCGGCGAGGGAGTCGGCGGTCATGAACCGCACGTTATACCCCTCGACCGACACGACGTCGGGGGCGCCGACCAGAACGGTGGACAACTGCCCGTGGCCGACATCGACCGCCATGACCGGTCGGGCACCGCGCTCGCGCAGCACCTGCGTGAACCCGCCCGTCGATGCCCCGAGGTCCAGGGCGGTGCGCCCCTCCACCTCGATCGGGAAGGCGTCGAGTCCCGCGATCAGCTTGTGCGCCGCGCGGCTGACGTAATGGTCGGCGCCGGCGACGGAGATCTCGTTGTCGTCCACGACCGGCGTCGACGGCTTGACCACCGGCCGCCCGTCGACGCTCACGACGCCCGAGGCGATGAGCTGCGCCGCGTGCGAGCGCGAACGGGCGAGTCCGCGGGCGGCGAGTGCCGCGTCGAGGCGGGTCGTCACGGGCGCGACGCGGCCGACGAGTCGGTGGGGGCCGACGCAAGTCGCTGCGCCAGTTCGTCGTGCACGGCGGCGTAGGCGTCCGCGCGCGCGTCCAGCGGCTGCTCCTCGATGAGGCGCAGCCGATCGATCAGATCGGTCGGGGCATCCGGGGCGGCATCGTCCGACATGGATGCCATGCTACCGACGTCAGCGCACCCGGAACGGGTCCGCGTACAGCTGCTCCGGCACGCGGAAGCCGAAGATGGCCCGGCCCGAGTTCCAGATGGCGGCTGCTCCCGCGCGCAGGAGGTCGATCTGACGGTCGCCGGTCGACACGATGCGCAGGTCGACGCCGTCGATCTCGACGACCGCGTCGCCGACCCGCGTGCGGTCCCCCTTGACGACGGTGGCCGGGTACGGCTCGAACAGCTGGCGAAGGTCCTCGACGATGTAATCAGGGCGCTGGGAGGGCGGTGCCGCCAGCACCTGCTTGGGCCGGTCGATGCCGGTCAGCACGAGGACCGACGGCATCTCGGCGACGCGCGCACCCTGGATGTCGGTGTCGAGACGGTCGCCGATGAACAGCGGCGACGTCGCGCCCGTGCGGGCCACGGCTTCGTCGAAGATGGGGCGTTCCGGCTTGCCGGCGATGGTCGCCAGGCGCCCCACCGCCGTGTGGACGGCCGACACGAGCGTGCCGTTGCCCGGGGCGATGCCCCGCGCCTGAGGAATGGTCCAGTCGGTGTTCGTGGCCACCCAGGGGATGCCACCCTCTTCCACCGGCGTCGCCAGCGCGTAGGCGGCCTCGGCGAGGTGCTTCCACCCCACCTCGGGCGCGAAGCCCTGCACGACCGCGGCCGGGGAATCGTCGGCGCTGCGGGTGACGACGAAGCCCGCCTTCTCCACCTCGACGACGAGTCCCTCCCCGCCGATGACGAGGAGCGTCGAGCCCGCCGGGACGAGGTCCTTCATCAACCGCATCGCGGCCTGCGGGCTCGTGACCACGTCCTCGGCCGCGACGCTCAACCCGAGCGAACTCAGGTGCTCCGCCACCGACGCGTCGGTGCGCGAGGCGTTGTTCGTGATGTACCCGAGACGGAGCCCCTCGGCCTGGGCGCGGTTGAGGCTGTCGACCGCGTGCGGGAGTGCCCCCGGGCCCGCATAGACCACGCCGTCGAGGTCGGAGAGCACGACGTCCACCCCGTCCAACGGCGTGGGCTGCGCGGCCGCACGACGGAAGATCATCGCGACCCCTCGGCCTCGTCGTCCGCCGCGGTCCCCTCGTCATCCGAGACGACGTCCTCGTCCGAGGTGGCAGAACCAGGGTCCGTCGCATGGGAGTGCTCGTCGGGCTCGGCGCCGGCCGCGTCGTCGGACGCGTCCGAGGTGTCGTCGTCGTCGACGTCGTCGACGGGGATGACACCGGATGCCACGTCCACTCCGCCGTCGTCATCGATCAGGTCGATCTCCTCGACGACGATGACCTCGCGATCGGCCACTCCGGCAGCGGCGTCCAGCGCCTCTGCGGCGATGTCCGCGCGCCGTTGCCACTCCGCGGCCTCCGCGTCGCGCCCCAACTCCTCGAGGACGGCCGCACGCGCGGAGAAGAGAGCGGGGCTCCATTCGAACGCGCGGTCGGGATCGGCCTCGGGGATCTCCAGCTCCTGCAGGGCACGATCCGTCTGCCCGAGGTCGAGGCGGGCACCCGACATGGCGATCGCCAGCTGGACGCGCACGGGCACCGACAGAGTCGAACGGTCGACCGCCCGGCCTTCCTCGAGTGCGCGGTCAGCACGACCGACGCCGCGTTCGCTGTCGACGATCAGCGGCAGCTGCTCGTCGGAGCCCGTGATGCGGCGGTGCGTGCGCAGCTCGCGCAGGGCGAGCGCGAAGTCGCCCACCGCGTAGGCGGTGATCGCGACGGTCTCCCGGACGACGCCCACGCGACCCGCGCTGCGCGAAGCGGCGAGGGCGTGCTGGTGGGCGAGCGCGGGGTCCTCGTCGATGAGGCGGGCCGCCATCGCCAGATGCCGGGCGACGTTGTCGGCGTTGTCCTTGCTCAGGGTCTTGAGCTCGTTGCGCGCCGCGCCGGGCAGGTCGAAGGCCGTGATGTCGTCGGGCAGCTCGGGGCCACGTTCGCGCCGGTCCTGCGGCGGGCGGGTCGTGCGCGCATCGTCCCGGTCGAAGCGACGGGGCGCTCCCGCGCCCGGGCGGCTGTCGCGCGAAGGACGCCGGTCGCCGCCGCCGAAGCCACGCTCACCGCCGTCACGACGCGCGGGACGGTCGCCGTCACGGCGGAACGGACGGTCACCGTCGTTCCGGTACGGGCGCGCCTCCCCGTCACGACGCACAGGTCGGTCGCCATCACGGCGGAACGGACGGTCACCGTCATTCCGGTACGGACGAGCCTCCCCGTCACGACGCACAGGTCGGTCTCCGTCACGACGTACAGGACGCTCGCCGTCACGACGTACAGGACGCTCGCCGTCACGACGAACAGGACGCTCGCCGTCACGACGCACAGGACGATCGCCGTCACGACGCACGGGACGGTCGCCGTCACGGCGGAACGGACGGTCACCGTCGTTCCGGTACGGACGAGCCTCCCCGTCACGACGGACAGGTCGGTCGCCGTCACGACGCGCGGGACGGTCGCCGTCACGACGTACAGGACGCTCGCCGTCACGACGGAACGGACGGTCACCGTCGTTCCGGTACGGACGAGCCTCCCCGTCACGACGGACAGGACGGTCGCCATCGCGACGCACGGGACGGTCGCCATCCCGGCGGACGGGGCGATCGCCGTCACGACGGAACGGACGGTCACCGTCGCGCCGAGGACGGCCGGCGTTTTCGCCGTCACGGCGGGGAGGCCGTTCTCCGCGGGACGGCGAACCGTCGCCGCGCGCAGACCGACCACGGTCGAAGCCACGGTCGTTCGAGCGCCCGTCGTTACTCCTGCGCTCGTTGGAATCGTCCGTCGACATGATCGTCCTCCCCGGGAATTGTGCCCGTAAATGCGAAATGGCCACCCAGCGTTGGGTGGCCATTTCGTTAAAGGAAGTCCGGCGGTGTCCTACTCTCCCACAGGGTCCCCCCTGCAGTACC
>NZ_JBIBJJ010000005.1:0-173015 GCF_042958465.1 Microbacterium sp. NPDC007973
CGCTCCGCTCTCCCCTGTGGGGCGAACAAGTAATAAGTTACGCCCGAACCACCACCCCGTCGAATCGAGCACACACCCCGGGCGTGTCGCGACCGCATCCCGGCCTCGAGAGTCGCCGTGCAGCGGGCCTCACACGAACCGTCCGACACTCCCCCATCCCCCGACCCACGCCTCCACGTGGGGCTGTGGACGGAGGACGTGCACCCCGTCCACCGTGACGGTCCGTCGGGCGAGCCCTTCGTCGTGGGCCCACCGCGCGACACGTCGACGAGCGCGTCTGCTGCGCGCACGGCCCACCGTCGCACCGTCCGTCGTCCTCAGGATGACGGTGCCGACGTCGCTTCCGCTGAGGGACGCCAAGGCGATGACGAGTTCGGCGTCGTCCACGATGACGAGGGGGACATCGAGCTCGAGGACGACGCGGGCGTCGAGCGGAGTACGGTCGGCCCGCACGCGCGGATCGTTCGAGAGCGCGCTCCCCGGGGGGATGGCATCCACCGTCACCGTCGCCCGCGGGAAGGCGGACAGGATCGAGTCGACGCAGACGAAGGCGGCCGCGGCGGTCAGGTCGCCGCGGACGCGTACTGCGAGGTCGGGTGTGCCGGGAAGAAGACCACGGCCGGCGGATCCGTCGATCGGGATCAGCTGGGCGAGCTGAAGGCTCTGTCGGTTGCCCTCCTCCGCGCGGTCGCGGTCGTCGCGTCCGGCCCAGTCGGGTCCGTCGTGCCACGCGACGGCGCTCGGGACATGGGCGAGTACCGCGCCGGCCTGCCAGGCGCGATGCGCCCACTCCCAGTCCTCTCCCCCGTAGGCGCAGAACGCTTCGTCGAACCCTCCGACGTCGTCGAAGAGCGCACGGGAGCAGGCGAGCACCGCGCTGATCACGTATCGGTACGAACGGTCGTCGGCGCGGAGCAGATCACCGCTGTCCGCGTAGGCCTCGCGCAGCCAGGCGGGCTCGTCCAGTTCGACGGCGGGCGCGACCTCGGCGATCGGCGCATCGACCGCCACGCCGGAGAGATCGGCGTGACGGCGGCGTCCGACCGTCACCGCCTCGGGCAGCAGGGCCGGCAAGCGGGTGAGCGTGCGCACGTACGCGGGCTCGGGCGTCGTGTCGGCGTCGAGGAAGCAGAGCACGTCGCCGGTGGCGACCGAGGCCCCCAGATTCCGCGCCGCCGCCGCGCGGAAGCCGCGGTCGTCCTGACGGACGAGCCGGACGCCGTCGGGGACGACGGGCGGTTCGGGGGAACCGTCGTCGGCGACGACGATCTCGAGGCGATCGGCCGGGTGGTCCTGACGGGCGAGCGCGGTGAGCGTGCGCGCGAGCTCCCGGGGCTGCGCGTAGTGGGTGACGACAACGGTGACCCGCGGGGGATCCGGCTCGCGGTGGGACACCAGGTCCCACCGGTTGCCCGGGACCCATGGCATCCGGTCGTTCCATCCCTCGGGGATGTCGGCGGTCATGGCGCGAGCCCTCCCCACCACCGCAGGTAGGCGCGGGCGGCGTCGGCGCGATCGAAGGGCAAGGGGGCGACGCCGTGCCAGGTCGACGAGGCGTCGGCGCGGGCCGCGGCGACGGCTCCGGCGAGCGCCTCGGGCTCGACGACGGTCAGGGTGCGGGGGCGCAGCTGCGCCATCTCGTCGACGTAGCGGTTGCGCACGGCGAGGGGACGACGACCCCACCCGATCCACGAGGTCAGCGAGCCCGACGCCGACACGTGGCGGTGGGCGATCACCGGCACCGCGACGCGGGCCACGCGCGCGGCCATATCGGCGTCGTCGAGCCATCCGGTCACCTCGACGGAGACGCCGGCGGCATCCGCGCGGCGGACGAACGCGTCGAGGTCGGCCGCGTGCCCCTCCGAGGCGCGACCGAGCACGGTGAGCCGGGGGACGCCCGCCGCGACGGCGGCCGCGAGCGCTTCGTCGTGGCCCTTGCCGGGGTAGAAGTAGCCGAGCACGCCGACGCCGTCGTCGGAGGAGGCGACGGACGCGGGACGCTCGTCGACCGGGAGCGGCACGACGGCGATGTCGCCGTGCCACACGTCCTCCTCGCGGAGGAGCTCGCGTTCGTGTGCGCTGTTGACCGCGACGGCACGTGCCGCCTCGGTGACCGCGCGGTAGAAGGCGCGGCGACGGGGACGATTTCGTTCGCCGTCGGACTCCTGCGGCACGTCGTGCAACGTGACGGTGAGCGGATGCCGAGCGGCCAGCGCCACGACGGTGCGCGTCGCCTCTTCGGGCGAGGCACCCCAGAGACGGTCGGTGACGTGGGCGTGCACGGGCGAACCCGGAGCGAGCGCGGCGAGCGCGTCGGGCGTGGCGATGCGGGCCCCGGGCGTCAGGCGGACCACCTCGGCGGCGATCTCCCGGGCGTACACCGCGACCCCGTGCGGCCCGGGGTGGACCAGGAGCACCGGGGGCGCGGCATCCGTGGTCTGCAGACTCATGCGGCGGCCGCCCAGGTGGCGAGCAACGGTGCCATGCGGTCGACGACGGCGGCCAGCAGGGCGGGACGCTCGCGGTAGAAGGCGAGGTGGGCCTCGCGGACGACGTCGGCCGGAAGCGTCTCTCCGGCGACGATCCAGTCGGGCCGGGGCGTGGCATCCAGGTTCCAGGCGTCGACGACCCAGTCCTCGAGCGGCGCGCGCACCGAGGCGAGGATCGGGCGCCCGGGATCGACGGCCCCTCCGGGCGCGCCGAGGGCGGCGACGATCCGCTCGCCGAGCGGGAGGAACAGAGCGTTGCCGGGATGATTCACCGTGCGCGCCAGATCCTCGACGACGGGGGCGAACAGATCGGATGCCACGACGTCGAGCCCCCGCGCCTCGCGGCGACGCAGTTCGGCACGGGAGCCCTCGGCGATCTCGCGCACCGCGGGGGGTTCGAGGGCGGCGGGGATGTCGATGCGCGCCGCCTCGGCGACGGTTCGCACGTCGTGGTAGGCCACGAGCGGTGGATCTTCGGGGAAGTCGGGGAGCCGCAGCACCGCCTGGAACGGGTGGAGGCCCGCGAACCGGACGGCCGGGACGGTGACGACACGGGCTGACGGCGCGAGGGACGCCCGGAGCTGCGCCGTTCCCAGCGCGAGCCCCCGGTAGTCGTCGCGGATCGGCTGGGTGACGAGGAACGACGCGCCGCGGAGGAGGTCGTGCACCCTCGCGGTGTCTTCGGCCGACAGCTCGTGGACCGCGGGCATGCGTACCGTCGGGAGGGCGTCGGAGGAGATCACCAGGCGCAGGGACTCGGCCTGACAGTTGCCCACGACGAGGCCGTAGCCGGAGGGCAGCGGAGCCTCTCCGTAGAACCCGGCGTAGTGGGCCCGGCGCGCTATCACCGCTTCGCCGTGGTCCGCAAGGCTTCCCAGCCGCGCCATGTCGCCACCCATGATGTGAACGTATCCGTCGGTGTCATCGTCGTCCCAACCGCCCCGTTGCATTGCGATGTGCCTGGCGATGCGGTACACGCACCGTCACGCACGCCTGCACGAGGAGGAAGAGAAGATCGTCACCAGCACCGTCCCCCCGGTCCGGGTCGCCGCCGTCCCCTCGGCGCACCCCTACGTCACCGCCGTCGCGGATCCCGCGCACGTGCTCCTGCTCGCCGATCCGCCTCCCCCGGGCGCCCCGGCCGGACAGTGGTGGCCGCCGCAGATCCTCCTGCCGGAATGGCTGCGGACGAATGCGGCGGACTTCGACGTGGTCCACGTGCATTTCGGCATCGAGTCGTATACGCCCGAGGAACTCTCCGAGACCGTCGCCACGCTGCGGGCCCTGGGGCGGCCCCTGGTCTACACGGTTCACGACCTCGAGAACCCCCAGCTGCTGTCGCAGGAGGCGCACCGCGCCTCGCTCGCCGTGCTGGCCGAGGCGGCCGACGAGCTCATCACCCTGACCGGGACGGCCGCCGACGAGGTCTTCGCACTCACCCGTCGTCGCCCGACGGTGATCGCCCACCCGACCCTGCTCGCCGAGACGGACCGCCCCTCCGGCGCGGCGCACGCAGCGACGCGCGTCGGCGTGCACCTGCGCGATCTGCGCCCGAACATCGACGGGGTGGGCACCACCGCGACGCTCGTGCGCGCCGTGGCCGACCTGCGAGCCCAGGGCGCGCGGGTCGAAGCGGTCGTGCGGATGAACGAGAACGTCCGCGACGCCGAGGCGGCGGCATCCATCGATCTGCTCGCCCGCGATGCCGAGGGCGTCACCGTCGAGCGTGGTGCCCGCCTCGACGACGAGGCGCTCTCGCACTGGCTCGCGGACCTCGACTCGTGCCTGCTGCCCTACCGGCACGGCACCCAGTCGGGATGGGCGGAGCTCTGCTACGACCTCGCCGTGCCCGTCATCGGCACGCGCGTCGGGCACATCGCCGCCCAGCACCCCGGCGACTTCCACAGCTTCGACGTGGGAGAGCCCGTGTCGCTCGCGCGGGCGATCGTGGATGCCACGGACGCTGCGTCGTCGACACCCGGCTCGCCGAAACGGGCGGCGGAGATCGAACGTCGGCGCACCGAGCGCCTCGGCGAACGGGATGCCGTGCGCGCCGCGCATCTCGCGCTGTACCGACGCGCGATGGCGACGGAGGAGGCGGCGTGATGCGGATCGGGAAGGCCCTGCGGGTCCTGGTGGTGGCGCCCTCGCGCTACGCCCTGCGCCAGCCGCACGCCGGCGGCCTCGAAGCGTGCGTGTGGGATCGCGTGCGATGGCTGCGCGAACGGGGTCACGAGGTGACGCTGTGCGCCGCGGACGGTTCGGACTTCCTCGGCGACGTGCCCGAGTTCCGGCTGCCGACCCCGGAGTGGAGCCGCCCCGAGGAGTCGTCCGACACCGAGTACCCCGCGGGGTACGTCGCCGCGGTCGAGGCCGCCTACGACGCGGCCCGGGAGCGCCTCATCGCCGATCGTCACCTCTACGACGTGGTCGACAATCACAGCCTGCACCCGGCACCCATCCGCTGGAGCCGGGAAGCCGGCATCCCGGTCGTGACGACGCTGCACACCCCGCCCTTGGAGCCCATGCTCGAGGCGGCCGCGGACGTGCGCGACAGCCCTCACCGCTTCGTCGCGGTGAGCCAGGCGACGGCGCGCGCGTGGTCGGTCGAGGGCGTGGACGCGTTCGTCTTCCCGAACGGTGTCGACACCGACCAGTGGACCCGCGGGACCGGCGGCTCCTCGTGGGTCTGGTCGGGACGCGTGGTGCCGGAGAAGGCCCCGCATCTCGCGATCGAGGCGGCACGGGAGGCGGGAGCGCACATCGTGCTGGCCGGGCGCATCGGCGACGTCGATTACTTCGAACAGGAGATCGCCCCGCGCCTCGGCGCCCACGCCCGCTACGTCGGCCCCCTGCGTCAGCCCGACCTGTGCCGACTCGTGGGGTCGTCGGCCGTCGCCCTGGTGACACCCATGTGGGAGGAGCCCTTCGGCCTCGTCATCGCGGAGGCGCTGGCCACGGGCACGCCCGTCGCCGCGTTCGACATCGGCGGCGTGTCGGAGGTCCTCAGCGGGATGCCGGGGTCGGCGACGGTCATGCCGGGCGACGTCGTCGCCCTCGCGAAGGCCGCCTCCCGCCTGGCGGCGGAGGGAGCGCAGGAACCGCTCACCCGCGTGTGGACCCGCCGCGCGGCGGTGCGGCAGCACTCGCTTGCCCAGCGCTATCGCGAGGTGGAGCGCGTGCTCGCCCACACCGCGCAGCCGGTCCCGGTGCGGCGCGCGCCGGCGGTGGCGTGGTGATCGGCTGGTACGTCCACCATCACGGCTACGGCCACGTCGCGCGCTTCCTGGCGGTGCAGCCGCACCTGCGCTCGCCCGTCGTGGCGTTCTCGTCGATGCCGCGGCCCACGACGCTGCCCGCCGAGGTGGAGTGGGTGGAGCTGCCCCCCGACGCCGATGAGTTCGAGGGCGCGGACGGGTCTCTCCACGATCCGCGCGACGCGGAACCGACCGTCCGCGGACACCTGCACTGGGCCCCGCACGGCCACCCCGGTCACCGCGCCCGCCTTGCGGCGATCGCCGCGGCATCCGTCACCCGGGATCTGCAGGCGTTCGTCGTCGACGTGAGCGCCGAAGTGGTGGCTTTCGCGCGTCTGCTGGGCCTGCGCACCGTCGCGGTGACACAGCCGGGTGCCCGCACCGACGCCCCGCACGCGCTCGCGTACGCCCTGGCCGACCGCATCGTGGCCCCGTGGGCGCACGGCGCCGTGCCCACCGCGGGCCTGTCGGCGCACGGTGACCGAGTCGTGTGGACGGGCGGGATCTCGCGGTACGACGGGCGCTCCCCGGAGGGCGCCCGCGCCGAGCGCGCGGTTCTCGTGCTCGGTCGCGTGCTCGACGACGCCGTGCGGGCGGAGACCACCGCCCGCCTGCGGGAGCGCGGGTGGGACGTCTCGGCCGTCGGCCACGACGCGACCTCGCGCGTGGACGATCCGTGGCCGCTGCTCTCGCGCAGCACCGTGGTGATCAGCGCCGCCGGGCAGAACAGCGTCGCCGATCTCGCGACGGCGGGTGCGCGCGCCGTTGTCATCGCGCAGGAGCGCCCCTTCGACGAACAGGTCCACACCGCCGACGCCCTCGACCGCTGGGGACTGGCTCATCGGGCCGACGCCACCGTCACGGCGGCCGAACTCGTCGCCCTCGTCGAGGCCGCGGCCGACGGCGAACCCGACTGGTCGCGCTGGCAGGTCGCCGGGGGAGCCGAGCGCATGGCCGCCGCCGTCGAGGCGGTACTGCCGTGAAGACCGCGGTGATCACGGTCGCATCGAGGGCGCGCGCCGAGCACCTCGAGCGACAGCGCCGCGTGCTGGCCGAGGTGGCGACCGACATCGTGCGCGTGGAGGCGTGGCTCGACGCGTCGCCGCCGGACGGCATCCCGGATGCCGACACCCTCACGCTGCACGTGCCCCCGGGGCCCTACGGCATGCGCGTGGGAGAGGGCCGTAATCGGGCCGCCGCCGCGGCCGTCTCGGCCGGCGCCGAGCTGCTCGTCTTCCTCGACGTCGACTGCCTCCCGGGCGCGGACCTGCTGCCCGCCTACCGCGACGCGGCCCGCGCGCACCCGGATGCGATCCTCGCCGGAGCGGTCACCTACCTCGCGAGCGTGCAGCGCCCCGGATCCGCCTCCGACCTGCCGTTCCTCGTGCGCCCGCACCGCGCGCGTCCCGCGCTCGAGCCGGGCGCGACGCGCACGGCATCCCGCGAGGAGTACGACCTGTTCTGGTCGCTGTCGTTCGCCGTCACCCCCGCGACGTGGGACAGGATCGGCGGTTTCCACCCCGGCTACGAGGGCTACGGCGCCGAGGACACCGATCTCGCGTGGACGGCGCGCGCCGCCGACGTCGAGATGCGCTGGGTGGGCGGGGCGGATGCCTTCCACCAGTGGCATCCGGTGTCGTCTCCCCCGTGGCAGCATCTCGACGACATCCTCCGCAACGGCGCGACCTTCCACGCGCGGTGGGGGTCATGGCCGATGGGCGGATGGCTCGAGGCTTTCGCCGCGGCCGGCGCGATCGAGCAGCGCGACGACGCCTGGGTCCGCTCCCGCACGTGAGGTGCCGGGATCTGTCGCTCCGGAATGCCCGGAAGCGACGAACCTCGGCACCTCGCGCAGGGAGGGGTCAGACCAGCGCGCGGAGGGCGTCGACGATCCTCGTGGCGCGGGAGTCGTCGGCCTCCATCCAGTTCGTGACGAAGGCGAAGCCGACGCGGGCCGCGCGATCGGCGAACGCCACCTGACCGCCTGCCCCGTCGTGGCCCAAGCTCGTCGGGCCGAGGTAGCGGCGCGCGTCGGAGTCCAGCTGGAAGCCCGCCGCCCAGCGCGGCCAGGGGGCGGGCGCGGCGAACACGGGTGCGCCTGCCGTGCGCTCTCGCGTGACCTCGTCGAGCGTGTCGTCGCGGAGCAGACGGATGCCGTCGGTCTCGACCACCGTGGCCGACCACATCGCCGCGACCGCCCGGGCGGTGGCGACGGCGCCCGCCCCCGGGATCACGGCGGCCCGCACGTCGACGGCGTTGAATCCGTCGTCGTCGGTCACGAGCGTGGCCGGCAGTGCGCCGCCGAGCGTCATCGCCCGGTCCAGCCAGTCGACGACGCCGGGGTCCCGCTCGGCCGCCTGCCGCGCGACGAGGGCGTCGAGCGTCGGCCCGACGCGCAGGTGAGCAGCGGATGCCGCGACCTCGGCCGGCATCCCGAGCCACGCACCGCCGCCCACCGACTCCGCCATCGCCGCGAACGCGTCGCCGGGGGCGACGCCGCCGGCCCGACGCACGATCTCGCCCGACAGCCAGCCGTGGGTGAGAGCGTGATACGCCCAGCCGGCGCCGGGCTCCCACAGCGGTTCCTGCGCGGCGACGATCCGGGTCATCGCGTCGAAATCGAGCAGCTGCGCGCGCGTGACGTCGATCCGGGGGGCCGAGACGCCCGCCCGGTGCGCGAGGGCGTCGCCCACGCTCACCCGGTCTTTGCCGTGCACCGCGAACTCGGGCCAGAGCTCGGCCAACGGACGGTCGAGGTCGAGCATCCCGTCTTCGACGAGCCGCGCGGCGAGGATCGACATCAGACCCTTCGTGCACGAGAACACCACGGAGGGCGTGTCGCTCTCCCACGGCCGACCGTCGCGGCTGTCGGCCGTGCCGCCCCAGACGTCGACGACCGTGCGTCCGTCGACGCGGATCGCGAGGGCCGCGCCCATCTCGGGCAGCCCCGCGAATGCGGCGGCGAAGGCCTCCCCCACCGGCTCGAATCCCGGGGCCACGACGCCCTGCACCGCGGTCACCGGACGACCTCCGCGACAATGAGACGGTCGCCGTCCCAGCGCAGCGGGAGCGGGTCGGACAGGGTGCCGAGGAACGCGCCGTCGGTCGTGACGTTCTCGAAGGCCAGCATCACGGCCTGGCCGTCGGCGTCGTCGGCGACGACGCGACCGCTGTAGAGCCGCTCGTCGGCGACCAGCGTCGCACGCTCGACGGGGTACGGACCCCGCGGGTCGTCGAGGGCCACGGCCCAGATGCCTCCCGCCTGACCGACGCGGTCGCCGGCCAGATGAGTCGCGTCGCAGGAGAAGACCAGAGCCCACCGCCCCGCGATCCGCACCACCTGCGGCACCTCGAGGTGAGCGAAACCGGCGCCCGGCGTGCTGCGCGGGGGGCGCACCTCCCACTGGTGCAGGTCGCGCGACCAGGCGTGCCCGATGACCCCGCGGTCGCGGTCGCGGCCTTCCCGGGCGCGGGCGGTGACGAGCATGTGCCATCCCTCCCCGTCGGGATCGGCGAACACCCACGGATCGCGCCAGGCCTCCTCGTGCCAGGTGCCCGCGTCGAGCGTCTCGTACCAGCGCGGGTCGGCGGCCACGACCACCTCGGGATCCTTCGCCCACGTCGCCAGATCGGTCGAGGATGCCGCGAGCACCGTCTCGACGTTCGTGATCTCGCCCTCGCGCAGGAACCGCGAGCCGGTGTAGAACATGCGCCAGTCGGCATCCGCCCCGACGATGCTGCCGGTCCAGGTGGCCGTGGCATCCGGAGCATCTCCCCCGGAGGGCTCCAGCACCGTTCCGTGGACGGTCCACGAGCGCAGGTCGTCGCTCGTGGCGTAGCCGACGCTGGCGTTGCGGTGACGCAGGTCGGGGTCGCCCAGGCTCGTCGGCGCCTGGAGGAACATCATGTGGTGGGTGTCGCCGTCACGGGCGAGCCAGAAATCCCAGACCCAGTGGTCGGGCAGCGTGAACGTCATGAGGTCCGTTTCGGGGAAGAGGGGGGTGATCAGCCCTTGACCGCGCCCTGCACGAGGGCGCGGATGAACTGGCGCTGGAACACGAGGAACAGCAGCACGGCGGGCGTGATGATGATCAGCGCTCCCGCGTTGAGCAGCGGGATGCTGAGCGAGTACTGGCCCTGGAAGAAGGTCAGGGCGCCCGCGACCGTGCGCTGCAGGGGGTCGGCGATGAGGACGACCGGGAGCAGGAACTGGTTCCACGTCCAGATGAACAGCAGGATCGCCAGGGCCGAGAGCGCGGGCGCGGCGAGCGGGAGCTGGATGCTGCGGAACTCCCGCCAGATCGAGGCACCGTCGACGCGGGCCGCCTCGGACAGCTCGCGGGGCACGTTGATGAAGTGCGCGCGCATCCAGAAGACGCCGAACGGCATGTAGAGCCCGATCAGCGGGAAGATCACCGCCCAGGGGGTGTTCACGGTTCCCATCGACTGCGCCTGGTAGTAGAGCGGGATGATGAGCGCCTCGAACGGGATGGTCAGGCCCAGGACGAAGAAGACCAGGATGCCGCGGCCGAAGCGCACCTGCAGGGCGCCGAGCGCGAAGCCGGCGAGGGTCGCGGCGATCAGGCTCACCGGCACGACGCCGAGCACGATGAGCAGGCTCGAGCCCATGAGCTGCCACACGTGGCCCGTCTCGAACGCGGTGGCGAAGTTGCCCCACTGCGGGTCTGTCGGCCAGGTCAGGCCGGTCGGGTTCTGATCGGCGGGCTGGAGCGCCGCCGAGAACATGCTGACCAGGGGCAGGAGCGTCACGATGGTCGCGACGCTGAGGAGGACGATCCCGAGGTAGCGCTCGGTGCGGCTGGCGATCACGAGTCACTCGCTCTCGAGAGGCGTTGGATGGGAAGCACCACGATCAGCACCAGCACCATGAGCACGATGCCGAAGGCCGAGGCCAGGCCCACATCGCTCTGGGTGAAGCCGATGCGGAAGATCGACAGGCCGGGCACGAGGGTGGCGCGGCCGGGACCGCCCTGGGTCGAGGTGTAGATGATGTCGAAGCTCGACAGGGCGGCGATGACGGTGACGGTGACGAGCACCGCGATCTCCTGACGGAGGCCGGGGAGGGTGATGGTGAAGAACTCGCGCCACCACCCGGCACCATCGAGGCGGATCGCCTCGTACAGCGAGACGTCGATCTTGCCGAGACCGGTGAGCAGCAGCACGGTGCACAGACCGGTGAGCACCCACGATCCGATCAGGCCCACGGCCGGCAGCGCCGTGCCGTAATCGGCGAGCCACGGGCGGGTGATCCAGCCGAGCCCGATCCAGCCGAGGATCTGGTTCACCGCGCCGGTCTGGGCGTACATCCACGACCAGGCGATACCGACGGCGGCGAGCGGGATGATCTGCGGCAGGAACAGCACCGTCTGCGCCGTGGCGGCGAAGGCCTTGTACCGGATGCCGCGGATGAGGGTCGCGAGCACGAGCCCGAGCCCCACCGGGATGAACGTGAAGAACGCGATGAGGATGAACGCGTTGCGGATCGCGCCGAGCAGGTCGGGATCGGTGAACACCGTGAGGTAGTTCTCGAGGCCGACCCAGCGGGCGAGCCCGATGCCGTTCCAGTCGTAGAACGAGTACTGCACCCCCTGGAGCAGGGGCCAGATGACGAATCCGACGTAGAACGCGAGGGCGGGGACGAGGAGCACCCAGCCGACGAGGGTCGCCCGTCGGGCCACTGCGCGTGCAGCGGCCCGGCGAACGGGTGCGGTCGCCGTCGCCGAGGAGGCGTCGCCGTGTCGAGGGGCCGCCGCGACGGCGACCGCACGGTCGGTCATTACTTCCCGACCTCGCTCTCGTAGAACTTCTGCACGCGGTCGACGAACTCCTGGCCGGTGATCTGGCTGGTCACCAGCAGCTGCGACTCGGGGATGATCGAGCCCGCGTAGATGCCGGCGGTGGTGTTGGCCATGAAGTCGACCTGGCCGTTCTCGGCGCCGATCTGCGCGGACATCTTCAGCGCGTTCTCGATCAGCGAGCCGGACTCGACGGTCGGCAGCTCCTGGGCGGGGTCGCCGCCGGGCGACGCACCGGTGACATCGACGATGATCTGGCGCGCGGTCGGATCGGTGTGCACCCAGTTCAGGAAGTACGCGACCTCGTTGATGTGCGGCGACTTGGCTGCGACCGAGAACGAGTTCGCCGCTCCCATGGCCACGTGATCGGCTCCGGCCTCGGCCGGCGGCACGAGGAAGAATTCGACGTTGGAGCCGAGCGCCTTCTGGTAGTTCGCCGCCTCCCAGTTGCCGTTGAAGGTGAACAGGCCCTCGCCCGCCGAGAAGCGGCTGGTGAAGGTGAAGTAGTCGATCGCGTTGATGTCGGACGGGAAGTACCCGGCATCCGCCCACTCACGCACGAGCTCGGCACCCTGGACGTTGCCGGACTCGTCGTAGCGCGCACCCGGCTCGTTGAACATCCACGACAGGAATTGGTCCTTATCGACGTACTGGTTCATCGCGGCCTGGACCACGAAGTTGACGACGCCGTCCTTGTCGCCGGCCATGATCGGCAGGATGCCGGCGGCCTTCGCCTTCGCCATGTCGTCCTCGAGCTCGGACAGGGTCTGCGGCGGGGCGTCGATGCCGAGCTGGTCGGCGAGCGTGGTGTTCATGTAGATGCCGGTGATGCTGTAGCCCAGGCCCAGCTGGTAGAGCGACCCGGATCCGCGGACGCCCTCGTCGTTCATGCGCAGCGGCGCGAGCTGCGACGCCGGCCAGGCGTCCCACCCGTAGGCGTCGAAGTAGGGGTCGAGGTTGGCCACGAGCCCGTCTCGCACCGTGTCACCGAGGGTGGGGAGGCGGATGAGGTCGGGCGGGGTGGAGCTGGCGAGAAGCTTGGGGGCGTTCGCGGTGAGGTTCTGGAACGTGTCGCGGTTGATCGTGAAGGTGACGTTCGGGTGCTGCTTGGTGAACTCCTCGGTCAGCTTGTCGGTGACCGGGAAGCCCGTCTCGTCGGCGATCGTGAGCTGGACGGGGTCGCTGGTGAGCTCGGTGCTCACCTCGACGTCGTTCTGCGCGGCCGGGGCCGCGCTCCCGGGCGCGCACCCGGTCAGGGCGGCGCCGGTGAGGCCGGCGATGGCGAGCAGGGCGAGGGATGCCCCTCGGCGCCGGCGCGGGATGCGCGTGTTCATGTCGACTCCTTCGTCTGTGCTGCGTGCCGGCGCTCGGGCTGTTCCGGCGACGGACTGCTGGTGCGCTAACCTGTGCTGAAAGGATTTAGCAGCATCATTTACGCAGACGCACGGAGCGCTGTCAAGATCACTGCGAAGATCGTGACCGCGGCGCCGATGCCGCAGAACGGGAGCACCGATGGGCAAGAGGGTCACACTGGCCGACGTCGCCCGGCGAGCCGGCCTGTCTCCCGCGGCGGCCTCCATGATCTTGAACGGTCGTCCCGACACCCGCCTCTCGAAGGACGCCCACGAGCGCGTGCACGCCGCTGCCGCGGAGCTCGGCTATCGCCCCAACATGTCGGCGCGGGCGCTGCGCACCGACACGTCGCACACCGTCGGCTTCGTGTCGGACCTCGTCGCGACCACCCGCTTCGCGAGCGGGCTCATCAAGGGCGCGCTCGGTGCGGCGGAGGCCGCCGGCCAGGTCGTGCTCGTCGCGGAGACCGGGGGTGAGCCCGAACGCGAGGCCGAGGCGGTCTCGGCCCTGCTCGACCGTCAGGTCGACGGCATCATCTTCGCGTCGATGCGCGCGCGGGAGACATTCGTCCCCCGCCTGCCGACAGGACTGCGCACCGTCATGCTGAACGCCACCAACGAGCTGCACCGCTGCAGCGTGCTGCCCGACGAGGAGACGGGAGGTCGACGGGCGGTCGAGCTCCTCCTCGATGCGGGGATCCGCGACGGCATCCTGCTCCTCGGGTACGACGCGGAGGCGGAACGCGATCTGTTCCGCTCGGCCACGGTGGCGGCGCGCGTGCGCGGGATCTCCGCGGCCATGGCCGACGCGGGGGCGAGATTTCTGCACGAGGAGTCGATCTGGCTGTGGGAGCCCGCCCCCGGCTACGAGTTCACCGCGCGGCTGCTCGCCCAGGGGATGCGTCCGCGGGCGATCGTCTGCCTCAACGACCGGCTGGCCTTCGGCGCCCTCCAGGCCCTGGGGGATGCCGGGCTGCGCGTCCCCGACGACGTGTCGCTGGTGTCGTTCGACAACGACGAGCTCGCCGCCTATCTGCGTCCGGGGCTGACGACGATCGGTCTTCCGCACGAGGACATGGGCCGCCGCGCCGTCGAGCTCCTGCTCACGCCGGACGGCCCGCCCGAGGGCCAGCACCTCGTCGAGATGCCGGTGGTGATCCGCGACTCGATCCGCCGCCCCTGAGCGCACGCGGGAAGGACTCCTCCCGTCGAGTGTCCAGGACACGCCGCGGGCGCCCGGCGAGCCCGGCGTGCCTTGGACACTCGAAAGGGTCCAGGCCCCCGCGCACGGGAGCCCCGGCGAACGAGGGCGCCGGGGCTTGCGGGCATGGGGTCAGGCGCGTCGCATCCAGACCGTCGTCTCACCCGGCAGGGCGTCGCCCGCGAGCGGGCCGCTCGACAGCAGTACCTCACCGGCGGGGAGCGCGGCGGGCTCGGTGCCGAAGTTCGTCACGACGGTCCACCCGCCGGGGCGGGAGAACGAGACCACGTCGGCGCGGTCGGTATCCATCCACTCCAGCCGCTCGTGGGTCTGCAATCCGTGCCGCAGGGCGAGGGCTCGACGGTACAACGACAGCGTCGATGCGGGATCGCCGTCCTGCACATTGGCGGCATAGGTCTCGAACCACTCCGGCTGCGGCAGGTGCGCGCCGCCCCGGCCGAATCCGAACGCCGACCCCGACGAGGTCCAGGGCAGCGGCACACGGCATCCGTCACGGCCCATGTCGACCCCGGGGCTGCGGAAGAACGTCGGATCCTGGCGCTCGGTATACGGGATGTCGGCCACCTCGTGCAGCCCGAGTTCCTCGCCCTGGTACAGATACGCGGACCCCGGCAGGCCCAGCACGAACAGCGCCGCCGCTCGTGCGCGACGCTCGCCGCGCTCGGCGTCGAGGGTCGGCGACTGCCCGCCCGACAGCAGCCACTCGTTGCCGTGCTTGAGCGTCGGGCGTCCGTCGGTGCCGCGCTCGGCGTCGGGCAGGCCGTACCGCGTGGCGTGGCGCACGACGTCGTGGTTGGACAGCACCCACGTGGTCGAGGACCCCGATCGAGCGGCGAGGGCGAGGTTGTCGGCCACGATGCGACGGAACTGCCCGGCGTCGAAGTCGGCCTCCAGCAGGTCGAAGTTGAACGCCTGCCCGAGGCTCTCGGCGCTGGCGTACAGCGGGACCCGCGAGGGGTGCACCCAGGCCTCGGCCACCGCGGTACGCGGCGGGTCGTACGAGTTGAACACGGCACGCCACTCGGCGTAGACCTCGTGCACGTCGTCGCGGTCGAGCAGCGGGTGCGTACCGTCGATCGGCATCGCCTCGAGTTCCGCCCGCGAGGGCAGCGGCTCCGTGAGGTCCTTCGTGAGCATGTGCGCTACGTCGATGCGGAAGCCGTCGACGCCGCGGTCGCTCCAGAAACGCAGGGTCTCCACGAAGTCGGCGCGCACCTCGGGGTTCGACCAGTTCAGATCGGGCTGCGAGACGTCGAAGTTGTGGAAGTACCACTGGCCGTCGGCGACGCGCTCCCACCCGGGGCCGCCGAACACCGAGACCCAGTCGGTCGGCGGCTCGGAGCCGTCGGGACCGGTGCCCTCCCGGAAGATGTAGCGCTCCCGCGCGGCCGAGCCGCGACCGGCGGCCACCGCCTCCTGGAACCAGACGTGCTTGTCGGAGGTGTGATTGGGGACGATGTCGACGACGACGCGGATGCCGTGGGCGTGCAGCTGCGCGATCAGCTCGTCCATGTCGGCCAGGGTCCCCAGCCGCGGGTCGACGTCGCGGTAATCGGCGACGTCGTAACCGCCGTCGGCGAGGTCGGACGGGTAGAAGGGGCTGAGCCAGATGGCATCCACCCCCAGCTCGGCCAGGTACGCAACGCGAGAGGTGACGCCGGGGATGTCGCCGAGGCCGTCGCCGTTCGTGTCGGCGAAGCTGCGGGGATAGACCTGGTACACCACGGCCTGGCGCCACCAGTCGGGGGTGTCGGAGAGCGCGCGGGCGTGCACGGAAGGTGCGGCGGTTGTCACGAAGGGTCCTTTCGGGGAGGGGATGGTCTGCTCAGCCCTTGACGGCACCCTGCGTGACGCCCGCCATCACCCATCGCTGGGTGAAGAGGTAGGCGACGATCGCGGGGGCCATGGCCATGAGGTAGGAGGCGAAGGCGACGTTGTAGTTGTTGCTGAACTGCGTCTGGAACAGGTTCTGGCGCACCGGCAGCGTCTGAAGGGCCGGGTCGCTGATGATGAGCGACGGCATCATGAAGTCGTTCCACGCGTAGAGGAACGCGAAGATGCCGACCGTGGCGCTCATCGGTGCGAGCAGCGGGAAGATGAGGCGCCAGAACGTCTGCCAGGTGGTGGCGCCGTCGATCCGCGCGCTCTCCTCCAGCTCGAGGGGGATCGAGCGCAGGAAGGCCGTGAACAACAGGACGCTGAAACTCAGCTGGAACATCGTCGCGAGGATGATCACGCCGAGCGGGTTGTCGAGACCGAGGCGCCCGGTCAGCTGGATCTGCGGGAGCGCGATGACCGGGAACGGGATGAACATCGCCGCGAGCAGGTAGAAGAACGAGTAGCGGAAGAGCTTCCGGTCCCAGTTGCGCGCGATGGCGTACGACGCGCACGCCGCGAGGATGATGGTCGCCACGACCGTGCCCGCGGTGACCAGCAGTGAGATCGCGAGGCCCACCGGGAACTTCGTGAGCGTCCACGCCTGGACGAAACCGTCGAAGCTGATCGGCGAGGGGATCGAGAACGCGTTGCCGTCGACCACCTGCGTGCCGCTCTTGAGCGCCATCGAGACGGTGACGTACAGCGGCAGCAGCACCGTCAGCGAGCACAGCACGAGGATGGTCGTCGTCGACCAGCTGATGCGCTCGGCGCCGACGCGGCGGAAGCGGGAGCGCCGGGGGCCGGAGCCCGTGGGGCCCTGGCGCTCGGGGACGGCGAGTTCGGCCTGCTCGAAGGCGAGCGCGGGCTGGTTGAGGGCGGTCATGACAGGGTGTTCCTTCCGCGGGTCACCGAGAGCTGCAGCAGGGAGATGACGACGGCGACGACGAAGAAGAGCGCGGCGTTGGCCATCTGGTAGGCGTAGTCGCCCCCGTTGAATCCGAGGATTATCGACATCGCGACGCTGCGGGTCGCGGTGCCGGGGCCTCCACCGGTGAGGCCGACGATGATGTCGTAGGCGTTGAGGAACCCCTTGAAGCCGAGGATGACGTTGATGACGACGTAGCCGGCCACGAGCGGCAGCGTGATGCGCAGCAGCTGCTGCGTCTTGCTCGCCCCGTCGAGCCCGGCCGCCTCGTACACGTCGCCCGGGACCGAGAGCAGTCCCGCGATGTAGATGAGCAGCGTCCCGGGGATCGCCTGCCACGCGGTGACGATGACGATCGCGACCCACGCCAGATCGGGGTTGGCGAGCAGGCTCGTCTGCAGCCACGGGATGCCGAGGGCCTCGCCCGCCGAGGGCACGGAGTTGCTGAAGAGGAAGTTGAAGACGTAGGCGATGATGATGCCCGAGATCACCATCGGGATGACGAAGACCGTCCGCAACGCCTTCGTGAAGCGGATCCGCGCGGTCAGGCCCACCGCGAGCAGGAAGGCCGCGACGTTGACGACGATGACGGTGGCGATCGAGAACCCGAAGGTGAACAGGTAGGCCTGCAGGATCGCGGGGTCGCTGAAGATCGCGATGTAGTTCGTCAGCCCCGTGAAGTTCCACTCCCCGAGACCGATCGAGTCGGTGAAGCTGAAGAAGATGCCGATCAGACCCGGGATCGTGATCGCGAGCGTGAACAGCACGAGGGTCGGCAGCAGGAACAGGTAGTAGATGGGCTCGGTACGGCGCGAGCTCCGGCGAGCCGTCGCCTTCCCACCCGTGACGATCGTGGTGGTGGTGGTCATCGCGCGGCCTCCTCGCCAGCGGCATCCGTCGTCGAGGCGGGCGGCTGGCGGAATGCGAGCCGCGACCAGTCCTCGTCCATCGTGCGCAGGGTGGCCTCGGGCGAGGCGCCGAAGATCATCGCCTGCGCGTAGTTGAAGGTGGGGATGGTCTTGGGGACCAGCACCGAGGCGCCCTGATAGATACGCCCCTCGTCGTAGTACGGGATCATTCCGGCGACGCGCGAATCGCTGGGCGACGGGGCGTCCTTCGTGGGTGCGAAGCCGAGCTGCGACTCGTTGTAGGCCTCGATGATCTCGGGCTGATACAGGTACTCGAGGAAGTCGCGGGCGGCATCCTGGTGACGGGATGCCTCGGGGATGATGGCCGCGAGATCCATGTTCACGCGCACCTTGAGGTCGTCGGGATCATCGGTCATCGGCAGGGGGAACGTCCCGACCGGCAGGTCGGGCGCGGTCTTCGCGATCTCGCCGAGCGCCCAGGGGCCCTGCAGATACATCGCGGCCTGACCCTGCGCGAACGCGAGGTTGCCGTCACCGTAGGCGCGACTCTCGGCATCCTCGTTCGTGTAGTCCTGTGCGAGCTGGAGCATGCGGTCCATCGGCTCGGTGAAGTCCTTCGCGAACGAGACCGTCGAACCGGCCCCGACCTGGTCGCCCTCGGCGGCGAGGCTGTCGAAGAAGTCGATCACGTCGAGCGAACCGCCGACGGAGTAGTCGTACCAGCCCTGCGCCACGGTCCAGTCGTCCTTGAAGGTGCCGTAGAACGGGGTGACGCCGTTGGCCTTCAGCGTGTCGGCTACCTGCAGGAGCTCATCCCACGTGGTGGGGACCGCGAGCCCGTACTGCTCAAAGATCTGGGTGTTGTAGATGACGGATGCCGCCATCACGGAGTACGGCAGGGCGCTGGTGCGCCCCTCGCACGAGCCGTACTGGTCCATGAGCGGCTGCAGGTCCTCGCGGACCGCGCCCGCGGCGGTCGTGCCGGAGAGGTCGCTGAGCGCGCAGCGCTGCACGAAGCGGGCGACCTCGTAGTTGTAGTTGGCGAGCATGATGTCGGGCGGGTTGCCACGGACGAAGCTCGCCGAGACGACGTCGACGCCCGAGCTGTCCATCTCGACGCGCACCTTGTCCTGCGAGGCGTTGTACTGCGCGACGACGTCGTTCATGAACGACAGCGCCTCGCGCTTGCTGAAGGTGAAGCGGATGGTCTCGCGCCCGTCGGCGGAGCAGCCCGCGAGCAGACTCGCCCCGAGCACCCCCACCGCGGCCGCGGCGAGCCATCGCCACCCCGCTCTCGTCTTCGTCGACACCTGCATCCTCCTCGCTGCACTGCGAATTTGTTGTGTCGCCGAGTAAATTTACTCGCCAAATCAACTTGGTGAGGGCAGTATTGCATCGGACGCGAAAGGGGTCAAGATCTGATGTCGGATGCCACATCGGCGGCGGCCTCCTTGCGCAGACGCAGCCTCGACGCCGTGCTCGCCCACGCCTGGGACGCCGAGGCCTTCACCGCCAGCGACGTCATGGCGGCGGTCGGCCTGACGCGGTCGACGACCATCGACGTGCTCGACGAGCTCGTCGGGCGGGGCCTGCTCGCCGAGATGCCGAACGCCCGCACCGTCGGGGAGTATTCGAAGGGGCGCCCGGCGCGCCGCTTCGCGTTCCGTCCCGACTCGGCCGTGGTGGTCGGCGTCGACGCCGGCCGCGGGCACGTCACCGCCACCGTCGCCGATCTGCGCGGACGGGCGCTCGCGACCTCGCGCCTCGCGGTCGACCCCGAGCGGGATTCTCCGGAACGCCGTCGACGCGCCGCCGAGGCGACGGTGGACGCGACCCTCACCCGGGCGCACCGCGACCGGTCCGAGATCGCCGCCCTCTGCGTCGGCGTCCCCGCGCCCGTCGATCGATCGGGTCGCTCCCCCGTTCATCACGACCGCTTCTGGGAGCGCATGAACCCGGGCTTCGTCGACACGTTCGCCGAGTGGGCTCCGGTGGTGCGCGTCGAGAACGATGCCTCCCTCGCGGCCGTCGCCGAGCGTGCGCACGGCGCCGCGGTCGGCGTCGACGACTTCATCGCCCTCCTCGCCGGCGAACGTTTCGGTGCGGGGATCTGGGTCGACGGGCGTCTGCTGCGCGGTGCTCACGGCGGCGCCGGCGAGACCGTCGCGTTCGATCGGGTCACCGGCGTGGGCGGCGCCGAGGGCCTGGCGCCGCGGTGCGTCGACGCGGCCCGCGACGCCCGTGCCACCGGGCGCCTTCCCGCCGGATCGGCTCTGGCGACGATCGACCCCGCCGCGCTCGACGCCAAGACCGTCCTCGACCTGGCCGGCACGGGCGATGCCGGGGCGCTCGCCGTCGCGCAGGAGGTCGGCGGCGCGCTCTCGATCGTCGCCGCGACCCTGGGCAGCCTCTTCGACGTGCGAAGGGTCGTGGTCTCGGGCGCGATCGCCGCGGGCGCCGAGCCGATCATCGCCGCGGCACGAGCCGCTCTCCCCCGCGCTCTGGACCTTCCGGCGCCCGAGATCGTGGCATCCCCCCTCGGCGCGGACATCGTCTCGATCGGCGCGGTCGCCGCGGCCGTCGACGCCGCGCGCTCCCGTGCGCTCGACCTCCTCGCCTTCGCCGCGCCCGACGCTCGCGCGCGCGCCTGAACGCGCCCCTCGGCGACCGCCGCAACCCCGCCTCGCGATCCGCGCGACCTCGGTAGCGTCGGTCGTATGCCCGATTGGCCCGAACACGTCCTCTGGTGGCACCTCTACCCGCTGGGGTTCGTCGGTGCGCCGATCCGCGACGGCGTGGACCCGGACGCCGAGCCCGCGCATCGCCTGGACCGTCTCGAACCGTGGCTCGACCATGTCATCGAGCTCGGGCTGAACGGCCTGCTGCTGGGGCCGGTCTTCGCGTCCGAGACCCACGGCTACGACACCGTCGATCACTTCCGCATCGACCTGCGGCTCGGAGACGACGCCGATTTCAGCCGTCTCGTGGGCGCGGCGCGGGAGCGCGGCATCCGGATCCTGCTCGACGGCGTCTTCAACCACGTGGGGCGCGGGCACCCCGCCTTCCGCGAGCAGACGGAGGACGGACCGCAGTTGTTCCGCGGGCGGTGGATCGACGGCCGGTTCGAGGCGGACGTCTTCGAGGGGCACGACGCGCTCGTCGCCCTCGATCATTCCTCCCCCGCCGTGGCCGACCTGGTGGTCGAGGTGATGTGCCACTGGCTCGAACGGGGTGTCGACGGATGGCGATTGGATGCCGCATACGCGGTGCCCCAGACCTTCTGGGCCGAGGTGCTGCCGCGCGTGCGGGAGCGCTTCCCCGACGCGTGGTTCCTCGGTGAGGTAATCCACGGCGACGCGGCGCGGATCGTGCAGGAATCGAGCATGGACTCCCTGACGCAGTACGAGCTGTGGCAGGGCATCTGGCACGGCATCGCCGTCGGGAACCTCTTCGAGCTCGGTCACGCGATGGAACGGCACGACGAGCTGCTCCGCGTGTTCGTCCCTCAGACGTTCGTGGGAAACCACGACGTCACGCGCATCGCCTCGGCGGTGGGCGCCGACCTCGTGCCGCACGCCCTCGCGGTGCTGTTCACCGTCGCCGGGACCCCCTCGGTCTACGCGGGCGACGAGTTCGGCTGGACCGCGGTGAAGGAGGAGCGCCTCGGCGGCGACGACGCGGTGCGTCCGGAGTTCCCCGCCTCACCCGACGCGGTGGACGGCGACGCCCGGATCCTCGAGGCGCACCGGGCGCTCGTCGCCCTGCGGCGCCGTAAGCCGTGGCTTTGGCGCGCGCACACCGACGTGGTCGAGCTGGCCAACACCAGCATCGTGCTGCGGACGGCGACCGCCGACGACGCGGTCGTGGTGACGCTGAACATCGGCGACGAGCCGGTGTCGCTTCCGTCCGCCGACGCCCGCACGGTCGTCACCGGCGACGGGACGCTCGTCGGCGATCGGGTCGAGCTGGGCCCGCGGGGCTGGGCGGTGCTGGAGGCCTGAGCGCCAGGCCACTCGCGCACCCAGGTCCCAGAGCCTGTCGAAGGGACCGAGCCCGCCCCGAGCACCGGTGCCGCGCCTCACCCGCCCGCGCGGAACCGGTGCTCGGGGCGACCCGTCGACCCGTAGCGCAGGCTCACCTGCACGAGCCCCCGCTCCGCGAGCGCGGTGAGGTGTCGCTGCGCCGTGGCGCGCGAGACCCCGATGCGCTCGGCCACCTCCGACGCCGAGGCCTCGTCTCCGGCCAGCGCCCCCAGCACCGTCTGCTCGGTCGCCGACCGTGCGAGCGAGGCCCCCTCGCGCTCGCCGCGCATGAGGGATGCCGCGCGGTCGATGTCGTCCTGCGAGAGCGGTCGGACGCTCGTCAGTAGATTGCGATACCGGGCGTAGCGCTCGAGGCGCTCGGCCAGCACACGGGTGTCGAACGGCTTCACGAGGTACGCGAGGGCACCGGCCGAGAATGCGCGGCGCACCGTCGCGGCATCCGTCGCCGCCGACAGCACGAACGCATCGACGTCGAGGGTGCGCACCAGGTCGATCCCGTCGCCGTCGGGCAGGTAGACGTCGGCCAGCACGAGATCGGGGGCGTGCGCCGCGATCGCGATGCGCGCCTCGCCGATCGTGCGCGCCGGCTCCAGCGCGACGAACCCCGGCCGCGCGGCGACCGCCTCGCGATGGAGCCCCGCCACGCGGAAGTCGTCGTCGACCACCAGAACCCGGATGCCGCTCACGCGTCGCCTCTCTCTCGTTCCACGTCGTCGCGGCTCCGGCGTACGCCGGGCAGGCGCGCCGCCACAAAAGCGCCGCTCTCCTCGTCACCCGCGTCGACGACCCACACGTCCCCGCCCCGGCGCCGGGCGAACTCGCGCGACAGGGGCAGCCCGATCCCGAGGCCGTGCACCCTGTCGGTGTCGACGTCGGTTCCCCGCTCGCGCTGCGCGAAGATCTCGTCGACGTCGGCGATCCCGCCCCCGCTGTCGGACACCGTCATCACCACCGCGTCGCGATCGTCGAGCACGCTCACCTCGACCTCGCGGGGCGCGGGGGCCGCCGCGGCGGCCGTCACGGCGTTGTCGATGAGGTTCCCGAGCACCGCAACCACGTCTTCGACGTCGTCGATCGTCTCCCTCGAGAAGGTGTCGTCGGCGACGCGCAACGCCACACCGCGCTCCCGGGCGGCGAGGGCCTTCGCGCCGAGGAAGGACTGCAGCATGGCGTCCCCCACGAGCTCGATGCCCGGCACGGCCCAATCGACCGAGCCCCGATCGACGAGGTCGGCGAGGAACCCCCGCGCCTCCTCGACCCGGCCTGCGTCGAGGAGCCCCACGGCGGCGTGCAGCCGGTTGGCATTCTCGTGCCGCTGCACGCGCAGAGCGTCGCCCATGGCGCGCACGCTGTCGAGGCGGCCCGAGAGGGCCATCACGTCGGTCCGGTCGCGCAGAACGGCCACCCGGCCGAGGGCGCGCGCCCCGCGTCGCACGGGCCGCACGTCGACGAAGACGACGCGGTCGCCCAGCGGCAGCCCGGTCGCGGCCCCGGCGCCCGACAGCGCGGCCGAGACGGCCGGCGCGAGACCGAGATCGGCGATCGGTCGCCCCACGGCGCCGGTCACACCCAGCAGGCGTTCGGCGGTGGCCGTGCACACCCGCACCACACCGGCTTCGTCGAGGGCGACGACGCCCTCATCGGCTCCCTCGAGCACGGCGGTCTGGGTCTGCACGAGCGCGGCGAGCTCTTCCGGCTGCACGCCCAGGGTCAGCCGCTCGAGCCGGCGTCGCATCAGCAGGGCCACGAGCGCGCCGATGGCCACGGCGAGCGCGACGGCCACGGCGATACCGGCGATCAGCGCGGGGAGGTCGTCGAAGACGCTGGCGCGTTCGAAGCCCACGCTCACCTCGCCGACCGGCGCCCCTCCGCCGGGCGGATAGATCGGCACCTTCGCCCGCGCCGATTCGCCGAGCGTGCCGGTCTCCCAGGTCACCACCTCGCGACCGGCGAGCGCGTCGGCGAAGCTCGTGCTCACGACCTGCCCCAGCCGGTCGGGGTCGGGGTGCGCCAGACGGATGCCGTGATCGTCGGTGATGACGACGAACAGCCCCTGCGTGCGCCCGGTGACGTCGGCGGCGTAATGCTGCAGCGTCCCGTCGCGCAGCCGGGCGGCATCGGGGGTTCCGGGGTCGGCGGAGAACGCGGTCACGAGCGAGCGCACGTCGGGCGCCTCGGCGACCGAACGGGCGATGTTGAGGGCCGACGAATCGGCCTCCGCCTTGAGCTGCTGCACCCCGAGCCACGCGAACACGGCCGTGCACACCGCCACGACGACGAGTTGGGTGGCGACCTGCACCACGAGCATCCGGGTGGCGAATCGCATGCGCACCTCCCGGTCGGCGACGTCGTCATGCGCGAAATGCGCAGAAGACACGGTACGCGCATAACGACGCTCAATGCGAGCAAACGCGCGCCCGAGAACCCGGTATCCGTACGGTCGGCAGATCGATGGCGCACCGGGCGCCCACATCCACGACGAAGGAGTCGCGATGACCCCCCTGATCCTTGCGGCCGAGGCCGAAGAGTACGCGGTGGCCTACACGCCCGCCGACGGTGTGCTCGTCGCCCTCGGTTTCCTCATGGTGCTGTCGTTCATGGCGTTGATCATGACGCGGCGCATGACCCCCATGGTCGCCCTCATCATCGTGCCGACCGTGTTCGGCCTCATCGGCGGCGCCGGTTTCGGCCTCGGCGACATGGTGATCGACGCGATCGGCAAGATGGCACCGACCGCCGCCCTGCTGCTGTTCGCCATCATGTACTTCGGCATCATGATCGACGTCGGCCTGTTCGATCCCCTGATCCGCGTGATCACGCGCTTCCTGGGCGACGACCCGGCAAAGATCGTGCTCGGCACGGCGATCCTCGCCGGCGCGGTGTCGCTCGACGGCGACGGCTCTACCACCTTCATCATCACCACCTCGGCGATGCTGCCGCTGTACCTGCGCCTGGGCATGAGCCCCGTGGTGCTGACCTGCGTCGCGGGTCTGATGAACGGCACCCTGAACATCGTGCCGTGGGGCGGCCCCACCGTGCGCGCCGCGACGGCGCTGGGCCTGCAGCCCACCGACGTCTTCGTGCCGATGATCCCCTCGCTCCTCGCGGGCCTGGTCGTCGCCCTCGCCTTCGCCTGGTTCCTCGGCCTGTCCGAGCGCAAGCGCCTCGCGGGTTCGGTCGACACCTCGAAGATCGACGGCTCCGGCGGCTTCGGTCGTCTGGG
This sequence comes from Microbacterium sp. NPDC007973, assembly GCF_042958465.1. Taxonomy (NCBI): domain Bacteria; kingdom Bacillati; phylum Actinomycetota; class Actinomycetes; order Micrococcales; family Microbacteriaceae; genus Microbacterium; species Microbacterium sp. NPDC007973. The sequence continues at coordinate 25,075 of NZ_JBIBJJ010000005.1, forward strand.
CGCCCCGAAGATGTTCCGCGGCGCGGAGCACAAGCCCGGCGCGCTCGCCTCGCTGCGCACGGGCAACATCGTGACCGTGCGCGGGGGTCGCGACGCGATCGCCGCCCCGCAGCTGGTCGAGGCCGCCGACACCGCGATGGCCGACACCATGCTCGACCCGAACCGCGCGACGCTCCGGCCGAAGCTCATCTGGTTCAACCTCGTGCTCACCGTCGCCGTCATGGTGCTGTTGGTGATGGACATCTTCCCGCTCGCCTTCGTGTTCATGGTCGGTGCCGCGATCGCCCTCCTCGTCAACTTCCCCAAGCTGCGCGGGCAGGCCGACGAGATCGTCGCCCACGCGCCCAGCATCGTCGGCGTCGTGTCGATGGTGCTGGCCGCGGGTGTCCTGGTCGGAGTGCTGAACGGCACCGGAATGGTCACCGCCATGGCCGACTGGATCACCCAGGTCATCCCCTCGTCGATGGGTCCGTTCCTCGCCGTCATCACGGGCGTGCTGTCGATCCCGTTCACGTTCTTCATGTCGAACGACGCGTTCTACTTCGGCATCCTCCCGGTGCTCGCCGAGAGCGCCGCGAACTACGGCATCGCGCCCGTCGAGATGGCCCGCGCCTCGATCACGGGTCAGCCCGTGCACCTGCAGAGCCCGCTCGTGCCGGCCATCCTGCTGCTCGTCTCGCTCGCCGGAGTCAACCTCGGCGACCACCACAAGAAGGTGCTGTGGCGCGCGACCGTCGTCTCGCTGGTCATGCTCGCAGTCGGCGTGCTCGTGGGCGCGGTGCCGCTGCTCGGCTGATCTGCGACGGTCGGAGACCCCGCGCCCTGGCATCCGGGGTCTTCGATCGTCGCCGGGTACCGGGGTCGACCGAACGGTCAGGCGTTACGTCGGGCGACCGCGGACCTCAGACTCGTCGGGCGGTGAGGATGCACGAAGCGGCGGCCCCTCGAAGGGGACCGCCGCTTCGTGTTGTGCGTCAGACCGCCCGACGGCGCGGGCGACGCAGCACCCACGCTCCCGCGCCGCCGACGAGCAGCAGCGCGCCGAACAAGGCGACACCGAGCGGCGCCTGTGCTCCGGTGGCAGCCAACGTGCCCTTCGCCGCGACCGAGATCGGCAGGCGCGCAATCTCGGTTCCGTCCGCGGCCCACACCACGATGTGGTGCGTTCCGGTCGGGAGATTCGCGGGAACCCGCACGTCGAACGTCACCCGTCCGGCTGCGTCCGCCGCCGGAATACCGGTGATGCGGATGGGGTCGCTCTGGAGCTCAGCGGTGATCTGCTCACCCGGCTTCACCCCGCTGACTGTCACGCGAACCACGCCCCCGCGCTCCACCTGCGAGGCGGACGCGGCCGCCGTCGGCACGCCGGGCGCGTTCGGACCGACCGACGGCGTCGGCTGCGACGTCGGGGAACCGGTGGGCTCCGACGTCGGCACGCCGGTAGGCACCGGAGTTGCCGTCGGCTCCGCAGTCGGCGTCGCGGTCGGCGTCGCCGTCGGCTCCGCGGTCGGCGTCGCGGTCGGCGTCGCGGTCGGCGTCGCAGTGGGCGTCGCGGTGGGCGCCGTCCCGTGCACGACGGAGACCGTGTATGCGGTCTTCGTCAGATGGTCCTGCGCGAAAGCCTCGAGCTTGAGTGTGGTCGGCTCGCTCTCGGCAAGCTGCACCGTACGCGGCTTCGTGTCGTCGATCAGGATGCCATCGGCGTAGATCAGACCACTCGGCGTCGCCGGGTCGGCGTCGAAGGTGACCGACGTGGCACCCTGGCGGGCGTACACCGTGTAGGCGGTCGTCGAGCCGGTGAACGTCGGCGAAATGGTGGCATCCGAGAACGACAGACCCTTCAACGCCGACGTGGTGTCGTACGCGGTCTGGGTCGAGGTGAAGACGCCGTAGACGCCGCCGACGAGGCTGTTCCCGTTGCTCTGGAAGCGCACCGTGACGATCGGGATCTTGTTGCCGTTCTCGTCGAGGACGTACTTCCCGGCGGAGTCGCGACGGTAACGATCCGCGCTCGCGGTGTCAGCCGTGAACGAGGCAGGGATCTCGTCGTACTGGACGTACCACTGGTCGTTCCCGGCACCGTTGTTCACCCGCTCGCTCTTCAGCTTCTTGTCGTTGACATAGACGTCGAAGGTGCGGCCGGCGTCGCCGCCGTAATAACGGACGCCGAGGTATCGCTTGTCCGCCGACAGATCGACGGCCATGTCGTACGAGAAGTACGCGGCGGCATTCCGCTGCGCGTCGCGGTACGGCATGCCGCGCCAGACGCCCACGGTGGACAGGTTCGTCTTGTAGTTCTTGCCCGCCTCGCTGTTGTTGTTGTCGAACGACGTGAGCGAGTCCGTGGTGGTCTCCTCCGTTCGCTCCTGCTGCTTCTCCTTCAGGATCATCGCCTGCGCGGCGTCGGAGTCGGGCTCGATGAGGTTCATGTACAGCGCGTAGCGAGCGTTGTACATGCTGTAGTACGGCTCGAACACAAGCTTCGACGCGTCCTCGTCCACGTTCTTCAGCGCGAACTTCATGACTTCGTGGCCGTTGTTGTCAGGACCGTTTTCGAGACGCACGACGTTCTGCGCGATGTTCGCCTTGAAGTCCTCGACGTTCGACACCAGCACGTTGTTGCTGAGCGACTTGTCCGGGGTGCTCATCCGCACGAGGATGCCGGCGAGGTAGGTCTTGTCGACCGCGACGCGGCTGAGTTCCGCCGACAGCAGTACCGGGCCGTACCGGAACGCGGCCCAGTCCGGATTCTCGGTCTTCGCGTCGACGGACACGGTCGCCGGGACGGTGTAGTCGATGCGGTCGCCGGCGGAGATCGGGACCACGATGTAGCCGTTCTCTCGATTCGAGGCGTCTCGAACCTGGCCATTCACCTTCAGCGTCGGATTCTGCGACCAGTCGGGAACGCGCAGTCGGAGGGTCGTCCCCTCGGGGAGCGCACCGCCGTCGATCGAGGCCACCGTGAGGGCGACATCGTTCTTGTTCGGTACGTCGGCCACCTGCGTCAGCCTGAGGTTCTGCGGCTCGGAGGTCCAGGTCGACGACCGGAACATGTTGACCCACACAGACGACCCCTTGCGGAAGTAGATCGAATCGCCGAGCTTGGTGAAACTTTCGGTCGCACTGGCGTGGTCGCACCAGAACTCGCCATCCCGGGCCCCGAACACCTTGGCGTATCCGGCTGTCTGCGGCTGGAAGTACGTCATCATGCCGGTGTCGCGGTTCTGCGAGGCGAGGATGGTGTTGATGTACGTGTTCTCGTAGTAGTCCGCGTACTTCACATCGGGGTTCACTTGGAACAACGCGCGGGTGAGGCGAAGCATGTTGAATTCATTGCAGCCTTCGACCGTCGAGTTCTCTCCATAGCCGTTCGCCTCACCGTTCGTGGCGAACTGGTAGAGCGTTCCGGGCGCCTGAAAGTGCTCCGAATAGCTGTTGCCGCCGCCTGCGTACGACCTGTTGTTCGCGACGAACGACCAGAAGTTCTCAGCAGCCTTGTGGTACATCTCCAGATCGTCCTTCTCCGCCTGCGTAAGCCGTGCGTAAAGGTCGGGAGTGTTCGTGAACAGCGTGTAGCGCTTCATCGCCCCGATGATCTTGGGGATCGTGGCGTTGGCGTGGAGACCGGCGAGCACGTCATTACCGGCGGCGAGCTGGCGGAAGAGCGTGACCTCGTCGAAGTACTCCGCGGCCCTCTTGTGGTCGTCGTTCTTCGTGACGGCGTACAGGTCGTACAGTGCCTCGTTCATGCCGCCGTATTCGACCGCCATCACCCGGGCGGGGTTGTCCAGGCTCGCGGAGTAGTTCTTGATCCAGGTACCGAATGCCGAGGCTACGGCGAGCGCGTCAGACGAAACATCGCCGGGTGCCAGTTCCTGCGCCTTCAGCAGACCCGCCAACACCTTGTGCAGGTTGTAGAACGGCACGATGAGACCGTCGGCACCATTGGGCAGGACGCTCGTCGGGAACGGTGCGACGTACCCCTTGTTGGCCGGATCCTTCTTCGCGTATGCGTCCTGGGCGGCCTTCAGCCCCTCTACGAGGGTCGTCAACTTGTCGAGCAACTGCGCCTTGCGAGTCGCGTCGGCCTCCGTCGAGTACGCCTGAGCGAGCGCGTAGAGGTACGAGCCGACGAAGTGCCCTTGGAAGCGCGGGCCGGTCGGGCTCTCCCATCCACCGTACGGCTGCGCGTCGGTGGGGATGCCAGCGAGCTGGTCGAAGGAGTACAGGAAGCGCTTCGGGTCGAGCTCGAGCAGCCAGTCGACCATCTTGGTGCGGCTGTTCTGCAGGTACGGATCGGTGACGAGCACCTCGGTGATCTGCGTGTCGTCGAGGTACAGCGACGCGTTCTCCCCGTCCTTCGGCACCGACACGGTGAAGGTCTTCGTCTTCGCCGTGCTACCGCCGTACGTCGCGGTGGCCGTCAGCGTGACTGTCGCATCGGCGATGGACGGCCGCACGACGGTCGCCTTGTCTGCGCTAACCGCGATGACCGCGGGCTTCGAGGAGGTCCAGGAGATGTTCGAGCCGTTCGAGGTCGTCGTGGTCAGACCGAAGTCTGCGACGGCCGTCGTGGGCACGGAGACCGTGTCCAGACCCTTCTGGGCGATGGCGGACGGGTCGAATGCGGGGTTGTTCTTCTGCTCGAGAGCGACCACGTCGTCGATGCTGGCGACGGCGTTGTACAACGTCCAGTCGTCGATCGCTCCGCGCGTATAGGCGCCGCGATAGACGGTGCCGTTGTATCCGATCGTCTTCTCCACCGTGGACTCCGAGCCCAGCACGCCGCTGGCCCCCGCGCCGAAGTTGACGTCGACGTTCGACACCTGCCGCTCGCCGTTACGGTAGAAAGTCACAGCTTTGGTGGACTTGTCGTAGGTCACGACGACATGGGTCCACGCATCCGTCGGGAAGAAGGTGTTGCGCGCACCCTTCACCGAGACCTTGTAGGGCTGTCCCCCGCTCGGGCCGATCGACAATGCGAGGGGGGTCCCGTCGTTCTCAGAGCTGAGATACCACCCCTCGGAGTTGTAGGCCGCCTTGCTCCACGTGAGCACCTGCTCACCGGTCATCGCGCCGTTCGGCTTGAACCAGAACGACAGCGTCAGATTCTCGGGCTGCAGGGTGGGATTCGTGCCGAGCGTGAGGGCGTCGTCGCCGCTGAGGTTCAGGGCCTGGCCTGAGATTCCGGTGACGTACTCGGCTGCTCCCTGCTTCATCGCGACGGGATTGCGCCCCGCGCTCGCGTCGGTGAGCGACCCGTCGAATTGCAGGTCGAGGACCTTCGCGGCATCCAACCCGGATGCCGCGGTCGCGGCGACGGGCGCAGTGAACGCGATCCCGCTGGCGACGAGGAGGGCGGTGGCGCCCAGCGCCACAGACCTTCGGAGGAGGGACATGCTGTTCCTTTCTGCGGCATCGCAGAGCAGGAGAAAGGAACGTCGATCGAGCCGGTTCGGGTACCGGCCGTCGACTCCCTTCTCAGGGTGGGCATCGTTGCGAGTGGCGACGTCTGCGTCGTTGGGAAAATGTTAGCGCTCACACGAAGGTGTGGCCAGAGTCCGTCGAACCGGTTTTACCTTCGTTACCGGTCTGCAATGGGTGGGACCGATTCCACGTCGCACACCTCACCCACACCACCCGGGCCGGGTTCCCTCGACGTCAGCGATCACGTCACCGTTCGTCGCGTCCACGATCTGCGTCCGACGCCCGACGCGATCGGCTCGAGCCGGATAGCCGTCCATCGGCCCCGCGTCGGGAACCACACCTATCGCCAAATGCCTCCCGCTCGGCGAGGCGCAGACTTCGACGATCCGGCTGCCCGACTCGGCCGCGGCGACAAGAGCGCCGGGACGGCCGGGCGCCCCGCGCGTCACCTCGACGGTCGTCCAGGTCGCGATCGCGTCCGGAGCGAGCATCAGACGCCCCGTCCCGGGAGCCGCGTCGATCGCTCGCGTGCCGTCGACATCGGTGACCGACCCACTCGTCAGGTCGAGGATCGACAGTCCGTCCGCGCCGCCGAGGACGACCGACGTCGTTCCCGGCAGGAACGACAGGAGATCGCCCAGCTGCCCCAGCACCCGCGGGGGCGCGGCCCCTGTGGCATCCACCAGAAGCAGGCTCCGATCCGTCGTCTGCGCGACCAGATAGGCGCTGCCCGGCACGAACTGCCATGCCTCGGTCCGCACCGGCTCGCCGTCCAGTCCGGCCACCGTGCGCGGTGGGGCGGACGGGTCGGAGAGGTCCGCGAGGAACAGAACCCCGGTGTACTGCTGCACACCGTCCTCGGAGGAACCGGTGAAGACGTATCCGATGCGGCCGGCGTCGCTCGAAGCCCGCAGGAGGCGCACATCACCGCGACCCGGCAGCGGCAGCGTCGCCTCGGAACCGTCGCCGCGGGCGAGCTGCACCGACGTCGCACCGTCGCGGTCGACGGCAACCGCGACGGTGTCGCCGCCCGATTCGGCGTACTCCTGGATACGCGGGGCGCTCAAGATCGTGGCGTCCGATCCATGAGACAGGTCGTGTCGCACGACCGCGTCGTCCCCCTCCGCGCGCTCGAAGGCACCACCGCGCTCGAGCGTCGTCATCGTCAAGGGCGGGGTCGTGAAGGAGTACTCGGTGCTGCTGAGTGTGCCCGTGGTCTGGCCGCGCAGGGCGGGCACGACGAGGCGGTACGCGGTGGCGTACTCCAGGGACTTGAGAAAGCGCACCCGCAGTGAGGCGCCGACCACCTCCACCTGCATCGGGGCGGCCGGCTCCAGCGCGATGCCCTCCGTCGACGACGGATCGAGCGGCTGGTCCGTGCGGACCGACACGACGACGTCACGCTGAGCGACGGCGGACGCGGGGTCCCCCGTGACGGCACGAACCTGTGGGCCCTGTGCGAAGGCGGCCGCGGCCAGGAGGGAACCGGCGATCACCAGGACGGCGATGACCACCGTCGAGACGAGGGCGAAGTGACGCCCGCGGTGCCGCGGCTCAGGAGATGTACGGGTCATCGGGCTCCGACACCTCCTCGGCCGAGTCCGCGACGAGGCGCGTCGCCCCGTCGGCGTCGGCGAACGTCCCCGTCAGCCGCACCCAATCGCCCGACTCCGCTCCCGCGGGTAGCGTGTCGCGGTCCACCGCGATGGCGAACAGCTGCGCGTCGACGGTGCAGCACGTCACCGCGTAGCGACCGATCCGCGCGGCGCCGGCGCCGTCGAGCAGGACGATGCCGGTGACGTCGGCGCGCTGTCCGACGAGGTCGTTCGCCGTCGAGCCCGTGCCGAGAATCGTCGCCCAGTCGCGGATCGAGAAGCGCGTCGGATCGCTGCCCACGAGCACCGGCGCCGGCACATCTCCTCCGCCGTCCGTTGCGGCAGCGCTCGTCAGCGCGCGCTCCGCGCTGAGGGTGGCCGGCGGCACCACCAGCAGGGCGACGGCGGCGACAAGCATCAGGATCGAGGTGCCCACGGTCGCGACCGCCCGCCATGGCGGGGCGGCGGCCCCTCCGTGATGGTCGTGATGCTCGTGGTGGTCGTGGTCATCGTCGGGACGGGTCGCGGCTCCCCAGACCGCGAGAACGAAGAGCACCGCCCCCACCACGTTGAGCACGACCGTGAACATGACATAACGCGGATGGATGTACAGCGTCAGGTCATCGGCCGCGGCGAGCGCAAGAGTGGCGACGAGCCCGGTGCCGCACAGGAGCATGCCGCCCCAGCGCGAGAGGAACCCCGAGACATCACACAAGGAGATTCACCCCCAGCCCCAGCACGGCGGCGCACAACGCCACGACGACCGTGATCACGGCGAGCGCCCGGGCGCGGAAGGTCGTCGAGAGCATCGCGAGCATCTTCACGTCGATCATGGGGCCGAACACGAGGAAGGAGATGAGCGCTCCCGGGGAGAACGACGATGCGAGGGAGAGGGCGAAGAACGCATCGACGTTGGAGCAGATCGCGATGACGAACGCCAGCGCGATGAGCGCGAGCACACCGTAGACGGGGTGACCGCCGACGCCGACGAGCGTCTCGCGCGAGACCGCGACCTGGATCAGACCGGCGATCGCGGCGCCGAAGAACAGCGCGGGCAGCATTGCGGACATCTCGTCGCGGAACATCGCGGCCACCCGACGCGGGCTCGGCCGTGAGCGCTCCTGGACGGAGACGGCGCAGGCGACCGCCCACGCCGGTGTCAGCATACGGGACGGGTCCGGGTGCAGGCTCACGAGCCAACCGACGAGGTTGGCGATGACGAAGCCCCCCACCAGGCGTGAGATCAGGATGCCATCGCTCCACCCGAACGCCTGGTAGGTCGTGACGAGGGTGATGGGGTTGAGGATCGGCGCGGCCAGCAGAAAGGTCACCGAGTCGGCGACCGAGAAGCCTCTCATCATGAGCCCGCGGGCCAGCGGCACGTTGCCGCATTCGCAGACGGGCAGGATCACGCCGAGCAATGACAGGACGGCGCGGCGGAGGATGCCGCGGCGCGGGACGATGGCATCCATCGCCCGCGTCGGCACCCAGAGCTGGACGGCGATCGAAATCACGACGCCCAAGATGACGAAGGGCAGGGATTCGACGACGACGCTCGCGGCGAGGGTGATCCCGTCGGACAGAACGCTGGGTAGCGGGTTGTCCGCACCGACCGTGGACACGCGAACGACGACGGCGACTGCGAGCACGAGGGCGGCGCCGATGAGCGTCCGACGCACGGCGGGTCGCGGAGGGCGTGTGGGGGTGGGCCGACGCACCGGGGGGGCGATGCGGGTGCTCGTCATGGAGCCTCCTGGGTTCGATGGGTCGTCGGACGAATGCCGGCGCCGCGCCCCGTGGAGGGGCGCGACGCCGACATCGGTATCAACGGGTCAGGCTGCGGTACGACGCGGGCGACGCATCGCCCACAGCACTCCACCGGCGACCAGCAGCATCGCTGCGAGGAGTCCCGCGGCCAACGGCACTTGCGCGCCGGTGGCGGCGAGCTGACCCTTGGCGACAACCGTGATCCCCACGCGTTGAATCTCGGAGCCGTCGGCGGCGAAGACCACGATCGAGTGCGATCCCGTGGACAGGTTGCCCGGGATCTGTACGTCGAACGTGACGCGTCCGTTGCCATCGGCCGCGGGGATGCCGGCGATGCGGATGGGGTCGCTGCGCAACTCGGCGACGACCTGCTCACCCGCTGTGAGCCCGGTGACCGTCACCGACACGACGCCGCCGCGTTCGACCGTGGTGGCCGAGACCGTGACCCGCGCGGCCGCGGGCGCCGAGGTCGCGGTGGCGTCGGGCGTCGCTCCCGGCGTCGACGTGGACGTCGGCTCCGGGGAGGCCGTCGGGCCGGTCGTCGGCTCGGGCGACGCGGTCGGCTCTGCCGTCGGGGTCGCCGTCGGCGATGCGGTGGGACTCGCCGTCGGCGAAGTCGTCGGGTTCGGCGTCGCGGGGACCTCGCGCGGGTCGACGCTCGTCAGCGTCGGCGTGACGGGCTGGAAAAGTCCGTCGGAGCCGATCGTGACGCGATCGATCGTTGTCTCTCGATTGGTCCCGTTCCCACCGGGGATCGCGAATCGGTGGTACGCGATGTACCACTCGTCGGTACCGGGCACGTTGATGATCGAGCTGTGCGCGGTGGCGAGGATGCCCTGCGACGGGTCCTTCTGCAGCAGGATGCCGCGGTAGGTCCATGGTCCGTCGACGCTGGTCGACGTGGCGTAGCCGACGCGGTAATCGGGCGAACCGGTGTCGTCGATCGAGTAGGTCAGGTGGTACAGACCGTCGCGGTAGTTCATGAAGAGCCCCTCACGGAAGTCGGGCAGTCCGCTGATGCGCTTGATCGTGCCCGCCTTGATGCTCTTCATGTCGTCGGACAGCTCCCCGTAGACCGGGCTCCCGTTGCCCCAGAACAAGTAGGAGGTGCCCGTCTTGGGGTCCTTGAACGCCGCGGGATCGATCGCCTGGCCGCTGTTGACACTCTCACCGTTGGTGATCATCGGCTGCGCCTCCGCGGTGAACGGCCCTTCGGGATTGTCGGCCACGGCGACGCCGATCTCCTTGCGGTTGTCCGCCGGGTTGTGCCCGCTGAAGTAGAAGTAGTACTTCCCCCCCTTTTCGATGATGGTGGGCGCCCACGCGTTGCCGGTGGCCCACGGGACATTGCCGTTTGAACCGTCGAGGGTCAGGAACGGCTTGTCCGAGCGGGTCCAGTCGACGAGGTTCTTCGACTTCCAGACGTAGAACGTGTTTCCTCCCCAGCCGGGGGTGCCGTCGGTCGTGGCGTAGATGTAGTACGTGTCGCCGAACACCGCGATGTTCGGGTCGGCGTAAAGTCCCGGGAGCACCGGGCTCTTCATCTCGATCGCCTTGAGCGTCCAGACCACGTCGGCCTGACCGTCCGTCTTCAACGTCACCGTCATGGGTGTGCTGAGGTTGCGGACAGTGCCCGAAGCGGGGGTGGCCGTCGTACCGGCGGCTGTTGCGAACGTCGGCCGGAGGGTCGTCAGGTCGGTGCCGGGTGTGACCGGGAACGTCACGGTGCGATTGGCGGCGTCCACGAGGGGCGCGACCTTGAGCGCGGCGGGATCCTCGAGGCTGACGTTGCCGAGGAGACCGGCGTTACCGGACTGCTCGACGATCTCCTGACCGCTCAGCGCGCGGTTGTAGAGCGCGAACTCGCGCATCTGCCCGCGGAAGAGGTTGTCGGCGTTGTACACCGACTTGCCGAGGTAGTTCGCCAGCGTCGAGCCCCCGCCGATGTCGGCGGGCCGCACCGTCACGTTGGTGTTCACAGCGACCTGCTGCCCGTCGAGGTACAGGCGGGCCGTGCTTCCGCTCAGGGTGTACGTCAGGTGCACCCAGCGATCGCGCGGGAGCGCCGAACCCGAGTTCGCATTCTGTTCACCCGTCCAGTTGCCGGTCGTCACCGCGGCACGGTATTGCCCGTCGCCGGTGGCGAACAGGTAGCCGTTGCCCGTGCCGTTGCCCGCCGTATTCCCGATCCCGTAGAGGAAATAGGGGCTGCGCTGGGCCGGATCGATCTTCACCTCGGTCTCGACCGTGAAGTCGTTCACCCCGACGACCAGGTTGTCGGGTAGGTCGACGTAGTCGTTCGTGCCATCGAAGGTGAGCGCGCCGTTCGAGAACGTCGCACCCCCCTTGATCTGTGCGTCGCGACCAGCCCCGGAGCGGTCGTGCAGGACTGCGCCGGATGCATCGGCGAAGTCATAGCGCACGATCTCACCGTTGGCGTTGGCCGACAGCGGCTGCGGGAGGTCGGCACGCAGCGCGGCCAGTTCGGACGCCGTCACCGGCATGACCGTTCCGTGACGGGGGCTGGAGGGGAGGCGATAGCTCGCGGGGACCTTCCAGTCGGGCGCGTCGAGGTTGTTGGTACCCAACGGGATGTACCCGCGTCCGCCGTACTCGTCGACGAAGAGATAGTACGCGTTTGCCGATGTGTCGCCCGGGTTGGCCTTGAAGATCGTCGGTCCCTCGACCGCACCCAGTCCTGCGTCACGACCGATGCAGCTGTCCTGCACTTTCCAGGCGGCGTTCGCCGGGTTCCAGCCTGCGGCGTCCTTATCGTCGACGGCGGTCAGGCTGCTCGAGCGCTCCTGGATGATGTCGCGGCAGCCGGTGGTGCTGGCTTCGTCCTTCGTGAAGCGGTAGTACTGCCCGTTGTCTTTCAGCACGGTCGAATCGATGCGCGACGCACCGAAGTCCTGCCAGACCTTGGCCTCGCTGAAGGTGACGAAATCGCGCGTGGTGGCGTACATCATCGTCTGATAGAAGTCGCCCGTGTGATTGGGGTCGTTCTCGCCGAAGAGAGACGAGGCCCAGAACACGACGTATTCGCCGAGCGCATCGTCGTAGTAAGCCTCCGGCGCCCAGGTGTTGCCGGCGTTGTCGGGGGCGATTCTGACGTGGCGCTGCGTATCCCAGTGCACGAGGTCGTGAGACTCCCACACTTCGATGTACTTCGACCCCTGGCGCTGCGCGCGACCCCAGTCGCCGTTTCGTCCGATCGACAGATCGGTGGCGATCAGGTAGAACGTGTCGCCCTCGGGCGAGCGGATGATGAAGGGGTCGCGGAGGCCCTTCTCCCCCTCGGTCGAGGTGAGCTCGGGCTGGCCGCCGTTGAGCTCTGTCCACGAGAGGGCATTGTTGCCGTTGCTCGCAGCGAAGTAGATGTTCTCCCCCGCGACGGAGTTGCCGGTGAAGTATGCAAACGTGTACCCCTCGAACGGGCCGATCTGGGCGGCCTTGCGGACGACTGCGGGGAACGTCCGCTTCTGCGTCACGGCGTTCTTGGTGATGGACGCCGTCAGCTCGACGGTCGTGTCGGCGCTCGGGCGCGTGACCTTTCCGTCGACGCCGATGACGGCGGTGTCCGCGGAGGCCCACGTCACCGGCAGCCCTTGCGAAGCGGCCGGCAAGGTCAGGTTGCCGCGCACGTCGTCGACGTTGGTCACGGTCAGCGCCTGGAGCGCGCTCGCCACCGCCGCATCGTCTTCGGGAGTCTGGATGAGACCCTTCACCTGCGTGGCCGTGAGCGCGCCGTCATAGAGCCGGAAGTCGCGCAAGCTGCCCGCGAGCAGTTTGTCGGGGGCGTAGTTCGAGCGGCCCAGGTAATTCTTGGTCGTCGTGCCGTTGCCGATCTGCCCGGGCGTGATGGTCGTGTTGGTGTTCTCCGCGACCTGCTGACCGTCGATGTAGAGACGCGCGGTCTTGGTGGGCGCGTCGAGCGTGTAGGTGACCTTCTTCCAGACACCGCGTTCGAGAGGGGATCCCCCCCTGGTCTCCTGCTCGGTCGACCAGTTGCCGGAGGCGATACCTGCGCGCGCGGGATTACCGGTGGCGAACAGGTAACCGTCGCCGAACCAATCGGTCGTGTTGCCCAGACCCCAGAGGAAATAGTTGCCCGACTGCTCGGGGCGCACGACGACGTCGGCGCTCACCGTCACGGAGGTCAGCCCCTTCAAGACGTCGTCGGGCAGCTTCACGTAGTCGTCGATGCCGTCGAGACGCACGCCGTTGCTGCCGCTGAGCGTGGGGGCGCCCACGAGGGTCGCGTCCAGACTCGAGCCGCGGGGAGACGTATTGTGGGCGACGGTTCCACTGGTCTCGTCGAGGGGATACGACAGAACCAGCTGAGGGTCGGCTTCAACGGCGACGGCCGCGAGGGGCACGGTCAGCGGAGAGGCGAGCAGGGCGGCGATGACCGGGACGGTCAGCGCGAGCTGAGAGCGACGCCGTGGGGGCGGCGAAGCGGAAATGTCAGGCACGGGGGCGGGGTCCTCTCGTGATGCGTCATTGCAGGGCCGTCGTCCTCGACAGCGCCCTCATGTTAGCGCTCACAGTGGGATCGGCACCAGCATGTCGACGTCATCACGCCGGGACACCTCGCGGGGACGTCGCGCTTGGTGGCCCGAGGGGGAGCGCGCGCTGCGTCAACAAGCAGCGCGCTCAGCGCGCGCGTCGTGCGGCAGCCGGCCGCGCCGCGGGAGCAGAATCGCGCACGATCAGCCGCGTGGGCAGCGGCGTGCTCTCCGTCGCCGTGTCCGGCTCCTCGACGGCGAGCAGGACCTTCTGCATGAGAATCTCCCCCAACGCCCCGAAGTCCTGCCGGACGGTGGTCAATGAGGGGTGGAGGAAGGCGGCCTCGGGCAGGTCGTCTACACCGACGACACCGACGTCCTCGGGGACTCGCATCCCGCGCTCGCGCAGCGCCGACAGCACCCCGATCGCCATATGGTCGTTGGCGACGAAGATGCCCTCACCGGGCGCGACGTCGGCCTCACCGGCGATACGGTACCCGCTCGCCGCCGACCAGTCGCCGTGGACGACGGTCGTCGATTCGCTCCGCGACGACGCCATTTCATCACGCCACCCGCGCAGACGTTCCACCGCGTCGGGGTTGCGCGCCGGCCCCGCGATATGGCGGATGGGGCCGTAGCCCGCCTCGATCAGGTGCCGCACGGCGCTTCGCGCGCCGCGGTACTGGTCTATGGCGACCAGGCGTGAATGCGGCCTACTCGAAGACGCGGCCGCGATCAGCGGAATGTCGAGCTCGAGCGCCTGGATCGCCGCGAGCACCTCCGTGTCGACGACGATGAGGACGATGGCGTCGACTCGCTGTTTCAGCAAACCGTCGATCGCAGAGCGAACGGCGGCGATGTCGTTCTCGGGCGTGCTGATCGCGTCGACGTTGTACCGCGCGGCACGGGCGGCGAAATTGAAGTTCATCGCAATCGATGACGGGCCATAGCTCACCGTTCCGGGCTGCACCAGCCCGATCGTCCGAGTGCGCCGGGTGACGAGAGCGCGTGCGGCGGGAGACGGACTGTAGCGCAGCTGAGCGATCGCCTGCTCGACGCGGGACCTCGTGGCCGGCCGCACATTCGGCATGTTGTTCAGCACGCGAGACACAGTCTGGTGCGACACCCCGGCAAGCCTTGCGACGTCGAAGATATTGGCGGTGCGTGCCGGTTTGTCGTCACTCATTCGCGGCCCCCTCCGGACTCTCGGGCTTGGCCACGAGAGCCAGGAGGGCGTCGGGGGTGATTTCGGATGCCGGGACGATCTGCGCCAGGACGCCGTCGCGCATGACGGCGACGAGGTGCGCGACGCGCAGGACCTCATCGAGCTCGGCGGAGATGTAGACGATCGACAGGCCGTTCTCGGAAAGTTCACCGACGAGGCGCTGGATTTCGGCCTTCGCGCCGACGTCGATACCGCGGGTGGGCTCGTCGAGCACGATGACCCGGGGAGACAAGGCCAGCAGCCGCGCCAGCAGAACCTTCTGCTGATTGCCGCCCGACAGCGTCGACACCGGTCGGTCGATGTCGACCGGCCGGATGTGCAGGGCCTCAACCCAGCTGTGGGCGAGTTCACGCCGCCGCGCCGTGCTCAGACGATGAAACACCCCGCGCTGGGCCTGCAGAGCGAGGCTGATGTTGTCGAGCACACTGAGGTCTCCGATGATCCCCTCGGTGCGGCGGTTCTCGGAGGAGTACGCGATGCGCTGCGCGATCGCGTCGCGGGGCGAGCTGAGACGGACAGGTCGGCCGTCGATGAGGAGTTCGCCAGAGGCCGGCCGATCGACGCCCGTGAGCGCCCGCGCCAGCTCGCTGCGTCCCGAGCCGAGCAGGCCCGCGACGCCGATGACCTCGCCTTCGGCGAGATCGAGGTCGGCCTCGCGCAGGCGCGGACCCGACCCGATCCCCCGCGCGCTCACGATGGAGGGGCTCTCGTCGGTGTCGATCGTGCGCTGCCCCAGAGGAGCGAGCGAGGCCGCCGCGGCCCCGAGCATCTTCTCGACGAGGTCGATTCGTAGCAGCTCGCGGGTGGCGTACTCGCCGACCAGGCGCCCCCCGCGCAGCACGGTCACGCGATCGCAGATCTCGTAGACCTGGTCGAGGAAGTGCGAGACGAACACCACGGCGATGCCCGTGTCCTTGAGCTCGCGGATGACGCGGAAGAGCTCCGCCACCTCGTCCGCGTCCAGGCTCGAGGTGGGCTCGTCGAGAACGAGCACCTTGACGTCGACCGACACCGCGCGGGCGATCGCGACGAGCTGCTGGACAGCCAGCGGGTGGGAGGAAAGCACCGATGCCGGGTCGACATCGACACCGAGGGCCGCCAAAGCGTCTCTGGCCTGCACGCGCATGGCGGCGTGGTCGATCACGCCCCAGCGCCGCGGCTCTCGGCCGAGGGCGATGTTCTCGGCGACGGTGAGATTGGGCAGGAGGTCGATCTCCTGGTAGACGGTCGAGATGCCCGCCGCCTGCGCGTCGGCCGGAGAGGAGAAGCGCGACACCACGCCGTCGACCAGGATATCGCCCGAGTCGAGGCGCAGCGCGCCCGTGATCGCCTTGATGAGGGTCGATTTGCCGGCGCCGTTCTCGCCCATCAGCGAGTGCACTTCGCCCGGACGGAGCACGAAGTCGACGCCCGCCAGCGCCGATTCCACACCGAAACGCACTGACGCCCCGCGCACCTCGAGGAGGGGCGGGGCGTCGGTGGCGGGCATGGGGTCAATCATGCCCCGGACTTCCCGAGAGCGCTAACACCGCGACGGGAGTTTCGTTGCTGCGGTTCGACTGTCAGCGACTCAAAGCGGAACGCGAGACGATCACTCGCTGCACGACCACGAAGAGCAACAGGAGGGCACCGACGGTGATGCGCGTCCAGGACTGTTCCGCTCCGGAGAAGGAGATGATCGTGCGGATGAGGCCGTAGACGAACACGCCGATCATGGAACCGACGACGAATCCACTGCCGCCGGTGAGAAGCGTGCCGCCGATAACGACGGCGGCGATCGTATCGAGTTCGGTTCCCACACCGTTCAGCGGGTACCCGGCACCGGAGTACGCGGTCAGGACGATGCCCGCGAGCCCGGCGCACACGCCGCTGATGACGTACACCGACAGCTTGGCCCGGACGACAGGCAGGCCCATGAGACGGGCCGACTGCTCGTTACCGCCCACCGCGTAGACCGTGCGTCCGAAGCGGGTGTAGCGCAGCACGAAGGCGGCGATCGCGACCGTGAGCAGGGCGATGATGCCCGTCGGTGTGATGTACCAGCCCGCGAACGAGAAGCGAGTGGACTGCAGCCACAGCAGACCGTCGTTCTCGACCTTGATCGACTCGAGGCTGACCACGAAGGCGAGGCCGCGGGCGAGGAACATGCCCACGAGCGATGCGATGAACGGCTGAACGTCGAAGAACTGCACCAAGACGCCGATCAGCAGACCGATCGCGGCCCCGATCACCACCATCGCCGGGACGGCGACCGCTACCGGCACTCCGTCGCCGAGCATCTTCGCGCAGAGGATGCCGGTGAAGGCCATCACCGCTCCGACCGAGAGATCGATGCCGCCGGTCAGGATGACGAAGGTCATGCCGACCGCGAGGACGAGCAGGTAGGCGTTGTCGAGCAGGATCGACGAGATGATCCGGTTGAGCTGGAAATTTGGGAAGTACCACATGGACCCCGCGATCATCAGCACGAGGATGATGACGGCAGCGAACACGGGAACCCACGAGATGTGGCGGCTGAGGAACCGGCGGTAAGAGCCCGCGGGCGACGACGCGACGCGCCGTTCTTCGATGAGAGAGGTCATCAGGACAGCACCTTTGCGTCAGGACGTCGGGTGAGGGGGCGGAGGGCGCTACGACCGGCCGTGTGAAAGAAAGCGCGGAACCGAGCCGACTGCAGGAGCACGACGATGAGCACGGCCGCGGCCATGAACACCGGGCTGACGGCGGGCGGGACGCCCAAGAAGGTGATCGTGCTCTTCAGCGTCTGAATGGTGAACACGCCGACGACGGTTCCGGCCAGGCTGAACTTGCCGCCGGCGAGCGACGTGCCGCCCAGGACGACCGCCAGGATGGCATCCAGTTCGATGTAGAGACCGGCGGCGTTGGCGTCGGCGGCCATGATGTTCGAGCTGTAAAGGATGCCGGCGATACCCGCCAGCGCACCGCTGGCGATGTAGGCGCCCCAGATGATGCCGCGCGAGCGGACGCCGGCGAGGCGACTCGCCTCGGGGTTGATGCCGACGGCCTCGGTCAGCATGCCCAGCGCCGTCCGACGCTCGAGGACGCCGACGACGACCACCGCGAAGACCGCGACGAAGAACGCGAAGGGCAGGCCCAGCACGTATCCGCCGGCGATGAACTTGTAGGGGTCGCTGTTGATCGTGGTGATGAAACCGCCGGTGATGAGCAGGGCGACACCGCGACCGGCGAGCATCAGGACCAGGGTGGCGATGATGGGCTGGATGCCGAGGACCGACACGAGGAAGCCGTTCCAGATGCCGAGCAGCAACGCCACCCCCACGGCCGCCGCAATGGCCGTGAACACCACGCCGGGGTTGCCGGGTTCGGGCGAGCCTTCGATCACGGTCAGCGCGACGGCTCCCGAGACGGCCATGATCGCACCGACCGACAGGTCGATGCCGCGTGTGGCGATGACGAGCGTCATCCCGAGTGCGACGAGCATGAGCGGCGCGCTATTGCGCAGGATGTCGATCAGCGATCCGTAGAACTGGCCGTTCTGCATTGTGATGCTGAGGAACGACGGCCGCGAGATCGTATTGACGGCGATCAGCGCGAGCAGGGCCGCAATGGGCCAGACGAGGCGGTGCGTGAGGAACTTCTTCATGCGATCTTCTCCCGATCGGACGACAGTGTCTCGGGGGCGAGCTGCGGCGCAGCCTCATCGGGCTGCCCCTGGGCGATGTAGGACACGAGTCCGTCGAGGTCGACGTCGCGGGTGGCCAGCTCGCCGATCTTACGACGGTCGCGCAGGACCGCGACCCGCTGCGCGAGACGCAGCACCTCTTCGAGCTCCGAGGAGATGAAGATGACGGCGAGCCCCTTCTCGGCGAGCTCGGCGACCTTGCGCTGGATATCCGCCTTGGCTCCGACGTCGATGCCGCGGGTCGGCTCGTCGAGGATCAGCAGTTCTGGAGCGGTGGCGAGCCAGCGCGCGAGCAGCACCTTCTGCTGGTTGCCACCCGACAGGTTGCGGATGAGCGCGTTCGGGTTGGCGGGACGTACTCCAAGCGCGGTGATGTACTCGTCGACGATGGCCTGCTTCTCGGCTGCGCCGATCTTGCGTAGCGCGCCACGACGGGCCTGCACACCCAGGATGATGTTCTCGGCCACCGTCAGATCGCCGACGATTCCTTCGGCGCGCCGGTCCTCGGAGGAGAACGCGACGCCACGGTCGAGGGCGTGGCGGGGAGAGCCGAGTCGAGCGCCGGTTCCGCTGACGTCGATCTGCCCATCGTCGGCACGGTCGGCGCCGGCGATGAGCCGAGCGAGCTCGGTGCGTCCCGAACCGAGGAGGCCAGCGAGACCGACGACCTCGCCCGGATACACGTCGAGGTCCACCGGCTCGAGGGCATTCTTCCGCGCGAGCGACGTGGCGTGTAGGACGGGGGTGCCGGACCGGTCGATCGCACGTTCGGCGCTGGCGGAAATGGCATCCAGTTCGCCCAGTTCTCGACCGATCATCTTGGCGACGAGCTGTTCACGACCGAGCTCTTGGATGGAGTACTCGCCGACGAGTGTCCCGTTGCGCAGCACCGTGAGGCGGTCGGAGATCTCGTAGATCTGGTCGAGGAAGTGCGACACGAACAGGATTGCGACGCCGCGGTCGCGGAGGTCGCGGATGACGCCGAACAGCTGCTCGACCTCGCCCCGGTCGAGGCTGGAAGTGGGCTCGTCGAGCACGAGCACCTTGGTGTCGACGACCATGGCGCGGCTGATGGCGACGAGCTGCTGGACCGCGATGGAATGGCTGGCGAGGATCGATCGGGTGTCGATGTGCACGCCCAGCTCCGCAAGGTATCTCGCCGCTGCGGTATGGGTGGCCTTCCAGTCGAGCAACCCGGCACGGCGGATCTCGTTTCCGAGCATGACGTTCTCGCCGACCGTGAGGTTCTGGCAGAGGTTGACCTCTTGGTAGACGGTCGCGATACCGGCCGTCTGCGCGTCGGCGGTGGAGCGGAACTGCCGCTCCTGTCCGTCGACCCGGATGACGCCTTCATCGATTCCGTACACGCCGGTCAGGGCCTTGATGAGGGTGGACTTGCCAGCGCCGTTCTCCCCCATGAGGGAATGCACCTCGCCGGCGTAGAGCCTGAAGTCGACGCCGTCGAGCGCCTTCACTCCGGGGAATTGGATGCTGATGCCGCGCATGTCGACGACGGCAGCACGTTCGGAAGTCATGTCCGACCGCTTTCTGAAGAGTCATGGGGTGTGCGGGGCCGGTCGAGCGAACCGGCCCCGCACACCGGGAGGGTGCGTCGGGCGTCGGGGGAGGCACCGTCCGCGGGGGGATGCCTGGATCAGTAGGGGCGGCTGTCCAGGACCTTCTTGGCCTGCTCCTGGTCGAATGCCTGGTCCTCGACGATGTAGCTCTTGTCGACGGACTCGCCGGCCACGACCTTCTTGACGACCTCGGCCGTCTTCTCTCCGAGGAGCGGGTTGCACTCGACGATGTAGTTGAACTCGCCGTTCGACAGAGCCGTCATGCCGTCCTTCACCGCGTCGATCGTGACGATCTTGATGTCGGTGCCGGGCTTGAGGCCCGCGGCCTTGATGGCCTCGAGGGCTCCGAGGCCCATGTCGTCGTTGTGGGCGAAGAGCACGTTGATCTGGGAACCGTACTTCTGGAGGAAGCCCTCCATGACGGTCTTACCGTCGGCGCGGGTGAAGTTACCCGTCTGGGAGTCGAGCACCTTGATGTCGGTTCCGGCGATAGCCGAGTCGAAGCCCGACGCGCGGTCGGTCGCGGCCGACGAACCCGTGGTGCCCTCGAGGACGACAAGGTTGGTGGGCGTGGAGCCGAAGTTGTCGGCGACCCACTTGCCAGCGGTCTCGCCCTCCTTCTTGAAGTCGAGGCCGATCCAGCTGGCGTACAGGTCTTCGGAGGCCGAAACCGTGCGGTCTTCGAGGATGACGGGGATGTTTGCATCCTTCGCCTCCTTCAGCACGTCGTCCCAGCCGTCGGTGACGATGGGGGCGAGCACGATGGCATCGACGCCCTGGTTGATGAAGCTGCGGACCGCGGCGATCTGCGCCTCGGGCTTGTTGTCGGCGGCGTTGAAGATCAGGTTGAAGCCGTTGGCCTCGCTGAACGCCTCCTTCATGGACTCGGTGTTCGCGCTGCGCCAGCCGCTCTCCGAGCCCGTCTGCGCGAAACCGACCGTGATGACGCCGTCGCCACCGCCATTGCCGCCCGGGGCACCGCCCGCGCAACCGGTCGCCGTCAGGGCGAGCGCGCCCAGGAATGCGACCCCCGCGATGATCTTCTTCGCCTTCATGGTGAAACCTCCTCGTTTCGCCGGCCACTGTGCCGGGTCATGTGATGCAGCTCTCGGGTGAGCCGTTCCTGAATGTTAGCGCTCACACGACGCGCGCTGTCAAGAAAATCTTCGCAACGAATGGATCACGGAAAACCTGCTGTCGCGATGATGTGAAGCCTCACATGAGGCGCCCGGGATCGGACCGTGTCTGCGCTCCGTGGCGGATCGCACATGGTCGCTCGAGGGACGGCGAGCGGCTCCGACGGCGCCGGTGCGCCGCGACTGGCAGACCTCGCGTCGTCGGGACCCCCGGCGAGACGACGACGACGGGCTCTCCTCTATACATGTCGCTCGCCATGACGAGAGCATCGGGGCGACGATCGTCGACGGGATGCCGGGGACCGCGCCCCGACGCACCCGACGTGCCGCGGCGTCCGGGCCCGTGTTTCGTGATGTTGCTGCTCCGATGCCGGCTCGGGATGCAGGGATTACCGTCGTAGGTATGACTTCGCTTCCGCACAGCACCCCGGAGAGCACGCCCGCCATCGGCACCTCGGTCTCGGCGGACGACTTCAAGCGCGCGTTCCGCGGCCACCCGGGCGGCATCGCGGTCATCACCGCCTACGGCGAGAACGGCCCCGTCGCCCTCACCGCCTCGAGCGTGTCGTCGGTCAGCGCCGACCCGCCGCTGCTCATCTTCTCGGTCTCGGCCCTGTCGTCGGCGACGCCGACCATCATCGCCGCCGACACGATCGTGGTGCACCTGCTCGACGCGGAGGACATCGGCCTCGCCCGCACCGCCGCCACCAGCGGGCTCGACCGTTTCGCCGACACGTCGACCTGGTCGCGCCTCGCGACGGGCGAGCCGGTGTACCACGGCGTGCGTGCGTGGCTGCGCTGCAAGATCGTCAGCCGCATGGATGCCGGCGGCTCCACCGTGATCGCCGCCCAGGCCCTGCAGGTCGACGTGGAGCGCGACCTCGAACCGGGCGAGCCGGGAGCCGCGCTGGTCTACCACAACCGCACGTGGCACCGCCTGGGCGAGCACTCGCGGTTGGACTGACCGCTCCGCCGTCGGTTCCGGCCTGCCGCAGCTCGGCCGCGGCATTCCGCTGAGCTCGAGCTCGGAACGACCGAGGCGCGACCGACGACATCCCGGGCCCTGGCGGATCAGCGCATCCGGCGCGCGCGGCTGCGACGGAACTCAGGCGAAGGTGATCTCGGCCGTCGCCAGGACGACGTCGCCGTGCCCCACGGCCACGACGCGTGCGGCGTCGACTGTGCCGCACAGGCGGATCGGCTGATCGACGAACGCCGGCGAGGTCACGCGCACCCGTAGGGCGGCGATACGCCGATCAGGGGCGTGCCGACGGGCGGCATCCACGAGCAGGATGCGCAGCAACGGCCCGTGCACCAGCAGGTCGGGCAGCCCCTCGACCTCGTGCGCCCACCGGCGGTCGTAGTGCACGAGGTGCGTGTTGAAGGTGAGGGCCGAGAAGCGGAAGAGGCGGCGCGCGTCGAGGGTCGCCGTCTCGATCCACGCGGCCTCGGCGGCGACGGTGGGGTCGGTGCGCGGCGCGCGGGCGGGGGTCGAGGGTGCGCCGAGGAACACGTCATGCCACCTGCTGCGCACCACGACCGCGCCGTCGACGGCGTAGGTGCGCTCGATGTCGGCGAAGACGAGGCGCCCGCTCGCGCCGGTCTTCTCGATGACGGACCCCGCGGCCGCCGTCTGCGTCACCTCGTCGCCGAGACGGAGCTCCCCCTCGAACGCCGTGTCTTCGCCCGCGTACATCCGACGCGGCAGGTCGATCTCGGGCAGGATGCCGTCGCGAGCGGGCGTGCCGTCGGCGCGCAGGTCGTCGAGCGACACCGCGAACGGGAAGTACACGCCCTCCCAGCCCGGCGGGAGCTCGTCGCCGATGGACCGTACCGGATCGGCCGCCGCGAAGGTCCCGCGATACGCCTCGGCCGGAGCAGCATCCAGGATCCCCGTGCGGACGACGCTCACGACAGGGCGCCCGATGCCCGCAGAACGGCGAGGCGCTCGGCGTCGTAACCGGCGAGCGCGGTGAGAACGACGTCGGAGTGCTCCGCGAAGCGGTTCGCGACGCGCGCCGGCGTCGCGGGGGTCGCGCCGAGTTTGATGGGCTGGCCGAACATGCGCAGGGTTCCCAGCGTGCCGTAGTCGGCCTCGACGATCATGTCGCGCTCGGCGGTCCCGGGATCGTCGACCACCTCACCGATCGTCTTGACGGCGGTCAGCGGGATGACATCGCCCGCCATCTCCTCGAGCTCCGCCTTGGTGTGCGGGGCCAGCCACGCCGAGACGAGCGGTTTGACGCGCCGCGCGTAGACCTCGGGGTCGAACCTCTTGCGCATCGTGTCGATCTCGGGGTCGTCGGCGACCTCGGACGCCCCGAAGAGCACGCAGCTCGCGCGCCACAGCTTGTCGGTGTACGCGCCGAAGAACACCTGGCCGTCGGCGCAGTGGAAAAGCTCGTACGGGCGCACCCAGGCGTGCTCGTTACCCGCGGGGGCGGCCTCGACGCCGCGCACCGTGTAGTCGACGACCGCGGTCTCGGTGAGCGCGAGAACGCTGTCGACCTGAGCGACATCGACGAGCTGCCCCTCCCCCGTGCGCTCCGCGTGACGGAGGGCGGCGAGGGCGCCCACGACGGCGAACAGCGTCGCCGACAGATCGCCGATCGTGACCCCCACGCGCACCGGCGGCTGGTCGGGGTACCCGTTCATCGACCACAGGCCGCCCGCGGCCTGCGCGGTGTTGTCGAACGCGGGCCGACGACTGCGCGACCCCGTCTGCCCGTACCCCGAGACGGCGACGTACACGAGCCGGGGGTTCACCTCGCGCAGCACGTCGTAGCCGACGCCGAGCTTGTCCATCGTGCCGGGGCGGAAGTTCTCGACGAGGATGTCGGCGCTGCGCACGAGGTCGATGAGCGCCTCGACGCCGCCCGGGGCGGCGAGGTCGAGGCCGACCCCGAGCTTGCCGCGGTTGTACTGGGCGTAGTACCCGCTGAACTCCTCGTCGCCGTCGCTGAGGTACGGCGGGAAGCCGCGCGAGACATCGGGGTCGCGGGGGTTCTCGATCTTGACGACCGTCGCCCCCAGATCGGCGAGCATCTGCGCCGCGTAGGGACCCGCGAGCACGCGGGAGAGGTCGAGCACGACGACACCGCCGAGCGCGCCGGTGCCGGGGACGAGGGGGTCGGTCATGCGGGGTGCTCCTCCGAGGTGGTGGTCAGGGCGTGGGCGACGCGCGACGCGTGCGGGCGACCCCGCACACCGGCCAACCAGGCGCTCGTGCGCGCGAGCGCCTCGATGTCGAGGCCGGTGCGGATGCCGAGACCCTCGAGCATCCAGACGAGGTCTTCGGTCGCGAGATTGCCCGTTGCTCCGGGAGCGTACGGGCATCGGCCGAGTCCGCCCACGGACGCGTCGAACTCGCTCACCCCGGCCTGGAGGCCCGCGAGCACGTTGGCGAGCGCCTGACCGTACGTGTCGTGCAGGTGCAGAGCGAGCGCGGAGCGGGGGATGCCGGCATCCGCCACCGCTTCGACGACCCGATCGATGTGCCCCGCCGTGGCCACGCCGATGGTGTCACCGAGGGCGATCGTGCGGCACCCGGCGGAGTGCAGCGCGACGGCGGCCTCGACGACGGCGGCGATGTCGACGTCGCCCTCCCACGGATCACCGAACGCCATCGAGACGTACCCGCGCGCCGGAACGCCGACGAATCGCGCGTCGCCGAGCACCGCGACCGCGCGGGCGATCGTCCCCGCGCGGTCGGTGTTCAGGTTCGCGCGGGCGAAGGACTCGGTCGCGCTCACCACGACCGCCATCTCGCGCACCCCGGCGGCGAGGGCGTCGTCGAGACCCCGACGGTTGGGCACCAGCGCGACGGCACGCGCCCCCTCGGGCGGGCGGAGGGACGCCGCGACCTCGCGCGCGTCGGCGAGCTGCGGGATCCATGCCGGCGGTACGAAGCTGGTGATCTCGAGCGCCCGCGTCCCGGCGGCATACAAGCGCGCGCACAGCTCGGATTTGACGGCGGTGGGGATGACATCGGTCTCGGCCTGGAGTCCGTCACGCGGACCCACCTCGTACACGGTGACCTCGACGGGCAGCCCCTCCGTCGGGACACGGTGCGGGGCTCGTCGCGGGGCCGGCGCACTCACGAGGACCGCCCGCGCAGCTGGGCGAGCACCTCGGCGGCGTACTCGACTCGGATGCGGTCGTCGGCGACGATCCGGGCGGCGACCTCGGCGATCTCGCCCACCTCCGCGCCCGCGCTCGCCGCGATCGTCCGGGCGTGCAGGGTCATGTGCCCGCGCTGGATCCCCTCCGCGGCCAGCGCCCGGCACGCCGCGAGGTTCTGCGCGAGACCCACCGCGGCGATCGTCGCGGCGAGCTCGCGTGCCGTCGTGATCCCCAGCAGCTCCACCGCGGCACGTGCCGTGGGGTGGGCGCGGGTGGCCCCGCCGACCAGTCCCACCGCGAGGGGCACCTCGAGCGTGCCGACGAGATCGCCGTCGGCGTTGCGCTCGAAACGCGAGAGCGCGCGATAGGCCCCCTCCCGCGCGGCGTGCGAATGGCATCCGGCCTCCACGGCCCGGGTGTCGTTGCCGGTGGCCAGGACGACGGCGGTGATGCCGTTCATGATGCCCTTGTTGTGGGTGGCTGCGCGGTACGCGTCGGCCTCGGCGAACGCGCTCGCCGCCTCGATGTCGGCGACGACCTGCGCGCCGCCGAGCAGGTCGGCGGAGAAGACGGCCCGGGCGCGGGTGAGGCGACGGTCGGCCTTGTTCGTCAGGATGCGCAGGAGGGTGCGGGCGCCCGCGATCTCGGCGATGCGCGGCGCCAGCGCCTCGGCCATCGTGTTCACGGCGTTCGCGCCCATGGCATCCCGCACGTCGACGTGCAGGTGCAGGATGACCTGCGTTCCGACGCGCGTGAGCAGGGTGCGCACCGAGATGTCGATCGCGCCGCCGCCGAGGGACACGAGCATCGGGTCCTGCGCATCCGCGAGGGCGAGCAGCTCGTCGCGCGCCTCGAGGAGGCGGAGGCGCGCGCCCTCGGGGTCGACCGCGTCGAGCACCTGCACCTGGGCGATCATCACGTCTCCGGTCGACGAGGTGGAGAAACCCCCGGTCGCGCGGGCCATCCGCGCAGCGTTCGACGCGGCGGCCACGACCGAGGGCTCCTCGGTCGCCATCGGGACGAGTCGGTCGACCCCGTCGATGCGGAAGTTCGTGGCGATGCCGACGGGGATGCCGAGGAGACCGACGACGTTCTCCACCAGGTGATCCGCGTGCGAGAGCGACAGCCCCTCGGCGGGGTCGAGCGCGACGAGGCGGTCGGGGTCGAGACCCGCGGCCTCCGCGACGAGACGACGTCGTTCGAGCGGGGTGTGGTCGCGCAGACCGGGAAGTCGGCTGGAGGGGGTCACGCGGGCTCCTTCGCGGACGGGAGGGTGCCGCGTCGACCGCGGCGTCCCCTCGACGCTAGGTCGACGTCGAACCGCGCGGTACGGACCCACGACACATCGGACGATCGCGCGAGTGGGTGTCTCACCCATCGCCGTCGCGCTCCAGACGCTCGCGCAGGTCGTCGAGGCGCACCGCGATCGACAGGCGGAAGAAGCGCTCGTCGTCGCGCCAGCCCTCCCCGAGCAGAGCGTCGAGCTTCTCGAGTCGCTGCAGGATCGTGTTGGTGTGGAACGTCAGGGCCCGAGCCGTGCGGGTCGGGCTCGCGCCGTGCTGCACGAACGCGCGCAGGGTCGCGAGGAGCTCGCTGCCCCGCGCGCCGTCGTGGCGCCGCACGGCGCCCAGGGCGGAGTCGAGGAACGCGTCGAGAGCGCGCCGGTCGGCGCCGATCGCGGCGGCGTACGGGAGGAGTTCGTCGACTCCGACCAGGGCGTTGCGCAGGCCGAGAGCGCGGGCCAGGGCGACCGTCGCCCGCACGTCGCGCGCGGCGGCGGCGATGCCGTCGGGTGCGGCGACGGTCGTCACGGCGAGGACGTCGAGATCCATCGCAACGCGCAGCTGCCGGAACGACTCCGCGTCGAGGGGTGCGGCGTGCGCCGCGACCACGAGTCCGTCGAGCTCGCCGACCAGCGCCGTCTGTCCGAGGTGGTGCGCGAGGGCGCGAGCGGCCGCGGCGCGGCGCTCCCCGGTCACGGCCAGCGCCGTCACGGCGCCGAGCACCTGTTCATCGATGCCCGAACGGCGCAGCGCGGCGACGACGTCGGCCCGGCGCTGCGCGGAGGCGGTGACGAGGTCGACCAGCAGATCGGAACGCTGGCGGTGATCGGTCTCCGCGACCGCCTCCTCGGAGAGGGCGAGAAGGGCGGCGACCTGACCGGCCCGCTCGATCGTGCGTCGGTCGACGTCGTCGAGCTCTCGCGCGGACGGACCCACGACGATCGCCCCGAGGCCGCGTCCGCCGGCGGCGATCGGGCTGATCACCGACACACCGGCATCCGTGTCGTCACCGCTGCGGGCCGCGTCGATGAGCGCGTCGGAGGCGTCGCCATGCATCGCGCGCACCCTGCCGGGGGCGTCCAGGATCGCCACCGGCGCCTGCAGCGCGACCGAGAGCGCGGTCGCCACCGGCGCGAGCCCACCCCCGGCCAGCACCGCGTCGACGAGCTCGCGATGCACGCGGTTCGCGCGGTCGCGCGCGGCGACGTGCGCCGTCAGTTCGGCAGCCGCCGCGCGGGCGCGCTCGGCCTGTCGGCGGGCGTCGGCGAGGGCGGCGGCGGTCTGCAGGACGACCGAGGCATGGTCGGCCAAGGCGGCCAGCAGAGCGGTGTCGTCGGGTCCGAACGCACGCTCGCGGCGCTCGGCGACGAAAAGCACGCCGAGCACGCGATCCTCGGAGAGCAGCGGCACCCCGAGCATCGAGACGATCCCCTCCCCCGCGACCGCCGCGTCGATGCCCGTCGTGTGCCGGTCCGGATCCACCGCGTCGTAGCGGCGCACCGCGTGCGGCATCCGCGACTCGGCGATGGCACCCACGAGCCCGCGACCGGGCGGGACGACAAGGCCGCGCAAGGCAGCAGTCACTGTCCCGCGCGTGGCACGGACCCGCAAGGTCGCGTCGGTCTCATCGAACTCCGAGAGATACGCGACGTCGGCCGCGAGCAGCTCGTGCGCCCGGTCGACGAGGCGTTCGAGCACCGCGTCCGCGTCGCGCATCGCCGCGAGCTCCCGCGCACTGGCGTAGAGCGCGGCCAGCTCACCGGTGCGACGGCGCAGCGCGGCGACGTCGGCGGCGGTGGGCGGTGGCGGGTCCGATGCGGCGGCCGGGGCGGGCGCGGCAGGGTCCGGCAGCGGGGTCTCGGGGCCGGGCTCTGCGGCGGGGTGGAGCATGTCGACCTCAGCGCCCGCGCCGGTGCACCCGGTCCCACGCCAGGCCGGCGAGCGTCGCCGCGTGCAGCCCGAGCTGCCCGTCGTCGAACACCGCGCGATCGGAGTGCAGCGGCGCCCGCCCCTCCGCGGGTGCGACGCCGAGGAAGACGAGCACACCCGGCACGCGTTCGAGCACGTACGCGAAATCCTCGGATGCGGGCGACGGGGCCTCGAGCACCCGCACCCGCTCCGGACCGTGGGCGGAACGCAGCGCATCGAGCACGACGGCGGTCTCGTCGGCATCGTTCACCGTCACGGGGTACGAATCGACCCAATCGATCTCGAGGGTGCACCCGTACGCGTTCGCGATCCCCGCGAGGAGCGCCGGCAGGTCGTCGCGCACGCGGGCGCGGGTGCTCTCCGAGAACGTCCGCACGTTGAGCACCAGCGTCACCGTCTCGCTGAGCACGTTCCCGGCCGCCGAGTCGCTGCGGATGCCGGTCACCGACAGCACCGCGGGGTCGGTCGCGGGGAGACGGCGGGCACCGAACGTCTGCACCGCGAGCACCAGCTCCGCGGCCACGGGCACCGGGTCGACCCCCTGGTGCGGCATCGCCGCATGCCCGCCCGTGCCGCGCAGGGTCAGGGTCGCCGCGCTCACGCTCGCCATCATCGGGCCGGGGCGGGTGACGAACGTCCCCGCGTCGGTCATCGTGTCGACGTGCAGCGCGTAGGCGGCCACGGGCGTGTCGCCCGCGGCATCCAGCACGCCCTCCTCGATAATCAGGCGCGCGCCGGCGTATCCCTCCTCGCCCGGCTGGAACATGAAGACCACGGCACCCGGGAGCTCCCCGCGGCGGGCGGCGAGAAGGCGGACGGCACCGAGCAACCCCGCCATGTGCAGGTCGTGGCCGCACGCGTGCATCGTCGCGCGCGGAGACGCGAACGGCAGTCCCGTCGCCTCTGCCACGGGAAGGGCGTCCATGTCGGCTCGCAGCAGCACCACGGGCCCGGGGCGTGCCCCGCGGAGCACCGCGGTGACCGACGACAGTCCCGCGCCGACGGAGACCTCGAGCCCGAGGCCGTCGAGCTCGCGGAGCAGCAAGGCCTGAGTCTCGGGCAGGTGCAGGCCGATCTCGGCGACGGCGTGGAGCTCACGCCGGACGGCGACCAGCTCGGGGACGAGCGCCGACGCCGCGTCGGCGAAGCCGTTCATCCGGCCGCCATCCGCACCCCGAGCACGGGCACGGCGTCGAGCAGATCGAGCGTGTACCGCTCGGTGGGCGCGGCCAGCAGCTGCTCGGTGGGCCCCGACTCGACGATACGGCCGTGACGCATGACGGCGATCTCGTCGCTGATGTAGCGGACGACGGCGAGGTTGTGGGAGATGAAGAGCATCGAGAGCCCGAGATTCTCCTGGAGTTCCCTCAAGAGGTTGAGGATCGCGCCCTGCACGGACACGTCGAGAGCGCTCGTGACCTCGTCCGCGATGAGCACGCGGGGCTCGCCGGCGAGCGCCCGGGCGATCGTCACCCGCTGGCGCTGACCGCCCGAGAACGCGGCCGGTGTGTCACCGGCGCGGTCGGGGTCGAGGTGCACGAGCGTCAGCAGCTCCCGCACGCGCTCCACGCGGGCGTCGCGCGAGAACGTCCGACCGCTCGCCCGGAGGGCCTCGGCGATGGAGTCGCCGATGCTCATGCGGGGGTCGAGGGCGGAGAACGGGTCCTGGAAGACGAGTTGGAGACGCCGGCGCGCGGCGCGCGCCGCCGCTCCTCGACCGGATGCCACGACCCCGTCGGCGCGCACTTCGCCGGTCGCGGGCGGCACGAGGCCCACCGCGGCGGCGGCGATCGTGCTCTTGCCCGACCCGGATTCCCCGACGAGCCCCAGCGTCCGACCGGCGGGGACGACCAGGGATACGTCGTCGACGACGGTGACGCGGCCGTACCGCACGGACAGGTGATCGATCTCGAGGGCGTTCACACCCCCACCTCCTCGGCGAGCGCGGATGCCGCGACATCCGGCGGGATCACCGGAAGCGGGCGGGTGCGGTCGGACGTCATGTCGGGCAGGCACGCGATGAGCGCGCGGGAGTAGGGGTGGGTCGCGTCTTCGCGGATGCGTTGCGCATCGAGCTCCTCCACGACGACACCGTCCTTCATGACGAGCACCCGGTCGCAGAAGGCCGAGACCAGTGCGATGTCGTGCGAGATGAACACGATCGCCGCTCCCGTGTCGGTCTGCGCGCGCCGGAGCACGCCCATCACCTGGCGCTGCACCGTGACGTCGAGCGCCGTCGTCGGTTCGTCGGCGATGATGAGCTTCGGTCGGCCGGTCAGGGCCTGCCCGATCATGGCGCGCTGGCGCATGCCGCCGCTGAACTGGTGCGGGTACTGCGACAGTCGCCGCGGGGCATCCGCGATGCCGACCGCCTCGAGGGCGGCGGCGGCATGCGCACGCGCATCTGCTCGCGACATCTTCAGGTGCACCTCGGGGACCTCGGTGAGCTGCCGGCCGATGGTCAGCGCCGGGTTGAGCGAGGTGAGCGGGTCTTGGAACACCATCCCCAGCTCCACGCCCAGCGTCGAACGATCGACCGCGCTCAGCGGCCGGGTCATGTCGATGCCGTCGAAGGTGTGCGCGGTCGTGGCGATACGTGCGTCCGGGCCGAGCAGCCCCGCAAGCGCCATCGCCGTGAGCGATTTGCCCGATCCCGACTCGCCGACGATGCCGACGACCTCGCCGGGGAGGATCCGCAGACTCACGCCCTTCACGCGTTCCACCTCGCCCCCGTCGGCCGTGGCGAAGGCCACGCGGAGGTCGGCGATCTCGGCGACCGGTTCGCCGACCGCGAGAGGCTGACGCGGTGTCGCGGCCATTCCCGCGCGGCGGGTGGGAGCGACCGCTCCCAGCGCCCGCCGGGCCACGGCACCCCGGCCGCCTCCGCGGGTGTCCGACAGCGCCTCGCTCACGAAGGTGAAGACCAGGCCCGCGAGGACGACAGCGATGCCCGGGCCGATGGCGGCGAGCGGGTTGACGTAGATGCGCGTGATGCCGTCCTGCAGCAGACGCCCCCAGTCGTACTCGGGGGCCTGCACACCGAGTCCGAGGAACGACAGACCCGCGAACGACAGCAGGGTCACGCTCGCGGTGGCCGCGGCGTTCACGAAGAGCGGGTTGGCGATGTTGGGCAGGATGTGCCGGACCAGGATGCCGATCGGCCCGACGCCCACGACCCGCGCCGCGCGCACGTAGTCGCGGCCCGACACCGAGGAGGCGAGGTTGTAGACCAGACGGGCCATGAAGGGGATGCCGGAGATGCCGATCGCGAACATCGCGCTCATCGCGCTCGCGCCCCAGATCACGGTGAAGAAGAGCACCATGAGCAACCACGGGAACGCCAGCAGGATGTCGAGCAGTCCCGTCGCCAGGCGTCGCACGTGGCGGGGCAGGATGACGGCGATGAGCCCGTAGGCGATGCCGCCGATGGTCGACACCACCGTCGCCCCGAGGGTGAGCAGGATCGACACGCGCGCAGCGACGAGCACCCGCGAGAAGATGTCTCGGCCCAGGTCGTCGGTGCCGAACGGGTGGGCGGGGCTGGGCGCGAGCAGGCGATCGGGCACGTTCGAGGTCTCGGCCGCGGCGAGGAAGAGCACCGGCCCCGCGATCGTGAGGAAGAGGAAGAGCAGCACGCCGATGACGGCGGCGATGCCCGAGGGGGACAGCAGACGGGAGCGCCAGGTCACGGTTCAGCCCTCCGTGATCGAGGACCGCGGGTCGACGGTCACGAGGATGAGATCGACGAGAAGGTTCACGCCGAGGATGATGAGGGCGTACACGATGACGAGCCCCTGCACGATCGGGTAGTCCTTGGCCCCGACCGCGGGCACCATGACCCCGCCCATGCCGGGGATCGCGAACACCGTCTCGATGAGGACCGTGCCGGCGATCATCCCGCTCAGCAGCAGACCGCTCACCGTGAGCGAGGCGGTGATGATGTTCGGCAGCGCGTGACGCAGGTAGACGAGGTGTCCGGGCAGGCGCTTCGCACGCGCGGTGGTCATGTAGGTGGCACCGAGCACGCCCGACATCTCCACCTGCACGATGCGGGCGAGGTACGCCATGGGGCCGAGAGCGAGCGCCAGCACGGGGAGAACGGCATCCTGGGGCGTGCCCCACCCGGCCGCGGGCAGCCATCTCAGCTGCACCGCGAAGAGGGCGATCAGCCCGACGGCCAGCAGGAAGCCGGGAACCGCGATGAGCATGCCGAGGACTCCCGAGATCGCGGCGTCGGCCACCCTCCGGCCGGGACGCTGGAGGGCGACGGCCGCGCCGATGCCGAGCGGCACCGCGGCGAACAGAGCAACGAGGAAGCTCAGCACGCCGAGGGTGACGGTCGCCGGGAAACGCTGCCCGATCGTCTCGGCGACCGACCGACCGGTGCGGATCGACTCGCCGAAGTCGCCGCGCAGGAGGTTCGTCACGTAGTCGAGGAACTGCACCGGGATCGGCTTGTCGAGACCGAGCTCGGCGCGGGTCGCGGCGACGAGCTCGGGCGAGGCCTGGATGCCGAGGGCCGCCCGCACGGGGTCGCCCGGCACGAGATGCACGAGGAAGAACGAGGCCACGACCACCACGACGAGCGAGACGAGGAGGCGGCCGAGACGGCGCAGGAGGAAGGTCGCCCGGGGCGACAGCCGCGGGACGGGCGCGCGCCCCTCCGCCCGCACCGCGAGGGCCGCGGTGGGGGCGCCGGCCAGGTCGGCGACGGCGGGCGGAGGGGTCGCGGTCATGTCAGCCCTGCATCCGGATCGAGGTCGGGTTGAGGAAGTTCGGCTGCTCGAAGGTCGCGCCGCTCATGTAGTTCGGCAGGATGTTGTCGATCACCGGGAAGGTGTCGAAGCGGTCGATCAGTTCCTTCTCGGCCTGCTGCCAGAGTCCGCACGCGGCATCCGGCGTCGCGGTCTTCGCCTGAGCGGCGAGGGCGTTGTACTCCGGGTTGTCGACGAACATGAAATTCAGACCGCCCTGATCGGGGGTCGCTCCCCCGAAGAACAGGTCGAGCACGACGGGGCTGCCCGGGGCGATCTGCACCCAGCCCGTGTCCCAATCGAAGCTCGTGTAGAGCTGGTCCGACCACGCTGCGGCGTCGTTGGCCGACAGTTCGGTGACGACGCCGAGCTTGTCCCAGGTCTCCTTGACGAGCTCCGCGGCGGGGGCGTGCGAAGCGGTCGGCGCGTCGTAGATGAACTTCACCGTCAACGGTTGGCCGTTCTTCTGGCGGATGCCGTCGGAACCGAGGGTCCAGCCGGCCTCGTCGAGCAGGTCCGCGGCGCGACCGAGGTCGGTCGCCGGCAGGGACCAGCCCGGCGGGTCCTGCACGCACAGGAGGGGCGTCTTCATGACGAGACCGCTGGAGGGCAGTCCCGTCGCCCCGGCGATGACCGGTCCGACCTCGTCGCGGTTGATCGCGGTCGACAGCGCCTCACGCACGAGCGGGTCGGAGAACGGTCGTCCCTCCCGCTCGTTGAAGAGGATCTGTCCGACGGGGTTGCGCACACCCGTGTACTCGATGCCCGCACCCTCGAGACGGTCCTGGTCGGGACCGGTGACCACACCGGTGTTCAGCTCGCCGGAGAGCAGGAGGTTGGTGACGGTGCTCTGGTCGGGCACGATGCGGGCCTCGATCGTGTCCGGGAGGCCCTCGGTGTCGCCGGTGACCCCGTACGGGCCCCAGGTGTACCCGTCGCGCTTGGTGAAGACGTAGGCATCGCCCGGTCGGGCTTCGCTGAGCTGGAACAGACCGGTGCCGTCGGTGGTGTCGGACAGCGAGGCGATGTCGGCGAGGCCCGCATCGCAGACCATCATGATCGAGCCGAGGTTGACCGCCAGGAACGGGTCGTTGACGGTGCTGGTGACCGTGACGACGTTGCCCTCGGCGGTGGCAGAGACGGCCTCGGTGATGACCGTGCCGTACGAGAAGGTCGCGTTCGCCGGGTCGGCGTTGTAGTTGAGGTTGTCGGCGACGGTCTGCCCGGTGAACGGCGAGCCGTCGGCGCAGGTGATGCCGTCTTTCAGGGTGAAGGTGGCGGAGGTGCCCTCGTCGGTCCAGCTCTCGGCGAGCCAGGGCTCGTACCCGCCGTCGGGAGTGACGTAGATGAGCGACTCGTAGGCGATCGTGACCACGTCGAACGTGTCGGGAGAGACCGTCTTCATCGGGTCGAGGTCGCCCGGGTCGTCGCTGATCGCTTTGACGAACGTGCCGCCCGAGACGACCGAGCCCCCACCTCCCCCGTTGTCGGACGGCGCGGCGCACGACGCCAGTGTCAGTGCGAGGAGGGCGGCCCCGGCGGCCGCCGGGACGAGGGTGCTGCGTTTCATGGCCTTGCTCCTTGATTCGGGTGAAGCGTCAGTGGTGCCAGACGTGGTGCTCGAGGGGTGGTGCGGGTGGGTGGTGCGGGCGTGTCAGCGCGCGGGGATGGGCGCGGCGAGGTGACTCAGGGGGCCGGCGGCTTTCACCGACACCTTGAGGGTGGGACGGGCCGTGTACGACAGCGACGTCTCGAGGACGTCGACGATCTCGACCGCGAGGGGATCGGCCCCCGCCTGGATGGCCTTGGCGATCGCCGTTTCCGAGGCGGCCGCGATCGCGGCATCCCGGTCGTCGGCGTCGGAGATCTGCTCGGCACGGCCTCCCGCGAGGGAGATGGCCGCACCGACCGCGTTGGCGACGTCGGCCCGGTCGGGGCGCAGGACGTCGCCGGCACCCGGCAAGTCGTCGGGGACGAGGAGGGCGCCACCGCCCACGACGACGAGGGGGAGGTCGACCCGGCCGAGCGACAGGCGCTCGACGGCCTCCTCGATGCGCTCGTGGGCGTGAGCGAGGGCGCGGCTCAGCAGGTCGCGCTGCCCCGACGACAGCGTCGGCAGCGAGCGGCCCGGGATGCCGTGGCCGGCCGCTGCGGCGGCATCGGTCAGGGTGGCGGTGGAGCCGCCGAAGAGCAGCCCCTCCTCGGCGATGCGGTACCCGACCGAGCGCGGGCCGACGGCACCGGTGCGCGGGTCGATGACCGTGCCGCCGCCGATGCCGAGGCTGAGGATGTCGGGCATGCGGAAGTTCGTGCGCACGCCGCCGATGTCGCGGGGGAGCGTGGACTCGCGGGGGAACCCGTCGACGAGCACGCCGAGGTCGCTCGTGGTGCCGCCGACGTCGACGACGATGGCGTTCTGCGCGCCGGAGAGGAACGCCGCGCCCCGGATCGAGTTCGCCGGTCCGGAGCCGATGGTCAGCACGGGGTAGCGCACGGCGTAGTCGAGCGACATGAGCGTGCCGTCGTTCTGCGCGAAGAACGTCGCGACGTCGAGACCCTCCTCCGCGACCACGTCGACGAGCGCGCGTGTGACGTCGCTCGCCACGCCGCGCAGGGCGGCGTTCAGCACGGTGGCGTTCTCTCGCTCGAGGAGTCCGTCGGGGCCGATGTCCTGGCTGAGGAACACCGGGACCGCCTCGCCGAGGTGGTCGTGCACGAGCTGCTCGACCTCACGCTCCTGCTCAGGGGAGGACGGGCTGAAGATGCCGCAGACGGCGACGCTGTCGAAACCGCCGCCCAGACCGTCGAGGAAGCGACGGATGCCGTCGCGGTCGAGCGGGGAGATGGGCGTGCCGTCGACCATGTGCCCGCCGCCGAGCATGGCCGCACCGGCCAGGACCTGGTCGCTGAGGTCGTCGGGCCATCCCGTGAGCGGCGGCCACTCGGTCGCGGCCGGCGCGCCGAGCCGCACGAGCGCGACCCGGTCGAGTCCGCGTCGCGCGACGATCGCGTTGGTGGCGTGGGTCGTGCCGAGCATCACGCGCGACACGCGATCGCGGTCGTCGTCGAGCTGCGCGAGCACCGCGGCGATCCCCGCCCGGATGCCGCCGATGACGTCGGCCGTCGTGGGCTGCTTCGTCCAGGCGATGACCGAGCCGGTGGCATCCACCACGACCGCGTCGGTGTTGGTGCCGCCGACGTCGACGCCGATGGACAGGTCGCGAACGGCGCTCATCGCGCGTCCTTTCGCTCGAAGGGGACGTAGGGCAGGTCGTAGCCGAAGGCGCGGGGCCCGGCGAGCTCGAGACCGCGCTCGGTGCGCCACAGCGGGTCGCACGCCCACGCGAGCACGGACACGCGCTGGCCGTACCGGAGCATCTCGGTGGAGATCGCGTGGCCCGTCTCGAGGTCGACGACGGTGATGAGATCGGGCACCGTGGCCAGCACTTCTCCGTCTTCCAGAACGACGAGGTTCTCGTTGCGCAGCTCGACGCGCTGCAGACGCCCGCGGTCGTCGCCGATGCCCGCGATCGTGATGGAGCCGCGGACGAAGCCGCCCTCGGTGCGCCGGGAGACGTCGACGATCTTGCCGGTGATCAGCACGTCGGCGTCGAGCTCCGCGGCGACCGCCGTCACAGGGTCGGTGGCCTCGAGGAGCGCGTGACCGACGCGGATCGCGGTGCTGATCGTGCCCGGGATGACGGCCCCCGGGGCCGTCTCGGCGGTGAGCAGGTAGTGCGCGCCGAGGCAGATGCCGCCGGCGGCGACGGTGACCGCGCGGGCGTGCCGTTCGAGCCAGCCGAGGTCGACGGTGCGCAGCGTGACGACGTTCCCGACGACGTCACTGAGCACCGCGAAGTCGCACGGCACGCCGGCGACGTTCGTGGAGATCATGGTCGCCTCGGGGAATGCGCGGCCCATGCCGTCGGCATCCAGGAGCGCGACGCCGAGGCGCGCGGCCCAGCCGGCCGGGGAGACGCCGTTGCTGCCGCCGATCTCGGCGGGCATGATCGCGGTGATCCTGCGCCCCGCGACGCGCTCGGCCTCGTGCAGGAGCGTCTCGATCTGCTGCACCGACGAGAGCATCTCGATTCCGACGGTGGGAGCGCCGATGCCGCTCATCATGATGACCGCGTCGTCCGGCCCGAGGTCGTCGACCGACAGCAGCCGCACCGGGCCGTGCTCGCGGATCGCGCGTTCGGTGGTGAGCTGCGAGGTGTAGACCGCCCCTCCGCCGCCGGTGCCGAAGATCGCGGCCCCCGCGGCGAGGGCGGCGATGTCGTCGGCGGTGACGTGCTCGGGGGCGCGGACCGCGGTCGACGGGACGAGGGACGGGGATGCCATGACACGACCCTAGGCAGCACCCGCGCGACCGACAATGTGGTGGCGCGACAGGGAATCGGCGTACATTGTGCTCGTGGCACAGCTCACCACCTCGGACCTCCTCTCCCAGGCTGAACGTCTCGGCGTCGCTCTCGCCGCGGGCCCCCGCGGCGGCGCCGTGATCGAGCGCGTCGACGTCGCCGCGCTGTCGGAGCTGCCCTCCCTCCCGGCGGGGACGCTCGCCGTCGTCGCGGGAGACGATCCGCCCGCCTCGTACCTCGTCGACGTGGCCCTCCGGCAGGCGAGCGCGCGGGGTCTCGCCGGCCTGGTGATGCCGGCCGGCTTCGCGCCCGCCGAGACCGCGAGCGCGCTCGCCGATCGCGGGGGCGTGCCCGTGCTCGTGTCGCTCGCGGCGCGCGCTCCCGACCTCGCCGTCACGATCGACCGCGTCATCAGCGGCGGCGCCGCGGAGTCGATGACGCGCGCGGCGTTCGCGGTCGAGAAGGCGACGGCCGCCGCGTCCGCCGGCGCATCCGACGCCGTGGCCGCGATCCTCGATGCCGCCGGCACCGCGCTC
The DNA here is from genome assembly GCF_042958465.1 of Microbacterium sp. NPDC007973. Classification (NCBI taxonomy): domain Bacteria; kingdom Bacillati; phylum Actinomycetota; class Actinomycetes; order Micrococcales; family Microbacteriaceae; genus Microbacterium; species Microbacterium sp. NPDC007973. The sequence goes on from NZ_JBIBJJ010000005.1 coordinate 62,962, forward strand.
GGCGTGAGGGTCCGCGTGCAGGACGACCCCACGACGTCGTGGACCGACGCCGACGCCGTCTTCGCCGGCGAGGTGCCCATCGGACGGCTCGTCGCGGAGACCTCGGACCCCGCGGCGACGGTGGCCCTCCCCGTCGTCGCCTCCCTCGTGTCGCGGGCGATGCAGCGGCACCTGCAGGATCGCTTCGCCCCCAACCAGTCCCGCGCCGACCTCATCGTCGAGCTGATCCTCGCCGAGGCCGGTCGCGTCGACGGCTTCGTCGCGCCCGCCGCGCGTCTCGGCCTGCCCCTGCAGTTGTCGCACGCGGTGGCCTGGATGCGCCCGCAGCACCGCGTCGACACGGGGCTGCGCGCGCCGCGCTTCGTGGAGGCGGCCTTGGAGCTGTTCACGCTGCAGCTCATCGAGGACCGCGACGAGCTCTGGCACATCGCGTTCCTCCAGGACGACGTCATCCTCGTCAGCAGCGAGGACCACGGTGCCGGCGACCACCAGCGGCGCCTGCGCGACGTCATCGTGCGCGTGCAGGAGCAGGCGCGCCGGCTGGCGGGCGACGACTGGACGTACACGGTCGGACTCGGCACACCGCAGACGGGCGCCGCCGGGCTCCGGCAGTCCGCCGCCGAGGCTCGGGTCGCTGCGGACTCCGCGATCGCCGCGGGGCGACTGGATGCCATCGAGCTCACCGACGTGACGGGGCTGCGGCGCCTGCTGCTCGACTTCTACGCCTCCCCGGTCAGCCGCAACCTGCTCGACGACCTGCTGCATCCGCTCGACGCGCTCGGCGCGGAGCGATCGGCCACCGCCGTGCGTACCCTGCTGTCGTACCTCGGCAACCGCAACTCGCTGGCCCAGGCCGGACGCGAGCTGAACCTTCACCCGAACGCCGTGGGCTACCGCATCCGCCGCGTGCGCGAACTGCTCGACGTCGACCTCGACGACCCCGACACCCGCTTCGCCGTCGAACTGGCGTGCCGCGTGCGGCTCATCGGGTCGGGACGCTGAGGTCCTCGCGCGCGAGGTGTGCCCGGGGCACAGATCGACCCCTTGATCCTGTGCCCTGAAGACGATGAGCCGCGATCGGGCTCCGGGTAGCGTCGAAGGCATGCTCTCCACCGACTTCCGCGCGCTCGGGCTGGAGGAGATCCGCGGCACGCTGGGCGAACCCGAGGGGCCCTCGCTGCAGAAGATCACCGATCGCCTCGACGAGAACTGTCTGCGCTTCCTCGCCCACTCCCCCTTCGCCACCCTGGCCACCGCCGATCGCGACGGACGGTGCGACAACTCGCCGCGCGGCGACTACCCGGGCTTCGTGCGGGCGATCGACGACCGGACGGTCGCGATCCCCGATCGCCTCGGCAACAAGATCGCCGACTCGATGCGCAACATCGTCGACAACGGCCATGCCGCCCTGCTGTGCTTCGTGCCCGGCATGAGCGAGACGTTGCGCATCAACGGCACCGCGATCGTCACCGACGACCCGACGCTGCTGCGCACGCTCGAGCAGGACCACACGGTGCCGGACCTCGCGATCGTGCTGCGCATCGAGCAGGTGTACCTGCACTGCGGTCGCGCGCTGCTGCGCGGCGGTCTGTGGGATGTCGACATGCAGGACCTCGCGACGCAGGTACCGACCTCCGGCCAGATCTGGGCGAGCACCTCCGGGTGGGACGCCGAGGTGGGCGACGTCATCGACGAGGCGATGTCCGGCGCTTACCGGGCGCTGTACTGAATGCGCGGCCGGGAGGGACTGATGCCGCTGGTGGTGCAAGAGATCACCCGCGAGACGCCCGAGATCGTCAGCATCCGGATGCAGAACGCCGACGGCTCCCCCCTGCCGGCGTGGCAGCCGGGGGCGCACATCGACCTGCAGCTCATCACGCGGCACGAGCGCCAGTACTCGTTGTGCGGCGACCCGGCTGACACCGCGTCGTACCGCATCGCCGTGCGCCGCGAGGAGCTCTCCCGGGGCGGTTCGCACTACATCCACGCGTTCCTCCGCGCCGGCAGCACGGTCTGGGTGCGTCCGCCGCGCAACCTCTTCGAACTCGGCGAGGCTCCCGCGTACCTCCTGCTGGCCGCCGGGATCGGGGTGACGCCGATCCTCGCGATGGCGCGGCACCTGGCATCCGTCGGTGCGGACTGGCGCATGATCGTCGCCGCCCGCACCGGCGACGGGGTCGCGTTCGCCGACGAGATCGCCGCCCTGGGCGAGCGCGCGAGCGTCCACGTGAGCGGCGAGCGGGGCCGTCTCGACCTCGCCGCCGTCCTCGGCGGCATCGTCCCCGGCACCGACGTCTACGCGTGCGGCCCCGCGCCGTTCACCGACGCGCTGCTCGCCCTCGCCCCGACGCTGCCGGAGGGATCCGGCATCCACCTCGAGCGCTTCGAGCCGAGGAAGCGGGAGTTCGGCCCGAACGAGCCGTTCACGGCGACCGCGGCCCGCTCGGGCATCACCGTCGAGGTACCCGCGACCCGGTCGCTGCGCGAGACGTTGCAGGGGGCGGGGGTCGCGGTGAGCGGATCGTGCCTGCGCGGCGTGTGCGGGTCGTGCGCGATCCCGGTGCTCGACGGCGCGGTGGAGCACCGCGACTCGCTCACCGTCGACGACGACGCCCGCGTGATCTACACGTGCGTCTCGCGCGCGCGGGCGGGCTCGTCGCTGGTCCTCGACGTCTGAGCTCGAGCCCGCCCTGCGGCGGAACGCCCTCGCGGAGACGACGCCCGCCACGGCGCACGGCGTCTCTCTTCGGCGAGTCGCGTTCATCTCGGACACCGGGAGCGGCGCCACGCCGTCACACCGCCCGGTGCGTGAACCGCCCGCCGAGCAGGGTCGCGGCGACCGGCATGCTGCGCAGAGCATCGCGATCGCACGAAGAGGGATCCGCGTCGACCACGACCAGGTCGGCCGGCTGTCCCACCGCCAGCGTCGTGCGACTGCTCGCGGCGAGCGCGACGTCGAGCGGCAGGCGTTGTTCGGGATGCCATGCGTCGCGGTCCCCGCGACTGCGCGCCGTCGCAGCGGCGATCGCGTGCCACGGGTCGAGAGGGGCGACGGGGGCGTCGGAGCCGAGGCGCAACTCGGCTCCCGAACGATGGAGCGATCCGAACGCGAAAGCCCGCCCCGTGCGACCGGCCCAGTGCAGGTCGGCGATATCGCGGTCGTCCATGGCGTGCTCCGGCTGCACGCTCGCGACCAGTCCCGCCCTACGGAACCGCGCGAAGTCCGCATCGCGCACGAGCTGGGCGTGCTCGATGATGCCCGGCATCCCGAGTTCCTCGAACACCTCGATTACCTCGGTGTTCGCGCGGTCGCCGATCGCGTGGACGGCGGGCAGGATGCCACCCTCTCCCGCGCGCACGAGCAACCGGCGCAGTTCCTCGACGGGGACGCTCTGCACCCCGCACCCGTGCTCGGCGTGCGGGTCGGCTCCGGGGTAGGGGTCCCAGCACCAGGCGGTGCGGGTGTTCAGCGAGCCGTCGGAGACGACCTTGAGCCGGCCCATGGTCACGAGGCCGTCCGCGTCGAGGTCGTCGCCGGTGCGCAGCCCCGCGGCGAGCGCCTCCTCGAGCCGGTCGGGCCACACCGAGGCGTCGACGCGGAGGGAACGCACCCCGGCGGCGACCCGCTCGGGCCACTCACGGAAGTTCGGCACGTTCTCGTAGTCGACGATCCCGACGATCCCGCGCCGGGCCGCCGCCTCCGCGACCTCGCCGTATGCCTCGACCGGAATGGACGCCGCCTGCTGGAAGCGCTGCAGCGCGGCGATCCACTCGAACTCGGCGACGACGCCGCTGTCGTCCGGCCTGAGGCCGAGCCGCTCGGCGCCGCGCGAGTTCATCCACCCGGCGTGGAGGTCGCCACTGACGAGTACCACGGGGTCGTCGGCGAACGCCTCGTCGAGGGCGCGCAGCGAGGTCGGCGTCGTCCACAGCCCGTCGCGGTAGCCGTAGCCGACGAGAACGCCGTCGGTGCGCGGCGCTCCCGCGCGCAGCGCCCGGCGTACGGCATCCACGACCTCGTCGGGACCGTTCGTGCCGCCGACGTCGACGCGGCGGCTGGAGATGACCCACTGCGTGAAGTGCACGTGGGCGTCCCACAGGCCGGGGCCGACGAAGCGGCCGTCGAGGTCGACGACCTCGCCCGCGGCCGGCACCGCGCCCGTCGGGGCGATCGTCTCGATGAGACCGTCGCGCACGACGACGTCGACGGGCTCGCCGCCCCCGTACGGCCGGACGGAGAGCAGGGTGAGCGCGCTCACAGCGCCGGCACCGGCGAGCCGACGAGACCGAACAGGTCTTTGGGATCGTCGGGGGCGGCCACGAGGTCGATCTCGAGCGCGAGTTCCGTGCCCGCGACGCTGTCGCGGAGGAACCGCAGCGCCGAGAAGTCCTCGATCGCGAATCCGACCGAGTCGAAGATGGTCACCTGATCATCGGCGGTGCGACCGGGTCGCCGGCCGGAGAGCACCTCCCAGAACTCGGTCACGGGGAAGTCCGCGTCGACGCGCTGGATCTCGCCCTCGATGCGCGTCTGCGGCGTGTACTCGACGAACACGGGCCCGCGCGAGAGGATCGCCGGGTCGAGCTCGGTCTTGCCCGGGCAGTCGCCGCCGATCGCGTTGATGTGCATTCCGGATGCCACATCGGCGTCGCTCAGCACGGTCGCCGCCGCTTTGTCGGCGGTGCAGGTCGTCACGATGTCGGCGCCGCGGGCGGCATCCGACGCGGAGTCGCACACCACGATGTCGAAGCCGAGCGGGGCGAGGTTGCGCACGAGCTTGGCCGTGGCGGCGGGATCGACGTCGTAGACCCGCAAGCGGTCGACGCCGAGGATTCCGCGGAAGGCCAGGGCCTGGAACTCGGCCTGGCTCCCCGCGCCGATCATGGCCATGGTCGACGCGTCGGCGCGGGCGAGACGCCGCGCGACCATCGCCGAGGTCGCGGCCGTGCGCAGCGCCGTCAGCAGCGTCATCTCCGACAGGAACACGGGGTAGCCGTTGTGCACGTCGGCGAGGACGCCGAACGCGGTCACGGTCTGATACCCGCGGCCGGGATTGAACGGGTGCCCGTTCACGTACTTGAACGCGTACGTGTCGGGGTCGCTGATGGGCATGAGCTCGATCACGCCGAAGGGCGTGTGGCTGGCCATGCGCTCGACCTTGTCGAACGACGGCCACCGGCGGTAGTCCGCCTCCAGGTAGGCGACCATGTCGGTCATGAGTCGCTCAGCGCCGTGCGTGGCGACCCATCGCACCATGGCGTCCACGCCAACGAATCCGGTCATCGTCTGTTCTGTTCCTCTCGGGGGCGGATGGCATCCATGCGGTCGGCCAGGGCCGGGTTGGCGTAGGGGCCGGGGGCGCGCAGCGCCGCGATCACGCGGTCGACGACGGCATCCGGCTTGTCCTGACTGAGTTTCTGCTTCGCCTCGACGCGGGTCACGGGCAGGCGGAAGCCGACCGTTCCGTGCACGATGCGCTCGGCGTACGCCGTGTTCTCGAGGCTGTGGTGCATCAGGAAGGGGTTCGGCAGCGGCGCCTCGAACCGCGTCACGAGCCGATCGAGCACGGCGAGGTTCTCGTCGTCGCTCAGGATCTCGGGGATGCCGTACAGGTGCGCCACGACGAAGTTCCACGTGGGCACGGCGGGCGAGGTGTCGTACCAGCTCGGCGAGACGTACCCGCTGGGTCCCGACACGATCACCAGGACCTCGTGGGCGCCGAGCTCGTGCAGCGCCTCGTCGGGGCGGCCGACGTGGCTCACGAGGGCGAGGCCGTCGGCGGCGGCGTCGACGAGCACCGGGTAGTGGGATGCCACGAGCCCGCGCCCCGGGATGTGGCTGACGAGCGTGGCCCAGGGGTTCTCGTCCACGAGCGCGCGGACCGCGTCGAGGTCGTCGAGGGCGTAGTCGGCGTTGTGCCTCATGCCGCCGCCTCCCCGCGCGGCGGGCCGAAGACGAGCACGAGCTCGGCCGGCTCGGCGGAGGCGTTGCGCACGCCGTGCCGCAGACCGGCCGGGGCATAGGCCGCATCACCCGCGGCGAGCACGCGCTCGTCGCCGTCCGTCGAGAACACGACCTCGCCGCGCGTCACGATGTACATCTCGTCGCTGCTCTCGGCCGAGCAGCTGTCGGCCGCCCCGGTCAGGTGCCGGTGCTCGCCCTCGGACGCACCGGGGGCCAGGTGGTAGAGCATCACGTGGACACCGAGGGCCGTGGTATCCGCGAAGTACCACTCGATGCCGACCCGACCCTCCCCCTCGTATAGGCTCCAGTCGTGGTGACCGTCGCCGCGTCGTTGTACTTGCATGCCGGGCCTCACATCGCGGGGACGGCGGTCGCGTCGACCGCGAACGCCGCCAGGTCGTCGGTGGTGTCGCCACCCGTCGCGAGCTCGGCCAGGGCCAGACCGATCGCGGGCGTGAACTTGAAGGCGTGCCCCGCCCCGAGCGCCACGATGATGTCCGGGTGCTCGATGAGCGGCCCGATGACGAAACGGCGGTCGGGCGTGAGCGCGTACTGGCACGTGACCGTGCGCAGCGGCTCACCGCTGGAGGGGATCGTCGCGGCGAGGAAGGCCGCCAGCTCCGCGGTGCGCTCGGGCGAGGGCACGAAGGTGCGCTCGGCGGGCGTCATGCGGTTCTCCGAGACGTCGCGCGCGGCCTTGATCGTCGGCTCCCCGTACGTCGGGAACCCGTAGAAGCACTGCTCGTCCTCCCAGATCCACACGGGGAAGCGGTCACGGTCGAACACCTCGGGGTCCGCGGGAGCGAAGTAGCTGACCTGCTCCTGCATCACCTCGAGCGGGATCCGGATGCCGAGCGGCTCGAGCAGCTCGTTCGTCCACGCGTCCGCGGCGACGACGACGCGGCGCGCGCGCACGTCGCCCCCGGAGGTCGAGACGACGACGCCCTGATCGTCGGGGGTGAGGCGATCGACGCGGGTGCGATCCCGCAGCACGGCACCGAGCATGCGCGCGTGCATCTGCAGGGTCGCGACGGTGCGGGCGGCGTGCGCGATTCCCGAATCGGGGGTGTAGACGCACGTCACCCCCTCGGGGACCACGAACTGCGGCCAGCGTGCCCGCACCTCTGACGGATCGAGCAGCTCGAACGGCACGCCGCTGTCGGAGAGGCTGCGCGCGAAGTCGGCCGCGTCGTATGGACCGTCGTCAGGGATGAACACGACGCCGCCCGTGATCGTGAGCAGGCGCTCGCCCGTCGCCGCCTCCAGCGCCGCCCACTCGCGATAGGCCGCCTGCGCGAAGCGCACGTAGGCGGCCGAGCCGTACGAGGTGCGCACGATGCGCGAGGTGTCGTGCGAGGCGCCACGCACGTGCCCGAGCTCGAACTGCTCGAACGCGACGACGCGGACGCCCTGACGAGCCAGGTGGTACGCGGCCGCGCTGCCGAGCGCGCCGAGTCCCACGACGGCGACGTCGAATTCCTCCATGACGGATCCTCCCGAGAGCCGGACGGGCGCCCGGCGAATATCGGCAATTATTCGAATCGCTCGTCGCCGCCCTGTTACGGTCGCCATCTGCAGCAATTCATCGACGACCACTTTGCAGAAATCGAGAAGGCCATGACCGCACGCGTCGAGCAGGCCGTCGCGGTCCTTCGCGCGGTCGCTGGTCGTGGCGACCCCACCGCGCCGCTCCCCCTCGCCGAGATCGCCCGTCCGGCCGGCATCGGGCTCAGCACCGCCTCGCGCCTCTGCGCCGAGCTCGCCGACGCGGGACTCCTCCGGCGGGGCGACGGCTATGGGACGTACGGTGTGGGCACGCGGGCGGTCAGCCTGTCTGGACGCGCCGCCGCCGCCCTGGGGCCGACCGTGCACTTCGAATTGCACCGGCTCGCGCAGGAGACCGCCGAGACGGTCGTGCTGGCCGCACCCGAGAGCGGTGGGGCGCGGATCGTGGCGACCGTCGCGTCGGGGTGGACCCTGCACGTGCCCGCGATCATCGGCGACCGTGTGGACGACCCGCGACGCGCGCTCGTGCGGGCGGCGTCGCCCGACGGCGCCGGCGAGGTGGTCGTGGAGTCGCAGACCGGCCGTGCCGTCGAGATCGCCGTCGCCCTCACCGCCCCCGACGGTCGTCGTGTCGCCGTTCTCGCCGTATCGCTCCCGGTGTACCGCGCCGCCCGTGCACGCCCGCGCATCCGCCGCCTGTTGACCGACGCCCGTCACGCGTTCGAGCGGGCGCTCGCGCGGACGCACCGTCCGGAGCCCGCCCGCGATACCCCGACCGCCCGCGACGACGGGCCCACCGTCGCGCCGATCAGGGCGATCGAGGCAGCCGTGCGGATGGCGGAGGTCATCGCGGACTCCCCCCGTTCCGTCACGGCCGCCGCCTCCGCGATCGGGCTGCGCCTCGACCGCGCGCGTCGAGCGGCCGACGCTCTCGTGCGCACGGGCCTGCTCGCCCGCGACGCCGAGACCGATGCCCTGCACGTCGATCCCTCGATCCACGCGTGGCACCGTGCCGCCTTCGCCCCGACCCTCGCGCTTGACGGTCCCGCCCGCACGGCCGCGACCGCGGAGCGCGTCGGCGCGTGCGTCTTCGTCACGACGCTCACCGGCATGCGCAGCTTCACGATGGTCGAGCACATCGAGCCGCTCGGGGAGGGACTGCGCATGGCGCCCTGGCTCGGCCGCCCGCACCCCCTGGTCGGTTCCGACGGCGGCCCCACGCTCGCGATGGATTTCGACGCGGCCCAGCTCGCGCAGCTCTTCCCCCGGCGCCACGGCGCCGCGGAGTACGAGCAGTTCGTACGCCGCGTCGAGCGGGTGCGCGCCGATGGGACGCTCACGATGCGCTCGATCGACGAGTTCGGCATCACGTCGGTCTCGGCCCCGGTCCGCGACGCCGCTGGTCTCGTCGCGGCCGCGGCGTGCATCGTCGGGGCGACGGAAGATGTCTCGGCGCGGCTGCCCGAGCTCCGCGAGGCCGCCCGCGCCCTCGCGGCGGACCTGTCCCGTGACCTCGGCGCGACGTGCGCGGCATCCATCCCCGTCTCCGCCGGGGTGGGGTCCGCGCCCATACCGTCGCCCCGCTGACGCGGGCTATCGTCGCTCGCACACGACCCGAAGGACCCCGGATGCCGTTCACCCCCGACCCCGCGATCTTCTACGACACCGCGGGAGACCCCTCTGCGCCGACGGTCGTGCTGATCGCCGGCGGCGGCGCGCAGCTCATCGCCTGGCACGTCGACTTCGTGTCCGCGCTCGTGGGACGCGGCCTCCACGTCGTGCGCTTCGACAACCGCGACGTCGGCCTGTCGGCCCGCTTCGGCGGTCCCGACGACATCGACGGCGGCTACGGTCTCGAGGAGATGGGCGACGACGTCATCCGCGTGCTCGACGACCTCGGGATCGACGCGGCGCACCTCGTCGGGCACTCCATGGGCGGGATGATGGCGCAGATGGCCGCGATCCGGCATCCGCAGCGCGTGCGCAGCCTCGGCCTGCTCTCCACGATCCCGGGCCGCGACCCGCGCTACATCCTGCACGACGAGCGTCCCGAGCTCATGCGGGAACCGGTCCGCTACAGCCGCGACGAGGTGCGCGCCGGAGCGAGGGCTTTCGCCGCCTCTACCGCCGGCGAGCGCTACCCGCTCGACGTCGAATGGAACACGTGGGCCGCCGTCGAGGCGTTCGACCGCGGCTACGCCCCGGAGGGCTTCTCCCGTCAGTGGTCCGCGCTGCTGCGCGCTCCCGAGCGACTCGAGGCGCTCCGCGCGCTCGACGTTCCCGCACTGGTGTTCCACGGCCGCGACGACGACGTGCTGCACTGGAGCGCCGCCGTCGACATGGCCGAGGCCCTGCGCTCCGCCGAGGTGCAGGTGCACCCCGGTATGGGGCACTTCATCGTGCCCGAGCTGTGGCCCGAGCTGATCGCCGGTATCGAGCGCGCCGTCGAAGCCGGCGAGGCCCGCCGCGCCTGACTCGAGAGCGTTCAAATCGTCGACGCCCGCGGCCACGGCCCGGGACCGGCACGCGCCACATCAGCGACCGGCTGCGGCGGAGATCCCTGCGCCCGCGCGCAGCATCAGTGCCCGGCGTCGGCGGAGGAGTTGCGGCGCCCGACCCGCTGCACCCCCGTCACCACCCCGACGATGATCAACCCGAGCGCCAGCCCGAAGACCGCGGACATCGCCGTCTCCACGATCCACACGACGACCGGACCCGCCGCCTCGATCGCGTGCGTCACGAGGTGGACGAGCTCGTAGGGGCCCGCCCAGAACGTCTCCTCGAGGTTCTGCAGCACGAGGTGCCCGCCGACCCACAGCATCGCGACGGTGCCGATGACGCTGATGACGCGGAAGACGGCGGGCATGGATGCCACGACCCGCACCCCGAAGCGTCGGACCGCGCGCGAGGGGCTCTTCATGAACCGCAGCCCGATGTCATCCACCTTCACGAGGAGCGCGACGGCGCCGTAGACGACGAGCGTCATGGCGAGGCCGATGACGAGGAGTGCAGCGAGCGTCATCCAGATGCTCAGCCCGGGGTCGAGGCTGGACAACGCGATCAGCATGATCTCGGTGCTGAGGATCAGATCGGTGCGCACGGCGCCCAGCACGAGCTTCTTCTCGTCGCGGGGCTCGTCGGAGTCGTGCTCACCGTGGCTCACGCCGAACCACTCGAGCACCTTCTCCGCGCCCTCGAAGCACAGGAAGCAGCCTCCGATGATGAGCAGGTACGGCAGAACCCACGGTGCGAAGGCGGTCAGCAGCAGCGCGATCGGGATGATGATCACGTACTTGTTGATGATGCTGCCCAGCGCGATCTTCCACACCACGGGCAGTTCCCGCGCCGGGGACAATCCCTGCACGTACTGAGGGGTCACGGCCGCGTCGTCGATGACGACGCCCGCGGTCTTGGCGCTCGCGCGCATCGCGGCGCTGAGGATGTCATCGACGACGGCGAGCAGACCGACCGACATGTGCGTATCTCCCGGGGGTGAGGATGCCGGCGTGTGCACGCCGCGGGACGACACTAGCGGGTGCGCGGTGGATGCCGCGGTGGCTGGCGTCGCCGCCCGTCCCCTGTCGAGAGCCCGTCGGCGTGGCTAGGGTGATCCTCACGGGATCGGCAGGGGGAGCACATGTCATTCATCACCCGCGGCTTCGGCGGTCGTCGTCGGGAACGCGACCCCCGTCTGCCCCCGGGCCAGACCCTCGTGTCGGACTGGCCGGTGCTGTCGGCGGGGCCGACCCCCGCGGTGGACGCCGCGGCGTGGGAGTTCGCGATCGGCACCGAGAAGGGCGTCCATCGCTGGAGCCTCGAGGAGTTCCAGGCGCTCGGCATGGAGGACGTCACGGTCGACATCCACTGCGTCACGCACTGGACGAAGCTCGACATGCCCTGGCGCGGCGTCTCGCTCGACCGCGTCTTCGCGGAGGTCGAGACGAGCCACCGCTACGTGATGGTGCACTCCTTCGGCGGGTACACGGCCAACCTCGCCCTCGACGACCTGCTCGGGGGGAAGAGCTGGATCGCCTTCGAGGCCGACGGTGCGCCCCTCACCCCCGAGCACGGCGGCCCCGCCCGCCTGCTCGTGCCGCACCTGTACTTCTGGAAGAGCGCGAAGTGGGTGCAGGGTCTCATCACCATGGCATCCGACAAGCCGGGTTTCTGGGAGCAGAACGGGTACCACCTGCACGGCGACCCCTGGCGCGAGGAACGGTACGGGTGACGCGTCGACCGGCATCCTGGCACGCGGCCACCGTCGTCGCGACGCGCCCCGAGACGTCGACCGCGCGGCGCATCGAGCTCGACGTGCCCACCTGGCCGGGCAACGACGCCGGTTCGCACCTCGACGTCAGACTGACCGCCCCCGACGGCTACCAGGCGAGCCGCTCGTACTCGGTCGCCTCCTCGGGCGAGGGGACGCGGATCACGCTCGCGGTCGACGAGGTGCCTGACGGAGAGGTCTCTCCCTTCCTCGTGCACGAGCTGCGCGAGGGAGACCGCATCGAGGTGCACGGCCCGCTCGGCGCGTTCTTCGTGTGGACGCCGTCGGCCGACCCCGCGCCGGTTCAGCTGATCGCCGGAGGGTCGGGGGTCGTCCCCCTGTTCGCGATGGCGTCCGCGCACGCCGAGAGCGCCGACGCCTCCCCCTTCCGCCTGCTGTATTCGGTGAGATCGGCTGACGACATGTTCTTCCGCCACGAACTGACGGCGCTCGCGCGCGACGACCGCCTCGACCTCGAGGTCGTCTACACGCGAAGCGCCCCGGCGGCGTCGGCGATCCCGCCGGGGCGGCTGACCGCCGAGCGCCTGCGCGACGCGATCATCCCCGCGGCGGAGGAGCCACGGGTGTTCGTCTGCGGTCCGACGCCGTTCGTCGAGGCCGTGGCGGGGTGGCTGATCGAGCAGGGACACGCGCCGGCGCGCGTGCGCACCGAGAGGTTCGGAGGTTCGTGATGACCGTGCTCGACGGCAACGCCCTGGCCGGGCGCCTCGACGATCTCCTGGGGTGGGATGCGACCGGCTCCGAAGTGCGCTGCACGCACTGCGGCATCCGCGGCCTGCTCGCCACCGCCTCGGTCTACGCGTCCGCGATGGGCGCGGTCGTGCGATGCCGCTCCTGCGACGCGGTGCTGCTCACCGTCGTCGACGCCCCCGACGGTCGTTCCTGGCTCGGGATGCCGGGACTCAGCGCCGTGGAGCTACGGCGCGGGTAAGACCGGCGGTCACCGACGACATCGGCATCCGGAACGAGAAAAGCCCCGGCGGACCGGGGCTTTTTCTGCGGAGACGGAGGGATTTGAACCCTCGGTCCCCTTACGGGGACTCCACCTTAGCAGGGTGGTGCACTAGGCCTGACTATGCGACGTCTCCAGGTGATCGAACCTTGCGGCGCGAGCACACCGGTCAATACTAACCGGATGCCGCCCGGCATCCGAAACCGAAGTCCGGATGCCGGGCAGCGGGCCGGGCGTCACTGACGCACGTTGCCGTTCGAGCACGTCGCCTGGGCGGCGGTCTGACCCGCGATGCCCTCGGGGAGCACGACCGTGCCCGGGGTCGATCCCGGGGTCGGGGTCGCGTCGGCGCCCGCCGACGGGGCGTCGGTCGCGGCGTCGGTCGGCGCGGGAGCCGCGGTGTCGGACGGGGCCGGCGTGGCGTTCGCGTCGGCGATCACGCCGTTGCCGTCGCTGAGGTTGCCCGACAGCTGCAGCGGCTGGTTGGCGGCCAGCGCGGCCCACAGGGTGTCGGCGTCCTCGTGGTCGGGGACGACGCGGTTCGGGTCGGACGGGTCGGTGTAGGTCGGGTACTGGATGAACACGATCTCGCTGAAGGGGACGTCCTTCACCGCCGAGGCGATCTGGACGAGGGTCAGCGGGTTGGTCAGCGACGTCGACGGGTCGACGTTGCGCAGCGCCGTGGAGGCCAGCTTGTACAGCGTCGCGGGGTTCGAGAGCACTTCCTGGCTCTTCAGCTTGTTCGCCAGTCGCGACATGTACTGCTGCTGGTTCGAGATGCGGCCGAGGTCGCCGCCGTCGCCGACGCCGTGGCGGGTCCGCAGGAACTGCAGAGCGTCGAGGCCGACCACGGTGCGCATGCCGGCGGGCCAGTCGATGCCCGTGTACGGGTCTTTGATGCCGTTCGCGATGCACACGTCGACGCCGCCGATGGCATCCGTGATGTTGATGACGCCGCCGAAGCTGACCTTCGCGGCGAACGGGATCTCGAGACCGCTGAGGTCGGAGATCGTCTCCACGACGCACGACAGACCGCCGTAGGAGAAGGCGCTGTTGATCTGCTGCTTGCTCATCGCGGAGTGCTCGACGCCGTCTTTGTCGGTGCACGAGGGGATCGGCACCATGAGGTCGCGCGGAAACGAGATGACGGTCACGCGGCGCGGCGCGTCGGAGATGTGCACGAGCATGTTGACGTCGTTGAGGCTGCCCTCGGAGTCGGCGCCGGTGCACCGGTCGCCGAACAGCTCCGCGAACTCGGGCTCGCACTCGTCGGTGCCGATGAGCAGCATGTTGACGCCGCCCTTGAGCTCGCCGAGGTCCGGCGGTACCGCGGGCTGGTTCTTCAGTTCGACGGCGTCGGCGGTGAAGCTGCGAGTCAGGTCGACCGCGGCGTACGCCAGCACCGTTCCGCCCGAGACGAGCAGCACGGCGAGAACGATGGCGAGACCGCGGAACAGCTGACCGAGCGGACCGGGCGAGGTGAGCCGCCCGTGGCGGGCGACGGTCCTCGGACCGCGCGGGGTGGTGGTCTTGCTCACTCGGGTCCTTTCACGACGGATGCCACCGGCCCGGCAGCACGTCGACCTCGGCGCGGCGGCCGAAGGTCGCAGCAATACTAGGGACGCACGGCTGTGAATGCCGTGAAGACCGGGCGTTTCACCCGTTCCGGCGGCGACGACCGATGGTGGCGTCAGGATCGGTACGCGTCGCGCCGATGCGTGATCGAGACGATCTCGATGACGACCCGCTCGTCGATGATCCGATAGAGCACCCGATACTCCCCGCGACGGGCGGAGAACAGAGGGGCCAGAGGCTCGCGGAGCGGCTTGCCCACCCGGCGAGGATTCTCGGCGAGAGCCCCCACGATGAACTCGAACGCGGCGGCGGCCACCTTCTCGGGCAGATCGACTTCGAGCGCCCGGCGAGCACCCCGCGTGAAGACCACCTCGTACGTCATGCGGTGAGACGACCGCGCGCGATCATCGCCGCCCGTACCTCAGCCGCCGACGACGTCTCCCCCGCGGCGAGATCGGCGAGGCCGTCACGAACGGCGGCGACCTCGGCGGGCCGACTCAGCACGTCGACCGTTTCGAGAAGGGCGTCGTAGTCGTCCGCGCTCATCAGCACCGCGACGCGGTCGCCGTTGCGCGTGACGTCGAACCTCTCGTGCGTCGTGATGGCCGACTCGACGAGCTTGGAGAGGTTGGCACGAGCGTCGGCGAGCGAGAGCGTGGTCATGTACAGAATTCTAGCTCGCAGTCGGTATGCGATGGGGCTCCGCGAAGGCCGCCGGGACCGGCGGCGTGGACCCCACCCCCGTTCGACTCCCGCTCAGCCGGTCATAACGCGAAACGCGGACCCCTGCGGGGCCCGCGTTTCGCGTTGCGGAGGGTGTGGGATTCGAACCCACGGGACATTGCTGCCCACTGGTTTTCAAGACCAGGTCCATCGGCCGCTCGGACAACCCTCCCGGACGAGCCGAGTCTACCGACCGCCCGGGATGACGGCGTCCAGCCCCCGTGGCGTGACGCCGGGGCTCAGTAGCGTCGGACGCATGGCGACGAGAACGCGCGGAGCGCTGGCATCCTTCTTCCTCCGGCTCGGAAGCCGAGTGTGGGTGCGCGCGGCCATCTTCACGGTCATCGCGATCGTCGTCGCCCTCGCCGCCCGTTTCATCGGCCCGCTCCTGCCGTTCTCGTTCAGCTTCTCGCTGGGCGACGGCGCCGTCGACTCCCTCCTGCAGATCATCGCGACGGCGATGCTGACCGTCAGCACCTTCTCGGTGACCGCCATGGTGACGGCCTTCTCGTCGGCGACCACGACCGCGACGCCACGGTCGACGCAGTTGCTCATCGCCGATCCGACCTCGCAGAACGCCGTCTCGACCTTCGTGGGGGCGTTCGCGTTCTCGCTCGTCGGCATCGTCGCGCTCTCCACCGGGTACTACGAGCAGCAGGGGCGGTCCATCCTCTTCGTCGCGACGCTGGTGATCATCGCCATCGTCGTCGTGACGCTGCTGCGGTGGATCTCGCACCTGTCGACATTCGGGCGGATGGCCGACGTCATCGACCGCGTCGAGAAGGCGGCGGCGCTGTCGCTCGAACTCCACGCCGAGTATCCGACCCTCGGGGCCCGCGCCGCCGTGCCGGTTCCCGTCGACGCCGTCGCCGTCCACGCCGACGAGGTCGGCTACGTCACCCACATCGACGTCGCGGGGCTCGAACGAGTGGCGCGGCAGGCGGATGTCGAGATCCACGTGCGCGCCACCCCCGGGCGGACCGCCGACTCGCGCGTCCCCCTCGCCTTCGTCACCGGCGACCCCGGGGACGACGTGATCGCCGGGGTCGTCCGCGCCTTCCGCGTGGAGCACCATCGGACGTATGAGCAGGATCCGCGGTTCGGCGTGATCGCGCTCGCGGAGATCGGAACGCGAGCCCTCTCCCCCGCGACGAACGATCCCGGGACGGCCATCGACGTGATCGCCGCGCTTCAGCGCGTGTTCTCGCGCGCCCTCACCACCGATCGCGCCGAGCACGTCGATCACGAGCACGTGTTCGTTCCGGCCCCGCAGCTTCCCGACCTCGTCGCCGACGCCTTCCGTCCCCTGGCGCGCGACGGAGCGGGGCTCCTCGAGGTGCAGGTGCGCCTGCAGAAATGCCTCGCCTCGCTCGCGGCATCCTCTCCCCGCGACGCGGCGGTGTTCGCCGACGGTGCGCGCGCGGCGCTCGTGCGCGCACACCGTGAGCTCGCCCGCGCCGACCGGGCGGTGCTGGATGCGGCGGTCGCCACGGCGTGGGCGGCCACCCCCGTTCGACGAGGCGCCTTCCGCCGCTGAACGCCGTTTATGTCCGGGGTATCCATTCGCCTCGGGCGGACGCCGGTCGCCTCGGGCAGGAGTAGACCGGACCTCATCAGCCCACCACGACCCGCCGGGCCGTCTGAGATGAGGAGGCACCCCATGATCGTCACCACCCTGTCTTCGCAGATCGTTCTGGCGGTGTTCGCGCTCGTGTACGCGGCATCCCTGCTCGCCGCGGTCGTCGCGGTGCGCGATCCGCACAACGGCGTCGGACTCAAGGCCACGTGGGCCGTCGCCCTGCTGCTTCTGCCGCCGGTGGGACTGGTGGCCTGGGAGGCGTCGCGGATCGTCGACCACCGCGCCGTACGGGCCGGACACGCGGCACACGTCTGAGGTGCGGGACCGGTCCCTTAGACGGGCTCAGGGACCTCACGTGGCGCGTCAGGGCGAACGCGTGGCGGGCGCGATCACAACGCGCGCAGGATCGCGGCGACGCCGCCGTCGGTGACCGAGAGGCCGACCTCACCCGCGGCGGCGTGCACCTCGGGCGGACCCTGGTGCATCGCGATCGCGCGACCGCCGTTGCGGACCGCCCACTGCATCATCTCGATGTCGTTGCGGCCGTCGCCCATGACGAGCACGCGCTCCGGCGCGATGCCCAGCCACCCGCGAACCAGCTCGAGGGCCGTGGACTTGTCGACCCCCTTCGGGGCGATGTCGAGCCATGCGGTCCAGCCGATCGCGTACGAGACCTGCGTGAGGCCGATGCGCTCGACGAGCTCGAGGAAGTCCTGGTCGGTCTGCTCGGGGGCCACCACGACCACACGGCACACGGGCTGCGCCGACAGCTCGGCGAACGCGACCTTGTCGGCCTTCTCGAGGTTCCAGTCGTCGAGGTAGTCGGTGAACAGGCGCTTGCCGTCGGGGAGCTCGACGAGGAAGTGCGCGCCCGCGAGGTGCTCGCCCAGCAGGGTCAGCACCTCGGAGGGATCGAAGGTCTCGACGTGGGCGCGCACGTAGTCGCCGTCATCGCCGTCGCGTCGCATGACGATCGCGCCGTTGGAGCACACGGCGTACTCGGGACGGATGCCGAGGCGATCCATGATCGTGTGGGTGCTGTCCCAGCTGCGACCGGTGGCGAGCATGACCTCGTGACCCGCCGCCTGCGCGTGGGCGACGGCCTCGACGACTCCGGGGCTGAGCGTGTCGTCTTCGAGCAGCACGGTGCCGTCGATGTCGAGCGCGATGAGCATGCGCCCGACGCGGGCGTCGTCGGCCAGGTCGGCGACGACGTCGGCCGCCTCCTGCTTCGGGGCGCTCTCGACGGCACCGGTGGCGGGCAGGGCGGCCTCGTCGGTCATGCGATCGGCTCCATGACCTCGAGGCCGCCGAGGTAGGGCCTCAGCACCTCGGGCACCGTGACCGATCCGTCCTCGCGTTGGTGCGTCTCGAGCAGCGCCACGATCCACCGCGTGG
This sequence comes from Microbacterium sp. NPDC007973, assembly GCF_042958465.1. Taxonomy (NCBI): domain Bacteria; kingdom Bacillati; phylum Actinomycetota; class Actinomycetes; order Micrococcales; family Microbacteriaceae; genus Microbacterium; species Microbacterium sp. NPDC007973. Next base: position 80,948 of record NZ_JBIBJJ010000005.1, read on the forward strand.
TGGCGAGCGTGCCGTTGAGGGTCGCGACCGGCTGCGTCTTCCCGCCGTCGGCGGGACGGAACCGGGTCTCGAGGCGCCGGGCCTGGTACGTCGTGCAGTTGGAGGTGCTCGTGAGCTCGCGGTAGGCGCCCTGCGTGGGGACCCAGGCCTCGATGTCGAACTTGCGCGCCGCGCTGGATCCGAGGTCGCCGGCGGCCACGTCGATCACGCGGTAGGCGAGCCCCAGGTCCTGCAGCATGCCCTCCTGCATCGCGACGAGACGGTCGTGCTCGGCCTCGGCATCCGCCGGGTCGGTGTAGACGAACATCTCGAGCTTGTTGAACTGGTGCACGCGGATGATGCCGCGGGTGTCCTTACCGTAGGAGCCCGCCTCGCTGCGGTAACAGGTGGACCACCCGGCGTAGCGCTTCGCGCCGCGCTCCAGGTCGAGGATCTCGTCCATGTGATACCCGGCGAGGGGCACCTCGCTCGTACCGACCAGGTAGAGATCCTCCTTCGGCAGGTGGTACACCTCGTCGGCGTGCTGGCCGAGGAAGCCGGTTCCGCGCATGACCTCGGGGCGCACGAGCGTCGGCGGGATCATGGGGGTGAAGCCCGCCTGCAGAGCCCGGTCGAGCGCGAGGGTCATGAGCGCGAGCTCGAGCCGCGCACCGATGCCGGTGAGGAAGTAGAAGCGGCTGCCCGAGACCTTCGTGCCGCGCTCCATGTCGATCGCGCCGAGCAGCTCGCCGATCTCGAGGTGGTCGCGCGGCGTGAAGTCATAAGAGGGGACCTCGCCGTGCGTGCGCAGAGTGATGAAGTCGTCTTCTCCGCCGGCCGGGACGCCCTCGAGCACGATGTTCTCGATCTTCGCCAGCGCCGCCTCGGCGGCCTCCTCGGCGGCGGTCACGGCGTGCTGTGCCGCCTTGACCTGCTCGCTGAGCTGCTTGGCCTCCGCGACGAGCGCGGCCTTCTCGTCCTTCGGTGCTTGGGCGACGCGCTTGCCATGGGCGTTCTGCGACGCGCGCAGCTCCTCGAAGGCGGTGATGGCGGCGCGGCGGTCGCGGTCGGCGGCGAGGGCCTCGTCCACCGAATCCGGCGACTCCCCGCGGGCGATCTGGGAGCGCTTCACGAGCTCGGGATCTTCACGCAGCAGGGTCAGGTCGATCACGCGTCCATCCTACGGTCGCGCCCGACCGCTCCTTCCGCGTCGAGCGGGGCGCGTCGATCGACGACCGGCAGGCGCGACCGTGCGTGCCGGCATCCGTTCATGCCGTTCGATCCTCCGCGGAACGAGGGGAGACACGCGCGGCGCATGCGCGTGCGGCATCCCGCCGTCAACCCCGTCTCCTCGGCGGGTTGCGCCCGCCCGCGCGGTCCTATGGTGGATGCCATGGCCGCCCCTGACGAGCCGCGTGACGACGCGGAGTCCCCCGACAACGTCCCCGACGACGCCCCCGCCGACGTGCAGGCCGACGCGGCCGCGGCCGACGGATCGCACGAGCACTTCGACGCCGCCCGCCTGGGCGACGACGTGGCCGATCATCCGCGCAAGGACGTCCCGCACCCCAAGGACGCCGCAGAGCCCGACGACACCATCCATCAGCCGGAGGACGTCGACCCCGACTCCTCGGCCGAGCTCCCCGGCAAGACCCAGCGCGTGGACGCCGAGGGCGAGGACGCCCCGATGGACGCCGAGACCACGCAGAAGAAGCGCGCCGCCCTCGTCTACAACCCCACGAAGGTCGAGCCCGAGGTGCTGCGGGCGCGGGTGGCCGAACTCGCCGGCGAAGCCGGATGGGCTGAGCCGCTGTTCTACGAGACGACCGTCGACGACCTGGGCGACGATGCGACCCGCGCGGCGCTCGACGAGAAGGTGGATGCCGTGCTCGTGGCCGGCGGCGACGGCACCGTGCGCGCGGTCGCCGAGGCGCTCACCTCCACCGGCGTCCCCCTCACGATCGTCCCCAGCGGCACGGGCAATCTCCTCGCCCGCAACCTGAACCTCCCGCTGACCGACACCGACGCGATGATCCGAGCGACCTTCGAGGGCGACGTCCACTCCATCGACACGGGGCTCGCCCGCATCCGCCGCGCCGACGGCGAGATCGAGGAGCACGGGTTCTCCGTCATGGCCGGCATGGGCCTGGATGCCGCGATGATCCAGAACACGCGAGACGACCTGAAGAAGCAGGTCGGGTGGGTCGCCTACGTCGACGGCGCCGCCCGGTCTCTGGTCAACGCGAAGCCGTTCCGCGTGATGTACCAGCTGAACGGGCACCGTCTGCACTCGGCGAAGGTGCACAGCGTGCTCTTCGCGAACTGCGGCGCCCTGCAGGGCGGAGTGGCGCTGATCCCCGACGCCTCGATCGCCGACGGTCGCCTCGACGTCGCCGTACTGCAGCCGACCGGAGTGCTGGGCTGGCTGGGCGTGTGGCGGAGCATCGTGTGGGACAACTCGGTGCTGCGCAGGTTCCGCGCCGGCCGGCGCGTGCTCGAACGCCGCAAGGACTCCTCGGTGCGGTACCTGCGGGGCACGGGCATCGAGCTCGCGACCGCGCCCGCGCAACCGATCGAGCTCGACGGCGACGAGTTCGGTGAGGCGACGCGCATCTACACGCGCATCGTGGCGGGCGGTCTCATCGTGGCGCTGCCGAAGGGGCACGACGTCTCCTCGATCTGACGCGCGGCGTTCCGGCCCGGCGTCCGGCGCCCGGCGTCCGGCGTCCGGCGTCCGGCAACCGGCGTCCGGCGCCCGGCGCCCGGCATCCGGCGAGATGACACGAGTCGCTCGAGATCAGACGTCTCCGCGTCCGATTGCGCGTGACCTCGGCGGGGGCGTGTGATCTCGGCGACGGCTCAACCGAGGTGGCTCGCCGGGAGCGACCCGCCTGTCAAGCCCGGAGGGGCGGATGCCGGGGTGGATAGCGTCGAGGGATGGCATCGCCTTCGATCGTGTGGTTCCGTGACGACCTCCGCCTGACCGACAATCCGGCTCTGCGTGCGGCACTCGACCGCGACGAGCCGATCGTGGCGCTGTACGTGCTCGACGAGGAATCGGACGGCGTGCGCGAGATCGGCGGGGCGGCGCGGTGGTGGCTGGACGGGTCGTTGGCATCCCTCGCCGAACGACTCGAGGACCGCGGCGCGACGCTCGTGCTGCGCCGGGGGGCGGCGGCGACGGTGCTCCCGGCGGTGGTCGACGAGGTCGGCGCCGGCGCCGTCTTCTGGAACCGCCGTTACGGCGGGGTCGAGCGCGAGATCGACGCGGGTATCAAGGAGGAGCTGCGCGACGACGGCGTCACCGTGGCCTCGTTCGCGGCGAACCTCCTCTACGAACCGTGGACCGTTCGCACGCAGAGCGACAAGCCCTACGGCGTGTACAGCCCGTTCTCGCGCGCCGTTCAGAAGCTGCCCGCGCCGAGGCCGCCGATGCCGGAGGCGCGAAAGATCCCCGGGGTGTCGGCATCCGTCGACTCCGACGACCTGTCGTCATGGGGCCTGCTGCCGACGAAGCCCGACTGGGCCCAGGGCCTGCGCGAGACGTGGGAGCCGGGCGAACCGGCGGCCAAGGCGCGGCTGAGGGAGTTCCTCGACGACGACCTCGGCGACTACTCGAAGTACCGCGACGAATTCGCCGGCGGAGCTACCTCGAACCTGTCTCCGCGGCTGCGGTGGGGCGAGTTGAGCCCGTATCAGGTGTGGCACGACACCGTCGAGCACCGGGGTTCGGGCGAGCACGCCAAAAGCGCGAGCGGCTTCCTGTCCGAGCTCGTCTGGCGCGAATTCGCGTGGCACGTCACGTACCACTCCCCCGACATCGCCACCGTGAACTGGCGCCGGAACTTCGACGACTTCCCGTGGCCGAAGCTGAACCGCTCGCACCTCGAGACGTGGCAGAAGGGACGCACCGGCGTGGCCGTCGTGGACGCCGGGATGCGTCAGCTGTGGAAGACCGGCGTCATGCACAACCGCGTGCGCATGGTCACGGCATCCTTCCTCATCAAGAACCTGCTGATCGACTGGCGTCACGGCGAGCAGTGGTTCTGGGACTGCCTGGTCGACGCGGATGCCGCGAGCAATCCCTTCAACTGGCAGTGGGTCGCGGGATCGGGCGCGGATGCCGCCCCCTACTTCCGCGTCTTCAACCCCGAGACGCAACGCAAGAAGTTCGACCCGCACGACGCCTACGTGCGGGAGTGGGCGCCGGAGTACCTCGGTGAGGACCCGCCGGAGCCGATGGTCGACCTCGGCGAGACCCGCAAGCGTGCGCTCGACGCCTACGCGCACGTGCGGCACGGGGGCTGAGCCGGCGGGTCACCCTTGCGCGGGCGCCGCTCCGCGCGAGTCACCACCGCTGGCGTCGTCCTGCTCATCGTCGGATCGCCCCCATCCGCGTAGCCCGGAGGCGATGGCGACGCCGAATACCGCGGTGAGGATCATCCACACCGACCGGGTTCGCTGCGCCTCGCCGCACGCGGCCGAGACCTGGGCCCCCGCACGGGCCAGATCGTCGCTGGTCACGGCGTCGGACGAGCGCGACTCGAGCCACGCGTCGACCGCACGCCGCTGGTCGGCGGTGAGACCGTCTGTCAGATCCACTCCCTCGACGGGCGCGAAGACCGCCCGGCACGGCAGATCAGCGCCGTCGCTCAGAGCCGCGGACGTAGGCACGAACCCCATCACCGCGACACCGATCAGTGCCGATGCGGCGACCGAGGTCGTATTGAGCCAGGCCATGCCACCCCCCGGCTATCAGACTAGGAGGACACGGCGCCGGTATCCAGAGATTGCCGGGGAGGCCGGCACCCAGGTACGCGAAAGGGGCGCCACCTCGCGGTGACGCCCCTTTCGAAGCCGATGTCAGTTGACGCGCTGCTCGTCGGCGTCGTCCTCGTCGTCGTCGCCCGGGATGAAGACGTCGACCACGGTCACGTTGATCTCGGCCACCTTCATGCCCACGAGCTCGGTGATGGCCTGGTGCACGGCCGAACGCACGTTCGCGGCCACGCGCTGCAGCTGCTCGGGGTAGTCGACCTGGATCGCGATGTCGGCGGCGACCTCGGTCTCGCCGACCTCGACGCTCACGCCCTGGGCGTGGTCCTTCGCGCCGACGGCTTGGCGGATGTTGCCGATCACGCGGGCGGCGCCGCCGCCGAGGGCGTGGACCCCGGGAACCTCGGCCGCGGCGATGCCGGCGACCTTGGCGACGACGGCGTCGACGATGACGGTCGAGCCGCCGTCCTTCGTGGCGGGGGTGGGGGTGGCGGTGGTGGTGTTCTCAGCCATGTTCGCTTCCTTCCGTCGTTCCGGGACCGTGTGTCCCGCGATGTCATAGGTGAGACGCGCGGCGGAGAGGATTCGTCACGGAATTCTTCCTGGGAGAAAGCTGGGGATGGACGCTGGCTCCTCAGCCCTCTTCCCATTCGACCGACACGGGCTCGATCGTCGCCGTCTCTCCCGGAGTCTCCTCACCCCAGAGCACGACGCGGGTGTGAGCGGTGAACAACACGTGGACGTCTCGGTCGCCCGCCACGGTGAAGCGCTCGAACCGCCCCCCGTCATGCACGGCGGCCTCGATACGACGTTCGAGATCGGCGACGTCTTGTCCCGGCGCGAGCGAGAACGTCGCGTCATCCACGGTCATCACCGTGCGCACCACGGTCACCCCATCGGTCATGCGCGGCACGATAGGAACGCCTTCGTCGATCGGTCACGGGGGTTGCGCGCCCGCGCAAGAGGAATACGCTCCGCCCGATGCGCGTTCGCCTGAGGGTGAACGACGCGATCCCCTCCCTCTCCGTTCTCGACCTCGTGCCCGTGCGTCACGGGCAGACCAGCGCGCAGGCGGTGAGCGCGGCCCTCGATCTCGTCGAGCGCGCCGACCGCCTCGGCTACCGCCGCTACTGGTTCGCCGAGCACCACAACATGCCCTCCGTGGCATCCACCACTCCCCCGGTCCTCATCGCCGCTGCCGCCGCGCGCACGAGCCGCATCCGCGTGGGGTCGGGCGGTGTCATGCTGCCGAACCACTCGCCGCTCATCGTCGCCGAGCAGTTCGCGGCGCTCGAGGCGCTCGCCCCCGGCCGCATCGATCTCGGTATCGGCCGTGCGCCGGGCAGCGACCCGGTCATCACGCAGCTGCTCAACCGCTCCGGAACCACGAGCGACGTCTCGCGCTTCCCCGACCACGTCACCGACATCATGGCGCTCACGTCCCCCGACGGAGCGACCGTGCGCTTCACCTCCGGCAGCGAGTACCAGGTGAAGGCCACGCCCTCGGCATCCGGGGTGCCGCAGGTGTGGCTGCTCGGGTCGAGCGACTACTCCGCTCAGCTCGCGGCGTCGTTCGGCCTGCCGTATGTCTTCGCGAACCACTTCGCCGGCGAGGGGCTCGACCGGGCGCTGCACCTGTACCGCGACCAGTTCGTGCCCAACGAGTCCGGAGAGGGTCCCCGCACGTTCGTCACCGCGAACGTCGTGGCGGCGCCCACAGCCGACGAGGCCGAAGAGCGGGCCGTGCCGCAACTGCGCATGATGGCGCGCCTGCGCACGAACAAGCCGCTCGTGCCGCTCGAGACGGTCGAGCAGGCGAAAGCCGATCCGTTCGACGCGATGGCGGAGTCGATCATGGCCTCGACGCGGCAGAAGTGGTTCGTCGGAACCGGAGCCGAGGTGCAGGGTCAGCTCGCCGCGTTCGCCGCGCAGCACGGCGTCGACGAGATCATGGTCTCGCCGGTCGCGGGTGCGTACGACGGCGAGGGGTCGGAGGGCCGGGCGCAGACGCTCGAGCTGATTGCGGCGCGGGCGGCTGTGGCGGCCTGAGGCTGAGGTGGCTGAGCCTGTCGAAGCCACCGAATCACCGCAGGTCCCGGGCCCTTCGACAGGCTCAGGGACCTCGCGTCACGCCGGGCGCTTCGACAGGCTCAGGGCCCGGGGGCTCTGCGAGGAGGCTCGGGCTCAGCGACCCCCGCGAGACGAGCGGGCTGAGCCCGTCGAGGGCGCCGCGCGCGCTCAGGTCTCGGGCTCGCCGCTCAGCAGGCCGCGCAGCCAATCGCGCGCCTCGACGAACACGTCGTCGCCGTAACGGGGCGGGTAGCGGACGATCGCGCGGTCGGCCCGCGCGTACGAGCCCAGGAAGATGACCTTCGGACTGAAACGCCGCAACCCCAGCAGCGCGTCGGCCATGCGCTCGTCGTGCACGTGGCCGTCGGCGTCGATCACGAAGCGGTAGCGGCCGAGGGCGTCGCCGATGGGCCGGGATGCCAGCAGGCTGAGGTTGATGCCCCGGGTGGCGAACTGCTCGAGCAGCTCGAGCAGGGCACCGGGGTGGTCTTCGGGGAGCTCGACGATGAGCGAGGTCTTGTCGGCGCCGGTCGGGGGCGCGGGAGCCACGGTGCGGCTGACGAGCACGAAGCGCGTGACGGCGTTGGGGTTGTCGCCGATGCCCTCGGCGAGGACCGTCAGGTCGTGGTGCGCGACGATGCCGGGGGCGGCGATCGCGGCGTCCGCGGCGCTCGTGCCGTCGAGCACACCGAGGGCGCTGGCGACATTGCTCTCGGCGGGAAGGTGGGCGTGCGCGGGGACGTTCCGGCTCAGCCAGCCGAGGCACTGCCCGTAGGCGACGGGGTGCGCGGCGATGAGCGACACATCGGCGAGGGTCGCTCCGGGCCGTCCCACGAGCACGAAGTTCACGGGCACGAGGTACTCGCCCACGATGCGCAGACCCGGGACCGTCGCCAGAGCGTCCTGCGCGGTCGACACCCCGCCGTCGACGGAGTTCTCGATCGCGATCATCGCGGCATCCGAGCGCCCCTCGACGACGTCGGCCAGCGCCTCGCCGACGTTGCGTACGGGCCGCCAGACCTGGTCGCGGGCCTCGGGGACCTGCGCGAGCGCGGCTTCGGTGAACGTGCCGGCGGGTCCCAGGTAGCTGTAGGTACGGCGGGCGGGCACGGTCTCTGTGTCGGGCAGCACGGCGTACAGCCTAGACCGGCGACGCACGGCCTCTCTTCGTGGCCGGCGGGGGCGCTGCACGACGACGGATTCGCCGTGAATGCGCAACGGCGTGTGCGCATGTCGGAGGGAGCGGGCAGACTGGGCGCATGAGCAGTCGCGCAGGACAGCCCGCCGAGGCATCCGATCTCATCGACATCGACGAACTGATCGCCGCCTACTACGACCGCAAGCCGGATGCCGCGGTGCCCGAGCAGCGCGTCGCCTTCGGCACCAGCGGTCACCGGGGCTCGTCGCTGAGCACCAGCTTCAACGAGGACCACATCCTCGCCACCACCCAGGCGATCGTCGACTACCGCGCCGCGCAGGGCATCACCGGCCCCCTCTTCCTCGGACGCGACACGCACGGCCTGTCGCTGCCGGCCGAGCGCAGCGCCATCGAAGTGCTCGTCGCGAACGGCGTCGACGTGCGCGTCGACTCCCGCGACGCGTGGGTGCCGACCCCGGCGCTCAGCCACGCGATCCTCACGTACAACCGCGACCGTGCGACCGACGACCCGGGCCGGGCGGACGGCATCGTCGTGACGCCCTCGCACAATCCGCCCCGCGACGGCGGCTTCAAGTACAACCCGCCGCACGGCGGCCCCGCCGACACCGACGCCACGGGCTGGATCGCCGACCGCGCGAACGAGCTCATCGCCGCGGGCCTCGACGGCGTGCAGCGCACCCGTCACGCCGACATCGACCTCGACGGCCTCGGTCAGTACGACTTCCGTGACGCGTACGTGCGGGATCTGGCATCCATCATCGACGTCGACGCCATCAAAAGCGCCGGCGTGCGCATCGGCGCCGACCCGCTGGGCGGGGCGTCGGTCGAGTACTGGGCGCTCATCGCCGAGGTCTACGGCCTCGACCTCACCGTCGTGAACCCCGAGGTCGACCCGACGTGGAAGTTCATGACGCTCGACTGGGACGAGAAGATCCGCATGGATCCCTCGTCGCCCTCGGCGATGGCCTCGCTCGTCGCCGCGCGCGACGAGTACGACATCCTCACGGGCAACGACGCCGACGCCGACCGGCACGGCATCGTCACCCCCGACGCGGGGCTGATGAACCCCAACCACTACCTCGCCGTCGCGATCGACTACCTCTTCTCGCACCGCGAGGGCTGGCCGACGGATGCCGCGGTGGGCAAGACCCTCGTGTCGTCGATGATCATCGACCGCGTCGCCGCCTCGCTCGGCAAGACGCTGCTCGAGGTGCCGGTGGGCTTCAAGTGGTTCGTCCCGGGTCTGCTCGACGGCTCCGTCGCCTTCGGCGGTGAGGAGTCGGCCGGTGCGTCGTTCCTGCGCAAAGACGGCACCGTGTGGACCACCGACAAAGACGGCATCCTGCTCTGCCTTCTCGCTGCCGAGATCCTCGCCGTCACCGGCAAGACGCCCTCGCAGCGCTACGCCGAGCTCGAGGCCGAATTCGGCGCCTCGGCCTACCAGCGCGTCGACGCTCCGGCCTCGCCCGCGCAGAAGTCGGCCCTGTCGAAGCTGTCTCCGGATGCCGTGACCGCCACCGAACTCGCGGGCGAGCCGATCACCGCGAAGCTCTCGCACGCGCCCGGCAACGGCGCCGCGATCGGCGGCCTGAAAGTGCAGACCGAGTCGGCGTGGTTCGCCGCGCGCCCCTCCGGCACCGAAGACGTCTACAAGCTGTACGCCGAGTCGCTCCGCGGCGAGGAGCACCTGCGCGAGGTGCAGGAGGAGGCCCGCGCGGTCGTGTCGGCCGCTCTCGGGCAGGCCTGACCCGCGTCCGTCGAAGCGGCGTCGCCCTCCGGGGCGGCGCCGCTTTCGCGTGCGGCGGCGGGGCGCCCTAATGCTGATAAACGCTCGCTGCACCGGGAAACGCCCTCTGCGAGCGTTTCTCCGTGCAGCGAGCGTTTATCACGGGGGTGGGGGGATGCCGCGGGGTCGCGCACCGGAGGAAAGCGGGAACGCAGGAGTAAACGCCTTGCCGTGGGCGACACGACGGCGCGCGGCGTTTCTCACGCGGGACAGCGTTTCCTGGCGGGGGGGCGACACCCACGGCGCGCGAGCGGGCTGGGCGTCGAACGCCGCGGCCCCGGCGCTCCGAAGAGCGTCGGGGCCGTGGCATCCGGGACCGGGGCCGGGATTCAGCGCGTGGGGGTCACGCGGGGGCGAAGGTCTTCGCGTCGATGACGAAGCGGTAGCGCACGTCGCTGTTCAGCACGCGCTCGTAGGCGTCGTTGATCTGGTCGGCCGAGATGAGCTCGGTCTCGGGCGCGATGCCGTTCTCGGCGCAGAAGTCGAGCATCTCCTGGGTCTCGCGGATGCCGCCGATCGACGACCCGGCGAAGGAACGACGGTTCGTGAACAGCGTGAAGACCTGGATCGGCAGCGGCTCCGGCGGGGCGCCGACGTTGACCATCGTGCCGTTCAGTGCGAGCAGGCCCAGGTACTGCTTGAGGTCGAGCGGGGCGCTGACGGTGTTGATGATGAGGTCGAAGTGCTTCTTCAGCGTGGAGAAGGTCTCTTCGTCCTTCGTCGCGTAGTAGTGGTCGGCGCCCATCTTCAGGCCGTCGTCCTTCTTGCTGAGCGTCTGCGAGAGAACGGTGACCTCGGCGCCCATGGCGTGGGCGATCTTGACGGCCATGTGGCCGAGCCCGCCGAGGCCGACGACGGCGACCTTCTTGCCGGGGCCGGCGTTCCAGTGGTTCAGCGGCGAGTAGGTGGTGATGCCGGCGCACAGCAGCGGGGCGGCCTTCTCGTAGGGGATCGACTCGGGAACACGCAGCACGAAGTGCTCGTCGACGACGATCTTCTCGCTGTAGCCGCCCTGGGTGATCGTGCCGTCGACGTCCTTCGCGCCGTAGGTGCCGATGTTGCCCTTCTCGCAGTACTGCTCCTCACCGGCGAGGCAGTTCTCGCACTCGCGGCACGAGTTGACCATGCAGCCGACGCCGACGCGGTCGCCGACCTTGTGGCTGGTCACCTCGGAGCCGACCTCGGCGACCGTGCCGACGATCTCGTGACCGACGGTCAGGGGGTAGGGCACGTCGCCCCACTCGCCGCGGATGGTGTGGATGTCGGAGTGGCAGATGCCGGCGTAGGCGATGTCGATCAGCACGTCCTTCGGGCCGACGTCGCGGCGCTCGATGGTCGTGGGCTCAAGGGGCGAGGTCGCGGACGACGCCGCATAGGCGTTGACGTGCATGGGTCTCCTCGGGAGGGTCGATGCGGATGCATCCATCCTCCCTCTCGGCGGCATCCCCGGCGCGGGGTTGCACGGATGTGCGCGAAGTGCCAGGAATTCGCTCGCCGGGCCCGGTGAGCGACGATTCCTGGCACCTCGCGCGACGGGAAGGGTCAGGCGTGCGAGAGCAGAGCGGCCAGGCGCGGCAGCTGCGTGGAGTCCTCGAGAGCCGAACCGACCGCGGCGACGCGCACCCCGGCATCCAGGAACTCCGACACGTTGCCTGCGTCGAGGCCGCCGGTCGCGACGAACCGCACGTCGGGGAACGGGCCGCGGATCACGCGGAACCACGCCGGCCCGAGCCACGTCGCCGGGAACGCCTTGAGCCAGCGCAGCCCGAGCGAGACGGCGAGCTGCACCTCGCTCGGCGTCGCCACCCCCGGGAGGATCGGGATGCCGTGCGCGCGGGCCGCGGCGACCACGGCGGGATCGAGTCCGGGCGACACGAGATAGCGCGCACCGGCCGCCACGGCGACCGGCACCTGGGCGGGATCGACGATCGTTCCGGCGCAGACGATCCGGTCGCGCTCCGCCCCCGCGGCGCACACCGCGCGGAGGGCTTCCTCGTCGGCCGGGGTCTGCAGGGGGACCTCGACGTTGTCGATGCCGAGGTCCCACGCCGTCGCGGCGAGCGCGAGCGAGCGCTCCCGCCCCATGCCGCGCAGGATCGCCATCAGCGGAGCGGAGGTGAGAGTGTCGTCGAACCACGCGGCGGTGGCATCGGGAGGCGTCATGCGGAGGTCCTGTCGAGGTGCGGGGTCGGGAGTGCGGCCGTGTCGTGGATCGAGTCGCCGTAGGTGCGGAGGGTGAGGGCGGCGCGTTCGTGTCCGGCCGCGAGTCGGGCGGAGGCGTCGAGTCCGCGGGCGCGCGCGGCGAGGTAGCCCCCGGCGAAGGCGTCGCCGGCCCCCACCGCATCGAGCACCTCGACGCGCAGCGCGGGTACGAATGTGCGCCGCTCCGACTCGAAGACAGTGGCCCCGATGTCGCCGTCTTTGACGACGAGTTCGGCCACCGCGGGCAGGAGGGCGCGCACGTCGCCGTCGGTCGGGGTCGCCCACAGCGTCTCGGCCTCGTCGCGACCGACGAAGACGACGTCGGCGCGGGCCGCGAGGGCGGCGAGCACGGGGCCCGCCTCCGCCGCGGGCCACAGCGCCGCCCGGTGGTTCACGTCGAAGCTCACCGCGACGCGGACCGCGCGGGCGCGCGTGATGGCCGCGTCGAGGAAGGCGCGCGCCGAGGCGGAGAGGGCGGCGGTGATGCCCGAGACGTGCAGTACGTCGACGTCGTCGAGCGCGAGGGAATCGGCATCCGTCGGGGCGAGGTGCGAGGCGGCGGACCCGGCCCGGTAGTACCGCACCCCCCGTCCGGGGTCCTTGACGTAGAGCCCGGTCGGATGCCGCGCATCGCGCACCACGCCCGTGGTGTCGACCCCGCGCGCCGAGACCTGCCGCAGCACACGGTCGCCGAGGGCGTCGCGTCCGAGGCGGCTCGCCCATCGCGCCGTCATCCCGAGCGCCGCCGCGTGGGCGGCGACGTTGGACTCCGCGCCTCCCGCGTCGACGAGGAAGGTCGCGGCATCCACGACCCCTCCCCCGTCGGAGGGCGCGAGCATCGCCATCGTCTCGCCGACGGCGAGGAGCACGGGCGAGGGGGCGACCATCAGCGCAGGTCGGTGATGGGGGCGGCATCCATGTCGTCGAAGGACTGGTTCTCACCCGCCATGGCCCACACGAAGGAGTAGGCGGCCGTACCGACGCCCGAGTGCAGCGACCAGCTCGGCGAGATCACGGCCTGCTCGTCGCCCACGATGAGGTGCCGCGTCTCGTCGCGCTCGCCCATCAGGTGCACGACGCGCGCGTCGGCGGGGAGGTCGAAGTACAGGTAGCACTCGGTGCGGCGGTCGTGGGTGTGCGCGGGCATGGTGTTCCACATCGACCCGGGATGCAGCTGCGTCACGCCCATGACGATCTGGCAGCTCTTCACACCGTTCTCGTGGATGTACTGGTTGAGGGTGCGGCGGTTGCTGGTGACCTGGTCGCCGAGCTCGCGCACCGTGCCCTCGCCGGGGGAGACGAGCGCCGACGGGTACGCCGTGTGCGCGGGGGCCGAGAACAGGTAGAACCGCGCCCCCTCGCCCGTCGCGGCGTCGGCGAAGACCACGTCGCGAACGCCTCGGCCGAGATACAGGCACGCGCCGGTGACGAGCTCGTGCGCCTCTCCGTCGGCTGTGACCGTGCCGGGCGCGCCAACGTTGACGATGCCGATCTCGCGGTGCTCGAGGAAGTACTCGCTGCGGATCTCGGGGTAGCCGGTGAGTGTGAGCTCCGAGCCCGCGGGCACGGCGCCGCCGAGAACGATGCGGTCGTGGTGCGTGTAGGTCAGCCGCACCTCTCCGGCGACGAACACGTCGTCGATGAGGAACCGCTCGCGCAGCTGCGCGGTGGTCATGCCCGGGATCTGCTCGGGGTGGGTGGCGTAGCGCTGGGGGATGGAGGCGGTCATGCGGTTCTCCTGGGGTCGAGCCCGGCGAGCCGGGCGGGTCGGGGGCCGGCCGGGCGTTGCCGGATGCGGCGGGGCGGGGCGCTCGGGTCGAGCGCGGGGCGGGGTGTCGCTCGGGTGATTGGCTGCTCAGGTCACCGCACGAGCCACCCGCCGTCGACGGGGATCACGGCCCCGGTGACGTAGGCGGCCGCGTCGGAGGCCAGGAACACGAACGCCCCCTGCAGGTCGGCGGGCGTGCCCCAGCGGCCGGCCGGGATGCGGCCGAGGATCGAGGCCTCGCGGTCCGCGTCGGCGCGGATGGGGGCGGTGTTGTCGGTGGCCATGTAGCCCGGCGCGATCGCGTTGACGGTGACGCCGGAGGCCGCCCACTCGTTCGCGAGCGCCTTCGTGAGTCCCGCCACGGCGTGCTTGCTGGCGGCATAACCCGGAACGAGGATGCCGCCCTGGAACGACAGCATCGACGCCACGTTGACGATGCGGCCCCACCCTTGCGCGATCATGCGTCGTCCGGCGGCCTGCGAGAGGTGGAAGACCGCGTCCAGGTTGACCGCGAGCACGTCGTCCCAGTCCTGCGCGCCGTGCTCGGCGGCGGGGGCGCGACGGATCGTCCCGGCGTTGTTCACGAGGATGTCGATGCGCCCGAGCACCTCGGCGGCCTCGTCGATCGCGGCGGCGAGTTCGTCGCGCGAGGCGGAGACGAAGTCGCGGTGGATCGTGTGCACGCGACGCCCGAGTCCGCGGATCAGCTCGGCGGTGTGCGCGGCGTCGCCGCGGTCGATGAGCACGAGGTCGGCTCCGGCCTCGGCGAGCGCGAGGGCCGCGCCCTGACCGAGCCCGCGGCTCGAGCCGGTGACGACGGCGACGCGGCCGTCGAGGCGGAAGGTGTCGAGGATCATGCGGGCTCTCCCGGGGGTGCGATGAAACGGGTGGTGAGGTCGCCGAGGCCGCCGACGCGCACGGTGACCGCGTCGCCGGGGGCGAGCGGGCGGTGCGCCGCCTGCGCGGCGGGGAGCTTCTGCGGCGTGCCGGTCGAGATGACGTCGCCGGGCTCGAGCGTGACCACCTGGCTCAGGTGATGAACGACGAAGGCGACCGAGAAGATGGTGGTCGCCGTCGACTGCGACACGGTGACCTCCCCGTCGCGCACGACCTCGACAAGCAGGTCCTGCGGGTCGACCTCGTCGGCCGTGACGATCCACGGCCCCAGCGGGGCGAAGCCGTCGAAGCACTTGCCCAGCGCCCACTGGCTCTGCTTGCGCTGCCACGACCGGTCGGAGACGTCGTTGAGCAGCGTGTACCCGGCGACGTACGACAGGGCGTCGTCGACGCGCACCGCGTGCGCGCGCCGACCGATCACGACGGCGATCTCGCCCTCGTAGTCGACATCGTCGGCGACGGCGGGGATCACCACGGGGTCGTTCGGACCGCCGAAGGTGTTCGCCGTCTTGACGAAGACGTCGGGACTGGCCGGGTCGTCGGCGGTGGGGTCGACGCCGTCGGGCACGTGCCCGCGGTAGTTGTAGCCGAGGCAGAGCATCGTCCGCGGCACCACCGGTGCCTGCAGCGTCGAGGGATCCAGCGGCGGCAAGGTCGCGGCATCCGTCCGCTGCACGAGGGAACGGATGCCGTCGAGCTCGACGAACAGCTCGGGGACGGGGCGCGGGCCGAGGTCGAGCACGTGGTCGCCCGAAGGACCCGGCACGATGGCCGCCGAGCGATCGCCGACGCGCGCGAGCCTCACCACACGGGCCGCCACTCGGGTCGGGCCGCGCGGGCGAGCGCCTCGAGGTAGAAGTAGTCGCCCCAGAGGGTGCCCTCGTCGACGCCGACGTTCTTCGGCAGGTCGTACACGCTGTGCAGCAGCACCGTGTCGGCGTCCTCGGCTCGCTCCGGGGTGTACCGCGCGATGAGGGAGGCGAGGATCCTCTCCGCTGCGGCGCGCCAGCGCTCGGCACCCTCGGGATCGACCGCGGCGAGCTCGAACAGCCCGCACACGGCGATCGCGCCCGAGGAGCTGTCGCGCGGCGCATCGGCGTCGTCGCCGTAGACGAGGTCCCAGTAGGGCACGTCGTCGGCGGGGAGGTGGGCGAGGAAGTACTCGGCGCAGGTGCGCGAGGCATCGAGGAGCGCGGCGTCGCCGGTCGCCCGGTGGTTCATCGCGAACCCGTAGATGCCCCACGCCTGCCCGCGCGCCCAGCACGAGTCGTCGAAGGCGCCCTGCTCGGTGGCGCCGCGCAGGGGCTCGCCGGTCTCGGCATCCCAGTAGAAGGTGTGGAAGGTCGAGCCGTCGGGGCGCAGGATGCGCTGCCGCAGCTCGGCCGTGTGGCGGGCGACGACGTCGCTGTAGCGCGCGTCGCCGGTCTGCTCGGCCGCCCACGTCAGCAGCGGCATGTTCATGAGGCTGTCGATGATCGTGCGTCCGCGCTGCGCGGGGTCGGCGAGGTCGCCCCACGCCTGGATGATCCCCGCCGACGGCAGGTAGCGGGTCATGAGGTGGTCGGCCGCGGCGAGAGCGCTCGCGCGGGCCTCCTCGTCGCCGAGCAGGCGCCAGGGCGCGACGCACGACAGCGTGTAGAGGAAGCCCAGGTCGTGCGTGTCGAGGTCGCGTTCCCCGCGCACGCGGCGTCCGAAGTCGGCGGCGTGCGCCAGGGCGGCGTCGCGGAACGCCTCGTCGCCGGTCAGCTCCCACGCGATCCACTGCATGCCGGGCCAGAAGCTGGTCGTCCAGCCGCGGTTCTCCCCCTCGGCGAAGCCGGGGACGGCCGGACGCAGCGGATAGCGGTTGGCGCGGGTGGTGTCGTCGGGGTAACGGATGCCGAACGCCTCGATGTTCGCACGGACGGTGTCGAACACCTGCGCGAGGGCGCGGTCGACGTCGGCTCGAGGGGCGTCGACGCGCGCGGCGGCCGCAGCGGTCGGAGGGGAAGTGGTCATGCGGGGGAAAGTCCTTCGGTTCAGACGGCGGCGACCGAGGAGTCGGCCGGAAGCACGGGGCGGAGGCTGAAGCGGGCGTTCGCCCACACGAGGTAGAGGGCGGGCGCGGCGGTCAGGCCCAGCGCCAACGCGGGCGAGGTGGTGAACAGCACGGCCTGACCCGCCAGCACGAGCACGCTGACCAGGCTCAGGTACCAGCGACGGACGGCCAGCACGGCAGCCGTCGACAGCAGGACTCGCAGCGGCGTCCCCGGAGCCTCGACCAGCGCGGTGAGCGCGACCGGCGCGGTGGCCACGACCAGCAGCGCGACCGTGCCGCACAGCGGCACGACGACGACGGCCCAGGATGCCGCCGACACGGCGCGCACGTCGACGAGCACGATCGCGAGGACGGCCGACGCCAGCGCACCGACGACGAGCGCCTTGCGCAGCGTCCGCCGCCAGCCGGCGAAGAAGGCGCGGACGACCCGACCCTCGCCCATCCCGTGCGCCCGGAAGGCGGTGAGGGCGCCGGCGAGCGCGGGGGCGCACAGCGGCAGGGCGATGAGCAGGAGCGGCCACGTCTGCGCGGGATCGGTGGTGAGCAGCAGGAGCACCAGCGGCGCGCAGGTGACGAGCAGGAGCACGTTCACCATGAGCCCGAGGTAGACCGTCGAGAACACGCTCGCGTAGGTGTCGTGGGAGATGCGGCGCATGATCAGCCCTTCATCCCGCTCGTCGCGATGCCCTCGACGAAGTACTTCTGTCCGAAGAGGAACACGATCGCGATCGGCACGACCGACATCGTCAGACCCGCGAACAGCAGGGCGTAGTTGGCGTCGTACAGCGTGCTGACGAAGCTCTGCAGCCCCAGCTGGATGGTCCAGAGGTCGGGGTTGCGCAGATAGATGAGGGGTCCGAGGTAGTCGTTCCAGGTGTTCACGAACGTCAGCAGCGTGAGGCTCGCGATCGCGGGGACCGACAGCGGCAGCATGATCCGCGCCCAGATCCCGTACTCGCTGAGCCCGTCGAGGCGGGCGGCTTCGGAGAGGTCCTCGGGGATCGTGTCGTAGTACTGCTTCATCAGGAACACCCCGAACGCGCCGAAGGCCTGGATGAGGATGATCGCCCAGAGGGTGTTCGACACCTTCAGGTTCGACAGCAGGATGAACTGCGGGATCATGTACGACTGCCACGGGACGGCGATGGTCCCGATGTAGACGAGGAACAGCACATCGCGGCCCGGGAAGCGCATCCGCGAGAACCCGTACGCGGCGAAGGAGCCGGTGAGCACCTGCAGGAAAGTGACCACCACGGCCAGGAGCAGCGTGTTGCGGATCCACGTGAGCATGCCGGACTGCGTCCAGATGTCGATGTAGTTGCTCCACACCCACGTCTCGGGGAACCACTTCACGGGGGCGCTGAAGACGTCGTTCGGCGTCTTGAGCGAGCTCATGATCATCCAGAAGAACGGCAGCAGGAGGGCCGCGGCCGCGACGATCATCACGGCGTAGCCGACGATGCGTCCCACGCGGCGGGCGGGGTGGGCACCGGCGACGGGTCGACGGCGCGGCGGCGTGGCCCCCGCGGTGACGAGCGTGCGGGTGGCGTCGGGAACGAGGAGATCGGTCATCTGGCGTCCCGCTTCTTGTTGATGAAGAACTGCACGAGCGTCACGACGATGCACAGGAGGAACAGCACGATGGATGCCGCCGAGGCGTAGCCGAACTGGTTCTCCTGGAAGCCCTTCTGGTAGATGAACTGCGACAGCACGAGCGTCGACTGCCCGGGGCCGCCCTGCGTCATGACGAGGATGAGGTCGAAGATCTTGAACGAATTGATCGTGAGCATCACGGTCACGAAGAACGTGGTCGGACGCAGGCACGGCAGGGTGACGTTCACGAAGCGCTGCCAGACGTTGGCGCCGTCGACGCGCGCCGCCTCATGCAGCTCGCGGGGCACGGTCTGGAGCCCGGCGAGGAACAGGATCATGTAGTAGCCCATGTCGCGCCACGTGCTGATGATGACGACGGCGGGCATCGCCCACTCCGAGGAGGTGAGCCATCCCGGCGGGTTCTGCAGGCCGAAGAAGCGCAGGATCTCGTTGATGGGCCCGTACTCGGGGCTGAAGAGCAGGTTCCACACCACCGCGATCGCCACGATCGAGGTGATGTAGGGGAAGAAGGCCGCGGTGCGGAAGAACGCCACCCCGCGCAGCTTGTTGTTCAGCAGCAGGGCGAGGCCCAGCGCGACGATCATCGTCAGCGGGATGTGCAGCGCCGCGTAGTAGAGCGTGTTCAGCAGAGCGATGCGGAAGCTGCCGTCGCCGATGAGCCGTTGGAAGTTGGCGATGCCGACGAACGCCGACGAACCGAAGACGTTCCAGTTCGTCATCGACATGTAGAACAGCACGACGACGGGGACGAGCGTCAGGGCCGCGAAGCCCAGGAAGTTGGGGAGGATGAAGCTCCACCCGATGAGGGTGCTGCGCAGCGTCAGACGCGAGCGGCGGCGGGGCCGGCTCGGCTCGGTCTTCGACGCCCGGGGGCGCGTGTCGGCGATGGTCGCCATGGTGTCTCCAGATCGTGAGGGGTGACCGGCCCGGAGGGGTCCGGGCCGGTCACCGACCTGCGGGGTCAGCCGACGCCGACCTCGCTCTTGACGCGGTTCTCGGCGGTGGTGATGGCGTCGTCGATCGAGGTCGATCCCGACATCACGGCGGTGTGCAGGTCGAGCAGGATGTTCTGCACGGCGGCGGTCTTCGCCGAGGTGGGGTTCTCCGGCTTGGTCTCGTGCGTCGACCAGGCGAACTTCGACAGCTCGTCGGTGGGCGCCCCGGCGACGGCGAAGTACGTGTCGGCGACGCTCGAGCTCGTCAGCGCGGGCGTGATGCCCAGGCCCGCGAGCACCTGCGCGCCGTCCTCGCCGGCGGCGAAGGCGAGGAACTTCTTCGCGGCGGCGAGCTTCGTGGCATCCGCCGCCTTGTTGATCGCGAAGCCGGTGGGGTCGCCGAACGTGACGGGGGTCTCCGACTCGCCCGTGGTGGAGGAGTCGTACTGCGGGATGGGGGCGAAGCCCCACGAGAACGGGTCCGCCTCGCCCTTGGCCTGCTGGGCGATGAGGGTCGCGACGTACCAGGTGCCCATGGGCATCATCGCGGCCTGCTGCTTGCCGAACTCGGCCTGGTAGGTGAGCTTGTTGGCGGTGACGGTGTTGTACTCCACCTGCGCGCCGGCCGACTGCAGGCCGAGCGAACGCTCGTAGTACGGCTTCAGGTAGCCGTAGTCGCCCGAGAGGATGTCGACATCGGGCGACTGCGCGTTCGCGAAGCCCTGGACGGTCGACTGCCAGCTGTGCTGGTAGGTGCCGAGGGCGGCGGAGCCGGCGGCGCCGAGCTTCGAGGTCAGCTGC
Source organism: Microbacterium sp. NPDC007973 (assembly GCF_042958465.1). Taxonomy (NCBI): domain Bacteria; kingdom Bacillati; phylum Actinomycetota; class Actinomycetes; order Micrococcales; family Microbacteriaceae; genus Microbacterium; species Microbacterium sp. NPDC007973. The sequence continues at coordinate 100,973 of NZ_JBIBJJ010000005.1, forward strand.
TCGGCGGCCTTCTCGTAGTCGTCCCACGTCCACGAGCCGTCGGGCTCGGCGACGCCCGCCTGGGTGAAGAGGTCCTTGTTGTAGAACAGCACCCACGAGTCCTGGCGGTAGGGCACGGCCCAGGTCGCGCCGTCGACCTCGAACGCCTGCGCCCCGCCGATGTCACCGGGCAGCTCGACGTCGGAGACGTCGGCGAGCTGTCCACCGGCCTGGTAGGTGATGAAGGTCTTGAGGTTCTTCTGGGTGACGATGTCGGGACCCGAACCGGCGGCGAGGTCGGCCGTCATCAGCGTGTCGTAGTTGGCGGAGTCGTACTCCTTGACCTCGACGGTGATGTCGGGGTTCTCCTCGTGGAACTTGTCGGCGAGGGCCTGGAACTCGGGCGTCGTGCTGAGGCTCCACCCCGACATAGACAGCGTGACGGGACCGCTCTGGGCGGGGGCCTCCGACGATCCGCCGCTGCAGGCGGTCAACGACAGAGCGGCGACGATGCCCACCCCGGTCGCGACGACGATCTTGCGCTTCATGCGTGCTGCTCCTTTGCGATTGCGTGCCGGGCACCGCTTCGGGCCCGAGAGTGCCGGTGCGCCCCGCGCGGGGCTCCGGAGTCTGTGAGAGGGGTGCGCGTGCGCCGGCCGTCGGGCCAGGTCACGTCGACGACCGTGTCCTCGCCCGCGCCCTCGATCGCGAGCCGCGGCTCGGCCGCCTCGGCGGTCGTGTCGCCGCTCAGGGTCACGAGCGCCGCGAACGGCACCCCGACCGCGGCGTCCCAGGTCAGGACGGGGATGGCGGCCGTCTCCCCCAGCGGGCTGGCCCCGCGACGGACCGTCACGCGCGAGGTGGCCTCGGGGGTGAGGGCCCGGATGCCGGACACCCGGCCGTCCGCGTGCGCTTCGGCCGCGCCCGTCGAGGTCGCGTGCGCGGGCTCGGCGCCCGCGAGCGCCCACCCGCCCATCCGCACGCGCAGCGCGTCGAGGTCGACGCCCGGAGCGACGTGATCGAGTCGCGCGATGCGCACCTCCCACGCACCCCGCGCGAGCGAGGTCACCGTCATCCGCCCGAGGGACTGCGCCGCGCCCGCGAGGCCGGCACCGTGACGGTGCGTGGTGGGGGTGGCGTCGATGAGGTGCACGTCGGATGCCGACGCGGCGACGCCGACGCCCTCGTGCACCGTCACGCCGAGCGGCTCGAGGGCGGTGCGATGCGTGGCGCGACCCGCGGCGTCGACGAGGACGACGGCCTGCTCGAGCGGGTCGCTCCACGCGAGGTCGTCGAGCAGCGGGGCCGTGGCCGTGGAGTAGCCGATGCGCGCGTAGAGCGGAGAGTCCGCCGTGCGCGTTCCGGGGCGGGCCTTGTCGGTGCCGTGATTGATGATGCGCACGATGCCGTCGGCGCGCGTGGCCGACACGATCCAGCCCGCGGCGACGACGGCGCGGAGATCGTCGGCCTCCGAGATCGGCAGGGGCTCGTCGGGAGCCGCCCAGACGTCGTGATCGGCGGGCAGCATGATGCCCATCAGTCCCTTGACCGCCCAGTAGGGCGATCCGGGACCGGAGTACGACTGAGCGAGAGCCGGCCACTCGTGGTGCCATCCGAGCGTCAGCAGGTGCTCGCCGTCGGGCGCGCCACGGGCGACGAAGTGGTCGACGATCGCACCGGCCGCGTGACGCAGACGCCCCGCGCCGAGCGACGGGACGCCCGCGACGGCCCCCGCCCAGAACGGCGCTGCGGCGGCGAAGCGGTAGATGAGGCTGCGGCCCTGCAGCAGGGGCGATCCGTCGCTTCCGACGAGGTGCACCGCGTCGAGGAGGAACCGGTCCAGCCGTGCGACGTCGAGCGCCCGACGCTCGCCGGCCAGGTCGGCCGCCCCCGTCATGCGGGGCCAGAGCACGGGGTAGACGTGCAACGCCCAGCCGACGTAGTGGTCGAAGGCGCGCTCGTCGCCGTCGGAGAGCCATCCGTCCTCGCGGACGAAGGAATCGTGGCGGGCGAGATCCGCGGCGATGTCGGCGGCCGACCAGGGCCCGCCGACCGAGCGGAGGAACGTCTGCACGACGATGCGGAACCACACCCAGTTCGTCTGCGGGTAGGTCTCGTCGCCCACGACCGGGGCCAGGTAGGCGATGACCCGCTCCCTCGTGCGTGCGTCGAGGGTGTCCCAGATCCATTCCCGCGTCAGATCGAGGGCGAGGGCGAGCGACGCGGCCTCCACTTTGGCCTGCGCGTGCTCGTCCGTCCGCACCCACCGGTCGGCCGCGTCGGGGTCGACCCCTGTCCGCACGCCCTCGGCGAAGAAGGCGATCAGCTCGTCGACGTCCTGCCCGCGCGCCCCGGCGATGCGGAACCCGGCGAGGAGGAAGACGCGGGCGAAGCCCTCGAGGCCGTCGACGGCCGCGCCATAGCCCCCCTCGGCGCCCGGGAACACGATGCGCCCGCGCCCGGGGCTCGCGTGCCGCAACGCCGCGTCGATCAGGGCGTCGGCGACGGCGAGCCAGTCGCTGCGCTGCCCACCGGCGAGGCGGGGAAGAGCGGAAGTCGCCACGGGTTCTCCTTCGAAGGCCGTCCGTCCACCCGAGCCATGGGGTGAACGAGTGCGAGCGTATCAATCAGAAAACAACACAGCAACATCTTTTCTGAATCCTAATGATCGTTTATGATCGTTTAAGCGATGCACCCCGCTCGAAGGAGACCGATGCCGTTCCCCACCGCCGCGTTCCGCGGCCCGCTCGCCGCGGTCGTCGAGAGCGCCGAACTGGTCACCCCCGATGACGCCCTCCCCGTCCCGCCGGCATACGTCCGCGCCGTCTGGGACCGCGAGCGCGGCACGGTCGACGGGGCCGCCGCGGACCGGATCCTGACCCGCGCCCACGCCGAGCGCGCCACGCCCTGGCCGCAGCCCCGCGCGAGCGACGCGGCGCGCGTCCACCGCGACGGCGACCGCACCGCATGGGAGGACGCCGCGTTCGCACGCCAACGGCGCCTCAGCCGCGCCGCGGTGGCCGCGGCGGTCACCCTCGACGACGACGCGATCGATGAGGTCGTGGACGGCGTGATGCTGCTGTGCGAGCAGAGCTCGTGGTGCTGGCCCGCCCACGACGACACCCGACGGGTGCACGGGTCGGTACTCGCGACCGTGACGGACCCGTTCGTCGACCTCGGCGCGGGCGAGGCCGTGGCCCAGCTCGCGTGGATCGACCATCTCCTCGGAGCCGCCCTCGACGCCCGTGCCCCCGGCATCCGCGCCCGGATCCGCCACGAGGCGCGCGTGCGCGTCTTCGAGCCGTTCCAGCGACGACGCGACTGGCACTGGATCGGCCTCGACGGCGACGTCCACAACTGGAACCCCTGGATCCACGGCAACGTCGTCGTCGCCGCCCTGCGCCTGCTCGACGCCCTCGCCGAGACCGAGGAGCGCGACCGGGTCGTCGGCCTCGCCGTCGAGGGACTCGACCGGTACGTCGCCGCCCTGCCCGCCGACGGCGCGATCGACGAGGGGTACGCGTACTGGTGGAACGGCGCGTGCCGCGCCCTCGAGGCACTCGACGTGCTCGCCCACGCGACGGCCGGCGCCGTCGACGCGACGGGCATCGCCTCGCTGCGCGAGACCGTGGCCTTCCCCCACCGCTCGCACCTCGGCGGCGACTGGTTCGTCAACCACGCCGACGGCCAGGCCCGGCCGCCCGCCGATCAGCCCTGGCACGCCCTGCAGCGGGCCGCCCGACGCTACGGCGATGACGACGCCGCCGCCCTGGCCGAAAGCCACCGGCATCCGGGATCACCCGCCGCGACGGAGCGCGAGGGCCTCGGCCGACTGCTGCGCGGTCTCACCGATCCCGCCTGGGTGACGGCCTCCGCCGGCACCCCTCCCCTTCCGCGCGACGTGTGGCTGCCCTCGACCGAAGTGGTGCTCGCGCGCGAGGCGGGAGGCTCCTCCACCGGCCTTGCGCTGGTCGCGAAGGGCGGCCACAACGCCGAGCACCACAACCACAACGACGTCGGCTCGTTCCTCGTCGCCGTGGACGGCGTGCCGGTGATCGTCGACGCCGGTCGCCCCACCTACACCGCCGCCACTTTCGGCCCCGACCGCTACGACATCTGGACCATGCAGAGCGGATGGCACAACGTGCCCGTCGTGCGCGGGCGCACGCAACCGGCGGGGAGGGATGCCGCCGCACGCGGTGCCGCGGCCGAGATCGGCGACGCGCGGACGACGTTCTCGCTCGAGCTCGCGGACGCCTACCCCGAAGCCGGCCTCGCGTCGTGGCGGCGGCGCGCGACGCTCGATCGCACGCAGCATCGCGTCGAGATCGCCGACGCATGGGTCTTCGTCGACGGCGCTCCCACCGGCACCGACACGGTGCTCCACGTGCTCGTCGCGGGCGCTGTCCGGCTCGAATCGGGCGGTGCGCGCGTCACTCCGATCGGGGAAGCACGCCCGGTCCGTCTGCGATGGCCGAGTGACGTCGAGGCGACCGAGGAGGTGCGGGACCTCGACGATCCGATGCTCACCGAGGTGTGGGGCGAGCGACTCACGCGCCTCGCCCTTCCCCTGGCATCCCGCACACAGCTCCGGCTCACGGTAGAACTGGACACACCGATCGAGGACCTCCCATGACCGACACCACCGGGCATCAGCCCCTGGCCGCGGAACGCCGCGCCCACATCCTGAGCACGCTGCACAGCGACGGCGCCGTGCGCATCTCACAGCTCACCGAAGACCTGGGGGTCGCCACGGTGACGCTGCGCCGCGACCTCGCCCAGCTCGAGAAGGAGGGGGTGCTGCGTCGGGTGCACGGCGGAGCCGTGGCCGGAGAGAGCACACCGGCGCGCCCCGAGCCCTCCGCCGACGAGACGCAGGCCGGATCGATCGCCGTCCTCGTCCCCTCGCTCGCCTACTACTGGCCGGGGGTCGTGCGCGGGATGGAGACGGCTGCGCAGCGCCTCGGCTACACGACGCTGCTGCGCGGAGCCTCGTACGAGCTGCAGGACGAACGTCCCGTGCTCGACCGCCTCGTCGCGAGCGGCGACGTCCGCGGGCTGATCGTCGCGCCGAACACCGACACCGCCCACGCCGGCGACGTCATGCGCTGGCTGGCCGACTGCCCCGTGCCGAGCGTCCTCGTCGAACGCGACGCCGTGCCCGGGGCGGGCGGCATCCCGATGGAGTCGGTGACGACCGACCACGCGCTCGGGGCCCTGCTCGCGGCCCGGCACCTCGCGACCCTCGGCCACCGCAAGGTGGGGCTGATCCTCTCGCGCCACTCCCCCACCTCGCGCAAGATCGCCGCGGGCTGGCAGACCGCGTGCGAGGAGCTCGCCCTCACCCCCGCCGACCACTTCGAGCAGACACTGCCCGACCGCACGAGCCCCGACTTCTCCGATGTGGTCAACGCGACCCTCGACTCGGCGCTCGCCACCGGCGTCACGGCCCTGCTCGTGCACTCCGACCCCGAGGCGATGGCCTTCGTCGACCTCGCGTTGACGAGGGGGATCTCGGTGCCCGACGACCTGTCGATCATCGCGTACGACGACGAGGTCGCCCAGCTGTTCACCCCCGCCCTCACCGCCGTCAGTCCACCGCGCGCGAGCGTCGGCGAAGCCGCAGTCGAACTGCTCGCCCGGCGCATCGCGAAGCCCGACCGGCCGGTGCATCGCGTGCAGCTCAGCCCGCGCCTGAATGTGCGCGCCTCGACGGCGGCCCCGCGATCATGAGCACGCCCTCGGCGCGCGACTTCTCGCCGTGGACGTTCGCGACCGAGGCCCCGCCCGAGGAGCGGGAGCGCGCTCGGGCGCACCTCGCCGCGCTGACGTCCGCGCATCCCGACTGGCGCGTCGGGGACGACGTCTTCCTCTCGGAGCACGCCGGTCTCGATCCCGAGGCCTTCGCGATCGGCGACCGCTCCTACGTCGCCACCGGCGCGTACCTCACCGGCACGATCGCCATCGGGGCGGACTGCTCGATCAACCCGTACGCCGTCGTGCGCGGTGACGTACGTCTCGGCGACGCGGTCCGGGTCGGCGCCCACACCTCGATCATCGGCTTCAACCACTCGTTCGAACCGGGCACCGAGGTGTTCCGCCAGCCCCTGACCTCTCGGGGCGTGCGCATCGGGTCCGACGTGTGGATCGGCTCGCACGTCGTCGTGCTCGACGGCGTCACGGTCGGCGATCACGCGGTGCTGGCGGCGGGAGCCGTGGTGACGAAGGACGTCGCCGCCGGAGCGATCGTCGGCGGCAACCCGGCCCGCCTCCTGCGCTGGCGCGTCCCGCCCGAGCGGGCCGGCGAGCCGCGGCGCGACGATCTCACCGCCTTCGCCGATCGCGCGCGCGACGAGCTTCCTGCGGTGCTGGGCCGCGCCCGGGTCGACGGGGGCTTCCGCGATCGCCCCGACGCCGCCCCGACCCTGCGCGCGGTGTGCGACGCCGTCGAGCTCTCCGCCCTGCTGCACGACGCGCCTCCCCCGGGCGACGACCGCGCCGGATGGACCGAGGTGATCGCCGCGCAGCAGCGCCCCGCGACCGGTCTCGCGACCGACGCGGCCACGCTGTGGGACGACCCCGACGCGGCGTACGGCGTGCTCAGCGCCGGCTACGCCCTCGACCTCCTGGGCGGCCGGTTCGCCCACCCGCTCGCCGACGTCGTCGACGCGGACGCGGCGGGCCTGATCGCACGACTCGACGCCCTGCCGTGGGACACCGACCCCTGGCGCGCGGGACACCACGTCGACGCGATCGGCACGGCCCTGCACTGGAGCGGCCGACGGCAAGATGCCATTCCCCCGGGGGTCGCCGAGGCGCTGTTCGGGTGGCTCGCCCTCCGCGCCGACCCGGGCACGGGCATGTGGGGCCGCCCCGGCGTCGACGGCGACCTCCGATTGCTCGTCAACGGCTTCTACCGTGCCGCCCGCGGCACGCTCGCCCAGGCCGGGCTCGACGTCCCGCACCCTGAGGCCGTGATCGACACGGTGCTGCGGCACGCACGCGATGACAGGTGGATGCGCCGCGACCGCCGCGACGCCTGCACCGTGCTCGACATCGCGCATCCGCTGTGGCTGACCCGCTCGACCGGCTATCGCCGTGACGAGGTGCGCACCCTCGCCGACGATCTGCTGCGGCACGCCCTCACCGGATGGCACGCGGGTGCGGGCCTCTCCTTCCGTCTGGATGCCGGCGAGCCCGGCCTGCAGGGCACCGAGATGTGGCTCGCGATCGTCTGGTACCTCGCCGATCTGCTCGAGTGCTCGGATGCGCTGGGCTATCGCCCGCGGGGCGTGCACCGGCCGGAGCCCGCTCCGCGCTGATCGCGTCCCCTCCCGAGGCCGGGCGACCAGCGCGCGACTGACGCGGCCGCGCCGCTCGCTCGAGGGCGAACGACGCGGCCGCGTGTTCTCGGGGTCAGCTCTCGGTGGAGCCGGCTCCGCGACGGCGGCGCCACAGCAGCACCCCGCCGAGCAGGAGCAGCAGCACCGCACCCGCACCCGTCACGGCGAGACCTTCGGCGTGCATGCCCGTGTTCGCGAGGCCGCTCGAGGAGCCACCCGCCGTCGAGCCGGAGCCCGACGACGAGCCGGAACCGGCGGGCGAACCGGAGCCCGTGCCGGAACCGCTCCCGGAACCCGTGCCCGGGTCGGTACCGGCACCCGGGCCGGTCCCCGCGCCCGGGTCGGCGCCCGGGCCCGGATCGGTGCCGGTGCCCGGGTCGACCGGTGCCGCTTCGGGCACGATCGACGCCGAGCGCGCCGACGCAGCGGTGAAGCCCTGCGCGGAGGCCGTGACCTCCACGGAGATCTCGCGGCCCTCGTCGGCGGCGGTCAGTACGTACGCGTCGGCCGTGGCCCCGTCGATCGCCGCGCCGTCGCGCAGCCAGGCGAACGAGAGCGCGGCATCCGCCGGGTCGGTCGCGGCCGTGGCCCGGACGGTCGAGCCGACGCGCGCCGCGCCGGCCACGTCGGGGGTGCCGATGCCGACGGTGCGGTTCACGGTCACCGTGTACGAGCGCGCGGTCCCGTCGGGTGCGGTCACCCGAACGGTGCCCACGCCGTCGGCGTCACCGGGCGGGGTGATCTCGACCGAGGCATCCTGGTCGACGGCCAGGGCGTGCAGGGTCGGCCACGCCGCTCCGGTGGACGAGACGGTGTAGGCGAGGGTGCCGGGCGCGAAGCCCTCCACCGGAGCGTCGCCGACGGTGAGGCGTGCGAGATCCGCGACACCGGCGGGCGCCGCCGAGACCGCGTAGATCTCGACCTCCGAGACGATCATGTGCGTCTGCGGGCGCGCGTTCAGGATGACGCGCACCTCGTCGGCCGCACCCGTGACGGGAACGTCGACCTTCGGGGCGCCACGGGACGGGTTCGGAACGGCGACCTCGTCACCCGGCACCCACTCGCCCCCGCTCACGCGGTGGTCGACGCGCAGGGTCGTAGGCCAGCTGAGGGTTGTGCCGTCCTGGAAGAACTGCACCGACACGTGGCTGAGGGTCTCGCGCTGGGCGAGGACGTAGCTCAGGGTGTCCTGCGTGTTCTTCGAACCGCCGCGCCAGTTCGACCAGCCCTTGTCGGTCGTGATGCCGTTGATGGTGTTGCCGACCGGGTAGCCCGACTCGGTGTACGTCGCCGAGGGCGCGCTCTGCGGGGCGACGTTGCGCTCCGACGCGGCGGTGACGATCACCGTCAGCGTCGCCTCCAGACGCTCGCCCGCCGGGCCGGTCGCCACACCCGGCACCGTGACGGTGCCCGGCTGCGCGAGCGCGGAATCGGTCACGCCGTTCCAGTCCCACTCGACAGGGAGTGCGAAGCCGGAGCCCGAGGGATGCAGTTCCGCCTCGACCGTGGTGTCGGCCAGGCTCCGCACCGCCGAGACCGCGCTGCCCGCCGCCACGGTCACGGAGGCCGGACGCGTGGCCGTGTACGGGCCCACCTCGACGGTGGCCGTCGCCTCGAACGCGCCGCCGAAGAGGTCGGTGCCGGTTCCCCGCACCGTCACGGTTCCGGGCCTCGACACGTCCACATCGTCGAGCTGCCAGGCGACCGCGGCGGTGCGCTGGATGCCACCGGCGTAGCGGACCGTCACGGTCGCGGGAAGCGTCGGGGTCACGCCCACCGCCGTGGCCGCCGACACCGGGTCGGTGCCGACGACGGTGGTACCGGCGATCTTCCACTGCTGATTGCCGCCGCCGTTGCTCGTCCACAGACCCACGGTCGCCCCGGGGGTGGTGCTGGCCTGGTTGACGTCGAGCACGCGCTCGCTCGCGACGTTCAGCAGCGAGTAGTAGTCGCCGTCGGTGGTCGAGGCCATCCACTGCGTCGCAGGATCGGCCGCGGCCGCGGCCGGCTCGGCGTCGACCAGGGCGGTGCCGCCGCTGCGGGAGGCGAGGAACTTCCCGGTGCCGTTCTGGAGCGTGAAGCGGTGGCGGTTCGTTCCCTCGCCGTCGATGGTGCGAACGGTCCAGGACTGCGCCCGAGCCGCTTCGGCCGTGGTCGCGGTGGCGCGGATCGCGAGACCCGAGGACGCGTCCAGGGCCAGGCCGCTCTGCACGCCCGTGAGCTGCACCGTCTGGCCGTCGCGGAACGCCGCGGCATCGGCGGAGACGCCGGAGACACCGTCGATGACGAAGGTCGTGACCGACTTCGCCGGCACCGTGACGGTCGCCGTGCGGGTCGTCGGGTCGACGGCCACCTTCGCGCCTTCCTTCAGCGCGTTGACGGTGGGCTGCGCCGCCGTGGACTGCGTGGTCACGACGGGGGTGACCGTGGCGCCGGGAGCGATCGTCGCGAAGTCGCTCAGATCGATCTGCACGGTCTTCTCCGATGCGTCGGAGTTGACGTGCACGATCGTCGCCCCTTGCCCGTCGGCGTCGATCGCCGCGGTGGACTGCGCGTTGTCGGTCGACATCAGGCGGTCGCCCGGGTGGATGTAGTGGGTGAAGTTGCGGACGGTGTTGTACTTCTCGTTGGTCAGCACCTTGCACGACGGGTCCGCCTCGCCGTCGGCGATGCGGCGGAGCGACTTGCCCTCGGCGTTGCAGTCGAAGTCGATGTAGACGCTCCCCCAGTTGAGGTTCTCGACCTTCTGCATGTTGTAGAGGTCTTCGACCGGCTGCCAGAACACCCACGCGCTCGGCTCGAGCTCGCGGAGGTCGCCGACGATGTGCTCGGCCATGCCGATGCCGTTGGTGATGTCGTTGGTCGTGAATCCCCCGGCGGTCCAGTTGCCCTCGACCTCGCTCATCCACAGGGGCTTGTCCGCGGCCTTGGCGATGTCACGCACCACCTGGCGCCCGCTCGTGCCGTAGGTGTGCACGTTGAGCTGGTGGACGAGGCTCTTCGACTGCGCCGACCAGGCGTTCCAGTTCGACGCGAAGATGCCGGGGTTGGTCTCGTCCATCGCCGAGATGACGGCATCCGTCGTCGTGCTCGGCTGAGCGAGCCGCGCGGAGAGCGCCTTCACCATGGCGTCCTGCGCCTGGGGGCCGATGTGCGCGCCCTCCTGGCGACCACCGGTGGGCCATTTCGCCCCGTTCGGGATCTGGGTCTGCCAGTAGTTCGTGTTGGGCTCGTTGAACGGGTCGATCGTGTCGAAGTGGATGCCGTGAGCCTTCTCGAGCTCGTCGACGACGTTGACGAGATAGCCGGCGAAGGTGTCCATGTCCGCGGGGGCGAGCTGCTCGCTGGTGGCGTTGTTGATGCCGCCGGAGACGTAGCCGCTTTGCGTGAGGAAGTACGGCGGAGAGTTGCTGAAGGCTTCCCAGTGGGTGACCTTGTCCTTGAGCGCGTCGAGCCACCAGCGCTGCGCGGAGTCCGCGTCGAAGTCGTAGGCGTTCGGGTCGTCGGGGTTCCACGCGGCCTTGTACCGCGCGCGGTCGGCGTAGTCGGAGGTGATGGCCCCCTGGGCGTCGCTCGCCTGCAGGTCGGGGTTCCAGAACCCGGGCACGGCGCCTCCGGGGCGCAGGTACGCGGGCACGTCGGAGGCGTTGCCGCCCCCGATGTTGTACCGGGCGATGTTGAGGTTCAGGCCGTCCTCGCCGAACACCGCGTCGAAGAGCTTCTGGCGCACATCGGCCGGGTAGTTGCCGGTGGCGTTCGCGAACCACACCAGGCTCGTGCCCCAGCCCTCGAACGGCTCCGCCGCGGACGCGGGGTTGGGCGTGATCCGCACGGCGGAGGGGGGCGCGGCAGCGGCCGAGGCGGCGGGGGCCACGCTGGTGGCCGCGATCCCGCCGGCAGCCAGGGCGACAGCGCAGGTCATCGACAACAGTCGAGCTGACTTCATCGTCATTTCCGATCCGGCCGCCACAGTGCGGCCTCGCAGGTGGTGATGTTGACGTCAACATGTTGACGTCAACACCCAACCTAGCCGACGACCCGGAGTGACACAACGCCTCCGGCGTGCGCTCAGCGAGCGGGGCCGGACGAGGCGCGCCGCACCAACGACGTCGGCACGAGCGTGCGCGCGTGCTCGCCGCCGGTGCCCTCGATGTCGGCGATCAGCGCCGTCATCGCCTCCTCCCCCACGCGCTCGAAGCGCTGGCGGACGGTGGTGAGGGGAGGCCAGAAGTTCGCCGACTCGGGCATGTCGTCGAAGCCGACGACGCTGACGTCGCCGGGCACGGTGCGCCCGGTCTCGTGGAGAGCGCGGATGACGCCGAGCGCCATCTGGTCGTTCGCCGCGAACACGGCCGTCACCTCGGGCATCGTGGCCAGCGCGAGGCCGATGCGGTGCCCCGACTCGGCCGTCCAGTCGCCGATCTGCACGTCGGGCACGCGGCATCCGCGCTGCTCGAGGGCCTCGCGCCAGGCGTCGCGTCGGCGCTCGGCCGCGAAGGACTCCGGCGGCCCCGACACATGCCACACCGTCTCGTGGCCGAGGTCGAGCAGGTGCTCGGTCGCGAGCTTCGCCCCCTGCGCCTGATCGTTGTCGACGACCGCGTACGGGTAGTCGGCGCTGGAGTCGACGACCACGACGGGCAGCCCCGACGGGATCGACAGCTCGTTCTCGCCCAGGCGGTGCGTCTCGATCAGGATGACGATGCCATCGACGGCGTGCTCGCGCAGACGGAGGAAGGCGCCCGACACGTCGGACTGCGACGCCGACTGCACGGTGATGAGGGTGATGGAGTACCCGGATGCCGCCGCCATCGACGCGAGGGCGTCGAGGGTGCGGGTGTTGCCGTAGGAGCTCAGCGAGAACATGATCACGCCGATGCTGCGGAACCGCCCGGAGCGCAGGGCGCGCGCCGCGCTGTTGGGGCGGTACCCCAGGGCCGACATCGCGTCGAGCACGCGCTGACGCGTCTCGGGATCGACGTTCGCACGCTCGTTCGCCACGCGCGAGACCGTCTGGCCCGACACCCCCGCCGCCGCGGCCACGTCGGCCATCGACACCTCCCTCCGACGCTCGCGCGTCGGGATCGCGGTCGACGTCGTCGTCGTTTCGCTCATGCCTGCCCCCTCGGGATGTTGACGTTGACACCCTAGCGCGCGGGGGTTATGTTTACGTCAACATCTCGACGACCCGGCCGGGATGCGCACCAACGAAGAGGCACCGGACGATGACGACCACTGCGGCACCCCCGCCCGCCCAGCGTTCCCCGCGGCGCAAGCGACGCACCCGAATCGACGATCGAGGCTGGCTGTTCGTCGCCCCCTTCGCTCTCGTCTTCGCGCTCGTGTTCCTGGCGCCCCTGGCCTACAGCGTCTACCTCAGCCTGTTCCGCGACCAGCTGATCGGCGGCAACGCATTCGTCGGCTTCGAGAACTACATCACCGCCTTCGGCGACCCCAAATTCTGGGACGGCTTCGGGCGGGTGGCGGTGTTCCTCGTCGTGCAGGTGCCGGTCATGCTGCTGCTGGCTCTGGCCGCCGCGCTCGCGATCGACAGCGCCCGACTGCACGCGGCGGGCTTCTACCGCATCGTCATCTTCCTGCCCTACGCCGTGCCCGCGGTCGTCGCCGTGCTCATGTGGGGCTACATCTACGGCGACCAGTTCGGCCTGACCCGCAACCTCAACGACCTGTTGGGCGGACAGGTCGTCCAGCCCTTCCTCCCCGAGTGGATGCTGCTGTCGATCGGCAACATCGTGACCTGGCAGTTCGTGGGCTACAACATGCTCATCTTCTACTCCTCGCTGAAGACCATCCCCAGCGAGCTCTACGAAGCGGCGTCCATCGACGGCGCGGGCGCGTGGCGCACGATCTTCTCCATCAAGATCCCCGCGGTGCGCGGCGCCATCGTCATCGCCACGATCTTCTCGATCATCGGCAGCTTCCAGCTGTTCAACGAGCCCAACATCCTCAAGCCTCTGGCGCCGAACACGATCTCGACGTTCTTCACGCCGAACATGTACGCGTACAACCTCTCGTTCGCCGGCCAGCAGTACAACTACGCCGCCACGATCGCCATCATCATGGGCGTCATCACCGCGGTGATCGCCTACGTCGTGCAGCTGCGCGGCTCACGTCAGGAGACGCGATGACCACCGCGACCGCACCCCGCACCGACACCGTCGCCGTGACCACGCCCCGCAGCGGCCGGGCCGGCACGCGCTTCGCGCGCACCTCTCCCACGCACGGCAAGAAGTCGATCGTGCTGAGCATCGTCATGGGCCTGTACCTGCTGTACACGCTCGTCCCGCTGTTCTGGCTCGTCATCAACGCCACCAAGACGCAGCCCGACCTGTTCACGACCTTCGGCCTCGGGCCCGGCAACACCTTCGCGCTGTTCGACAACATCGCGCAGACGCTGACCTATCGCGACGGCATCTTCGTCCGCTGGCTCGGCAATACCCTGCTCTACGTCGTGGTCGGTGCGGGCGGCGCGACGCTGCTCGCCACTCTCGCCGGTTACGGTCTGGCGAAGTACAACTTCCGTGGCCGCAAGGCGGTCTTCGCCGTCGTCCTCGGCGCGATCGCGGTGCCGGGAACCGCCCTCGCGGTGCCGACGTTCTTGCTGTTCAGCCAGCTCGGGATCACCAACACCCCGTGGGCGATCATCATCCCCTCGCTCATCAGCCCCTTCGGTCTGTACCTCATCTGGGTGTACGCCACCGACGCCATCCCCACCGAGCTGCTCGAGGCCGCGCGCATGGACGGCGCGGGCGAGTTCCGCACGTTCTTCACCATCTCGATCCGCCTGCTCACACCGGGCATCGTGACCGTGCTGCTGTTCGCGGTCGTGGCGACCTGGAACAACTACTTCCTGCCGTTGATCATGCTCAGCGACCCCACCTGGTACCCGCTCACCGTCGGGCTCAACCAGTGGAACGCGCAGGCCATCGGCGTGGGCGCCCAGCCCATCTACAACCTCGTGATCACCGGGGCGCTGCTGTCGATCCTCCCGATCGTCGCCGCGTTCCTCGTGCTGCAGCGCTTCTGGCAGTCGGGCCTGAGCGCGGGCAGCGTCAAGCAGTGATCCGCTGACCCCCCACCGCGCATCGCCCCTCCGCGGGACGTCGCACCTGCATCCGCAACACCATCCACAACAACGAAGTAGAGGAAACCGATGACATTCATGCGCAAGGGCTCCGCCATGCGGCGGACCGTCTTCGCCGTCGCCGCCACCGCCCTGTCGGTCGGCGCGCTCACCGCGTGCTCGGGCGGCAACGCCGGCGGCGCAGCCGCCGGTTCGGCCGACGACATCGAGAAGGCCCTCGAGGCCGGTGGCGAGCTCACGTACTGGTCGTGGACCCCGTCGGCCGAGGCGCAGGTCGCCGCGTTCGAGAAGAAGTACCCCAACGTCAAGGTGAACTACGTCAACGCGGGCACCAACACCGAGGAGTACACCAAGCTCCAGAACGCGATCAAGGCCGGCTCGGGCGCCCCCGACGTCGTGCAGATCGAGTACTACGCCTTCCCGCAGTTCGCGCTCTCGGACTCGCTGCTGGACCTGTCGTCGTACGGCTTCGCCGACCTCGAGGGCGACTACGCCACCGGACCCTGGGGCTCGGTCGACTTCGACGGCAAGATCTACGGCCTCCCGCAGGACTCGGGCCCCATGGCCCTGTTCTACAACAAGAGCGTCTTCGACCAGTACGGCATCGCGGTGCCCACCACGTGGGACGAGTACTACGCCGCCGCCCAGAAGCTGCACGCGGCCGACCCCACCAAGTACATCACCGCCGACACCGGCGACTCCGGCTTCACCACCAGCATGATCTGGCAGGCCGGCGGCACCCCCTTCACGACCACCGGCGACGCGGGCACCGACGTCACCATCGACCTGCAGGACGCCGGCTCGAAGAAGTTCGCCCAGAACTGGAACCGCCTGATCGAGGGCGACCTGCTCTCCAGCACGCCCAGCTGGAGCGACGAGTGGTTCAAGGGCCTCGGAGACGGCTCGATCGCCTCGCTCGTCATCGGCGCCTGGATGCCCGGCGTCCTGGAGTCCTCGGTGAAGGACGGCGCCGGCAAGTGGGCCGTCGCCCCGATCCCGACCTACGACGGCAAGCCTGCGACGGCGGAGAACGGTGGCGGCGGCCAGGCCGTGACCAAGCAGAGCAAGAACCCCGCCCTGGCGGCCGGCTTCCTGAAGTGGCTGAACAACGACGAGGAGAGCCTGAAGATCTTCGCGGAGTCGGGCGGCTTCCCCTCCACCACCGCACAGCTGAGCGACTCGTCGTTCGTCGACCAGAAGTCGGACTACTTCGGCGGCCAGCAGATCAACCAGGTGCTGACGCAGGCGTCGAGCGACGTGGTCAAGGGCTTCAGCTACCTGCCCTTCCAGGTCTACGCCAACAGCATCTACAGCGACACCGTCGGCCAGGCCTACGCCAACAAGAGCGATCTGAACGCCGGCCTCACGACGTGGCAGGACCAGCTCGTCCAGTACGGCAACGACCAGGGCTTCTCGGTCAACAAGTAAGAGTCAACTCCGGGGCGGGCCGCAGCGAAGGCATGCGGCCCGCCCCCTCCCTTTCCCTCCCGAGGAGAGCCATGAGCACCCCCACCCGCATCCGTGTCGACCGCGCCGCAGTCGGCTCCGAGGTCCCCCGCCGCCTGTTCGGCTCGTTCGTCGAGCACATGGGCCGCTGCGTGTACGACGGCATCCACTCCCCCGGCCACGACACCGCGGACGCCGCAGGCTTCCGTGCGGACGTGCTCGAGCTCGTCCGTGAGCTCGGTGCCACGGTCGTGCGCTACCCCGGCGGCAACTTCGTCTCGGGCTACCGCTGGGAGGACGGGGTGGGCCCGTGCGACGAGCGCCCCGTGCGCCTGGATGCCGCGTGGCACAGCACCGAGACCAATCAGGTGGGGCTCCACGAGTTCGCCGAGTGGGCGGATGCCGCGGGCCTCGAGGTCATGGAGGCGGTCAACCTCGGCACGCGCGGTGTCGCCGAGGCCGCCGACCTGCTCGAATACACGAACCATCCCTCCGGCACGGCGCTCAGCGACAAGCGCCGCGCGAACGGACGTGAGGACCCGTTCGGCATCCGCCTGTGGTGCCTCGGCAACGAGATGGACGGTCCCTGGCAGATCGGCCACAAGACCGCCGACGAGTACGGCCGCCTCGCCGCCGAGACCGCGCGCATGATGCGCTTCATCGATCCGACCGTCGAGCTCGTCGCCGCCGGCAGCTCGAACCACGAGATGCCCACGTTCGGGGAGTGGGAGCGCACGGTACTCCGTCACACCGCCGGCCTCGTCGATCACATCTCGGTGCACGCGTACTACGAAGAGGACCCGGCCGACCCGGCGAGTTTCCTCGCGAGCGGCGCCGCCCTCGACCGCTACATCTCCGACGTCGTCGACATCATCGACGAGGTCGGCGCCACCACCCCCGAGGGCGGGACGATCGGCATCAGCGTCGACGAGTGGAACGTGTGGAATCAGACCCGCTGGAACGAGGTCGACAAGCCCCGCGTCTTCACCGGAGACTGGCCCGTCGCCCCGCGCCTGATCGAAGACGACTACACCGTCACCGACGCCGTCGTCGTCGGCTCCCTGCTCATCACGCTCATCCGCCGCTCCGACCGGGTCTCGATGGCCAACCTCGCGCAGTTGGTGAACGTCATCGCCCCGATCCGCACCGAGCCCGGCGGGGGCGCGGCCTGGCGCCAGAGCACGTTCCACCCGTTCGCGCTGACCGCGCGGGCGGCATCCGGTCGCGTCGTGCACCCCGTCGTCGAGGGCGCCACGATCGACACCGCGCGGCACGGGTCCGTCGACGCGGTCGATGCCGTCGCCACCGTCGACCGCGATACCGTCTCGGTCTTCCTCGCCCACCGCGACCTCGACGCCCCCACCCCGGTCGAGCTCGACCTGGGGGCGGTGGCCGAGGTCGACGCGGTCGTGATCACGGTCCCCGAGGGCCGCGACCGCCACACCACCAACTCCGCCGCCGGCGAGCCCGTCGCCCCGCAGCCCCTGTCCGTCGACGTGGGGGCCGACGGCATCCTGCGCTTCACCCTCCCCGCCCTCGCCTGGGTGCGCCTGACGGCGCGCCTCACCGACTGACCCGAAAGACACCGTGACGACCTTCACCATCGGCGAGACCGACTTCCTGCTCGACGGGCGACCGCACCAGGTCATCTCGGGCACGCTGCACTACTTCCGCATCCACCCCGAGCACTGGGCCGACCGCATCCGCACAGCCAAGGCGATGGGGCTCAACACCATCGAGACCTACGTCGCGTGGAACGCGCACGAGCCCGTGAAGGGCGAATGGGATGCCACCGGCTGGAACGACCTGGGCCGCTTCCTCGACCTCATCGCCGCCGAGGGGCTGCACGCGATCGTGCGTCCGGGACCCTACATCTGCGCCGAGTGGCACAACGGGGGGCTGCCGGTGTGGCTGACCTCGACACCGGGGATCGGCATCCGTCGCTCCGAGCCGCAGTTCGTGGAGGCCGTGACGGAGTACCTGCGCCGCGTGTACGAGATCGTCGCCCCGCGCCAGATCGATCGCGGCGGCAACGTCGTGCTGGTGCAGATCGAGAACGAGTACGGCGCGTACGGCTCCGACAAGGAGTACCTGCATGAGCTCGTGCGCGTGACGAAGGACGCCGGCATCACCGTGCCGCTGACCACCGTCGACCAGCCCATGCCGTGGATGCTCGAGGCGGGGAGCCTGCCCGAACTGCACCTCACGGGTTCGTTCGGCTCGCGGTCCGAGGAGCGCCTCGCGACCCTCCGGGAGCACCAGCCCACCGGACCGCTGATGTGCAGCGAGTTCTGGGACGGGTGGTTCGACTGGTGGGGCAGCATCCACCACACGACCGACCCCGCGGCATCCGCCCACGACCTCGACGTGCTGCTCGCGGCCGGGGCCTCAGTGAACATCTACATGGTGCACGGCGGCACGAACTTCGGCACCACGAACGGCGCCAACGACAAGGGCCGGTTCGACCCGATCGTGACCTCGTACGACTACGACGCACCCATCGACGAGTCGGGCCATCCGACGGCGAAGTTCCACGCGTTCCGCGAGGTCATCGCGAAGTACGCGCCCGTGCCGGCGGAGGTTCCCGCGCCGCGGCCCGCGGCCCCGTCGTTCGAGGTGGCGCTGTCGGGCGAAGGCGAGTGGATGCCGGCGGCCGCCGATACGGCCCCGATCGACTCCCCCGCCACCTTCGAGCAGCTCGGACACCTCGGTCCTCTCGTGCGGTACGACGTCGAGCTGCCGTCGTTCACCGGTCGCGCGGCGCTCGTGTTCGACGAGGTGCGCGACCTCGCCTGGGTGCACGTGGACGGGATCGCGGTGGGACGACTGTCGCGGTCGCTGCGCGAGCGCGCGCTGATGATCCCCGCCGGCGCGCGACTGACGGTGCTCGTCGAGGACCAGGGACGCGTGAACTACGCCGATCGTCTCGGCGAGCCGAAGGGGCTCATCGGCGCGGTGACGCTGGACGGCGCCCCGCTCACCGGCTGGACCGCGACGCCGATCGACCTCGACACCGTCGAGGGCTCGGGCTCGGGCTCGGGCTCGGGCTCGGGCTCGGGCTCGGCGGGCCGGGCGTTCCTGCGCGGGACGTTCGAGCTCGACGCGCCCGGCGACCTCTTCCTCGACACCGCCTCGTGGGGCAAGGGCTTCGCCTTCGTCAACGGCTTCTTCCTCGGTCGGTACTGGAACAACGCACCGCAGAACACGCTCTACGTGCCGGGACCGGCGACCCGCGCCGGAGCGAACGAGATCGTCGTGCTCGAGCTCGAGCACGCGGTGGAGCCGGTCGCGCGCTTCGTCGCGGAGCCGTCGCTGGGGCAGCTCGAGGAGTAGGCCGGCCGTCCCTCCGGAACAGGCGATCCGTCGCGTGCAGGACGACCCGCGGGAGGGCGGTCCTGTTCGGCGGATCGCCTGTTTCCGCGTGTGCGCAGACGCGCGTCGCGCGGGAGGAGCAGGATGGGGTCATGACGATGGCCGCCTGGCTCCGCTCGCTCCCCTCGCTCACCGGGGTGGCCCCGGAGCCGGATGCCGCGCCCCTGCCCGATACGCCGGAGCCGCTGTTCGAGCGATGGATCCGCGGGGCGGTGGAGGCGGGTGTCGCCGAAGCGCACGGTGCCACCCTCTCGACGGTGGATGCCCGCGGCATCCCGGACGCCCGCGTGCTGATCCTCAAGGACCTCGGTCCGGGAGGCTGGGCCTTCGCGGGCCCGCGCGACTCGGCGAAGGCGGAGCAGCTGGCCGCCCACCCCGTCGCAGCCCTGACCTTCTGGTGGCCGGCCGTCGTGCGGTCCGTCCGCGTGCGCGGCCGGGTGGTCGAGGCATCGGCGGAGGAGTCCGCGGCCGATCTCGCTGCGCGATCCGCCGCCGCCCGCGACGGGATCGCTCCGGGCGGGTGGGTGCTGTGGCGGCTCGTTCCCGACCACGTCGAGTTCTGGCAGGGCTCCGCCGATCGCCGTCACCGGCGCACGATCTACCGTCGCGTCGGCGACGGCTGGCGGGTATCCGCCCCCGAGGCGGAGAGCGAGCGACGATGAGCGGCTACGAGATCACCGACATCGGCGCGATGGCCGCGTGGCGCGAGCACTTCGGCGGGTTCGTGCCGGAGCGCTCGCGCGACGGTCGACGCGTCGTCGACCACGAGCTGACCATGCAGTTCATCGGGATGACGGCGAACGCCCTCCTCCCCGGCGAGGACGCGGGGTACTGGCACACGCACAGCCGGGTCGAGGAGCTCTACGTCTTCCTCGAGGGGCGCGGACAGATGGGCTTGGGAGACGACGTCGTCGACGTCGGCGCGGGGAGCGTCGTCCGTGTCGGTCAGGGCGTGTGGCGCGTCTGGCGCGCGCTCCCCGACAGCCCGGGCGAGCTGCGCTGGCTGTGCATCCGCGCGGGCGGTGAGGCCCTGCCCCACATCCCCGACGACAGTTCGCGCGACGCCGATCGCCCGATGCCGTGGGCCGCCGCCGGCTGACCCCTCGGCGCTAGGCCGATCCGCGCCAGACGACCGGAGCGTCGAGCAGGATGCCGTCGGCATCCGCCACGCCGCCCGAGAGCTGCAGCAGCACCGCCTCGGCGGCCGCCGCCCCCAACCCTTCCGCGGGCTGATCGACCGTGCTGAGCGGGGGGTCGGTGCGCAGCGCCCAGGCGCTGTCGTCGAAGCCCACGACGCCCACGTCGTCGGGCACGCGTCGCCCCGCCGCGCGCAGAGCCTGCACGGCGCCGGCCGCCACGGCATCCGACGCTCCGAAGACGGCGTCGAGGTCGGGCGCGCGCTCGATCAGACGCCGCATGCCCGCCTCGCCGTCGGCGAAGGCGTACAGCGCGACGGGTTCGACGAGATCCTCGTCGAAGTCGGCGCCCAAGGCCTCGCGGAAGCCCGCCAGGCGGTCGCTGCCGGAGTCGCGGTCGAGAGCCGCGGCGATCATGCCGATGCGTCGACGACCGGTCGCGCGCAGCTTCTCGGTGATCGCGCGCGCCGCTCCGAGATTGTCGATGCCCACCCACGGGCGGGAGATGCCCGGGGGGTGGCCGACATAGGCGACGGGCAGCCCCAGGCGCTCCACGACGTCGGTGATGGGGTCGTGATGCCGGGCCGAGACGATCACCGCGCCGTCGACGAAGCCTCCGCTGAGGTAGCGCGCGACGCGGTCGGTGTCGCGCTCGGTGTCGACGACCACGCACACCATCTGGTAGTCGGCCTTCGACAGCGCCGTGTTGGCACCGAGCATGATGCCGCCGATGTTCGGGTCTTCCAGGAACAGCGAATGCGGCTCGTGCACGATGAAGCCGACCGCCTGCGTGCGCTGGCGGACGAGGTTGCGGGCGGCTGTGTTGGGGACGTACCCGACCTCGCGGATCGCGGTCTGGATCGCCTCGCGCGCTTGATCGGAGACGTATCCGCCGTTGAGGACACGGCTCACCGTGCCCCGCGACACCCCCGCGGCCTTCGCCACGTCATGCACCGTGCTGCGCCGGCGCCCGGGCGGAGGAGGCGTCATGAGGGTCAGCCTAGCGGGACGCGGGAGTTGACGACGGCGGTACGGCGTGTCAGTATGTGCACGTTCACACATCCTCATTCGATGTTCCACATCGCCGGTGTGTGCACGTTCACAGAACCCCGCAAAGGAGCGCCCACCGGATGCTTGCCGTCGATCATCTGGCCCCGCTCGATCGCGACAGCGACCGAGCGACCGACCCGACCCGCGCGGGCGCCGCGCTGGACGCCCTGACCCGCGAGGGCCTCGTGTTCGGATGCGACTACAACCCCGAGCAGTGGGACCGCGCGGTGTGGGACGACGACATGCGCCTCATGAGCGAAGCGGGCGTGGGGCTCGTGGCCGTGAACATCTTCGGCTGGTCCTGGATCAACCCCGATCACGGCATCTGGAACTTCGACGAGCTCGACGAGGTCATGGACCTCGCCCACGCGCACGGCATCCGGGTCAACCTCGGAACCGCGACCGCCTCGCCCGCCCCCTGGGTGACCACTCGGCATCCCGAGATCCTGCCCGTGGCCGAGGACGGGACACGGCGTTTCCCCGGCGGCCGCCAGGCGTACTGCCCGAGCTCCCCGGTCTTCCGCGGCTACGCGGCCGAGCTGAGCCGTCGCGTCGTGGAGCGCTACGCCGAGCACCCCGCCCTGGCCATGTGGCACGTCTCGAACGAGCTCGGATGCCACAACGCCCTGTGCTACTGCGAGGCCAGCGCCGCGGCGTTCCGCGACTGGCTGCGCGCCCGGTACGGCACCGTCGCAGCCGTCAACACCGCCTGGGGCACCTCGTTCTGGAGCCAGCGCTACAGCGACTGGGGGCAGATCCTCCCGCCGATGGCCGCGCTGTCGCTGCGCAACCCCGGGCAGCTGCTCGACTTCCAGCGCTTCTCCTCCGACCAGCAGCTCGAGCTGTACCGCGCCGAAGCCGAGATCATCCGCGCGCGCAGCGCAGCCCCGGTCACCACCAACTTCATGGTCACCGCGCACATCCGGGCGCTCGACTACTTCTCCTGGGCCGGCGAGATGGACGTCATCGCCAATGACCACTACCTCGACCGGCGACTCGCCGACCCGATCGCGGAGCTCTCGTTCGCGGCCGACCTCACGCGCGGCATCGCCGCGGGCACCCCGTGGCTGCTGATGGAGACCGCGACCGGCGCCGTGAACTGGCAGCCGCACAACCTCGCCAAGGGCGAGGGCGAGCTGCTGCGCAACGTCGCCTCGCACGTGGCGCGCGGCGCCGACGGCATCTGCTTCTTCCAGTGGCGCGCGTCGGCCCAGGGCGCCGAGAAGTTCCACTCCGCCCTCCTCCCCCACGCCGGCACCGACACCGCGCAGTGGCGCAGCGTCCTCGAGGTCGGCCGTACCCTGCGTGCGCTCCAGCCCGTCGCCGGGACGCGCGTCGCGTCCGACGCGGCCGTGCTGTTCGACTGGGAGAGCTGGTGGGCGCTCGAGAACGAGGGCCGCCCGAGCGAAGACCTGCGCTACCTCGACCAGGTGCACGCCGCGCACGGGGCCCTCGCCGCCGCCGGGATCTCGACCGACGTCGTCTCGGCGGGCGCCGACCTCTCCGCCTACCGTCTCATCGTCGTCCCGGCCCTCCATCTCGTGCGGGATGCCGACGTCGATCGCCTGTCGCAATTCGTCGAGGCCGGCGGCACCGTCGTCATCACCTTCGCCAGCGGCATCGTCGACGAGCAGGACCGGGTGCGGCTCGGCGGGTACCCGGGCGCCTTCCGCGACCTGCTCGGGATCGTGTCGGAGGAGTTCGCCCCACTGGGGCCCGCGCAGGTCGTCACGCTCGACGACGGCAGCACCGGCTCGGTGTGGTCGGAGCGTCTGCGCACGGTCGACGCCGAGATCGACGCGCTCTTCGTCGACGGTCCCGCGGCGGGGCTCCCCGCACGCACCCGCCGCGCGGTCGGCGACGGTTCGGCGTGGTACCTGGCGACGCTCCCGTCGGCCGACGCCTACCGCGACCTCCTCCTGCGCATCGCCGCGGCATCCGGCATCCGCACCCTCGACGCCGTCACCGGGGTCGAGGTCGTGCGCCGGGCGGGCGAGGACCGCGCCTTCACGTTCGTCATCAACCACACCACCGAGTCGGTCGAGATCGCGGCGCACGGACGCGACGCGCTCACCGGCGAGCGCGTCGACGGTCTCGTCACCGTCGCCGCCGGTGCCGTCCGCATCATCGAGGAGGCCTCGTGACCACCACCGCTCCCGCTCCCGCGCGGGCCGAACGCGCGAGCGCCCCGAGGCCGCGCCGACCGCGCGTGCCCTTCAAGAGCGCGATCGTCATCCTGCTGGCGCCGTTCGCGGTGCTGTTCGTCCTCTTCTACGTCCTGCCGATCGTCTTCGCCATCGTGCAGTCCCTTCTGGTGGTGCGCCGCGAGGGCACGTTCGGCAAGGCCGAACTCGTCTTCGGCGGGCTCCAGCAGTACGCGCTCGTCTTCCAGAACGAAGCGTTCTGGGCGTCGATGCTGCGCATGCTCGCGTTCGGCGTCGTGCAGGTGCCCGTGATGCTCGGCCTCGCGCTGATCTTCGCGCTGCTGCTGGACTCGCCGCTGCTGAAGGGCAAGCGGTTCTTCCGTCTCGCCTTCTTCGTGCCGTACGCGGTCCCCGGTGTGATCGCGGCGATCATGTGGGGCTCACTGTTCTCGCCCAACCTCTCGCCGTTCACCGCGTTGACCCGGAACGTCGACTTCCTCGGCGCCGACCTCGTGCTGTGGTCGATCGCGAACGTCGTCACGTGGGTCTACGTCGGCTACAACATGCTGATCATCTACTCGTCGCTGCTGTCGATCCCCAGTGAGATCTACGAGGCGGCCCGCCTCGACGGTGCGGGGCAGTTCCGCATCGCGTGGTCGATCAAGATCCCGCTCGTGCGGCCCGCGATCGTCATGACCGCGATCTTCTCGATCATCGGCACGCTGCAGCTGCTCGCCGAGCCGCAGGTCTTCCGCTCGTTCAGCTCCGCGGTCACCAGCACCTTCACTCCCAACATGACCGTCTACGCCACGGCATCCATCCCCAACGCCAATCTCGCGGCGGCGTTCTCGGTCGTGCTGGCCGTGACCACCTTCGTGCTGTCGTTCGGCTTCATGAAGTGGATGCAGAAGAAGGGCAACGCATGAGCGCCGTCACCACCTCCCGACGCCCTCTCGGCACCCGCGCGGGCGGCCCCCGCCCCGGCGCGACCCGTTCGGGCGCGGTGCGCGAGCCCCTCGTCTCGCGTACCTCGGCGATGCTCGTCATGGCCGTCTTCACGGTCTACTTCCTGCTGCCGCTGTGGTGGCTGCTGGTGGCATCGAGCAAGAGCACGGGCGACATCCTCACCACCAACCCCCTGTGGTTCGCCGACATGCGGCTGTTGTCGAACATCGGCGATCTGTTCGCCTACCGCGACGGCATCTTCCTGCGCTGGCTCGGCAACTCGCTGCTGTACGCCGGCCTCGGCGGAGCGGTCGCGACGCTCCTGGCCGCGATGGCCGGGTACGCGCTGGCGAAGTATCGCTTCCCGGGCCGCGAGCTCGTGTTCGACGTCGTGCTCGGCGGTGTCCTGGTGCCGGCCACCGCGCTCGCCCTGCCGCTGTTCCTCATCTTCAGCCAGGTGCAGCTCACGAACACCTTCTGGGCCGTGTTCCTGCCCTCACTCGTCAGCCCGTTCGGGGTGTACCTCGCGCGCATCTTCGCGGCATCCTCTGTGCCCGACGAGCTGCTCGAGGCCAGCCGACTGGACGGCGCCGGAGAGATCCGCACGTTCTTCACCGTGAGCCTGCGGCTGATGAGCCCGGCGCTGGTCACGATGTTCCTCTTCCAGTTCGTCGCGATCTGGAACAACTTCTTCCTGCCGCTGATCATGCTGCGCAGCGAGGAGCTGTTCCCCGTGGTGTTCGGGCTCTACGGCTGGAACAACCAGCTCAACCAGATCCCCGAACTGCGCGGGCTCGTCCTGATCGGCGCCCTGCTGTCGGTCATCCCCCTCATCGTCATCTTCCTGCTCCTCCAGCGCTTCTGGCGCAACGGTCTCGGGACCGGCGCGCTGAAGTGATCCGTTCGGCGGCTGCGGCCGCCCCCACCCCGGGCGCAAACGGCGCGTCCGGGCACCCAGAGAAAGAGGCATCCCCATGAAGCACAGAATCCTCGCGGCGACATCCGGCGTCGCCCTGTCGGCTCTGCTCCTCGCCGGTTGCGCCGGAAGCGGGAGCGGCGACGGCGCCGCGGCCGCCGACTGCGCCCCCGCCGACGGTCCCGTGACCCTCGAGTTCACCTCGTGGATCCCGGGCATCGAGAAGGCCGTCGACCTGTGGAACACCGAGAACCCCGATATCCAGGTCAAGGTGCAGACCGGCCCCAACGGCAACAACGGCACGTACCAGAACTTCTTCAACCAGATCGCCGCGGGCAACGCCCCCGACCTCGGCCAGATCGAGTACGACGCCCTCCCCAACTTCCTCGTGCAGGACGGCGTCGAGAACATCGCCGCCTGCTCCGACGTCGTCGCGGCGAAGGACCAGTTCGTGGGCTGGGCGTGGAACCAGGTCGCCCTCGGCGAGGACGGCGCCGTGTACGGCATCCCGCAGGACATCGGCCCGATGGCGCTGTTCTACCGCAAGGATCTCTTCGCGGCGAACGGCATCGCGATCCCCACCACGTGGGACGAGTACACCGAGGCCGCCAAGAAGATCCGCGCGCTCGGCGGGTACATCACCAACTTCTCGCAGTCCGACATCAACCAGTTCGCCGGCTTCGTCTGGCAGGCCGGCGGGCAGTGGTTCGGCAACGACGCGGACGGCTGGACCGTCTCGCTCACCGACCCGGCGTCGGAGAAGGTCGCCGATTACTGGCAGTCGCTCATCGACCAGGACCTCGTCTCGACCTACCCGGCGTGGACCGACGAGTGGAACAACGCCTACAACTCCAGCCAGGTCTGGACGTGGAACTCCGCCGTCTGGGGCGCGAACTCGATCTCGAGCGGCGCTCCCGATACCGCGGGTGGATGGGCCGTGGCCGACCTGCCGCAGTGGAACGCCGGTGACTCCGTCTCGGGCAACTGGGGCGGATCGTCGATCGCCGTCCTCAAGGGCAGCGAGCACCCCTACGAGGCGACGACCTTCGCCCTGTGGCTGAACACCTCCGAGGAGGCGCTGACGGTGCTCAACGAAGAGGCCAACATCTACCCCGCCACGACCGAGGGCTTGAAGCTCCCCTCGCTCACGCAGGGCGTGGAATTCTACGGCGGACAGAAGATCTACGACGTCTTCGCCAAGGCCGCGACCGAGGTGACGCCCGACTTCGTGTGGGGCCCGACCATGACGAAGACCTACGCCGACGTCTCCGACGGCTTCAAGGCCGCGGTCAGCGGCAGCGGCACGCTCGCCGACGCCCTCCAGAAGGGCCAGGATGCCACCATCGGCGCCCTGGAGTCGCAGTCCATCCCCGTGAAGAAGTAACGCTTCCTTCTTCCGGCGACGCCCGTGGATGCTCCGGCATCCGCGGGCGTCCTGCGTTTCCGGCTACCGCCGCGGTGGGGGCACCGGGATTGGGGCGCGTTCTTCCGTTCGGGGCGCGGTATCCCCCGCCCCGAACGCGCGATCGCGCCCCAAACCCGTTGGGGCGAGCGGCGGGCGGGCTCAGGATGCCGCGGCGGCCGCGGCGCGGCGCGCGGCATGGGCCAGGGCCTGCCGCAACGCGGCCGGGCGGGCGTCGGCGATCGGCCGGTCGAACCGGAGGCACTCCGCGGCGAGGGCACCCCACGACCACGAACCCAGCGACACGCGGGTCCGCCCGTCTTCGGTGGCCGCGAGGGTGCCCTCGATCACATAGGGCTTGAGCTCGGATCGCGCCGCGGCGACCACGATGTCGCCCCGGCAGGGCCAGCGTCCCGTCTCGTCGCCCCCGCGGAACCGCCCCTCGAGGTAGCGCACCGGATCTCCGCCGGGCAGCGCGCGTCGGGCGAACGGGCGGCCTCGGTGGGTCTTCAGCGTCATCCGATCGACGCGGTAGATGCGCCAGTCGTCGCGCTCGGGGGTGAAGCCGATGAGGTACCACCGTCCCGAGGACCACACCAGGTGGTGCGGCTCGGTCACCCGCGCGGGCCCCTCCGAGCCGGAGTAGTCGAAGCGCACCTCCTCGGCTGCCTCGATGGCCGCCTCGATCGCGCCGAGCACGGAGGGGTCGACGCCGACCGCACCCGCCGGCGCGATCACCTCGACCGCGAAGCGCTGCGCACGACGCCCCAGCGGCGCCGGCAACAGGCGCGAGAGGACGCTCAGCGCCTCATCGGCGGCGTCGGCGAGGGGACCGCCCGCAGAGGCCGCGACCCGCAGGGCGACCGCGACGGCGACGGCCTGATCCGCGTCGAAGGCCACGGGCGGCAGATGCGCCCCCGCGCGCAAACGGTAGCCGCCTGCGGGCCCGCGCGTCGCATCGATGTCGTATCCGAGTTCGCGGAGGCGGTCGACGTCCCGGCGGATCGTGCGCTCGCTCACGTCGAGACGACCGGCGAGCGCAGCCGCCGACCAGTCGCGGCGGGACTGCAGAACGGTCAGCAGCGACAGCAGCCGCCGCGAGGTCGAGGGAGCGGAGGTCTCCGGCATGGCATCCATTCTGCGGCGCAATGCGGACCAACTCTGTCCGCAATGCGCGGGAGAGTCATGGCATCCGGAACCTCCCGGCGTCAGACAGGAATCGACATGACCCTCACCACCACCCTCCACGTAAACTTCGACGGCCACGCGGCCGACGCCCTCGCCTTCTACGCGGAGGTGTTCGGCGGAACCGTCACGGCGGTCCCTTACGGCGACACGGCCGAAGTTCCCGAGCAGCGCGAGCAGATCGTGTGGGGCGAGATGGTCGCGCCCAGCGGCGTGCACGTGATGGCGTACGACATCCAGCGCTCGCTCGCCTACGACCGGGGCGCGAACCCCTTCTACCTCGCGCTGCGCGGACGCGACGCCGATGAGGTGCGCGCCGCATGGGAAGGACTGAGCCAGGATGCCGAGATCCTCGCCCCGTTCGGACCGTCGGCGTTCTCGCCGCTGTACGGCAAGCTCGTGGACCGCTTCGGCGTCGTGTGGATCATCGACGTGATCGCCCCCTGGAACGGCTGAGCCATCGCCGGCAGGGCTCGGCAGGATCAGCCCCGGGGCTCGGATGTCGCTGCGTCGGGCACTCTCCGACGCAGCGACACCTGAGCGGCGGCTCGACACCCCGAACGCGACGGATGACGGGTCGGCTCACTCCGCGATCGGCACCGGCACGACGGCATCCGTCTTCGCCGGCAGCGACGGACTCGCGAAGCGCGCCTTCGCGACCACCGCGGCGGCGGCGATCATGAGCGCCGCGCCCAGGACGTACGGTGCCGCGTGAGCGACGTGCGCGTAGAGCAGTCCCGCCAGCAGCGGCGCGACCGTCCCGACCGCGGCGTTGAGAGATTGCGCGGCACCCGCGATCCAGCCCTGCTCGTCGTCGCCGACGGCGTTGGAGAGCAAGCCGTCCATGGTGGCCTGCGCCGCCCCCTGGCCCGCGGCGAGCGTCAGGGCGCCCACGACGAACAGCCACGGTTGCGCCAGGAGCGACGCGACCCCGGCGAGGGCGACGAGTCCGACCGCCTGCGCGACGATCCCGCTGATCACGACGCCGCGCTCGCCGATGCGCGGCAGCAGGAAGCCCAGCAGCACCCCTTGGATCGCGATGTCGATGATGCCGACGCACGCGGTGAGCAGGCCGATCGCGGTGGGGCTCCAGGAGATCGCATCGAGGGCGAGCACGCTGAAGTTGTTGACGAAGAAGCCGAACGGAAGGCCGACGAGGATGAGGCCGACCATGAGCCCGCGGAGCTCGGGTCGACGGAAGACGCCGCGGAAGACCGCGAAGGGGTGCACCGCGCGCAGGTCGAGAGAGGCGATCCGCCGGTCGGGGGCGAGGCTCTCGGGCAGCAGGAAAATGCTCAGGATCGCCACCGTCAGCGCGAGACCCGCGGTGACGAACACCGGCAGGTCGACGTCGATCGCGGCGAGGGTGCCGCCGAGGGCGGGCCCGACCATCGTGCCGATGCCGGCCGTCGCCCCGAGGATGCCGAAGCGGCGAGCGCGCTTCTCGGGCGGGGTGATGTCGGCGAGGTAGGCGAAGAGAGCGGGGAGGTCGCCGGCGGTCACGCCCTGCACGATGCGGCCGAGCAGCAGCACCCAGAGGGCGCCCCCGATACCGAAGAGCAGGAAGCCGAGGGCTGCCCCGAACCCGGCGACGATGATGACGGGGCGACGCCCGAAGCGGTCGGAGATGCGGCCGAGGAACGGCGCGACGAGGAACGCGCAGAGCGCGTTGACGGTCTCGAGGATGCCGACCCATACGGCCAGGTCGGCGGGGTTCGACACGTACCGGAGGACGACGAAGGGCAGTACCGGCAGCACGACGGTCATGCCGGCGGTGGTGAGCGTCGTGATGACAACGAGCATCACCCAGGCGCGGCGGCCGGGGACGGGGGTGGAGGAAAGCGAAGTCACGCCGTAACTGTACTCGTACCAGTTTTGTTGTCAATACAGTTATGGACCCATTCCGGTAGACTGCCCGCATGAACACAGACGTCGGACGCCGCGAGCGCAAGAAAGCCGCCACCCGCAAGGCCATCTCCGACGCCGCGACCGCGCTCTTCGTCGAGCGGGGGTTCGACGAGGTCAGCATCCGCGAGGTCGCCGACGCCGCCGACGTATCGCCCACGACCGTGTTCGCGCACTTCCCGCAGAAGGAGGCGCTCGTCTTCGATGAAGACGACGCCCAGCGCGAGATGCTCGTCACCGCCGTGCGCGACCGCGCGTCCGGTACCTCGGTGTCGGACGCGCTGCGCGAGCTCTACCGGCGCGAGCTGATCGGCCTCGCGTTCGACCCGACCGGCGAGCACCGCCGCCAGTTCATGAAGCTCATCACCGAGACCCCCGCCCTGCACGAGTACGCCTCACGCATGTGGCTCCGCCACGAAGACGCCCTCGCCGAGGCCATCGCCGAGACCACCGGGCAGAGCGAACCGGATGCCGAGACCCGCGTCTACGCGAGGATGGTGCTGCAGCTGCAGATCCTCGCGTTCGAGCACGACGACGCCGCGGCGACCATCGAGGCGGGCTTCCGCCTCCTGGAGCGGGGCTGGCGCGAGCCGCGATGACGGTGCACACCCCGGGGAGCGCTTCCGGGGCCCCCGACCCTGTCGCGCGTCAGGCCTGGGCGGTGCTCCGGCGCACGACCACCGACGCGGGAACCGTCTCGGCGATCGGCTCCCCTCCCTCGATCGCACCGACGAGCGCCGTGACGGCGCGCCGACCGAGGGCGTCGAAGTCTTGGCGCACCGTGGTCAGGGGTGGACGGAACTCGGCGGCATCCGCGATGTCGTCGAAGCCGACGACGGAGACGTCCTCGGGAACGCGCCGCCCCGCATCGGCGAGGGCCCGCAGCGCGCCGAGCGCCATCTGATCGTTGGCGACGAAGATCGCCGTCGCCTCGAGCAGGTGCGACACCGCCCGATGACCGGATGCCGAGGTCCAATCGCCGCGGACCGGCTCGGGGGTGACGAGCCCGGCGTCGGCGAGCGCGTCGCGCCACCCTCGTTCGCGCTCGGCCGCGGCGAACGAGCCGCGCGGCCCTCCGAGGTGGTGCACCGTGTCGTGGCCGAGCGCCAGCAGATGCGCGGTCGCGGCGCGGGCGCCGGCGGCGTGGTCGGTCTGCACGATGGAGAAACGCGCGTCGGGCGGCGAATCGACCACGACCACGTGGAGGTCGGCGGGCGGGTCGACGTCGCGGGCGAGCTCGGTCGCCTCGTTCAGCACCACCGCCCCGTCGACGCCCTGCGATCGCAGTCGCGCGAAGGCGTCGCGGATACCGCGCTCGCCCACCGTCTCCACGACGAGCGCATAGTCACGGGCGGCGGCGGCCTCGGAGATGGCCTGGAGCATGCGGGAGTTGCCGACGGACGCGAGGGTCGACACGACGAGACCGATGGTGGAGGTCTGACCCGTGCGCAACGCACGGGCGGCGCGGTGCATGCGGTACCCGAGGTCGGCCATCGCCTTCTCGACGCGGGCACGCGTGGCCGGGTCGACGCGGGGGCTGCCGTTGGCCACGCGCGACACGGTCTGCGCCGAGACTCCGGCCCTCTCGGCCACATCGGCCATGGATACGCGCATCACGCCCCCTCGATGTTGACGATATCACGGCCCGGATGTAGCGTGTTATCGTGAACACGGACAGCCTCACCGCGGAGCCCCTGAGCGCCGGCGTCGTCAAGCGGCCCACCCGCCTCGCCGACGGACGCGAGCTCATCTACTTCGACGACCCCGACACGACGCTCGGCGCCGAGCGCGCGGTCGACGCCCGCACCCTCGACCCGCGGCCGACGACGGCGACCATGCGGCAGGACGTGCTGACCGGTGACTGGATCACCGTGGCATCCAATCGGCAGAACCGGGCGTTTCTGCCCCCCGCCCACCTCGACCCGCTGTCTCCGCAGACGCCGACCAACCCGTCCGAGATCCCCTCGCTCTACGACGTCGCGGTCTTCGAGAACAAATCACCCTCGTTCGGCCCGGCGCTCGATGCCGCCATCCGAGACGCCCCCGCCGCCGTCGACCCGCCGCGCGGCGACGACGACCTCGAGCACCTCGGCCTCGGCCGCACGCGCACCTCGGTCGGCCGGTGCGAGGTCGTGTGCTTCAGCCCCGCGCACGAGGGGTCGTTCGGCTCGCTCTCGCGCACCCGCGCCCGCACCGTCATCGAGGCGTGGGCCGATCGGACCGCGGCGCTGTCGGCTCTGCCCGGCATCCGTCAGGTGTTCCCGTTCGAGAACCGCGGGGAGCAGATCGGGGTCACGCTCCCCCACCCGCACGGGCAGATCTACGCCTACCCGTACGTGACCCCGCGCACGCATCGCCTGCTCGACACGATCTCGCGCACCTCGAACGACCTGTTCGCGCGCATCCTGGAGTTCGAGCAGGGCGGCGAGCGCGTCGTGCTGCGCGGGGAGCACTGGACCGCCTTCGTCCCCTTCGCCGCGCGCTGGCCCATCGAGGTGCACGTGCTCCCGCACCGCCACGTCGCCGACCTCGCCGAGACGACCGACGCCGAGCGCGACGAGCTCGCCCCGTTCTACCTGCGGCTGCTGCGCGGCATCGACGCGCTCTACGACACCCCCACCCCGTACATCGCCGCCTGGCACCAGGCTCCGGTCGGCCGGGGCCGGGATGCCGTGCGCCTCAACCTGCAGATCACCTCCCCCCGTCGTGCCGCCGACAAGCTGAAGTACCTCGCCGGATCCGAGGCCGCCATGGGCGCCTGGATCGGCGACGTGACCCCCGAATCGCAGGCCGAGCGCCTGCGCGCCGCCCTCGACACCGTTCCGGAGGTGACGGCATGACCGCCGTCGACGACGCCCGCACCCTTCTCCGCACCCTCACCGACGCCCCGGAGACCGGGGTGTGGTCGGCCCCCGGTCGCGCCAACCTCATCGGCGAGCACACCGACTACAACGAGGGCTTCGTCTTCCCGTTCGCGATCGCGCAGCGCACCGCCGCGGCCGTCGCGGTACGCTCCGACGACGTCATCCGCGTGACCTCGACGTTCGCCCCCGACCCGGTGGAGGTCTCGCTCGCCGACCTCGACGCCCGGATCGCCGCCGGCGGCCTCGACTGGGCGGGCTACCCGCTGGGCGTGGC
Organism: Microbacterium sp. NPDC007973; assembly: GCF_042958465.1. Lineage (NCBI taxonomy): Bacteria > Bacillati > Actinomycetota > Actinomycetes > Micrococcales > Microbacteriaceae > Microbacterium > Microbacterium sp. NPDC007973. The sequence continues at coordinate 134,039 of NZ_JBIBJJ010000005.1, forward strand.
GTGGGCGCTGCGTCGGGAGGCCCCGGATGCCGCGCCCCGGGGCGTCGACATCGCCCTCGCCTCCGACGTTCCCGTGGGCGCCGGCCTGTCGTCATCGGCCGCCATCGAGGGGGCCGTGGCATCCGCTCTCAACGATGTGTGGAACGCGGGTCTCGACAAGGTCGCGCTCGCGCGGGTGGGACGCATCGCCGAGAACGACGCCGTCGGCGCCCCCACCGGGATCATGGACCAGATGGCCTCGATGCTCGGCGTCGCCGACGCGGCCACGTTCCTCGACTGCCGCACGCTCGAGACGCGTCCTGTCGCGCTCGGCTTCTCCGACGCGGGCCTGGCGATCCTCGTGGTCGACACGCTCGTCGAGCACGCGCACTCCACGGGGGGCTACCGCGAGCGTCGCGAGGCGTGCGAGCGCGGGGCGGCCGCGTTCGGAGTCGGCTCCCTGCGCGATCTCACGGTCGACGACCTGCCCCGCGCGGCGGAGATCCTCGACGACGTCACCTTCCGCCGGGTCCGCCACGTCGTGACCGAGAACCAGCGCGTGCTCGACACCGTCGCCGCCCTCGACGCCGACGGTCCCGCCGCGATCGGCGACCTGCTGGTCGCCTCGCATGCCTCGATGCGGGACGACTTCGAGATCTCGGTGCCCGAGCTCGATCTCGCGGTCGAGACGACGCTCGCTTCGGGTGCGCTCGGCGCGCGGATGACCGGCGGCGGCTTCGGCGGCGCGGCGATCGCGCTGATGCCCGTCGGCCTCATCCCGGCGGCGACGGATGCCGTGCGGGCCGCGTTCGCGGCATCCGGGTTCCGCGCCCCGAACGTGTTCACGGTGACCCCCTCGGAGGGTGCGCGCCGCGACGCGTGACGGGCGCGGGCCCCAGGGAAGTCGAGGCAGGCCGGGCCGCGGGGCACGCGCGGCAGCGCGTGCACAACTCCTGCGTTCGGGCGCGAACCCGCCCACCGAGGCCGAAACCGGCATGAATCTCCGGAGTTGTGCACCGCCGCCGCGCAGGCGGGACCAGCCGTATCCGCCCGAGGGGCGCGAGTGGTTCCCGGTCGACGTTCCGCCGGGCGAGCCAGACGTTCCTCGCGCTGAACGGGTGGGACCGCGGTCGGGGGTGAGCCCGGACCGGCAGGATGGGGGAATGGATGCCGCCGCGCTCGCCACCACCTCGAAGGGACGCCTGCGGGGGTTCCGCCGCGGTCGGACCGCCGTGTTCCTCGGCGTCCCGTTCGCCCAGCCTCCGATCGGGCCGTTGCGCTTCGCGGCGCCCCTCCCCGTCGAGCCCTGGGAGGGCGAGCGCGACGCGACCGCCTACGGACCGACCACGCAGCGGGGCGACGCCGGCATCACCCTCATCCCCGAGCCGAGTGTCCCGGGCGACGCCACCCTGAACGTCAACGTCTTCGCGCCCGCTGATCGGAAGCCGGATGCCGCCCTCCCGGTGCTCGTGTGGATCCACGGCGGGGGCTACACCTCGGGGTCGCCCGCGAGCCGGTGGTACGACGGCGACACGTTCGCGCGCGACGGCGTGATCACCGTCGTGATCTCGTACCGGATCGGCTTCGACGGCTTCGGCCTCATCGAGGGGGCACCGACGAACCGCGGCCTTCGGGACCAGATCGCCGCCCTCGAGTGGGTGCGCGACGAGATCGGCGCCTTCGGCGGCGACCCGGCGCGTGTGACGGTAGCCGGGCAGTCGGCAGGCGGCGGGTCGGTGCTCGCGCTGATGGCGAGCCCGGGGGCATCCGGACTCTTCCACGGCGCGATGGCGATCTCGCCCGCGATCGGCGCCGTCGCCGTCGGTTCCGCCCGGCGCTTCACCGAACGCGTGGCGTCGCTGGCCGGGGTCACCGCCGACCGCGAGGGGCTCGCGGCCGTGCCGGAGGAACGGCTGATCGCGCTGCAGAAAGCCGCCGGCAAGCCGCCGCGCGGACGCGCACTCGCAGCGCTGACGGCGCTGTTCGACGAGGGGCTTCCGCTCGGGCCGGTGATCGACGGCGATGTGCTGCCGCGGCATCCGCTCGAGATGCTCGCCGAGGAGCCCGGCGTACCCCTGGTCATCGGCTCGACCGACGACGAGTTCACGATGTTGACCTCTCGCTACCGGGACGCGCTGCGGGTCGTGCCCGTGTCGCTGGCGCTGGCCGTGCTCGGTCTCGGGCGCTCGCGGCGGCGCGCCTACCGCGAGCGCACGCGGCGTCGGGGCGCCGCGGCGGTTCTCGGCGGATACGCGACGGACCGGGTGATCCGGGCGACGGTGCTGCGGGTGGCGCGGGCGCGGGCGGCCTCCGCGAGGATCGCTGCCGACGCTCCTTCGGCCTCGGGGGGTGACGGCTCGACACCGGCGACCTGGGTCTACCGCTTCGCCTGGGCGTCGCCGATGTTCGGTGGGGCGTGCCACTGCCTCGACGTGCCGTTCTGGTTCGATCACCTCGACGCGGACGGGGTGACCGCGATCGCCGGAGACACTCCTCCGCGGTCCCTCGCCGCTCAGGTGCACGGCGCAGCGGTCGCGTTCGTCCAAGGCGGCGACCCCGGGTGGCCGACGTGGGATGCCGCGCATCGACGTGCGCGGGTGTTCGACGTCGCGGCATCCGTCCCGCCCGTCGAGGTCGACGCCTACGCCGACGTCGCTCCGCTCGTCTGACGCGCGAGGCGTCGAGCGGGTGCGACGGGTCTCGGACACTGCCGCGTCGGGGCGGCTGCGCACGGGCACCATGGCGTTCCGGGGGCGGCTGCGCACGGGCACCATGGCGTTCCGACGCGCCTGCGCGCGGGCGCCACGGCGTTCCGGGGGCGGCTGCGCACGGGCACCGCAGCCGCCCACCGCGCGCTCTTACAGTGCCGGGATGACCTCGCGCTCGAACAGCGAGATGCCGGAGGTGTCGTACGCGGCCTCGGGGAAGTAGTGGATCGCGTAGCCGAGGCCGTGCGCGGCACGCTCGCGCAAGCGCTCGACGATCTGCTCGGGGGTGCCGAACGCGTCCGATGAGCGGTAGTCGGCCTCGATGGCATCCGCCCGCTCGTCACCCACGTGCGGACGAAGGCGCGCGACGACAGCGGCTAGGCGCTCTTCGGCCTCCGACTCGGTCTCGGCGACGATCGTGTTGAAGTTCGTCGACCGCGTGATCTCGCTCGCGTCTCGCCCGAGGTCGTCGCAGTGTCCGCGCAGGACCGCGCTCTTGTGCTCGAACTCCTCGATCGAGCCGCCGAAGTTCGTGTACGAGGCGTACTTCGCGGCGATCTTGAGCGTGACCTTCTCGCCGCCGCCCGCGATCCACAGCGGGATGCCGCCGGGCTGCAGCGGCTTCGGCTGCACGATCGCGCCGTCGACCTCGTAGTAGGTGCCCGAGAGGGTCGCTTCACCCGTGGTCCAGGCCTGGTGCATGATCTCGACGCCCTCGCGCAGACGCCCGAGACGCTCGCCGATGGGCGGGAAGCCGTAGCCGTACGCCTTCCACTCGTGCTCGTACCACCCGCCTCCGATGCCCATCTCGGCACGCCCGCCCGAGATCGCATCGACCGTCGCCGCGACCTTGGCGAGGTAGGCCGGGTTGCGGTAGCCCATGCACGTGCACATCTGGCCCAGGCGCACGCGATCGGTCGCGGCGGCGAAGGCCGCCATGAGCGTCCAGGCCTCGTGCGTGGCCTCGGCGCTCGGGACGGGCGTCGTGTGGAAGTGGTCGTAGACCCACAGCGAGGTCCAGGGGCCGTCGTCGGCGCCCTGAGCGAGCGCGTTCATGACGCGCCAGTGCTCACTCGCATCGATGCCGACGAGGTCGAAGCGCCAGCCCTGCGGGACGAAGATGCCGAAGTCCATGGCCTCACCCTAGGCGTGGCCACCGACATCGGGGGTCGTCGGGCCGCAACCCGCCGCAGAAGGTCGCGATGCGTCGCCACCCCGGGCGCGACCGACTCAGGGCAGAGCCGCCCTTCGCTGCCACGGGAACGCCCGCATCATGCTCAGCACCGCGACGATCGCCAGCCCGAGCGCGGCGGCGGAGCCGAGCAGGGGCACCACGAGCGGCGAGAGGCTCCGCCGCGACTCGGGGACCAGCCCCGCCGCCTGCGGCTGCGTCGTCAGCGGTGCCGCGACCGGCAGGAACTGCTGCAGCGGTGCGGCGCCGGCGATCGCCCCCGGCGCGCGCAGCAGCGGATTGCTCGGTGCGCCCGCGGGAGCAGCTCCCGTACCGGCTGGGGGAGGCACAGCGACCGGCGCTGCCGAGGAGTAGCTCACCGTGAGCGGCGACGCCGGCTTCGCGGCATCCCGGACTCCGCCCGTCGTGAGCCAGTACCCCTGTTGCCCCGTCACGCGGTGGAAGTCGACGAAGGACTGCGGGAACGATCCCCAGTACGCCTCGTTCGTCTGTGAGCGTGCGACCTGCCCCGCCCCCACGCTCAGGACACCGAGGTACTGCGGGGTGACCGTGAAGCCGCCGGTGCCCGAGAGATCCGCTGCGCGGATGTCGGCCAGCACGATGGTCTGCGCAGCGATCGGGCTCCACTTCGTCATGTCGTCCATCGAGGTGCCGTAGCCGCTCGCGCTCGCCGTGAGCTGGCCATTGCCCGCCGCGTCGAGGGTGAGCTGCGGGTCCGTCACGCTCCAGTAGGTCATCCCCCCGTAGAACACGACGGTGAACGAGCCCGACCACCGGATGTCGAGCGCGCCGTCGCGGCGCGTGCCCGTGCCGCCGTCGATGACGACCTGATTCCCGGTGGTGCTCGCGGCCGAGGCGACCGACACCGGCGCGCCCGTCGGATCCTGGCACTTGGTGGCCCACGAGGCGGTCGTCCACTGGCCTCCCGCCGTCGGCTTCTCGATGCGCACCCGGCCATCCTCGGCGCGGTAGAGGCCGTCGCTCTCGCCCCAGACCCGGGCGCCTCCCGCGTCGCCGGCCACACCGGCGCTGAGGAAGTTGCATCCCCCCGCGAAGGCTCCGCCTCCGGATTCGGCGTTCAGGCCCCACCGCAGTTGCGCGTCGACGATGGCGCCGTCTCCGCCCCCAGGGTCACCGCCGGGCCCGGGCACCGTGACGATGACGTCGTCGGGGCCGGCCGCCGTCGCGGGCGACGCGCCGAACCCCAGCAGCAGGGCGGTCGCGAGAGCGGCCCGCAGCACGGTGTGCGCCCTCATCGCGGCGTCCCCGTCGGCAGAAGTTCGGTCAGCGCGTCAGGAGAGGCGACGGACTTGCCCACCGGCCCCGCATCGTTCACGACGGCGGGCGCCGCAGGCGCGGCGGCGGGTGAAGGGGCGGTGTCTGAAGCCGCGGTGGCTGAAGCGGCGGCGGGTGAAGGGGCCGGGGGAGGTGCAGCAACGGCCGACGTCGACGCGGCGGAAGCCGGTGCGACACCGGAAGATGCGACGCCGGGCGTGGCGAGGGTGCCCGCCGGCACGGCATCCGTTCGCCCCGTCGCGGCAGCCGCGCGCTCCCGCTTCGCGCGACGCCGTGCCCGCGCGCGCACGATCGCGGTCACGATGCTCGTGATGATCAACGCGACCGACAGCGCGACGCAGGCCAGGAGGAGCACGAGCACCCACGTCGGAGCGGTCGGCGCGTCGGAGACGGATGCCACCGCGGTCCCGCCGCTGACGGCGACCTCGGTCTCGGCCACCGCGCCCGATCCTGCCCCGCGCAGGGTGACGAGGTGCGTTCCGTCGCGGATCTCGCGCGGCACCGGCAGCGCCGCCGCGACCTCGCCCTGCGCCCCGGCGGTGAGCGGGCCCACGGCCGTGAGCCCGCCGTCGAGCGAGGCGACGACCTGCTCGCCGGGGGTGAAGCCCTGGCCGGTGAAGACGATCGAGGTGCCCGCCGCGATCGACGCCGTTTCGACGCCGACCCGCACGGAGCCCGCGGCGGCCGGCGCGCTCGCGGCGGCAGGGGCCTCGGCCGCGGAAGCCGCCGCGAACGACACCGGCGTGAACGTCTCGTTGTTGGCGTTCTTCACCCCGTGCGCGCCGATGGTGATGATGCCGCAGGTGACGCGTCGGCAATCGACCTCGCTCACGTTTCCGTCGCGGTCGTGGCTCTCGAAGACCGCCCCAGGAATCACCATCGACACCGACCACGATCCATCGGCGCCGAGCGTGCCGTTCGCGGAGCTCTCGGTCTGGCTTCCCGGGAACGCCAGGAAGCGCTGGTACCCGTTGTTGTCGGCGGATTCCGCGTCGGGCACGTACCGGTAGTCCGCCCCGACCACTCCCCCGGCGCTCGGGCGCCACGACCCGCCGCTCGGGTCGTCGACCCACCCGAACAGCACGTAGATGCCGCCGAAGCCGTTCGGGATCGATTGGAAGCCCGACCCCGAGACGGTCACGTCGGTGGCGTAGTCGGGGTTCGCGAATGCCGTGCCCTCGGCGCCCGTGACCGTCACGGTCCCGGCGGCCCACGCCGGGGTACCGGCGACGACGGCCCCGACGACGGTCAGGGTCAGCGCGGTCGCGAGAGCGGCGAGACGACGAGTCAGACGGTTCATACGAGTTCTCCGGGGAGGGGGGATGCCAGGGGCGAGGCGTCGGCGACGACGAGCAGGGTTCCGCGGGGCCCGTCGACGACGTCGATCGGATGCCGATACACCCGCGTGAGCAGATCGGGATCGAGCACGTCGCGCGGCGGCCCAACCGCGACCACCCGTCCGTTCTCGAGCAGCGCGATGCGATCGGCGTAGGCGGCGGCGAGCCCCAGATCGTGCAGCACGACGATGGCGGCACCCCCGGCGTTCACGCGTTCGCGCGTGCGGGCGAGCACGCGGTGCTGGTGGCGGATGTCGAGGCTCGCCGTGGGTTCGTCGAGCAGCGCGATCGCGCACTCCTGCGCGTACGAGCGCGCGAACGCCGCGCGAGCGCGTTCCCCGCCGGAGAGCCCCGTGACGGGTCGGTCGGCGAACGGTTCCACCTCACCGGCGACCAGCGCCTCGGCCACCGCGTCGTCATCGCGCGCGGCGGCGGGATGCCGGCGCCATGGCGCCCGCCCCATCCGCACGACGTCACGGACGACGAATGGGAACGACACCTCGTTGCTCTGCGTCAGCACCGACCGACGGCGCGCCCGCTCGGCGACGGGCCACGAGTCCAGCGCTGCCCCGTCGAGCTCGACGGATCCCGTCGCGGGAGCACGGTCTCCCGCGAGCACCGACAGCAGCGTCGACTTGCCCGCGCCGTTCGGGCCGACGAGCACGACCATCTCTCCGGCGGCGAGGTCGAGGTCGACGTCGTCGAGCACACGCCTACCGCCGACGTCGGCCGAGATCCCGCGCGCACGCAGCACGGCGGTCATCCCCATCCCCCCGACCGGCGACGCGTGCGGCGCAGGAGCCAGAAGAAGAACGGCCCGCCGATCAGGGCGGTGAGCATGCCGATCGGCAGCTCCGACCCGGGTATGGCGGTGCGCGCGACGAGATCGGCGGCGAGCAGCAGCACGGCACCGCCGAGGGCGCTCGCGGGCAGCAGCAGGCGGTGACCGGGGCCGAGGACCATGCGCATGAGATGGGGAACGACGAGACCGACGAAGCCGATGATCCCGCAGAAGGCGACCGCAGCGCACGTGAGCAGCGCGATCACGACGATCGCGATCACGCGCAGCCGCTCCACGCGCACGCCGAGGTGCTCGGCCTGCCGCTCGCCGAGCGCGAGGAGGTCGAGGCTCCCCGCGAAGAACAGACATGCGACGACGCCGACGACGGCGAGCGGCGCGACGACGGCGAGGTCGTCCCAGCGCGTGCCGTTGAGCGATCCGAGCTGCCAGAACACGATCTGCTCGCGCTGCTGCGTGGAGCCGAGGTAGGTGAACAGCGCGATCGCGGCCCCGCCGATCGCGTTGACCGCGATCCCGGTGAGCACGAGGGTGACGACCTCGGTGCGCCCGTCGGCACGCGCCGAGGCGTAGACGACCACGGTCGCGGCCAGCCCGCCGGCGAACGCGAGGGCGGGAAGGGTGAGCGGGCCGAGGAACGTGAGCCCGAAGACGATGGATGCCGAGGCCCCGACCGCCGCTCCCGACGAGATGCCGATCACCCCGGGCTCGGCCAAGGGGTTTCGGAACACGCCCTGCATGACGACCCCGGCGGTGGCGAGCGTCGCCCCCACCAGCACGGCCATGAGCAGTCGTGGCATCCGGATCAACCACAGGGTGGCCTCGCCGTTGACGTGCTCCATAGCCGCGCCGGGCGCGACCGACAGCACGCCGAGCCCGATCCCGCGCACCGCATCGTTCCAGGCGCGCGCGAAGGCACCGACGACCTGATCGGGCGGGATCGAGAGCTGCCCACTCCCGGCCGACACGACGACGAGCACCGCGAGGGCGACGGACAGCGAGCCGAAGACCGCCGGGACACGCACGCCGATCCGGGGTCTCGGTGCGGCGACGGGAGCGACCGCGACCGCCGTCATCCCGCCGCCTCGGGCGCGTAGACGGCCACGGCGAGCGCGTCGAGCACGTCGGCGGCGGCGGGGCCGAAGCTCAGCACCGTGGTGTCGGACATGTCGACGATGCGGCGGTGGCGACCGGCATCCGTCTGGGCGACCGCGGGGAGGTGCTCGGTGAGCCCGTCCACGCCGCCCACGGATTCGAGGCCCTTGGTCATCATGATGAGCAGGTCGGGGTTCGCGTCGACGAGGGCCTCGTCGGTGATCGGGCGCATCCCTTTCCAGCCGATCTCTCCGGCGACGTCGACGCCGCCGAGGGCCTCGATCAGGCTGTCCGCGCCGGACTCCTCGCCGAACAGGTAGTAGACGCCCGACTGCCCCCGGACATAGAGGAACATCATGCGAAGCTTCTGCGCGGGATCGCTCGGCGCGACGGCGGCGATCTGCGCGATCTTGGCGTCGACCGCGGCGGTGCTGCGCGCGGCGAGCGCCGCTGCCCGCTCGGGTACGCCGAGAGCCGCCCCGACCTGCTCGATGAGCGACCCGACCGACTCGAGCGACCGGTGCGAGTCGACCACGACGACCGGGATGCCGGCATCCCTCATCTGCAGGATGGTGTCCCACGGGCCGAGGCTCGTGTCGGTCAGGATCACCGTGGGGGCCGCGTCGAGGATCGCCTCGGCGTTGAGGTCGTGGCCGTTCTCGGTGACCACCGGAAGGTGTGCCGCCTCGGGGAACCCCGTCGAGATGTCGCGCGCGACGACCTGCTCGCCGAGCCCCAGTTCGAAGACGATCCGCGAGAGCGAGCCGTAGATGTCGAGCGTGAGGATGCGGGAGGTGTCGGCGACCGTGACGTTCGTGCCCTGGGAGTCGGTGACGGTGGCGGGCAGCACCTGCGCGCCGTCGGCGACCGGCACGATCGGCGCGGCGGCCGCGACCGCGGTCGACGGACCCTCCCACGACAGCGGGTCGGCGAGCGGCGTCACCTCGGCCAGCGGGGGCGTGGCCGCCGCGCCGCCACCGTGGGCCGTTCCGGCCGCGTCGCAGGCAGTGAGCCCTGCGGCGACGGCCACGAAGAGCGCGAGCGCGGCAGCGCCCCGAGTCGTTCGACGGATCATGAACGCACCTCCAAGTAAGGTGAGCCTACCCTTAACATTGCCCGGACGCCGACTTCGTGCTTAGGTAAGGCTAACCTGCCTTTCAGCGCCCACCGGGGTGCACCCGCGGCATGCCGTCGGGACCCGTCGGAAGGCGGAGAAGGGAACGAACGTGGATTCCTCCACGCACAGACGCCGGTTCGTCCGCGTGACCACCGCGAGTCTCGCCGCCGCGGCGATCGCCCTCGGAGGGGCTCTCGTCGCCGCCCCCGCGCACGCCGCCGAGACCACCGTCGACGGCGCCGTCTTCCGCTGGGGCATCAACGCCGAATCCAACGCGGCCGCCTTCGCCCCCGGCACGGTCAACCTGCTGTCAGCGGGGATCGTCACGGCGACCTCGTCGGCCGACCGCGTCACCGCGTCGAACTGGAAGCAGAGCGACGGCAACACGCAGATCCTGAAGAAGCAGGCCGACGGCAGCTACGCCACCGCGACCTTCGCGGGCCTGCGCACGGACGCCAACGGCACCACCATCACCTCGGGCAACGGCCTGAACTCCGGCCACATCGCCGAGATCACCGGCGGCACCGGCACGGTCGACGTGGATGCCAACACCGCGACGATCCAGTGGACCGGGTCGTTCACCTCGGCGTACTACTCGGGCATGACCCGCTCGTGGATCACCGACCCGAAGCTCACCGTCGCGTCCGACGGCACCGGAACGGTCACCGCGACCCTCGGCGGCTACGGCACCTCGATGGACGACCCCGACAAGTTCGAGACCCTCACCCCGGAGCCGAACGTGGTCATCGCGACCCTCACCGGCGTCGACGTGACCCCCACCGGATTCACCGTGACCCCCGACTACCTCGGTCGCACGATCACCGTCCCCGAGGGCTCGGTCGCCCAGGTCACCACCGGCGCGAACGCCGGAGCCTTCCCGCAGTCGTTCGTCGACTTCCAGGTGAAGACCGGTCAGGGCTCGTACTGGTACTCCTCGGGCGGTTCGGCCGACGCGCGCAAGCCCGCGAGCCCGCTCTCGGTCGCCTACACGGCTGCGCCCGCGGCATCCGCTCCCACGGTCACCGTCTCGAAGACAACCGGTCTCACCCAGGGTGAGACGGTCACCGTCTCGGGCAGCGGCTTCCTGCCGTCGGGCACCGCCACCAACGGCACGCGACCGCCCCTGGCCGGGACCTTCAGTGGAACGTACGTGGTGTTCGGCAAGTTCGCCGACGTCTGGAAGCCCACGGCCGGGGCCGCCTCGTCGGCACGCTCGGTGATCACGCAGAAGTGGGCGGTCCCGGCCGCCAGCATGGCGACCATCGGCGGCGCGAACAGCGGCGCGATCGAGCTGAAGGAAGACGGCACGTTCTCGGTCGATCTCGCCCTGAGCACCACCGAGGCGCAGAACCTCGCCGCGGGGAACTTCGGCATCTACACCTACGCCGGCAGCGGCACCGTGTACGCCCCCTTCGAAACGTTCACCCCGATCGCCTTCGCCTCGTCGACCGACGTGATCGTCGAGGTCCCGGACTGGGTCGACAACCCCACCGGCTCGTTCGGATGGGCGTTCGAGGGCACCTCGCCGGCCAGCCTCGGCACCGCCGTCCAGGACGGCGCGAACTTCACGGCCTCCGGGACGCTGACGAACATCGTCGTGACCGACACGCGCGCCGGGGGCACCACGCCGTACACGTGGAGCATCTCGGGCCAGGTCGGAAACTTCGCATCGAGCACGGGCGGGTCGTTCTCGAGCGACCTGCTCGGTTGGAAGCCCACGCTCGTCACGGCCGGACAGACAGTCACCGCCGGCGCCGAGGTCGCGTCGACCCGCCTCGGCGGCACCGGGCTCGGGGCGTCGCGCGTGCTCGCGTCGTCCACCGCGGCCGCGAACGCCACCGTCGGAGCCGACCTGTCGCTCGTGATCCCCGGGACGACCCCGGCCGGCGACTACACCGCCAAGCTCACCATCACCGCCCTGCAGTAATCCACCCGACGGGGACTCCGACGCGCGTCGGGGTCCCCGTCGCCCGTCCCGCAGAAAGCCCGCCCGTGCTTCGACGCCCTCTCACGTTCGCCCTCCTCGGCTCCCTTCTCCTCGCGATCGTCGCTCCCGCACCCGCGACGGCCGCCGACGGCGGCGTCGCCTGGACCGTGCAGACGGCCGACAACGCGCAGGGCACGGGCCGCGCGAACTTCACGTACGACGTAGTGGACCCCGGAACCGTCATCTCCGACGTCATGACGGTCGTCAACACCGGTACCGAGCCGCTGCCGCTCGCGGTCTACGCCGCCGACGCCTTCACGGCATCCACCGGCGAGATCGACGTCCTCGTCGACGGGCAGCCGTCGCAGGGCGCCGGGACGTGGGTGTCGGTCGCCACGACGTCGCTCTCCCTGGCGCCGGGCGAGTCCGCCGAGGTGCCCTTCACCGTCACGGTGCCCGCCGACGCGCGCCCCGGCGACCACGCCGCGGGCATCGTGACCTCGTTCACGAGCACCGACGCCTCATCGACGCTGTCCGTCGACCGCCGCCTGGGAACGCGCATCAACCTCCGGGTCGCGGGTGAGCTTCTGCCGGCCGTGTCCGTGTCGGGCCTGTCCGCCCGGTACGAGGCATCCTGGAACCCGTTCGACTCGGGCCGTCTCGTCGTGGAGTACGCGTTCGCGAACACCGGCAACACGCGACTGACGGGGGCTGAGACGGTCGCCACCGCGGGCCTCTTCGGCGCCCGCACCCCGCCGGTGCAGCTGACCGAGGTGCTTCCGGGGTCGACCGTGGTGGTCGCGCGCGAGGTGCCGACGTTCTCGCTCGGCTGGGTCGCCGGCTCGGTCGAGCTCACGCCCGAGGCGGTCGGTCTGGGTGCCGCGCCGCTCGCGCCGGTGACGGCCGAGTTCTCGGTCGCGGCGGTGCCGTGGAGTCTGTATGCGCTCCTGGCGGTGATCCTCGTGGCGGTACTCGTCGCGGTGCTGCTCGTGCGCCGCCGGATGCGGGCGGGTGCTGCGGATGCCGCGGATGCCGCGGTGGCGGCGCGGCGGCGGCGGCGCGGCGGGGCGGCGGCTCAGGCCGACTGAGCCGCTTTCGCCCGCGCGAGGTCGACGAACAGCTCGGTGTTGAACCGGTAGGCCACGAGCACCTCCTCGATCACGCGCTCCTTCTCGTCGTCGTCCCAGGGAGCGGCATCCAACTGCTCGCGATATACGTTCTTGAACGCGTCGGGGTCGGCGATGTCGCCGAACAGGTAGAACCCGATGCCGTTCGTGTCGAAGCCGAAGTGACGCTGCATGAGCCGACCGATGAACTGCCCGCCCGAGAGGTCGCCGAGGTAGCGGGTGTAGTGGTGGGCGACGAAGCCACCCGGCCACGTCGCCGCGACGCGGCGGATCCGCGAGACATAGGCCTGCGTCGTCGGCAGCGGCGTGATGCGCTCGCACCAGTCGGCGCCGATGAGGAACTCCAGGTCGGCCTCGAGAGCGGGAAGGCGCGTGAGCTTGCCACTGAGGAACACGGATGCCACGGGGTCGACGCGCATGCGCTCGGTGGCCTCTTCGAGCGCCTCGTAGATGAACCAGTGCTGCGCGACGAGCGCGACGTAGTCGTCGCGCGTGCCCGACCCCTTCATGAGGTTCGTCATGAAGTCGGCGCCCTCGCTCGAGGAGTGGGCGGTGCGCGAGCGCTCGCGCAGGGCGACGGAGAACGGAATGACAGCACTCATGCCGCCATCATACCGAGAAGGTTAGGAGAGCCTAACCTTCATAATCAATGGGGCCGCGGCTCGATCCCGAGCCGCCGGCACGCCTCGTCGTACAGCGCGACGATCTCGCGACGCACCTCGTGCCGCTCCACGATCGACCCGCCCGGCCACGGCACGCGTACCTCGGTCGCGGCGCCGCCCTCATCGGTGACGACCCACTCGCCCCCGTCGCCGTCGAATCCGGTCATGCGCGCCGACCCGACTCCCCCCACCGGACCGAACGCCCGCGCGATGAGCACGTTGTCGTCGCGGTGGTCATCGTTCATGTGGGCGAGCACGGCTCGCTGTATCTCAGGGTCGAAAACGTACGTCATTAGGTAAGCCTAACTTCGTTGGGCTGCCCGGTGGGGGTGCCCGGCTCGGTCCCGCCCCCGGCGCGGGGCGGGCATCCGGCCCGCTTCCGGTTTGGGGCGGATTCTGCGGTTCGGGGCGGGAATCCTCCGCCCCAAACCGCGAAACGCGCCCCGAACCCAGGGGACACCCCGCGGCAGCGGCCCAACCCGGCTGCCCGACCCGGCCCGGTTCGGGGCGGACTCTGCCGATTGGGGCGGGGAATTCTCCGCCCCAAACCGCGAAACGTGCCCCAAACCCGGGGACACCACGTGACCGGCCACGAGCGCGGCAGCGGCGGGACCTCAGCCCCGGAACGGCTCCAGGCGATTGTGCATCACGGCCACGGCATCCGCGTTGTCGTCGATGAGTACCGCGTCGCGACCGAGCGGAGCCGCGACCGCCCCGAGCGTGCCGCTGCCGGCGAACATGTCGAGGACGCGGTCGCCGGGGCGGCTCGATGCCTGCACCATGCGCCGCAGCACGCCCTCGGGCTTCTGCGTCGGGTAGCCCGTCTTCTCCCGGCCGGTGGTCGGCACGATCGTGTGCCACCAGACGTCGGTCGGCATCTTGCCGCGGGCGGCCTTCTCGGCGGTCACGAGGCCCGGGGCCATGTACGGCTCGCGGTCGACGGCATCCGAATCGAAGAAGTAGGTCGCGGGGTTCTTCACGTACACGAGGATCGTCTCGTGCTTCGTGGGCCAGCGGCGCTTGGTCTTCGCGCCGTAGTCGTACGCCCAGATGAGCTCGTTCAAGAACTTGTCGCGCCCGAACAGCGCGTCGCACATCACCTTCGCGTAGTGCACCTCGCGGTAGTCGAGGTGCAGGTACAGCGTGCCGTCGTCGGCGAGCAGGCGCCACGCCTCGATCAAACGCGGCTCGAGGAAGCCCCAGTAGTCGTCGAAGCGGTCGTCGTAGGTGCGCAGGTCACCGCGCAGGCGCGCGTACTCGCGCCCGTGGAAGCCGCGCTGCACGACGGGGGCGGGAGGCGGCTCCTCCTCGGGGAAGTCGAGCATGTTGGGATCGGATGCCACGGCCTCGGGCTCGGCGGCATCCTGAGGCTCTTCGACCGGCGCCGTCCAGGTCGCCGACTCGACCGCCTTCGAACGGGTACGCCCCGTGTTGAAGGGAGGGTCGAGGTAGACGAGGGCGAACGAGCCGTCGGTGTATGCCGGGGTGACGGTCAGGTTGTCGGCGTGGTGGATCTCGACGCGGCCGGGTTCGGGGGCGTCGGGCAGGGCGTCGATGCTCACGGGACGCGCTGCAGCCACGCGTCGGTGGCGAACTTCGTCTCGACCAGGGCCTCGGCCTCGGCGTACTCCTCGTCGGTGATGCGCCCCGCGGTCGCGCCGTAAAGGGTCGTGAAGGTCTGGATGAAGCGGTCGATGACCTGATCGCGCGGGAGACCGGTCTGGCTGCGGAGGGGGTCGACGCGCTTGGCCGCCGACACGGTGCCCTTGTCGCTGAGCTTCTCGCGGCCGATGCGCAGCACCTCGGTGAGCACCTGGCCGTCCATGTCGTAGCTGAGCGTCGCGTGGTGCAGCACCCCGCCGTTGGCGAGCCGCTTCTGGGCGGCGCCGCCGATCTTGCCGTGGGGACCCGCGATGTCGTTCAGCGGCTGGTACACCGCGTCGATGCCGAGCGAACGCAGCGCCTGCAGCACCCAGTCGTCGAGGAAGGCGTACGAGTCGGCGAAGGTCATCCCGGCCACGAGGGATGCCGGGACGTACAGCGAGTACGTCACGATCGAGTTCGCGGCCATGAGCATCGCACCGCCGCCCGAGATGCGGCGCACGACGTCGAAGCCGTGCTTCTCGGCGCCCTCGGGGTCGACCTCGTTGCGCAGCGACTGGAACGAGCCGATCACGACGGCGTTCTCGTTCCACTCCCACAGGCGCAGCGTGGGCTTGCGCAGCCCCGCGCCCACGCGGGCGGTCAGCACCTCGTCGAGCGCGAGGTTCATGCGCGGCGACACCGGAGCGTCGTGCACGACCTCCCACTCGAAGTCGGCCCAGCCGGGAGCCGTCACCAGCGCGCGGCGGATGGCCGTGGCGACCGACTCGGGCGTGAAGCCGAGCAGCTGCGCACCCTCGGGCAGGGCGGCGCGGATGGCCGCCGCGATCGTGGGCACGTCGGACTCGACGGGCAGGCCGTTCACGGCCGCGTCGATGTCGTCGAGGGCGTCGTCGGGCTCGAGGAAGAAGTCGCCCGCGAGGTGGAAGCCGTGGATGCGGCCCTCGCGCTCCTCGAGGTCGACGACGACCAGCTTTCCCCCCGGGACCTTGTACTCGCCGTGCATGCGTCCAGCCTACGGCGGCGGCGCCGCGGCCGGGACGGGCGCCGGTGGGGCGGGAGCCCCGGCTGCGGCGAGCGCGCGACGGTGGCGCCGCTCGATCGCCTGGCCGGCGTACGACGCCGCGACGATGAGCACGGCACCGGCCAGACCCGGGACCCCCACCGCTTCTCCACCGATTGCCACACCCACGGCGAGCGCCCACACCGGCTCGGTGCCCATGAGGATGCTCGCGCGCGTCGCGGAGGTGCGGCGCACGGCCCACAGTTGCACGACGAACGCGAAGACCGAACACAGCAGTCCCAGGAAGAGCACGCTCCCCCACCCGGATGCCGTGAGCCGGCCCACGGCGAGCGGGAGGTCGGCACCGGCCACCGCCGACGAGGTCACCGCGCACACCGTCAGCTGCACGAGCACGACCGCGAGCGTGCTGTCGCGCCGTCCGCGCGTGAGTCGCGCGCTGGCCGTGACGTGGACGGCACGGACGACCGCCGCGGCGATCACGAGGGCATCGCCGAGGTTCGGCATCCGCATGCCCCCGCCGGAGACGAGCAGAGCCACTCCGACCACGGCCGCGACGGCGGCGACGAAGTACGACCGCGGCAGCCACGAACGCGCCGCGATGCTCTCGAGCACGGGGGTGAACACCAGGGCGAGGCTGATGAGCAGTCCCGCGTTCGTGGCGGAGGTGAGGTGGACGCCCCAGGTCTCGAGGCCGATCACGGCCGCCTGCGAGCAGCCGAGCGCCACGGCGATCGCGAGACCTCGGCCGCGTGGCATCCGTTCTCGGCGCACGGCGCAGACCACCCCGAGCGCGGCGGCCGCGACGAGGAAGCGCAGGGCGACGGCCGGGGCCACGCCCACCTCGGCGGTGAGCTCCTTCGCGGCGAGGAAGCTCGCGCCCCACACCGCGGCCACGGCGATGAGGAGCGCGTCGACGACGATCTCGGGCGGGCGGCGGGTCATGCGTCCAGCCTCGGCCGCGCCAATCGGAAGAGCAACGGCCAGATGCTTCACGTTCCCGTAAGTTTTGACTTATGGATCCCGCGCACCTCCGCCTGCTTCGCGAACTCGGCGATCGAGGGAGCGTGGCCGCGGTCGCCACGGCACTGCACATCTCGGCGTCGGCGGTATCGCAGCAGCTCGCGCACCTCCAAGCGCGCGTACCGGTGCCGCTCACCGCGCGCCGCGGTCGCGTGCTGACCCTCACGGCCGCCGGGGAGGCCCTCGCCGCCGCGGGCACGCGCGTCGACGAGGCGCTCACCGCCGCGCGGGAGGCGGTCGGAGCCTTCCTCGACGATGACGCGCGACCGGTGCGGGTGTCGGCCTTCCACAGCGCCGGACTCGCGCTGTTCGGTCCGCTGCTGCGCGAGCTCGACGGCATCCCTCTCCTCCGTCTCGCCGACGCCGACGTGGCGCACCGGGACTTCCCGGGACTGACCGCCGACCACGACCTCGTGATCGCTCACCGCCTCGCGCACGACGAGCCCTGGCCCTCGGAACGGGTGGTGGCGACGCCGCTGCTGACCGAGGCGCTCGACATCGCTCTGCCCGCCGCCCATCCCCTCGCTCGACGTGAGCGGCTGCGCGCGAGGGATGTCGCCGGTGAGCGCTGGGTGTCGGTGCATCCCGGCTTCCCCCTCGCCGGGGTGCTGGATCATCTGGCCGCGCACGTCGGTCGACCGCTCGAGATCGCCCACCGCATCAACGAGTTCTCGGTGACCGCCGAGGTCGTGCGCGCGGGGGCCGCGGTCGCGGTGCTGCCGCGCACCACGGCGCTGCCTCTCGCCGGCGAGGGGCTCGTGCTGCGTCCGCTGGCCGATCTGCCCCTGGTGCGGCACGTCGACGCGCTCGCGCGACCGGACGCGCTCGCCTACGCGGCGGTGCGGCGCGTGCTGCGGGCGCTGCGGACGGTCGCGGCTCGCGCGACGGATGCCGCGGGCTGAGGCGGGCGCGGTCACGGGCGGCCGGAGGGGCCGCGGCCGTCGGCGGGCGCGAGCCGCGGGCGGGACTCCGACGGCGCTCGCCGTCCGTCGAGACGGCCGGCCCGGCGGAGCGTCGCGTCCTCCGCGAACGCCGCGCCGCCGTCAGGCCGGAAGGAACGCCGTCGACAGCGACTCGGGCGACAGCGCGTGCTCGATCGCGAGCATGCTCGCCCCGCGCACCCCCGCTTTCTCGGCTTCGACCGACTGCACGATCGAGAGGTACTCCGTCGCCAGCGGCGTCGAGCGCGAGTAGACGACCTCGCGCACCCCGGCGATCAGGTGCTCGCCCACGCGCGCCATCGAGCCGCCGACGGCGATCACCGACGGGTTCATCAGGCTCACGCAGGTGGTCAGCACCTCGCCGATGTCGCGGCCGGCCTGGCGCACCGCCTGGATCGCATCGATGTTGCCGCGCTTGACCAGGTCGACCACGTCGGAGCCGCTGTGCGCCTCGATCCCCTGCGCGCGCAGCGCGCGCGCGATGGCGGGTCCGGACGCCAGAGCTTCGAGGCAGCCGCGATTGCCGCACTGGCACGGGATGTCGGCACCGCGCGCCACCTGCACGTGACCGATGTCTCCGGCGATGCCCTGGGCTCCCCGCTGGAGTCGCCCGTCGGAGATGATGCCGGTGCCGATGCCGGTGGCGACCTTGACGAACATGAGGTGCTCGACGCCCGGCCACGCGGAGCCCTGCTCACCGAGCGCCATGATGTTGACGTCGTTGTCGACGAGCACGGGGACGGGCATGTGCTCGAAGATCCAGCCGGGGATGTCGAAGCGGTCCCACCCGGGCATGATGGGCGGGTTCACCGGCTGACCGGTCGAATGCTCGACCGGTCCCGGCACGCCGATCCCCATCGCCACCACGTCGGACACCGAGCGCTCGACCGACGACAGCAGTCCGCGTGCTCCGTCGACGAGCCAGGTCAGCACCGGGACCGGACCGAGCGCGACATCCAGCGCCGAACCGGTCTCGGCGAGCACCGTGCCGGCGAGATCGACGATCGCCACCGTGGCGTGCGACGCACCGATGTCGGCGGCGACGACGACCTTCGCCGCAGGGTTGATCGCGAACTGCGACGGCGGGCGACCGCCCGTGCTCACGGCGTCGGCGACGGGGGTGATCAAGCCCATCCGCATGAGCTCGTCGACGCGGATCGCGACCGTCGAGCGGGCCAGTCCGGTCGATTTCGCGAGTTCCGCGCGCGTGCGCGGGGTCCCGTCACGCAACAGCTGGAAGAGCTGCCCTGCGCCGTTGCCGGTCTGCACGGAATCTGTGCTCATCCTCTTCACGCCCTCAGTACACCATCAGTTGCCATCACCACGATCCACGAGCCGACGGCGACGGCACGGAAAGCGCAGCCACCGCCGGCAAGGGGTGGCGCCTCAGCCCCGACCCGACGGGCGGGAGAAGCGCTGCTGCAGAAGCACCGCGACGACGATGATGACCCCCTTCGCCACCGCCTGGACCGACGACGACAGGTTGTTCTGGATGAACACGTTCGTCAGCGTCGCGAAGATGAGCACGCCGAACACGGTGCCGGTGATCGTTCCGCGCCCGCCCACGAGGAGGGTGCCGCCCACGACGACCGCGGCGATCACGTCGAGTTCGAGCAGGAGGCCGTTCGTGGAGCTGCCCGCCGTGGTGCGCCCGAGGAACATGACCCCGGCGATGCCGGACGCGAGCCCCACGAGCACGTAGAGCCACATGACGTGGCGGCGCACGTTGATGCCGGCGAGACGCGCGGCCTCGCGATTGCCGCCGATGGCCACGGTGCGACGACCGAAGGTGGTGCGGTTCAGCAGCACCCAGCCCGCCACGGCGACGAGGAGGAAGATCCAGATCAGCATGTTCACGCCCAGGATGTCGGCGTTCATGAAGGAGATGAACCCGCGATCCTGCACGACGAGGGTGCGCCGGTCGGCGAGGATCTCGGCGAGACCGCGCGCTCCCACCAGCATCGCCAGCGTGGCCATGAACGCGACCACGTTGCCGTAGGCGATGACGATGCCGTTGATGAGACCGGCGGCCGCGCCCACGGCGAGGGCCAGCAGGACGAACACGATCCAATGCATCGAGTCGGCGAGATCCTGCACCACCGCGAGCGTTCCCACGACGGAGGCCAGTCCGGTCACCGAGCCGACCGACAGATCGATGCCGCCGGCGATGATGACGAGGGTCATCGCGACGGCGATGACGCCCACGATCGAGGCCTGACGCAAGATCACGAACACGTTGTCGAGGGTGAGGAAGGTCCCGGGGGCGGTGAGGGCGCCGACGACGAACATCACCAGCAGCGCGATGACGAGACCGATGTTGCGACCGGCGGAGCCGGAGAAGAGCGCCCGCAGCGGCGAGCCCGCCGACGGGGAGACCGGCGCGGAGCCGGTCGGGGAGGGGGCCGTGCGCGCACGGGTCGGGGTGGTCGGCTCGCTCACGCGGCGGTTCCTTTCATGACGAGGTCGAGCACACCGTGCTCGTCGATCTGGTGCGAGGCAAGGGTGCGCAGGATCCTGCCGTCGGCGACGACGAGGACCGTGTCGGCGAGACCGAGCACCTCTTCGATCTCGCTCGAGACGACGACCACCGCGTTCCCGGCCGCGGCCAGGTCGCGGATCAGGGTGTAGATCTCGGCGCGGGCGCCGACGTCGACGCCGCGCGTGGGCTCGTCGAGCAGCAGCACGCTCGTGCCGTGCACGAGCCACCGGGCCAGAAGGATCTTCTGCTGGTTCCCGCCCGAGAGGGTGCGGGCGGGTCTGTCGGGGTCGGCAGGTCGCAGTTCGAAGGCCTCGATCTGCTCCCGTGCCACCGCGCGCGCCGCGCGGTCGTCGAGGAACCCGCCCTTGGCGAAGCGCGACATCGAGGCCAGCGCGATGTTGACGAAGATCGGCTCGTCGAGAACGAGGCCCTGGCTCTTGCGTTCCTCCGGGGACAAGCCCATGCCCGCGCCGACGGACGCGTGCACCGACCCGCGCGGCAGGACGCGGTCGCGCACCGACACGGTGCCCGCCGACGACCTCCGCGCCCCGTAGACCGTCTCGAGGATCTCCGATCGCCCCGAACCGACGAGTCCGGCGAGACCGACCACCTCGCCGGCGCGGACCGTGAAGGACACGTCGGAGAAGACGCCGTTCAACGCCAGCCCCTGCACGTCGAGCACGACGGGCGCGTCGGCGTCGATCGGCATCCGTTCCGGGAAGACGTTGGCGATCTCGCGACCGGTCATCAGTCTGATGAGCTCCCCGGTGGGGGTGTCGGCGACGGGGAGGCCGACGGCTGTCGTGCGGCCGTCCTTGAGCACGGTGATCCGGTCGCCGATCTGACGGATCTCTTCCAGCCGGTGGGTGATGTACACCACCGCGATCCCGGATGCCGTGAGCTCGCGCACCACCGCGAAGAGGTTCTTGACCTCCTCGGTGTCGAGGACGGCCGAGGGCTCGTCCATGATGATGAGCTTGATGTCGTGCGAGAGCGCGCGCGCCATGCTCACGATCTGCTTGTTGGCGGCGCTGAGCGTGCCCACCTCGGTGTGCGGACCGAGGTTCGCGTGTCCGAGCCGCCGCAGCAACTCGGTGGTCTGCCGAGCGGCCTCGCGCCGCTGGGTGAAACCGCCGCGGGCGAGCTCGTGGCCGAGGAAGATGTTCTCGGCGATGGTCAGACCGTCGACGACGTCGAGCTCCTGGTACATCGTGGCGATGCCCATCTCGATGGCGGCGTCGGGGTCGACGATCTCCACGGACTCGCCGAGCCAGAGGATCTCGCCGCCGTCCGGGCGGTGCACGCCGGCGAGCGTCTTGATGAGCGTGGACTTGCCGGCGCCGTTCTGTCCGAGCACGCAGTGCACCTCGCCGGCGCGGATGTCGAGGTCGACGCCGCGGAGGGCGTGGACTCCAGCGAACGACTTGGTCACCCCTCGGACGGTGAGTAATGACGCCTCATGGTCAACTTTGATCACGCGGCGAACATAACATGCGCCCCGGGCATCTCCGCTACCCCCTTCGCGCACTCCTCAGCCACGGCATCCCCCGATACGACGAAAAGATTTCCCCGTCATATCGCTTATTCTCGAACCACGTGCTTCTGTCGACAGTCAGACAAAAGTTGACAGAACGAATTTGCATTCTGCTAGCGTGAGCCGCGTCAGAGTGGACTCCTCCTCGAGCGAGGGGCCGCGATGGCCCTGCCGCATCACATTCAAGGAGGAAAGACATGCGCTCACAGCTGACCACGCGCTCCCGCCTGATCCTGACGGGGACGGCGTTCCTGGCCGCCGTCGGCCTGCTCGCCGGGTGCACCGGCTCGAGCACCGAAGGCGAGAACATCGTCGACCAGGGCACCACCACCGAGGAGAACGCCGCTGCCGGCGACACCGTCACGATCGGCTTCTCGGGCCCCGCCGCCGATCACGGCTGGCTCGGTGCCATCAACTCCGGCGCTCTGGCGGCCGGCGACAGCTTCTCCGACGTCGACCTGCAGGTCGCCGAGGGCACCAACGACGTCAACGCGCAGATCGCCGCCGTCGAGACCTTCATCAACAACAAGGTGGATGCCATCGTGCTGCTGCCCAGCGACGGCGCCGCCCTGACCGAAGTGGCGATCAAGGCGATGAACGCGGGCATCCCGGTCATCAACGTCGACCGCGAGTTCTCCAGCCCCTTCGCCGCCCGATCGACCGTGCTGGGCGACAACTACGGCATGGGCGTCAGCGCCGGCACCTACATCTGCGATCAGCTGGGCGGCCGGAGCGACGCCGTCGTGGCCGAGATCGCCGGTATCGACTCGCTTCCGCTCACGCAGGACCGCTCCGCCGGCTTCGCCGACGCCCTGTCGGACTGCGGCCTCGAAGTGGGCCCACGTGTCGCCGCCGACTTCACCGTGCAGGGCGGTGAGTCGGCGACCTCGCAGCTGCTCTCGGCCAACCCGAAGATCGACGCCATCTGGAACCACGACGACGACCAGGGCATCGGCGTGCTCGCCGCCATCACCGCGGCGGGACGCGACGAGTTCTTCATGGTCGGCGGCGCCGGGAGCCGCAATGCCATGGAGGCGATCGAAGCGGGCGACACCCCGCTGCAGGCGACGGTCATCTACCCCTCGACGCAGGCCGCCGACGGCATCGCCCTCGCGCGTCTGATCGCCCAGGGCAAGACCGCCGGCGACCTCATCACCCCCAGCGTGCCCAACCGCATCGTGCTGGACGCCCCGGTGGTGACGAAGGACAACGTGGCGTCGTACATCGACCTGGCATTCGAGTCCTGACCCGCCCGGGGGCGTCCGCGATCGTCACGGGCGCCCCCTTCCTCACCCCCGACTGTCCTCCGCGACGAAAGGCCTCGCCCATGACCCGTCCCCTTCGCATCGCCATGATCGGCGCCGGCTTCATGGGCGCCGCGCACTCCCAGGGATGGCGCGTCGCACCCCGCTTCTTCGATCTCCCCCTCGCCCCCGAGATGAGCGTCCTCGTCGGACGCGACGCCGCCCGCACCCGGGCCGCGGCCGACACCTGGGGATGGGCCGAGAGCTCGACCGACTGGCGCGAGGTGCTCGAGCGCGACGACATCGACGTCGTCGACATCGTCACCCCCGGCGACTCCCATGCCGAGATCGCCATCGCCGCGCTCGCGGCGGGCAAGCACGTCCTGTGCGAGAAGCCCCTCGCCAACACCGTCGACGAAGCCCGCCGTATGGCCGAAGCCGCGGCATCCGCCCAGCGGCTCGGCACCCGTTCGATGGTCGGCTTCACCTACCGACGCCTGCCCGCGACCGCCTTCGCCCGAGATCTGATCGCCGCCGGCCGCCTCGGCGACATCCGTCAGGTGCGCGCCGAGTACCTGCAGGACTGGCTCAGCGACGCGGAAGCACCGCTGACCTGGCGCCTTCAGAAGGATCGCGCCGGCTCCGGGTCGCTCGGCGACATCGGCGCCCATGCCGTCGACATCACCGAGTTCATGACCGGCTTGCGGGTGACGCGGGTGGCGGGTCTGCTCGAGACGATCGTGTCGGAGCGCCCCGTGCTGGGCTCCGCCTCCGGGCTCTCGGGCTCGGCCGGCGCCGGGCGCGGCGCCGTCACCGTCGACGACCTCGCCCTCTTCACGGGGCGGCTGGAGAACGGCGCCCTCGCCTCGTTCGAGGCCTCGCGATTCCGTCTCGGCCGCAAGAACGCCCTGCGCGTGGAGATCTCCGGCTCCCTCGGCTCGCTGTCGTTCGACCTCGAGAGCCCCAACGAGCTGCAGTTCTACGACGCCACGCTGCCCGCGACGGAGCAGGGGTTCCGCCGCATCCTCGTCACCGAACCCGAGCACCCCTACGTCGGCGCCTGGTGGCCCACCGGTCACATGCTCGGCTACGAGCACGGCTTCTCGCACCAGGCGAAGGACTTCGTCGAGGCGGTCGCCGCCGACGAGGATCCGCGCCCGTCTTTCGCGGACGGTCTCCACGTGCAGGAGGTCCTGGATGCCGTGGCCCGCAGCTCCGACGCGAACGGGGTCTGGACGGGCGTCGAGCCCTCTTTCGCACCGTCGACCGTTCCCGACCGCGCGTACGCGGCATCCTGAAACGCCCCCGTTCCCTTCCGATGAAAGGTTTCCCGCGATGACGCGACCGATCACCCTGTTCACGGGCCAATGGGCCGACCTGCCGTTCGAGGAGGTGGCCCGACTCGCCGGCGAGTGGGGCTACGACGGCCTCGAGATCGCCTGCTGGGGCGATCACCTCGACCCCTGGCGCTGGGACGACGAGCAGTACGTCCAGGGCAAGCTCGACGTGCTCCAGCGCCACGGCCTGAAGGTGTGGACGATCTCCAACCACCTCAAGGGCCAGGTCGTCTGCGACGACCCCATCGACCAGCGCCATCGCGACATCGTGTCCGACCGCGTGTGGGGCGACGGCGACCCCGAGGGCGTCCGCCGGCGCGCCGCCGAGGAGCTGAAGAACACCGCCCGCCTGGCTTCCGCGCTGGGGGTGAAGACCGTCACCGGCTTCACCGGGTCGAGCATCTGGAAGTACGTCGCGATGTTCCCGCCCGCCACCGAGGAGATGGTGGATGCCGGGTACCAGGACTTCGCGGACCGGTGGAACCCGATCCTCGACGTCTTCGACGAGGTCGGCGTGCGCTTCGCCCACGAGGTGCATCCCTCGGAGATCGCCTACGACTACTGGACGACGAAGCGGGCGCTCGAGGCCATCGGGCACCGCGAGGCGTTCGGGCTGAACTGGGACCCCTCGCACATGGTGTGGCAGGACATCGACCCGGTCGCGTTCCTGTGGGACTTCCAAGACAAGATCTTCCACGTGCACTGCAAGGACACGAAGAAGCGTCTGTCGAACGGCCGCAACGGCCGCC
This sequence comes from Microbacterium sp. NPDC007973, assembly GCF_042958465.1. NCBI lineage: Bacteria > Bacillati > Actinomycetota > Actinomycetes > Micrococcales > Microbacteriaceae > Microbacterium > Microbacterium sp. NPDC007973. The sequence continues at coordinate 159,208 of NZ_JBIBJJ010000005.1, forward strand.
TGTCGTCGCACCTGCCGTGGGCGGACCCCCGCCGCGGCTGGGACTTCATCTCCACCGGCCACGGAGACGTGCCGTGGGAGGACGCCTTCCGCATGCTGAACGCGATCGGCTACGACGGCCCGCTGTCGGTCGAGTGGGAGGACGCCGGCATGGACCGCCTCGTCGGAGCGCCCGAGGCGCTCGGCTTCGTGCGGAAGCTGTCGTCGTACGAACCGTCGGGGGCGGCGTTCGACGCGGCATTCAGCCGGCGCTGACCCGGGGGGGGCTGAACGGGGGGGGCTGAACGGGGGGCTGGTCGGAAGCGGGGAGGAGGGCCGGGTGCGCACGCATCCGGCCCTTCGCTCTGCAGGGTCGGGGGACCGGACGCGGCGATCGGCTCGGGCTCACCCGCGCCCCGCGGACTCCGGGCGGCGCCGCGCCGCCGCGTCGTCAGCCCCGCGCCGGCAGTCGCCGGTCGAGCCACGCGAGGAGGTCGGCGCGGACGGCATCCTGCTCTCGCTCCGCGAAGATCTCGTGCCGCGCGCCCGGATAGACCAGCGTCGTGACGTCGGTGAGACCCGACCGGTCGCGGAAGGCGTCCGCCAGCCGGTGGACGCTGCGCGGACCGCCCACGGTGTCGTCGCGACCGACCATGAGCAGTATCGGCACGTCGTGGCCGAGATCGCGCCGCGGCCGACCGAAGAGCTTGGCCGCCTCGAGGGGTCCGAACAGCTTCATCAGCGGCTCCGAGGTCGTCAGGGGGTCGGCGACGAAGTCGCGGCCCACCTGCTCGTCGCTCGAGAGCCACTCCATCCCCGACCCGCGCACGTGCTTCCACGGGGCGTTGAGGTCGCCAGCGTTCAGCGCCCCCGGCCAGCGGAGGGCGGACCCGCTCAGCACGACGGCGTCGTAGGCGTCCGGATGCCGGTCCAGCAGCATCTGCGCGAGGAACGACCCCCACGAGTGGCCGAGGAGGACCAGCGGCAGGTCGGGATGCGCCTCGCGGATGAGCTGCGTGAGGGTCCACACCGCGTCGCGCGCGGCACCGAGACCGCCGGGGCCGAGCCGTCCGAGCCGCCGGTGGTCGCCGCCCCACTGGCGGAGCCCGGTGCGCCCGTGTCCTCGATGGTCGTCGGCGTAGACCGTGTAGCCGTCGGCGACGAGGGCGTCGATGAGAGCGCCGTAGCGACCCGCGTGTTCACCGACGCCGTGCAGCAGCTGCACCACGGCCCGCGGCTCGGCGGCCTCGTGGACGTCGTAGACGATCGGGATGCCGTAGGCGTCGACGAACTCGGGCATGCGCCGAGTTTAGGGGCGAGGCGTCGTCGACGGGCGGCCGGAAGGCGCGACCGCGCGGCCGCGAAGCGCGGCATCCATTCCGTTAGCAAGACTAATGAGCTACCCTCGAAGGCAGGAACATGAATGATCGCGTCGACGAATCCCCCCTTCCCGACCTGAGTCATGACTTCAGCGCCGCGGCCTCCGAGCTGCGCATGGCAACGTTCCGTCTGGCCCGTCGCCTCCGGGCGCAGCGGGCCGTCGACACCATGAGCGACGGGCAGTTCGCCGTCCTCGCCGCCCTCACGGTGCACGGTGCGCACACGCTCGGCCAGCTGGCCGATCGTGAGCGCGTCACCGCCCCGTCGATGAACCGGACGGTGTCGTTGCTCGAGGAGGCGGGCTACATCAGCCGCACCCCCGACGAGGTCGATCGTCGCCGCGTGACGATCGACCTCACCGACTTCGGGCGCACGATCGTCGACGAGACCGTCCGACGCCGTGACGCCTTCGTGGAGGAGGCCCTCGCCGAGCTCTCCCCCGAGGAACGCGACACGTTGGCCCGCGCCGCGGTGATCATGAGGAAGGTGGCCGACAGATGAGCTCGTCGATGTTCCGGTCGCTGTCGATCTTCAACTACCGCGTCTGGTTCATCGGCGCCCTCGTCTCCAACGTCGGGGCCTGGATGCAGGCGACGGCCCAGAACTGGGTCGTGCTCACCCAGCTGACCGACAACGACGCGGCCGCCATGGGCGTGACCATGGCGCTGCAGTTTGCGCCACCGCTCCTGCTCGTGAGCGTGACGGGGTGGGTGGCCGACCGCTTCGACCGCCGCAAGCTCATCATGTGCACGCAGTCGGCGCTGCTGCTGCTGGCCGTGACCCTCGGCATCCTGTTGCTGACCGGGGTGATGACCCTGCCCATGATGTTCGGCTTCGCCCTCGCGCTCGGCGTCGTGACCGCGTTCGACAACCCCGCCCGGCAGGCGTTCGTGTCCGACGTCGTCGCCCAGGAGAACGCCTCGAACGCCGTCGCCCTGAACGCGGCGTCGTTCAACACCGCACGCCTGATCGGTCCGGCGGTCGCGGGCGTCATGATCGTCGCGATCGGCACCGGGTGGGTGTTCCTCGTCAACGCGTTCACGTTCCTGGCCATGATCACCGCCCTGCTGATCATGCGACCCCACGAGCTCGTGGTGCACCACCGCCGGGGCGGGCCCGCGCGGCTCGCCGACGGCTTCCGCTACGTCGCCCACCGGACCGACCTCGTCGTGATCTTCGTCATGGTGTTCCTGCTCGGCGCGTTCGGCATGAACTTCCCGATCTTCGCCTCCACGATGGCCCTCGCCTTCGGGCGCGGCGCCGACGGCTTCGGCCTGCTGAGCTCGTTCGTCGCGATCGGCTCCCTGACCGGCGCCCTCCTGGCCGCCCGCCGTGAACGCGCCCGTATGCGCGTGGTGATCCTGGGCGCGGGCGGGTTCGCCGTGGCATCCGCCCTCTCGGTCTTCGCCCCCTCCTACGAGACGTACGCGGCGACCCTCGTGCTGACCGGCTTCTGCGTGGTGACCACCCTGACGACGGCCAACGGCTACGTGCAGACGACGACCGACCCCGCCCTGCGCGGGCGGGTGCTCGCGCTGTACATGGCCATCCTCCTCGGCGGCACCCCCGTCGGCGCCCCCATCGTCGGAGCCGTCGCCGCCGAGTTCGGCCCGCGCGCGGCCATCGCGCTCGCGGCCGGCGTCGCCCTCGTCGCGTGCGGCATCGGCGTCACGTGGACCCTCGCCTCGGGGCGCGTGCACCGGCACGACACGAAGCGCTTCCGCCTCACCGTCGACGAGACACGGCCCATCGCCGTCGTGAACCCCGAGCCCGAGGACTTCAGCGACGAGATCGCCGGGACCACGCCCATCCCGCTCCCGCCGGGCGAACGATCGGCCCTACGCCCGCGCCACGGCGCCTGATCCGCCGCGCCGCGGGCGCGGCCGCCGTTCGCAGTCCGCTGCCGCTCGGCGCGGCTGCGCCCGACGGCTCGAGCGGACACGCAGGATCGGTCGACCCCCGAGGAACACTCACCGGCGACTCACGAGCAGATCGACGCAAGCCCCTTTCCCTCGATAATCTAGCTAGATAATCTAGCTACATGAACGGAATCCCGGACGGACGCCGCTGGGCGGGCCTCGTCTTCATCAGCATCGCCGTCTCGCTGATCATCGTCGACTCGACGATCGTCAACGTCGCCGTGCCCTCGATCGTGGAGGAGCTGAAGATCTCCTCGACCGAGGTGCAGTGGGTCCAAGAGGCCTACACCCTCGTCTTCGCCTCGCTGCTGCTGGTCTTCGGCAGCCTCGCCGACCGGTTCGGTCGACGACGGCTCATGCTCCTGGGCGTCGTCGTCTTCGCCGTCGCGTCGATCGCCGCCGCCCTCGCGCCGACCGGCGGTCTGCTCATCCTCGCCCGCCTCATCCAGGGCGTGGGCGGGTCGATGATCCTCCCGACGACGCTATCGATCATCAACGCCACCTTCCGTGGGCGCGAGCGCGGCATCGCCTTCGCCGTGTGGGGTTCCACGATCGGCGGCATGGCGGCCGTCGGCCCGCTGCTGGGCGGCTGGCTCACCACCGCGTTCTCGTGGCGGTGGGCGTTCGGCATCAACATCCCGCTCGGACTGCTCATCGCCATCGGCGTGCTGTTCACCGTCGCCGAGTCGCGCAGCGATCGCGTCGAGCGCATCGACGGTGTGGGTGCGCTGCTGTCGGTGCTGACGATGGCCCCGCTCGTCTTCGGGCTCATCGAGGGGCGCACCTACGGATGGTGGACACTCGATTCCGCCCCGACGATCGGCGACTGGACCTGGCCGCTCGCCCTGTCACCGGTCCCCCTGGCCTTCGGACTGGCCCTCGTCGCCCTCGTGGCGTTCATCGCGTGGGGCCTGTGGCGACAGCGCCGCGGAGAGCCGACCCTGCTGGCCTTCGGGCTGTTCCGCATCGCCTCGTTCCGCAACGGCAACATCGCCGCAGCCGTCGTCTCGCTCGGCGAGTTCGGCATCATCCTCGCCCTCCCGCTCTGGCTGCAGTTCGTCGTGGGCTTCGATGCGCTGCAGACGGGCCTGCTGCTGCTCTCCCTCGCGATCGGCTCGTTCGTCGCGAGCGGCATCGCCGGGGCGTTGAGCGGGCGCGTCGCCCCGGTCTGGATCGTGCGCGGGGGCCTGCTGGCGGAGATCATCGGCGTCGCCGGAGTGGCGTTCACGATCGGCCCGGATGCCACCTGGGGCCCGCTCATCCCCTTCCTCTTCGTGTACGGGGTCGGTGTCGGTCTCGCCACCGCGCAGTTGACCGGTGTCGTGCTCGCGAAGGTGCCTTCGTCGGCCAGCGGACAGGCGTCGGGCACCCAATCGACCTCGAGGCAGCTCGGGGCGGCCCTCGGCGTCGCCGTGCTCGGGACCGTGCTCTTCTCGACCACGGCGGGGGTGCTGGCATCCACCCTCGACGATCGCGGCATCCCCGCCGCCCAGCGCGACGAGGTCGTGTCGCAGGTGGTCGACAGCGCCGGCGCGGCGATCGCGGGCCTGGCCGCGTCGCCCGAGACGCAGGACCTCGCGATCAACGCCCGCGCCGCATTCAGCGACGGCACTCGCGCAGCCGCCTTCACGGCGGCGGGCTTCCTCGTGCTCGGGCTCGCCTCGACGGCGACGCTCGGCGCGGGCGCGCGGCGTCGCGAGGGCGCGGAGGAGAGGATCGACGAGAGGGCGTGAGCGTGGCGAGCTCGCCCGGAGCCCGCGGGTCAGGCGTCGACGCCGGCGATCTCTCGGAGGATGGCGAGGTGACTCCGCCACGCCGTGCGACCCTCCGCGGTCATGGTCAGGGAGGTGCGCGGCATCTTGCCCGCGAACGACTTCCCGACCGAGAGGTATCCCGCCGCCTCGAGCGCCGACACCTGCTTGCTCAGCGCGGAATCGGTGACCTCCACGGCATCGCGCACTTCCTTGAAGCTCAGGGTCGTCGCGCGGTCCAAGGCGGCCATGATCGAGAAGCGCACGGAGTTCTGGAGCAGGTCGTCGAGACGGTGCCGTGGATGCCGGGCAGCCGTGGTCATGAGCGAGCCTCGCGCGCCGCGCAGACGAGGGAGACGAGCAGGACGACTCCGGATGCCACGCCCGCGAGCAGCACAGACCCGTGCGCCCAGATGACGACGGCCAGGGCGATCGCGTAGGAGGCGAACCACGCGGCGATGTACGCGGTCCACCGGCGACTGCGGGCGAACGCGGCGCGCCCCTGGATGCTGATGACGAAGAAGAGCAGCAGTGCGAACGTCACGGCCAGGGTGCCGACGTAGGCGAGAGCGAACGCATCGCCCGTCGCGAGGGCCATGGCGAAGGTCCCCATGGACGTCGCCACGCCCAGCGCCACGATGAAGGTGATGTAGGGCCAGCGGGTCGCGTCGTGGGCGGACCTGCTGAGGCGCTCCGCGCGGGCGAGGAGGGTTCGGGCTTCGGAAGCGGTGACCGCGGGGTGGGCGTCCATGGGAGTCCTTTCGACCCCTTCAGTCTTGCAAGTACTTTCCTTTATGGCAAGTACTTTCTCCCACCCGGTCTACGATGCGGGGAAGGAGACGAACTCCGCCCCCGCATCGCGCTCGGCCCGGACGTCGCCCGGTCCGTCAGACGCGCGCGTCGACCGCCTGGTCGCCGACCGGGACCAGACGCGTGAGCTGCGTCACGTGGCGCGGCTCGAGCTCCTCGAGCGACGAGACGCCGAGCAAGGTCATGGTGCGCTCGATCTCGCTCCGCAGGATCGCGATGGTGCGGTCGACGCCCTGACGTCCACCGGCCATCAGGCCGTAGAGGTACGCGCGCCCGATGAGGGTGAACTTCGCCCCCAGGGCGATGGATGCCACGATGTCGGCGCCGTTCATGATGCCCGTGTCGACCATGACCGTGGCATCCTTCCCGACCTCGCGCACGACCTTCGGCAGCAGGTGGAACGGGATCGGCGCGCGGTCGAGCTGGCGACCGCCGTGGTTGGAGAGCACGATGCCGTCGACACCGCGGTCGACCAGGCGCGCGGCATCCTGGACGTTCTGCACGCCCTTGACGACGATCTTGCCCGGCCACATGCCACGGATGACGTCGAGGTCGTCGTAGCTGATCGTCGGGTCCATGGCGGCGTTCAGCAGTTCGCCGACGGTGCCACCGGTGGTGCTGAGCGAGGCGAATTCGAGCTTGGGCGTCGTGAGGAAATCGATCCACCACCACGGGCGCGGGATGGCGTTGACGATCGTGCCGACCGTGAGCTGCGGCGGGATCGAGAAGCCGTTGCGCTTGTCACGCAGGCGGGCGCCGGCGATGGGGGTGTCGACGGTGAACTGCAGGGTGTCGAAGCCGGCCTTGGCGGCGCGCTCGACGAGGCCGTACGAGATGTCGCGCTGCTTCATGACGTACAGCTGGAACCAGTTGCGCCCGACGGGGTTGGCCGCCTTGACGCCCTCGATCGAGGTGGTGCCGAGCGTCGACAGGGTGAACGGGATGCCGGCGGCCGCCGCAGCCGACGCCCCCGCCGTCTCGCCCTCGGTCTGCATCAGGCGCGTGAAGCCGGTGGGCGCGATGCCGAAGGGCAGCGCCGAGGGGCCGCCGAGGATCTCGCACGAGGTGTCGACGTTCGCCGCGGGACGCAGGATGTCGGGGTGGAACTCGACGTCCTCGAACGCGCGGCGGGCCCGGTCGAGCGAGAGCTCGCCTTCGGCGGCGCCGTCGGTGTAGTCGAAGGCCGCCTTGGGGGTGCGACGCTTTGCGATCGTGCGGAGGTCGGCGATCGTCAGCGCCGCGTCGAGGCGGCGCTTGCGCGCGTCGAGCTCGGGCTTCTTGAACTGCATGAGCTCGAGGAGCTCGCCGACTTTGGGGAGCTGTCGCTGCACCATGGAGATCTCTCTTTCGTGTGGTCTGACCACATAGTACGCCCCACCCTCGCGGGCGGGAAGGGGCTCAGGGGCGGGGAGCGAATCGCCGCGGAGGGAAGGCGTCGGCGACGCGCTGGCGCAGGTCGTCGAGCGAGGCGTCACCGCCGAAGCAGCCCAGGGCGCGCGCCTGCACGAGCACGTTGCCCAAAGCGGTCGCCTCGACGGGACCGGCCAGCACCGGAAGGCCGCTGCGGTCGGCCGTCGCCTGGCAGAGGAGAGCGTTGAGCGCACCCCCGCCGACGAGGTGGATGACGTCGACCTCGCGTCCGGCCAGATCGCCCGCGGTGCGCACGGCGCGGGCGAAGGCGTCGGCGATGCTCTCGACGATGACCCGCGCGAACGCCGCGCGTGCCTCGGCGCGGGGCTCCGGCATCCCGAGCAGGGCCGCGATGCGCGCCGGCATGTCACCCGGGGCGGCGAGCGAGGGGTCGTCGGCGTCGAACAGGCGCGCGGGCGTCGGGACGGTCGCCGCCTCGGCGAGCAGGTCCGGCAGGTCGACCGGGGCGCCGTCGCGCTCCGACCAGGCCCGCACCGTCTCGCTCAGGAGCCACAGTCCCGTGACGTTGTGGAGGAACCGCACGCGAGAGTCGACCCCGCCCTCGTTCGTGAAGTTCGCCGCGCGGGCGGCATCCGTCACGATCGGCGCGGAGAGCTCCAGACCGACGAGTCCCCAGGTGCCGCACGAGATGTAGGCGGCGTGCGGCGTCGACAGCGGCACGGCGACGATCGCCGACGCCGTGTCGTGCGATCCGACGGCGACCACGGGCAGGCCCGGCGCTCCCGAGCCGGCGACCCCGATCGTCTCACCCGGGTCCACGAGCGGAGGCAGAACGGACGACGGGATGCCGAGCGCCTCGGCGAGCGCGAGATCCCACTCCCCCGTGCGCACGTCGAGGAGCCCCGTCGTCGAGGCGTTCGTGCGCTCCGCGACGCGTCGCCCGGTGAGCCGCTCGGCGAGGAGATCGGGGATGAGCAGGCTCGTCTCGGCGTCGACGACGCGGGGGTCGGCGGCGTACTGGTAGAGCGTGTTGAACGGCAGGAACTGCAGACCGTTGCGTCGATAGAGCTCCTCGAACGGAACGACCGCGTGCGCGGCATCCACCCCGCGTGCGGTGCGCTCGTCGCGGTAGTGGAAGGGCTCCGCGAGCAATCCGTCCGGGCCGAGCAGGCCGTAGTCCACCGCCCAGGAGTCGATGCCGACGCTCTCGATCGACGGCTCTCTGCGCCGCGCTTCGGCGAGCCCCTCGCGCACGTGACCCCACAGGGCCTCGACGTCCCAGTGCCAGCCGTCTGCGCGCTGCACCGGACCGTTCGGGAAGCGCGCGACCTGCTCGAGCTCGAGCACGCCGTCGCCGACCCGGCCGATCATCACGCGACCGCTCGTCGCGCCGAGGTCGACGGCCGCGACGGCGCGGATGCCGCCGCGCGCCGGGGAGCCCGCGGTCTCCCCGCTCATCGCAGGAAGGCCGCGGCGACGCCCGAGTCGACGGGCACGTGCAGGCCGGTCGTGCGCGAGAGCTCGGGTCCGGTGAGCACGAACACCGCGTCGGCGACGTTCTCGGGGACGACCTCGCGCTTGAGGATCGTGCGGTTGGCGTAGAACTGACCGAGGTCCTTCTCGTCGACGCCGTAGGTGGCGGCGCGGTTGGCGCCCCAGCCGGCGGCGAAGATGCCCGAGCCGCGCACGACGCCGTCGGGGTTGATGCCGTTCACGCGAACGCCGTGCTCGCCGAGTTCGACCGCGAGGAGTCGCACCTGGTGCGCCTGGTCGGCCTTCGTCGCGGAGTAGGCGATGTTGTTCGGGCCGGCGAAGACGCTGTTCTTCGACGAGATGTAGATGACGTCTCCGCCCATCTTCTGCTCGATGAGGGCCTTGGCCGCCGCCTTCGACACGAGGAACGACCCCTTGGCCATGACGTCGTGCTGCAGGTCCCAGTCCTTCTCGGTGGTCTCCAGCAGCGGCTTCGACAGCGAGAGCCCCGCGTTGTTCACGACGAGGTCGATGCCGCCGAAAGCGAGGACCGTGGCGTCGATCGCGGCCTGCACGCCCTCGGCATCCGCCACGTTCGCGGCGACCCCGATCGCGACGTCGGTCGAGCCGAGCTCGGCCGCGACGGCCTGGGCCTTCTCGAGGTCGAGGTCGGCGACGACGACGCACGCGCCCTCGGCGGCGAGGCGGGTCGCGATGGCCTTGCCGATTCCGGATGCCGCTCCCGTGACGAAGGCGATGCGCCCCTGGTGCGTCTTCGGCTTCGGCATGCGCTGGAGCTTGGCCTCTTCCAGCGCCCAGTACTCGATGCGGAACTTCTCGGCATCCGAGATCGGCGCGTAGGTCGACAGCGCTTCCGCGCCGCGCATGACGTTGATCGCGTTGACGTAGAACTCGCCCGCCACGCGCGCGGTCTGCTTGTTCGCGCCGTACGAGAACATGCCGACGCCCGGCACGAGCACGATGAGCGGGTCGGCGCCGCGGATCGCGGGGCTGTCGGCATCCGCGTGCGCGTCGTAGTACGCCTGGTAGTCCTCGCGGTACGCGACGTGCAGCTCCTTCAGACGCGCGATCGAATCCTCGACCGAGGCGTCGGCCGGCAGATCGAGGATCAGCGGCTTGACCTTGGTGCGCAGGAAGTGATCGGGGCAGCTCGTGCCGAGTGCGGCGAGGGCGGGAGCCTTCTCGGATGCCAGGAAGTCGAGCACGACGTCGGAGTCGGTGACGTGACCGACCATCGGCTTGTCGGTCGAGGCGAGACCGCGGATGGTGGGGGCCAGGGCCGCGGCCTTCGCGCGGCGCTCGGCCTCGGGCAGGGCGGCGAAGCCCGCGCGCACCCCGCCGAACGGTTCGGCCGCACCGTGCTCGTCGATGTAGGCCTGCGCGGTGTCGATGATCCACAGGCTGTTGCGCTCGGCCTCCTCGGAGGTGTCGCCCCATGCCGTGATGCCGTGACCGCCCAAGATGGTGCCGATCGCCTGGGGGTTCTTCTCCTTGATCGCGGCGATGTCGAGACCCAGCTGGAAGCCCGGGCGACGCCACGGCACCCACACGACCTTGTCGCCGAAGATGGTCGAGGTCAGCGCCTCGCCGTCGGCGGCGGTCGCGATCGCGATGCCCGCGTCGGGGTGCAGGTGGTCGACGTGGGCGGCATCCACGAGTCCGTGCATCGCGGTGTCGATCGAGGGGGCGGCGCCCCCCTTGCCGTGCAGGCAGTAGTCGAAGGCCGCGACCATCTCGTCTTCGCGCTCGATGCCGGGGTAGACGTCGACGAGCGCGCGCATGCGGTCGAGCCGCAGCACCGCGAGGCCCTTCTCGGTGAGCGTTCCGAGGTCTCCCCCGGAACCCTTGACCCACAGCAGCTCGACCGGCTCCCCGGTGACGGGGTCGATGTCGGTGCCCTTGGCGGAGGTGTTTCCGCCGGCGTAGTTGGTGACCTTCGGGTCGGAGCCGAGGCGGTTGCTGCGCGCGACGAGGTCGGCGGCGGTGGAGCTGGTCATGACGTTCCTCACGGGTGAGAGCGACGGGAAGGAGAACCGGGGCGGCGGTGATTCAGGGCCCACCGCCCCGGTGGTCGAAGGTCCGTCGGCGGGCCGACGGTGGGAGGAGGGTCGAGACGGTGGTGAGGCCGCCTCGAGGCCCGGGGCAGCGGGTGACGCGCCGCCCCGGGAGTCGATCAGGCGCCCCAGCCGGCCTGGGTGCCGCCGACGCGCTCCTCGGCGATGCGGGGCAGGTAGCCGGATGCCGCGAATGCGGCCATCGGGTCGGCGGGAAGCCCGCGCGACTCACGCCACTCGGCGAGGGCCGGGCGCACGTCGGTGTAGAAGGCGTCCATGAGCACCGCGTTGGCGCCGAGCACGTCATTCGCCTGCTGCGCGGCATCCAGAGCGTCGCGGTCGATGAGGAGCGCCCGCGCCGTCATCTCCTGCACGTTGAGCACCGAGCGGATCTGCCCGGGGATCTTGTCCTCGATGTTGTGGCACTGGTCGAGCATGAAGGCCACGTCGGGGTTGTTCAGGCCCCCGCCGCGCACGACCTCGGTGAGGATGCGGAACAGCTGGAACGGGTCGGCCGCGCCCACGATGAGGTCGTCGTCGGCGTAGAAGCGCGAGTTGAAGTCGAACGAACCGAGCTTTCCGAGGCGCAGGAGCTGCATGACGATGAACTCGATGTTCGTGCCCGGCGCGTGGTGACCGGTGTCGAGGCACACCATCGCCTTGTCGCCGAGCGAGGCGACCTGGGCGTAGGAGGTCCCCCAGTCGGGAACATCGGTGTGGTAGAACGACGGCTCGAAGAACTTGTACTCCAGCACGAGACGCTGGTCGTCGCCGAGGCGGGCGTAGATCTGCTGCAGCGAGTCCTGCAGGCGGTCCTGGCGGCCGCGCATGTCGTTCTGGCCGGGGTAGTTCGAGCCCTCGGCGAGCCAGATCTTCAGGTCGCGCGAGCCCGTGGCATCCATGACGTCGATGCAGGTGAGGTGGTGGTCGATGGCCTTGCGCCGGATGCGCTCGTCGTGGTGCGTGAGGGCGCCGAACTTGTAGTCCTCGTCCTGGAAGGTGTTCGAGTTCACCGTGCCGAGCTTCACGCCGAGGTCCTCGGCGTGGCGGCGGAGGGCCGTGAAGTCGTCGACGAGATCCCACGGGATGTGCAGGGCCACCGAGGGGGCGAGCGCCGTCAGGCGGTTGACCTCGGCGGCATCCGCGATCTTCTCGAACGGGTCGCGGGGCGTCCCGGCGGTGGGGAACACGCGGAAGCGCGTGCCGGAGTTGCCGAACGCCCAGGAGGGCAGTTCGATGGCCTGACCTTCGAGGGTGGAGAGGATCTCGGGAGACAGCGTCGTCATGGGCGGGTGCTTTCGGTCGGGGCGGATGCCGAGGACTCGGCGTTGACGGAGGGAACGGATGCCGCGGGCGCGGCCGCGGCGAGCTGATCGGCGAGGTGGAACACCTCGGTGAGCGTGGTCGCCGCCTGGTCGGGGCGCCCGTCGAGGCCGAGGAAGAAGGGGGCCATCTCGGCCTCCCATGCGGCTGCGACCGGGGACGCGGCGAGATAGGCCTGCGCGGCCGCGTCGTCGTCGGTCTCGTAGTAGCCGATGAGGCGTCCCCCCGCACCGAGGAAGAGGGAGTAGTTGCGACGACCGGCTGCGGCGATCTCGGCGAGCATGTCGGCGCGGACCGGGGTATGGCGGGCGACGTATTCGTCGACCCGCTCCGGGTGGACACGGAGTTCGAAGCAGACGCGCGTGGTCTGTGCGGACATGGGGTGGGTTTCTCTCCCTCGAGAATGAATCGTTTCATCGCACGATACCACAGCGCGTCGGACGGTGCGATATCGTCAACGGATCATGGCGGTGAAGATCAAGGACGTCGCGGCGCACGCGGGTGTCTCGGTGGGGACCGTCTCGAACGTGCTGAACGGTCGCGCGACCGTCTCGCCCGCCGCCGTCGAACGCGTCCGCGCCGCGATCGACGCCCTCGGCTACGTCCGCAACGACGCCGCCCGGCAGTTGCGGGCGGGACGCAGCCGATCGCTCGCGCTCATCGTGCTCGACGTCGGCAACCCCTTCTTCGCCGCGGTAGCGCGCGGGGCCGAGGCCCGCGCCGCCACCGACGGGTACATCGTGCTGCTCGGCTCGAGCGGTGCGGACGGCGACCACGAGCGCCTCTACCTCGACCAGTTCCGCGAGCAGCGCGTCGCGGGCGTGCTGCTCACCCCGGCCGACGCCGACGGCGACGTCGTGGAGCATCTGGCGTCGGCCGGCATCCCGGTCGTGCTCGTCGACGAACAGGCCACCGCGGGCGAGGTGTGCACCGTCTCGGTCGACGACGTCGAGGGCGGCCACCTCGCCGTCGCCCACCTGCTCGCGCAGGGGCGGCGACGCATCGCCTTCGTCGCCGGCCCCCTCGCCACCCGCCAGGTCGCCGATCGCCTCACCGGCGCGCGCCGCGCGGTCGCCGAGGTCGAGGGCGCCACGCTGGAGATCATCGAGACGGCCGCCATGACGGTCCTCGCCGGCCGCGCGGCCGGTGAGGGGCTGCGCGAGCGCTCCGACCGCCCCGACGCCGTCTTCGCCGCCAACGACCTGCTCGCCGTCGGGGTGCTGCAGGCGCTCACGATGCTCGGCGACATCCGCGTGCCCGACGACATCGCCCTCGTCGGATACGACGACATCGACTTCGCCGCCGCCACCGTCGTGCCGCTCACCTCGGTGCGTCAGCCCGCCGAGGAGATCGGCTCGACCGCCGTCGATCTGCTGCTGCGCCAGCTCGACGGCGAGCTCGACCCCGCCGAGCGCCAGGTGCGCTTCCGGCCCGAGCTGGTGGTGCGGGCGTCGAGCGGGTAGCGCTGTCGCGCGGGCCGGTCGGCCGTCCCCTCGCGCGGGCCGGGTGCGCTCCCGCGAGCCGGTCGGCCCGCCCCGTCAGGCGCCTCCGCTCCCACCGTTGAGCGTCCAGAACACGCCGTACACCGCCCCGCGGACTCGGCGTGTTCTGGACACTCAACGGGAAGCCCCCCCCCCCCCCCCCCCCCCCGGGGGGGGGGGGGGGCCCCCCCCCCCCCCCCCCCCCCCACGCGGTAAGTGGGCGCGGCGGCGCCCCGCTCGGCCGGGG
>NZ_JBIBJJ010000006.1:0-32298 GCF_042958465.1 Microbacterium sp. NPDC007973
GCCGGCCGCGGTGGTCGTGACCGGTTCTCGAGAATCGACCGCGGGGGAGGGCGGCGCGGCTGCGCCGCCCCCGATCTGCTCAGGCGAGCATCTGGCGCACGTCGTCGGCCGACGTGATGAGCGTTGCCCCACCCCGAATCAAAGCGTGCACCCCTGATGTGGTCGGGCTCGTGAGCGGCCCCGGGATTGCCCCGACCGGGCGCCCCAACTCACGCGCCGACGTCGCCACGGCGAGCGATCCGCTGCGCCACCCGGCCTCAGCGATCACCGATCCCGCGGACAGGGCCGCGACGAGTCGCTGACGTCGGATGAACCGGTAGCGGCTGGGCGGTTCGGTGGGCTCAACCTCGCTGACGATCGCGCCGCCCGTCTCGATGATGCGCGCGACCAACTCGCGGTGTCCCTGGGGGTGCACACGGTCCACGCCGCCCGCGGCCACGATGACGCCGGTTCCGCTGCTGTTGAGCGTGGCGAACGCGGCTTGCGCGTCGATGCCGTACGCGCCGCCCGTGACGATGGTGTGCGTCTTGGCGAGGTCTGCGGCCAACTCGCCCGCGACGTGCTCGCCGTAGGCGGTGCTCGCGCGGCATCCGGTCACCGCGACAGCCTGGCGGGCCGTGAGCGCGTCAACGTCGCCGCGGACCCACAGACGTTCCGGGGCGTCGTCTCCGAGCGCGAGGAGCGCCCACAGCTCGGGGTGCGTGGTCGGGCTGAGTTCCTGAATGGCGGTCATGGTGTCCTCCGGTAATGGGGTTATTGACGGGAATAGAGTTATTTACGGGTGGTCAGTTGGTGCGCGGGCGGTAGTCGACGCCCCACGTCAAGATCGCCTCGGGGAAGGCGTCGGGGGTCTTGGCGCGCAGCTCGGGGTTCCGGCGGCTGCGCCACGGCTCACGGTCGCCCTCGGTGGGGATGCCGAAGTAGTCGCGAATCTCGCGGATGCGCTCGACCCACACCGCCGAGTCGCGCACGACGGGGGACAGGCCCGAGTGACGATCCCCGATGAGGGATTCCTGACCGGGGAAGGTCGAGACGCGGAGGTTTCCGCGGCCCAGGTCTTCGATGACGACGCCGGGGCGCTCGTCCAGCGTGATCGCGTCCCCGCGGCTGTAGTTGCTGGTGCTCATGGGTTCTCTCCCTCTCGTTGTTTTGCCGTGAAGGCACGAATGTGCCGCGGAGGGAGAGCGGGTGGAGCGCAACCCGGAGGGCGGTGGGGGAGAGAGTTTCGGCGCGATGTGAGGGAGCGCAGCGACCGCGTGCCGAAAGTCTCGGAGGAGCCGGCCCCCGCGTCAGCGGGGGCTTGCGTGGAGCCCGATCGACCGGATGCTGCCGAAGGCTTCACGGCAAAACAACGGGCCGTCAGGCCCTTGCAGTCGGTCGGCTCCGTCCGACCGTCCGTTAGCCGGCGGCGGCTCCGTCCGACGTCGGCCGCGGTGGTGGTTCCTGGCCTCGGGATGCCGGGGAGGGGGAGCGGCCCCCGTGGGGGCCGCTCGCGCTTACTCCGTCACAGGACGCTCGGAATGAGCGACATTACAAACCCAAGTGCAGTCAGCAGCACGCCCCACATGCGGGGGCCGCTCAGCCAGGGGTCGCCTTCGAGGCGCATTCCCCGCCAGTTCCCGTAGACAAGAAGGAACATGCCGAACACTCCGACCGCGAAGGCCGTGAGGTAGAGAAGTCCCTGAGTAGTCATTGCCGCTCCTTTCAGCGGTATAGCCGACGTTACCCGCGTCTGCACCGGTCATCATGCCGATGAGCAGGGGGGTTGGGGTGGCGAGCGAAACCCCACGGGGGCCGCTCGTGCTCACTCGGATATGTCCAGCTCGTACGGGAACGCGTGCAGGCTGTAGGCGCTGCTCTCGCCGTCGAATCCGGCGGCGGGGTCGTAGATCACGGGCCATTCGTCGAACGTCACCCGGGTCATGGAACCGGGCGCGACTCGTCCGAAGATGTACGGCACGGGCTGGCTGTCGTCGTCGGGGGCCGTCCATCCGCGGTACTCGTCGATGCCCTGGACGTCCTGCCAGGCTTCCGCGATCTGCAAGGCCGTGTCATCGTCCACGATGGGCGCGCCCTTGCTGCTCGTACCGATGGGCTCGACGTCGAGGGTTGAGCCGTCTGTGAAGGTCAGTCGCACGGTGGGTTCTCCTGTCGGTAATGGGGGTGTTGCCGGAAATAGAGTTATTGCCGGTGCTCGGGGTACTCGCTCGCGATCCGGGCGGCAACGTTGCACACGTCGTCGGGGGTCACCTCGTCGAGGAGGATCGTCCGCATTCCGGTGTCGAGGTCGATCCACCACACGGGGCGCACGGTGTCGGCGTCGATCCCGGCGCGGTGGCTGGGGAGGCCGCTCGACTCGTCGAGCGGCCCGAAATACAGCTGAGGGGTCCAGCTCTCCGCGCCCATGTCGGTATAGACGGACGTGGGGAACGGGAGGAGCTGCGCGAGGTCTTCCAGCAGCTCGGCCACGGCGGCGGGGGTGAGGGTGTCCACGGGGGTTCTCCTTCGGTGTCAGTGGTCGGCGGCGAGGTCGTACCCGCCGAACGGGGAGCGGGCTTCGACGTGTCGGCCTCCGTAGGGGCCGCGCACGGTGCGGACGGGGGAGCCGGGGCGCTGCCACTCGGCGGGGTAGTTCTTCGCGCACCACTTCGCGGCGGCGGCGCGGGCCTTCTTCTCGTCGGTGCGGTCGCTGACGAGCTGCGGCATGACGGGCAGGGATCGCCACCCCGGCATCGCGTGGTCGTGCCACGCTTCGATCCCGGCGTTTTCGGTGTCGGTGATGACGTGCCAGGCGCAGCCGGGGCAGATCACGAGATACCCACCGCCCTTCGGGAGCGGCGCGGCGCTGTGGTCGTGGTCCGTCTGCCGACAGCTCGTGTCCGCGTGGAAGGTGTGCAGCTCGTGACCGTCCTCGGTGACGACGCGCGCGCCCGCGTTCCACTCGTTGCGGTTCCACATGTGGGAGCGGGGGACGCATCCGAAGTGACCGAACTCGGCGCGGTAGCGCTCGAACGCTGCATCCAGCTCGGCGGGGCTGTAGTAGCTCGTCGTGTAGGTCAGCGGCGCGCCGTCCCACGCGGTCGCGGCCACGGCCTCGCGCTCGAACTCGGCCAGGTCGAACAGGGCATCCATGCTCACGGTTTCCTCCTTGCTGGTGTTGCCGGAAATAGAGTTATTGCCGTCAGGCGGCGACGGTGGCGACGGCCTCGGGCTGCTCGGTGAGCGCGTCGGCCAGGGTGTGAGCTGCGCGGCGCACGTTCGCGGCGGTGGCCTTGATCGTCTCGGCGTCGCACTTGCTCCACCCGGCGACGTATCCGACGCTGTAGCCGCTGGTGTCGAGTCCGAGAATCCCGGCGACGACGTAGGCGACGCTCTCGGCCTCGGTTTCCTTGATCCCGCGGTGCTCGACGTATTCGGCGTGATCTTCCTCGGCGTGCAGCAGGACGTGAGCGGCCTCGTGAAGGGCGGTCTTCGCGGCCTGGGCGGGGGAGAGGTCGGCGTCCAGCACGACGCGGCGCGTCTCGGGGTCGGTGAATCCCTGCGCCCCGCCGGGGATGCTTTCGTGCTCGACCGTCCAGCCCTGCGCGGTGAGGTAGTCCGTCACGGCGTCGAGAATCCCGGCGGTGTCCTCGCCCGTGAGGGGGCGGGCAATCTCGGCGGGGTCGCCCGCCTCGGGGTCGATGAGGTCGGTCTGTCCCATGTCGAACACGGACACCGGGAAGAACATCGTTCGGCGCTGCTCCTCCTCCTGGCCGGTGGTGGGGTTCTCGACCGTCTCGCGCACGTCGCGACCGCCGTAGATGCGGATGCCGCGTTCGCCCTTGCGCACCTGGCGGTTGAGCTTCTGCCACGTCCGGTAACCGGCGACGTGGGAGGCCTCGGGGCACTGTCCGAAGATCAACAACAGGTTGTTGATGCTGTAGCGGTGGAATGCTTTCGTGAAGTCCAGGAACCGCGCCCACGCCTCGGACTCGCGCAGCGCCTCGACCTGATCCGCGATCCTCGCTTGCAGCTCGTCGGCCTCGGCGCGACGCTGCTCGGCGGTCTTGGTGTTCTTGACGGTGCGGGCCATGTTCGGAACCTTTCGTGCCGGTAATAGAGTCATTTGCTGCTCATCCCCTCCACGTTTTTTTGCCGTGAAGGCGGTTTCCGCCTTAGCAACCGGAGGGTGCAGTGCAACCCGAAGGGCGGGGGAGGAGAGAGTTCCGGCGCGAAATAAGGGAGCGCAGCGACCGCGTGCCGAAAGTCTCGGGGGAGCCGGTGGCGTAGCCACTTGAACGGAGCCCGGAGGTAGCTACGACCGGAGCGCAGCGGAGGGAGCCGCCGAAGGCTTCACGGCAAAAAACCGGGCCGAAGGCCCTAGCTGGCCGGCGTAGCCGGCTCCCTCAGCGAGCCGGCGGCTCGCAAGCGACGGGGACCGTCGCGCCGCCGTCAGGCGATGCGGACCGCTCCCAGCAGTCGGGCCAGCATCAAGTCGGTGTCGTCGAGCTCCACGGGCTCGGCCGCGGCCACCGGCTCGACAGAATTACTCGAGCGGAGATCTCCGTCGACGCTCTCAGGGGCGTTCTCTCGCGCGGCGATGCCGGCGCGCTCGTGCTCGACGACGCGACGGGCCTCAGCGAAGTTCAGGCGACCGTCCTTGTGGCGCGGGTGCGGCCCGTAGGCGTGCGTGCCGTCCTCGGGGACGAGGGAGAGTTGCCCGCGCGCCGGTCGACGGCTCGCGTCGGACCGGCGGGGGGCGTGCATCCACGTCTCCTCAGCCTTCCACCAGGCCCACACCTCGCGCTCGACGCGGTAGCGAGCTGCGCGGGCGTCGAGACGTCCAGCGATCGCGAACCGCTCGGCCGCGGCGTCGACAGTGCTGCGTGAGCTGCGCACCCATCCGGCCGGCGTCGGCTCGACGATGCCGGCATACGCGAGGCGATCGAGGAGACGGGCGGTGCGGGTTAGGCCGGCGCCGATGGTGCGGGCGAGGTCGTCAAGGGTGGCGGGGGTGTGGTCGGTGCGTGCGTAGATGTTCCCGGCGAGGTGTCCCAGCGCGGGGCGGGTTGAGGTGAACAAGTCGTGCGCGGCATCCGTCATGCGGGCGGTGATCGTTGCGAGGAGCTGGGTTCTCTCAGCGGACCCGGCCCCTGGGGGGCGCGGGTCCGCTTGTGACCGGGCGTGATCCGGGGTGCTGTGGAGAACGTTCCTGGGGTCGATCGTCCACTGCGCACCGCGCGGTCCCTCGGCCGCGGCGGCGTGGGCAATCCATCCGTCTTCGGCCAGGCGCAGCAGGGCCGTGCGCGCCGTCTCGCGCCCGACGCCGGCCAGGAGGGCCAGGCGGCGGGTGTCGGCCTCCACGGTGCCTCTGAGGGCGTGCAGGGCGATGACGCACAGGACGTCGAGGATGCGGCGATCGGCGGGGCCACCGCCGCGGGTCCAGCGGCCGGCGGCGCTGTCGGCGCGCTCCTGGACGTCGCGGACGTGCGCGGCGATCCTGTCGGCGCGACGGTCGAACGTCGGATCGTCCCCGATCTGGCGGGAGCTGGTGGCGACGTAGCGCACGGCCTTGTCCCACTGGCGGGCAAGGACGGCGGCTTGTTCACGCCGCGGCCGCGGTGTGCGGCCGCGGGGACTCGTGCGCGTGCGGACGTGCTCTAGGCCGTCTGCGTCGTCGACGAGCGCGGCGACGTCGGCGTGGTGCCAGCGTGCGGAGGCTGCGCCGATCAGGACGCGCCAGAGCTGCGCGGAGGCGTCGGCCCCGGCGGGCAGCTCGCGAAGCGCTGCGGCGCTCACCGCCGGCAGCTCGCGACGTCGACCGGGCAGGTACAGGCGGCGGTGCGCGTCGACCGGCAGCGGGCCGGTGGGCCGCTCCTGCTCGGTATCGGCGGGCTCGGTGTCGTCGACGAGCGCGGCGAGACGGGTCACGAGGGCGCGGATAGCCGCTGCGGGCGTCTGGGGGGCCGTCAGGACGTCCAGCGCGCCCGTGAGGGGTGTTGACACGCCTCCGTCGCGGTGCGGCGCTCCTGGGGGCCGTACACAGCCGGTGACGGGGTTCGACAGCGGGGAGAGGTCGAGGCTCGGGCACAGGTGCTTCACGAGGCGATTGAGCGTGGCCACGGTGGCCGCGTCGACCGACTCGGCCAGGCCGACCCATACGTGACGACCGCCGGCAGGACCGGACTCGCACACGAGGAAGGGGATACCGGCGTCGACGAGGTGGCCGGTGAGGACGTCGAGGTCGCGCAGCGGCGCGGCGGCGTCGCCGTGGGCGTCGAGGTCGAACGCGAGGAACCGGAACCGCTGATCGGTGCCGGCGAGGTACATCGCCCACGGGCGCTCGGGCGCGCGATCGCGCAGCGGGCGGTCGAGGTAGCGATTCAGGACCGTGCCGTAGGCGTCGGCCACGGCCACGCGCACGCGCGGGCGGGGGCTCAGCTCGACGGTGAGCGCCCAAGAATCTGCGCGCGAATACTGCGAACGTCTAGGTCTAGGCGCTATGATGACACCACCTTCCGACTTCGGTCGCTGGGTACAGCGAAGGTCCGGTCCCGAACCGGCTTTCTCTGGAACTGCCTCGATCTACAGGTCGCCAAACTCGTAAAGATCAGGCACTTAGCTTCGGCCCCCCGTCTCGTAGAGGCGGGGGGCTCGCTCGTTTATGCGGCTTTCGTGGTCGCCTCCTGGGGAAGGTCGAGCTGGTCAGCTCGACGGTGACGGGAGGGAGGCGAGTACTGCGGCATGTCGAGGGCTTCGGCCGCGAGGGCGACGAGGTAGTCGCCGTACGTGTAGCCAAGCTTCTCGGCGTTCTCTTTGAGGACGCGGGCAAACGGTACTGCGGGCTTCGCCAGAATGGCGTCACGCTCTCCCTTGTACGGCATGACCATCCCCCCATCGTGCAGCACGGAACGCATTATGTAATGGGTTGAGGTGCGGCGTGTCGCGGGGACGCTCACGCGAGGGTCACGGTGCACTCGACGTCGCCCAGCAGCAGCTTCGCGCCGATGGGGACGACGGTGGGCTCTCCGGGGATGAGCCACCGCGGCGGGGTCGTCAGCAGCTCGACGCCGTTGGCGGCGTTGAGGTCGGTGACGACGATCCGCGCGTGCCCGTCGACCTCGATCGCCGCGTGCGAGCGGGAGAGCTGCTTGCCGGGGCTGACGACAGTGACGGGGTGCTGTCCGTCCTTCGCGATCGGGTCGCGGCCGATAACAACACGGCCCGGGGCCGTGACGCTGCGCTGCGAGGAGAACGCGAGGTGCAGCACGGGCGCGGGCGCACGGCGCACGTGCGTTGCCTCCACGTCCTCGTCCAGCTCGGGAGCGGGCGCGGGAGCTGCGGAGCGTCGACGGATCGGCGGTGCGATCGGTGCCGGGATCGGCTCGGCCGCGGGCGCGGTCGTCGACACGGGCGCGGCCACGGGGGCCGGCGCGGCGACCGGGGCGGGTGTCACCTCGGGGAGGTGCACCACCTCGTCGACGTCGGCGGGCAGCTCCTCGGGAGCGTCGACGACGACGGCGGGCGGGACGTCGACGGGCTCGCCGTGGGGGGCGACCTCGACGCGCAGCGGCTCCTCGATGTGGCACTGGATGCACGTCGACGACGTGACGGGCTGTAGCCGCCGGCAGTGCCGGCAGCGACCCTCGTCGACGGTGAGGCCGTCCGCGGCGGGGATGATGCCTTCGGCGTCGATGAGCTGCACGTACCCCTCGGGGCGCACGGCGAGCTGGTAGCTCGCTGCGGCCTCGGTGACGTCCAGGCGCACGGGGCGGCGGAGCTGCACGGCGTAGGACACGGCGCGGGCGATGAGCCCGGTCCTGAGGGCGGCGACGGACTCGGCCGCGCACGCGCGGCTGGTGCCGTTCACGGTCAGGGTGCCGGTGTTGTCGCCGTGCAGCTCTGCGACCAGGCGGGGCCAGGTCGGTACGCGGGTGAGCCCGGGGACGGGCTGTGTGTCCTTCATAGGCCCTTCGCCACCGCTGCGCCGGCAGCGAGCCATGCCCGCTGAGTGGAGGGGCGCAGCGCCCCGTAGTTCAGCACCCCGTCGACCATTGCGGGGTCGTGGGGGATCGTCACTGCGGCGCGGGCCAGCCTCTTGTAGCCGTCCGCGACGTGCGCGAGCTCGGCGGCGGTGGCCTTCGGGTCGGCCTGGCTCACGACGACAACGGCGTCACGGGCCAGCTCGGCCGATCCTTGGTCGCGCTCGGCCAGGGCTTCGAGGAGAAGCGCGCCGGCCTCGGCGTGGTCGTCGCGGGTGGTCGTGGCGACCACGAGCTGATCGGTCTTGTCGATCATGCGCAGCCACATCGGGTCCGACTCGTCGTTGCCGCTGTCGATGAAGATCAGGCGGTAATACTTCGCGGCGACGTCGTGGATCGCGTCGACGTCGCTCGGCTCGACGCGCTGCTCGTGCGCGAGGGCCATTGGCTTGCTGCGCAGCACGTCGAACTTGTCCTTGGTCTGGTGGTGCACGTAGTGATTCAGGTCGGCCGACTGCGCACCCGTGCTGAGGAGACGGGGCACCTGGGGGAGAAGGTCGAGAAGGGTCGCCTCGTGCTTGCCCTGCTCGGTGCGCCAGCCCAGCGTGCCGCGGGTCTGGTTGTTGTCCCACGTCAGCACGCCCGATCCGCCGTAGCGGGCGAACACGGCGGCGAGGAGAACGGTGGTCGGGGTCTTGCCGGCCCCGCCCTTGCCGTTCACCACGGCGATCGTCCGCGGCCCGGGCCAGTGCTGGGACACGGCGAGCATGTCGGCGCGCTCAGCGCGCTCGGACTCGCTGGGGCTCATGCGGATACCGAAGCGGGTCAGCGACCCGCGCCACCCCTGCGTTGCCGGCTCCTCGGTGTTCTCCTGCGTGAGGAACGACTGACGCGCCTCGCGTCGAGTCGGCTCGGTGGGAGCTGCGGAAGCGGCGGGAGCTGCGGCGACCGGCTCGGCCGCGGGCACGCTGGCGATCGGCGGGACCGCCGCGGGCTTGCTCGTCCACGCGCTGCTGTCGGCGGGGAGGCCGGATGCCGCGGCGGGAGCGGCGACGGGCTGGGGGACGGGGATCACCGTGTCTTCGTCCACGGCGGGGTCGTCCTCGAGAATCGGCGCCGGTCGTGCGGGCTGCGTGGCGTCCTCGTCCACGCTCCCGTCCGCGTGGACGATGAGCGGCCACTGACCGTCCGGGCCGAAGGTCTGCACGCGGACGGGACGCCCGAGCTGCGCGGCGGTCTGAGCGATGAGGGCGACAACCTCGGCGCGAGCTGAGGGCAGGTCGGCCGCGGCAATATCGTGCGGCGTGCCGCTGATGAACACCTTCGCGGTGCCGTCTGCTGCCAGGTGCGCGTCGATCTTGGGGAACGCGTTGGGGGCTACGTCGATGCTGGTCATGGTCGTCTCCTAGTTCACTGTCCGAGCTGGATGCCGACCGCGGCCATGTACGGCTCGGGGTCGACGTTCTCGCCGTTCACCATCACCTCGAAGTGGAGGTGGCAACCGGTCGATCCGCCACTGCTACCGACGCGAGCGATCTGCTGGCCGGCCTTCACCTTGTCTCCGACGTTGACGAGCATCCCGGAGTCGTACATGTGCAGGTAGCGGGTGGTGACGCCGCCGCCGTGGTCGATTGCGATCACACCGTTTCCGCCGCCGTCGAAGCCGCGGAAGGTCACGGTGCCGTCCTGAGCGGCCCAGATAGGCCCGTCGCATCCGCCGCCGGCCAGGTCGGTTCCGGCGTGCAGTCGCACGTCGCCCGTGATCGGGTGGACGCGGAAGCCGTAGGGGCTCGTGATGGGACCGGCTCCCGGGGACGCCCAACCTTGGGCGTTCACCCCACCGGGCACCATCGGGTCGCACTTGCCGCCGCTGGCGCTGCCGTCGCCGGGGTTGAGCCCCGTCTTGACGCCGGTCAGACCCTCGACGATCTGCACCGCGCCGTCCCAAAACCGCTCGTAGTGGTACGGGTCGGCGTTGATCTGGGTGCGGTGCGCGACGATGGTCGGTTCCAGCGATTCCCGGTCGGGAACCTTCTGGATCATCGCCTGGAAGAACTTCGTCGACGAGATGTAGGGGTTCAGCCGCTCCTCGCGGGTGCCCCATCCGTCCTGCTGCTGGAACAGGCCGATGGACGTCGTACGGGAGCCGTCCGGGTTGGTGACGCCGCCCGTCTCCCAGTCGCCATAGTCGATGTTGCGGAGGCTCGATTCACCCATCGCCGTCATCACGCCGATGGTCTGATCGCGCACGTTCAGGCCCAAGTCCTTGCCGGCCTGGATCACGTTCGCAGCGTTCACAAGCTGCTCGTGGCCGTAGCCGGCTATCTCGGTCTGGGGGACCGAGTTCGGGTCGATCGAGACGCTCGTGTTCGGTCCCGTCGCGCCCGCGGGCTCGCAGTTGTCGACGCCGACGACGACGAAACCGAGCAGCATGCCGATGACGAGAATCGGCACCGCGGCGATCGCGTAGGCCCCGCCCCCCTTAGGGCCGGCCACGCTAGTTCACACCCTCAGGGACGATGAAGCGGCTTGCCAGCCACGGGCTGTCAGCGTCCGCGCGGCTGAGGATGACGCTGTAGGTGCCGGCGTTGGTCGGGACGTCGACGTAAGCGACGTAGGCGCTCGTCTCGTCGGTGATCGTTCCGGCCCCGGTGACGCTCGACGCAACGATGCGCGAGGGGTCCATGTAGGCGTAGTCGGCGGTGGCCTTCTGGTCGAGGAGAGGTTGCAACTGCGCCCACCAGGCGTCGAATCCAAGATCGGGCCGCGCGTATGCGCGCATGACGGCATCCGCCGCGGCGATCGCGCTCTGGCGGGACTCGTCATCCCAGACGGGCACGGGCCGCGGCCCGTGCGTCTCTCCCGAGTCCTCGTCGATCGCTCCGCGGGGTGCGGGCGAGAACGTGGAGGAGTCGGGGAAGATCGGGCCAGACGTGCTCCCGCTCGGCGTCGGCGCGGGCTCGGGGGTGCTGGCGGTCCCCGTGCATCCGGCGAGCACGACGGCGGCGGCGGTGACGACGATGACGGTCCCGATCTTCCTCACGGTCACTCTCCTTCGATGATGGTCGGCTTGACGACGATGACCGGGCCGGTGGGCGTGTGCTTGTTCGCCCCGGCGCGGAGCACGTTTTTCAGCTCGTCGGTGATGATGAGCCAGTTCGTGCCGAGCTTGTATCCGGGGATCAAGCCGTCTTTGAGCCACGTGTAGACGCTCTTCTGGGAGACGCCGAGACGCTGCGCAACTTCGGTCGGACCGATTGTCGGAGGGCTCTGCTGGAATAGACGGTCGATCGCGTCGGCGTCGTCTGTCACGGTGAGTCCTCCTGACGGCTGCATGGCCTAATATTACCAATCTGGCTGTGTTTGTACATGGTTGGGAACATTCGGGTGCGCCCTTCCTAGGTTGGGGGATAAGGGAGTAGGGTTACCGTGTAACGGCAAATCTCACTGTACCTAGGGGGGCAAGATGAGCGACCCGCAGAACCCGTGGCTGTCGCGTCCGACCACGCCGCCGTCTGACTCGGACGTACCGATCGCGGTCGTCCCGTCGACGTTCGGACCCGTGGCACCGCAGCGGGGCGTACCCGCACCCGATCAGGTCGACCAGCTCCCGATCGCCGACCAGCGGGCGACGCCCGCGGTCTGGTGGCTCGGCGCGCATGGCGGCGCGGGAGAATCGACGCTGGCCACTCTCGCGCCGGGGTGGTCCGCCGCCGCCGGCCACGCCTGGCCGCGTAGCGCGAACGGCGAGCCGACGCCCGTCGTCATCGTCGCCCGCTCGAACGCCGCCGGCCTTCGCGCCGCTCAGAACGCGCTGCGTCAGTGGGCCGCGAAGCTGACGCCCTCAAACGTCCTGGGGCTCGTCGTCATGGCTGACGCCCCCGGTCGGATGCCTCGCGCTCTGCGCGACCTCCTCGCCGTTGTCGGCGGCGGTGGCCCTCGCACCTGGACGGTGCCGTGGGTCGACGCCTGGCGACTCGACGACCCCACCGCTTCACCCATCCCGCGCGAAGTCCAGCGAGTCATCGACGAGCTGAGCGCACTCCCCGGAATCGGTGCCGCCGGCACCACCAACTGAAAGGCAAGACATGTCCGCGATCGAAGTGCTTCACTCCGTGAACGAGACGGCCAACGTGCTGGCCGGCGTCATCCCGAACCCCCCGCCGCAGCAGCCCCCGGGGACCGAGGGTGTGACCACGATCCTGTCGTGGCTGAAGTGGATCGGTTACGTCGTCGTCGGCGGCGCGATCATCGTCGGCGGAATCCTCATCGCCGTCAGTTTCCGCCGCGGTGAGGGTCACGACGCTCTCCCCAAGATCATCTGGCCTATGGCCGGCGCGATCGTCATCGGCGGTGGTGCCGCGCTGATCGGCATCCTCGCCGGGGCCTGAGAAAGGAGCCGTCATGGCTGAGGACGACGACACCCAGCAGAGCCCATTCGCCCGCCCCGGCTTCATCGTCGGGGCGGTCGTGGTGGCCGCGCTGCTCATCACCGCCGTCTTCCTGACGGTTCTCAACCTGAACCGCGGGAACGACGCCGCGCCCCCTGAGGGCAACCCGTCGTCCAGCTCCTCCGCTAGCGCCGCCCCGACCCCGAGTGAATCGGCGGTCGCGGGCGGCGTCAGCGTGTGCGGGCTCGACGGGGTGGAGCTGTCTGGACGGGTGACGACACCGCCGACCGCGGAGTGGGCGTATGTGCGTACGGTGGCCTACCCGACGTCGAAGACGTACGGCCCCGCAGCGACCACCTCAGAGGGCGTCCCGACGTGCTTCCAGCACTCGCCCACGGGCGCGCTGTTCGCAGCGGCGACCGCCCTCGCGGTGCCGGCTGACCCGACCCTGGCGCGCGCCTGGATCGAGACGGCGCTGAGTTCGGGAACGTACCGGGACAAGCTGCTCGCGGAGGCCAACACGGGGTCGGAAACCTCGGGTGTCCGGTTGCAGCTCGTGGGCTTCAAGGTGCTGTCCTACGACGGTAAGACCGCCAGCATCGACCTCGCCGTGCGGGGCTCGACAGAGGGTCAGACCGTAACCGGATCGGCCGTCTACGCCCTGGTGTGGGAAGACGGCGATTGGAAGATCGACGCGAACAACCCCGCGCCGTTCGACTTTGCTTCGATCCCCGACACCTCGGGATACATCGCGTGGGGAGCCTGATATGGCTTGCAACATTCTCACCCCCTCCGAGTGCATTGGCGACATCGTCGAGGGAGCCGTAGGCGACGCAATCGAGAACCTGGCGAATGCCGTACTCGAGGCGTTCGGCAAGGCGGTCGGCTCGCTCGGCACCCTGTGGGTGAACGTCGGCACACCGAACCTCACTGGTGCGGGTGGCGGTTCGACGATCGCCGCGGGAACGACCGCGCCGAACTCGGACGGCATCATTACGGTGCTCGGCTGGGTGACGTGGATTGCGATCGTGATCGCCGGTATCTCGATCATCCTGCTCGGTGCACTCATCGCAACCCGCATGCGCAACGGTGAGGGCTTCCAAGCCGCCGGCCGTCTCGGCATCGTGCTCGGTGCCGTCTTCCTGATGAGCGGCGCAACCGCGCTCGTGTCGGGGCTGCTGCCGCGCGGTCCTCAGGGGGCCGGCGGTGCGGTGCTGTTCTTGCAGTCGTCGCTCTGGTGGTACATGGGAGCCGCGGCGGTGGTGTCGGTCATCATCGGCGGCGTCCGCATGGCGTGGGAGCAACGCGCCGAACCGGGCAAGGAGACGGTGAAGAGTCTCCTGACTCTCATCGTCGTTGCCGGGGCCGGCGTGACGATCGTCGGCCTTCTCATTTCGGCCTTCGACTCGTTCTCGGTGTGGATTCTCAACGGCGCTCTGAGCTGCGACGTGGGAGCCGACTCCGCGTGCTTCGGTGAGAACATCGCGACACTGCTCGCACTGACGACGAACCCGAACACGGGTGGCCTCGGGGCAATGCTCATCATCATCCTCGGCATCATCGCGATCCTCGCGACGGCTGCTCAGATCGTGTTGATGATCGCCCGCGGCGGAATGCTCGTGATCTTGACGGGCATCCTGCCCCTGTCCGCTTCGGCCACCAACACCGAAATGGGTAAGAACTGGTTCAAGAAGAACGTGGGCTGGCTCGTCGCGTTCATCCTCTACAAGCCCGCCGCGGCGATCGTCTACGCCGCCGCCTTCCAGCTCGTGGGAACGAACGTCTTCCAGGACGACGGAACGGGCTTCATCGCCGTGCTCACGGGCCTCATTCTGATGGTGCTCGCGCTGTTCGCGATGCCCGCTCTGATGCGGTTCGTGACACCTCTCGTCAGCTCTCTGTCGGCTGGTGCCGGCGGCGCGCTGGGAGCTGCGGCGATCATGGCGCTGCCCTCGGGCGCTGCTGCTGCTGGTCGCCTCGCGACCGGCTCGGGCGGCGGGTCGTCGGCGGGCGGTGGTCCCGGCGCTACGGGCGGTCAGGGCTCAACCGGCGCCGCTGGGCCTTCGGGCTCGAATGGTGGCGGTGGATCAGCCCCTCAGGCCGCTCAGGCGTCTAGCGCGGCCGGTGGCGGCGGCACGACGGGGGCCGCGGCCTCCTCGGGTGCTGCTGGTGGCGGCACGGGCGCTGCGGCGGCATCTGCCGGCGGTGGAGCTGCCGCGGGCGGCGCTGCGGCTGGTGGAGCTGCTGCCGGCGGTGGAGCTGCCGGTGGAGCTGCTGCCGGTGCTGCCGGTGGCCCTGTCGGCATGGCCGCGGGCGTCGCGATCGGCGCAGCGGCTCAGGGCGTGCAAGCGGCCACGGGTGCCGCGAAGAACGTAGGCAATCAAGCAACGGGTGAAGGGAGCGGGAGCTGATGGCAACCGTAGAGACAAGCCGTAAGGGCGTCCGCACTTACGGGAACTGGCGTCAGCCGACGTCGCCGGGGCTTCTCGGCCTCGGCACGGTCGGCACCGGCCTGATGTTCGTTGCGCTGCTGATCGTGATCGTCGTCCTGATGACGACGAACATCCTCAACGCCGTCATTACCGCCGCGGTGTTCGGCGGGATGATCCTGCTCCTGACGATCCGCGACGCGGACGGTCGTAGCGTGCTCTCGCGCGCTGCGAACCGGGCCGCGTGGTCGTCGACGAAGCGGCGCAAGGCGAACGTGTACCGTTCCGGCCCCCTCGGGCGTTCGGAGTGGGGCACGAACCAGCTCCCCGGTCTGGCGGCTCAGTCCCGGCTCTCCGAGCACGAGGACAGCTACGCCCGCCCGTTCGCGATGATCTACAACCCCCACGCGAAGACGTATTCGATCGTCATCGGCACCGAGCCTGACGGCGCGGCGCTCGTCGACCAGGAACAGGTCGACCTGTGGGTGGCCGACTGGGGTCACTGGCTGCGCAACCTCGCGGATGAGCCGGGGATGGAGGCCGCTCAGGTGACCATCGAGACGGCCCCCGACTCGGGTCGTCGTCTGCGCCGTGAGGTGGAGACGAACACCGATCCTGAGGCACCCGATTTCGCGAAAGCGATGCTCGGTGAGGTCGTGATGAACTACCCCGCCGGCTCGTCGACGGTGAAGGCGTACGTGGCGCTGACGTTCTCGGCGGCACCCCGCAAGGGTGCCAAGCCGCGCACCCCGGAAGACATGGGGCGCGAGCTGGCCGCTCGCCTTCCTGGCCTCACCGCGACGCTGCAAGCGACCGGCGCGGGAGCGGCGCACCCGCTGACGGCTCAGGAGCTGTGCGAGACGATCCTCGTCGCGTACGACCCCGCCGCGGCGACGCTGATCGACGACGCCCACGCCAACGGCGAGGTGCCCGATCTGAACTGGGCCGACGTCGGCCCCACGGCTGCTCAGGCCAACTGGGACAGCTACCGGCACGACTCGGCAACGTCGGTCACCTGGCAGATGACACAGGCCCCTCGCGGCCTGGTGCAGTCGGGTGTGCTGGCGCGTCTGCTGGCTCCGCACCGCGATATCGCCCGCAAGCGCGTGACGCTGCTCTACAAGCCGATCGACCCCGCCCGCGCGGCGGCGCTCGTGCAGGCTGACGTGCGAGCTGCCGAGTTCAAGGCCACGTCCAGCCGTAAGCCGGCGGCGCGCGACTCGCTCGCGCTGCGCTCGGCTCAGGCCACGGAGTCGGAGGAGGCATCGGGCGCGGGCCTGGTGAACTTCGGCATCCTCGTGACCGCGACCGTGATCGACCCGAGCAAGGAGGCCGACGCTCGCGCGGCGGTCGACAACCTCGGGGCGACGGCTCGCCTTCGGCTTCGGCCGGTGTACGGATCGCAGGACAGCGCGTTTGCCGCGGCGCTGCCCCTCGGGCTCGTGCTGACCAAGCACGTGTCGGTCCCCGCGGCGCTGAGGGAGCGTGTCTGATGAGCCCTGATCTGATTGCGCTGCTCGCCCTGGGCGGGCTGATCCTGCTCGTCGTGGTGGGTGCGCTGGTCTTCGTCCGCACCGGACGGAAGAACACCGAATCGGGCGCGTCGGCGTCCGGTGGGTCGCTCACCGCTCGCGGGTGGAGCGGCCCCGGCGGCGGCATGTCGACGTACCTGCAACCCGTCCCGGAGTGGCGCGGTACGACGGTGCAGACGTGCGGCCTGTGGCCGTACGCGATCGGTGCCGGCACGCCGATGGTGGGCGTCCCGCTGGGCCGTCACATTCACACGGGCGCGACGCTCTGCGCCGATCCGATTTCGTGGTTCCAGCGCGCGAAGCTCATCAGCAACCCGTCGCTGTTCGTCCTCGGTAAGCCGGGACTCGGCAAGTCGACGGCGGTCGCTCGTATGGCGACCGGGCTCGCCGGCTACGGGGTGCAGCCGCTCGTGCTGGGCGATCTGCGACCCGACTACGTGGAGGTCATTCGCGCGCTCGGTGGTCAGGTCATCACCCTCGGCCGTGGGCGCGGATATCTCAACGTGCTCGACCCGGGCGAGGCCAAGGAGGCCGCGCAGCGCCTCATCGACGCCGGCTTCCAGAAGGAGGCCAATGAGGTACTGGAAGACGCCCACGGTCGCCGCCTGGCAATGGTGTCGTCTCTGCTGACGATCCAGCGGAAGGCGCAGCCCTCCGACGTCGAGGAGTCGATCATCGACCAGGCCCTCCACGTGCTCGATCGCAAGATGGAGGGCATTCCGGTGCTCGGTGATCTGCTGCGCGTCGTGCAGGAAGGCCCGGAGGAGCTGCGACAGGTGGCCGTCGACCGCGGCGACTTCAACAAGTACCAGGAGATTACGCGCGGCCTCGAAGCGTCGTTGCTCGCCCTGGCGAACGGCTCGGGTCGCCTCGGTGGTGTGTTCTCGCACCACACGACGAACCCAATGGCGCTCGACCGCCCGGTGGTCTACGACATTTCCGCGATCGGTGAGGCTGAGGGCGATCTGCGAGCGGCGACGCTGCTCGCGTGCTGGTCGAACGGCTTCGCGACGGTGAACATCGCGAACGTCCTCGCGGACGCGAAGCTGGAACCGCGCCGGCACTACTTCGTCATCATGGACGAGCTGTGGCGTGCCCTGCGCGCCGGTAACGGCATCGTCGACCGCGTGGACTTCCTCACCCGACTCAATCGTCAGGTGGGCGTCGGCACGGCGATGATTTCGCACACTATGGCCGACCTGAGCGCCCTCCCGGAGGAGGACCGCTTGAAAGCTAAGGGCTTCGTCGAGCGCGCCGGCATGGTCATGTGCGGCGGTCTGCCGTACACCGAAATGCCGGAGCTCACGACGGTCATCCCGTTCTCTGAGGCTGAGCAAGAGCTGCTGACCGGGTGGCAAGACCCGCCCGCGTGGGATGCCGCCACGGGCCGCGAGGTCGACCCTCCCGGCCGCGGCAAGTTCCTCGTGAAGGTCGGCACCCGTCCGGGCATTCCGGTACAGGTGCAGCTCACGGAAGCTGAGCGCAGCATCCGCGACACGAACCAGCGGTGGTACGAACAGTCCCGCACCTCGCGCCGCGCGCTGCGCGTCGTCGAGGAGCTGGTGGAAGACCACGAGACGCGCGAGAAAGAGACGGTCTGATGAGCACCCCCAACAACCGCCGCCGCGATCCCGGCGGCTTCGGAGCCGAGACGCTGATGCTGCTCGTGCTCATCGTCGTGGTCGTTGGGGGGCTCATCCTCACCAACGTTGCGGTGCGCCTCGGCGCGCAGCTCGACGGCACCGCGGCCGAGCTGCCGTCCGACCCGTTCGCTCTCACGCTCGGACTCGTCCTCGGGCGGGTGGCGTGGCCGGCATCCGCGACGTGGATCATCGCCGTCTTCGGCGCTGTCCTGCTCGCCCTCGCCGTCCTCGCGATCGTCGGCATTGTCCGCTACCGGAAGGGGCGGACCCGCGTCGACCGCGCCAGCTCGTACATGGGCCGCGGCAAGGACGTCGCCGGCCTGAGCCGACAGAACGCCGTGGCCTCGGCTGAGCGTCTCGGCGTCAAGGGCGTCGACGGCAAGCCGGTGCTGGGCGTGCCGATCGGTAAGACGGTCGGCGGGATGCCGCTGTGGGGCACCTGGGAGGACATGCACATCGACATCTGGGGGCCGCGAACCGGTAAGACCACCTCTCGCGCGGTGCCGGCGATCCTCGACGCCCCCGGCGGCGTCCTGGTCACCTCGAACAAGCGCGACGTGGTGGATGCCACCCGCGACGTCCGCGAGGAGGCCGGCCCGGTGTGGGTGTTCGATCCTCAGGGAATTGCGCTCGAGAATCCTTCGTGGTGGTGGAACCCGCTCAGCTACGTCACCGACGAGGTGAAAGCGGCCAAGCTGGCCGATCACTTCGCCTCGGGCTCGCGCGACCCCGGAGCCAAGACGGATGCCTACTTCGACCCGGCGGGGCAGGATCTCCTTGCGGGGCTCCTGCTCGCCGCGGCGCTCGATGGTCGACCCATCACCGACGTCTACACCTGGCTCACGCAGCCCTCGGAGGAGGCCCCCGCGCGCATCCTGCACGCGCACGGGTACACCCTCACCTCTGACCAGGTGCGCGGTGTCATCAACGCTCCCGAGAAGCAGCGTGGCGGCATCTACGGCACGGCGCAGCAAATGGCGTCGTGCCTCACGAACCGTCAGGTGGCGTCGTGGGTGAACCCCGTGACGCAGACCGACCTTCGCCCTCAGTTCGACCCCGCCGCGTTCGTGCGCGGCGGTGGCACGCTCTACTCGCTGTCCAAGGAGGGCCGCGGAACCGCCGGCCCGCTCGTGACGGCGCTGACCGTGGCCGTCGTCGAGGCCGCGGAGGAGATTGCCGCAGCATCCCCCGGGGGCCGTCTCGCGGTGCCCCTGCTCGGGGTGCTCGACGAGGCGGCGAACGTCTGCCGGTGGCGTGAGCTGCCGAACCTCTACAGCCACTACGGCTCGCGCGGCATCGTCCTGATGACCATTCTGCAGTCGTGGTCACAGGGCATCGACGTGTGGGGCGAGTCGGGCATGCGCAAGCTCTGGTCGGCCTCGAACGTGAAGGTATACGGCGGTGGTGTGGCCGAAGAAACCTTCCTCGAATCGCTCTCCAAGCTCATCGGTGACTACGACCGTCAGGCGTCGTCGGTGTCGTCGGGCCGCGGTGGGCGCAGCGTGAACCAGCAGCTCCACCGTGAGCGCATCCTGGACGTCGCGGACCTGTCCGCGATGCCGAAGGGTCGCGCCGTGGTGCTGTCCTCGGGGAACCGCCCGACGCTGATCCGCACGCAGCCGTGGATGACCGGCCCGCACGCCGAGAAGGTCAAGGCGTCGATCGCCGCGCACGACCCGGCGGCGCAGCGGACGATCAACGAGGCTCAGGAGTCCGTGCGTGCCGTCGCGCGCTCCGAGAACGAACGGGAGGCCGTGTGATGAGCTGGCTCGACGAGGGAACGGACGAGACGGACGGCATCGAGGCTGAGCCGTTCGACGTCGACGTGGACGACGAGGAGGGCCAGGAGCGCGAGGAGCGGGAGCCTGGACGCATGTTCGGGCTCGACGTCGCGCAGCTCGCGGAGTCAATGGCCGGCCCGATGATCCTCCGTGCGTTGCAGAAGGAGGTGTCGGGCGTCGTCGGTGAAGCCGTCGACGAGGCCGTGCGCGAGGAGCTGGACCCCTCGCTGATCGAGGAGCTGCAAGCTCAGGCCGGCACGGCTGCACGCCGAGCTGTCGCCGCGGCGCTCGCGCAGCTCGACGAGGCCGAGCCTGAGGAGGAGCCGGCGCTGTACTTCGGCTCCGTCGACGAGTTCTTCCGCGGCTACCTGCGGCCCAACTACCGGCGCCGGGTCGACGGGAGTAACACCCTGTGGGCGGGCGACTGGTGGAAGTACGCCGAAGCCGTGGCGCGACTCGACGCGCTCTGGCGCGCGTGGGAGCACCTGCGGCTGGACCCTCAGACGGGCATGTCGGTGTGGTTCCGCGATCACGCCGAGCACCACATGTCGATCCTGCTCAGCAGCTCGGGGCCGTTCGCGGGGATCGGCACCGGACCGAACCGTGAGCACACGAACGAGAAGGGCGACATGTTGCCCTACGTCGAGCCGCCCGAAGGGCTGTTCCCGGACGTGCGCGAGGTGTCCGCGTGAGCGCCGTCGTGACCCGCCGGGAGTCGTGGGTGCGTTCGTACGCCGCCCCCTTCGCGATCCGCGTCGCGGTCGTCCAGACGGCGTGCGCGCTCGCGCTGCTCGCCGCGGCGGGCGTTGTCTCGCTGCTCTCGGATGACGCGATCGCACAGACCGTCGCGGCCGGCGCGGCGCTCGTCGCCGCCGTCGTGCTCCTGGCCGCGGTCATCGGGTCGATGCTGCACCTCGCGGCGCTGCGGATGCTGCCCCGCCTCCCCGTCCGTGACGGCGGCGGACCGTCGCGCCCGTCGAATCGACCGTGACGCGCTCCCTGAGCCGCGCTGAGCGGCAATGAGAGAGGGACCGGACCAACAGGCCCGGTCCCTCTCTCGTGCGCTCAGACGGTCGCTCAGCGGCCCAGCTCGGAACGCTGGACGCGCGCCGCGGCCGACCGTGCCGGCTTCGCCTTCGTGCCGACCGTGGGCGCGCCCTTGACGGCCTCGGTGGCCGGCTTGGCGTTGCCGACGTCGGCGCTCATCTTCGCGGCCACGGCTTCCTTCTCGATGCCC
The DNA here is from genome assembly GCF_042958465.1 of Microbacterium sp. NPDC007973. Classification (NCBI taxonomy): domain Bacteria; kingdom Bacillati; phylum Actinomycetota; class Actinomycetes; order Micrococcales; family Microbacteriaceae; genus Microbacterium; species Microbacterium sp. NPDC007973. Next base: position 20,975 of record NZ_JBIBJJ010000006.1, read on the forward strand.
TTCGCTTCGAGCTTCGTCGCGTCTGCCTGGCGACGATCTGCGGAGTCGTACTTGGGGCCGGCCTCGGCGCGTGCCGACTCGGCCGCGCGCTCGTGGCTCTGTGCCTCCTCGCGCGCCTGGGTGCGCTCCTCGGAGCCCTCAGGGGCGTTCTCGGCGCGCGCGTCGGCGGCGTCGGCCTGACGGTCGGCGCGATCGGCTTCGCGCATCAGTAGCGCCGCCTCGGCCTCCTCGCTCGTGCCGCGCTGCCGTTCCGTCTCGGACTGTCGGCGCAACAGCTCGGCGTCGACGGCTGCTTGCACGGCCTGAGGGTCGCCGCCGGCTGCGTCGACGTCGACCCCGTAGCGGGTGCGCAGCTCGTCGCGCATGTGCGCCTCGGCGCGTGCGGCCTCGGGCTCCTCGTTGCGCCACGCGCGCGCCGTGGCCAACGTCGTGCCGATCTGCTCGGGGGTCGCTCGGTCCCACCAGTCGTTCCGGTAGACGCCGCTGAGCTCAACGCGCGTCGACTGCCGCTCGGCCTGCATCCGGGATGCCAGCTCGCGGGCTTGCTGGATGCTTTCGGCCTGCGCTCGTCGAGCTGCTTCCTCGCGCTGTCGGGCGATGATTTCGCCCACGCGACCGGCGGCGGTCACCGCGACGCGGAGCTGCCCCTCGAACGCTTCGGAAATGCCGTCGCTCTCATCGGCCATGACGTGCTCCTCTCATCGTTCCGGGCCTCGGTCGGGGCTCGGGGTTGTGGTCGTGCGGGGCCGCGTCGGTTCGATCGTCGACGGGAGCGGCGAGCCCGGTCCCTTGCGACGGTTCTCCTCGGCGCGGTTGATCTTGTCGAGCATGTCGCGGGCCATGTCGTTGATATCGGCCGACGTCGCGTGACGCGGAGCGGGGGCCGGCGTGGCCGTCGCGGTCGCGGTCTTCGCGGGTGCCGGCAGGGCGTCGTGGACGCGGCGCAGTCGCTCCCGAACGTCGGTCGCGAGGGCCTGGGCGTGGCGTGCCTGTCCTGCGGCCTTGGCGGCGTCGTAAACGGCCCCGGTGAGGTTGGCGAGCTGTCGGAGCATCGCCGCTTGCGCTGCCGTTCCCTGACCGCCGCGCATGGCGCTCGCAAGGAGCATCGCTGCGCCGCCGGCAGACACGCGCCCCGCCTTCTGGGGCTTCGTGTGGCCGCGGTAGGTCTGTGCCGATTTCGCTAGCTCGTCGGCTGCGGCGGCGAGGTCGCCAGGCACTTCCTCGACGGCGTTTGACCACGCCGCGAACGCGCCTGAGGTCTGTCGAGCGACGCGCGCCCATGTGTCGCGGTCGTCGACAGGAACCGAGCGCAGCGTCTCGCGCAGCTCGCCCAGCTCGGCGGTGTACCGATCCCACAGCTCGGGGTCAGGCTCGGCCGTCTCGCGTCCCGGCGCGACGGGTCGCTGGTTGCGCTTCGCGGCGTTCCACTCGGCCGCGGCGTCCATCGCGCCGGTCGCGCTGTCGGGCCACTCGGCGCGCAGTCGCGGCAGGGTCAGGTCGCGGCCCATGTGACCGCCGCCGTACCAAATGGGGCGCTCGCCCGGTGCGGGCTTCGCGGCCACCGAGTAGCCGGTGATGACGTCGGTCTGACCGTCCGCGTAGCGGGGTCGCACGACAACACCGGAGCGGCGCAGCCGGCGCACGAACTCGGCTTCGTTCTCGCTCGCGCTCGCGCACGCGCGGACCTTGCGGGCGAGGTCGTTACGCGGCGCATTGAGACGAATCTCAGCGGTGATCCGCGCCTGACGCTCGCGCGGGTCGAGCTGGTGCCACGGGGTGACGTCGCCGCCGATCTTCGCGGCGTTCGCTTCGTACTTGCGCTGTGCGAACAGCGCTGAACGTTCCTCGACCCTGGCCTGTTCGGCGGGGCTGTAGCCGCGCGTCGCGCGCTCGCCCTTGGCCGACTCCAACAGCTCTAGGCCGTGCTTCACTTCGAGCGCTCGCGCCGCGTTCTGCGCGCGCACGTAGTCGAGGTGAGTGGATGCCTTCGTGCCGTCTTCGCGCACGAGGTTCACGGCGATGTGCACGTGGTCGTTACCGGACTTTGACAGGCCGTGACGGACGGCAACCCAGCGGCACGGTGCCTTCGTGCCGTCGTTGTCGTCGAACCCCATTGCGGCCACAAAGTCAGTGGCAATCGCGTTCCACTCGGCGTCGGTCTTGATGCCCTCCTCGGCGCGCAGCGACAGGGAGGCGTGCCAGACGTGCCCGCCCTTGACGTCCACCCCGAGCTGCTTGTGCGGGCGGTCCAGGTGACGCGCGATCGCCAGTCCGCTGTCGCGGCTCAGCTCGGCGTCGTCGTACCAAGCCATGAGCGCGTCATCCCCGGCGACAAGGTGGGGCTCCGTGTGCTCGTTGTGACGACCGCCACCGACGAGATACGTCACGAGGCCCGACATGCGATCGCCCCGCGTGATGTTCGGCATCACGTCAGGCTCAGCTCGTCGGTCAGCTCGTCGATCCGCATCGCCGTCTTGCGCACCGCGGCAAGCGTCGCAGACGTCTCGGGGTGCAGCTCGCGCGTGGCGTTGGTGGCCTTCGCGATCTGGTTGACGTTGTTCGAGATAGCGGCAAGGAGCCGGTGCAGCTCGTACAGCTTCGTGATCGTCGCGCGCCGTTCGGATGCCGTCTCGCCGGCATTCTGCGCAAGAGCGCTCTCCACGAGAAGGCGCGGGATCGTCACGCCCTGCGCGAGGGCCAGGCGCAGAAGCGCGCCCTCCTCCTCGGGGCTGGCGGTCACGACGTGACGCGCCACACGACCGCCGGCCACGTTCCCGCGACGACGACGCTCGGACGGGCGAGGCGTAGGCGTCTCATCAGACATGCTCACCCTCCCTTCGGCCCAGCGCAGCGACCCCGCCCCTGCGGGGACCGCACACGTCAAGTGTGCCGCACCTTCCGACGCATGTCGAGAGGTCAAGCCCGGTTATGGCACATAACCGTATAGCTTGCTCCGTCCGGGACTCGAATCGAAGTCGCCCACGGCGACAGCCGGGAGTGGTCGCGGCTTCGCCGCGACGGTCCTGCTGCAAGCGCGAGGAACCTCGCGCGGACGGCGCAGCATCCGTAGGCTGCTGGCATGGCTAAGGAACTCTCCCCCCAAGAAGCAATCGAGCGCGCGCAGCGCGCCCTTGACGATCGACTGACGTCGGTTCGCGAGCTGGCCGAGTCTCGGCAGAAGCTCGCGGACGTGCGCGAGGCGTCCGCGGCGCGGATCGCTGAGGTTGAGCGCGAGGAGCGCGAGAAGGTCGCCGCCGCTGAGCGTGACGACGCACGCGCCTACAGCGCGACGATCGACGCCGGATGGACGCCCGCCGAGCTGCGCAAGATCGGCTTTGCGGAGGCGGGCAAGAAGCGCGCCCCGCGACAGCGTGCGGCGCGCAAGTCGTCGTCGAGTGAGGCCGCGGCAACGCCGCCGGCCGACGCCGCCGACAACGGCGGCGAGAGTCAGTCCTACGGCGACTGACGTATCCCCCTGACCACCTGTGGACGGCCCGAGCTACCTACGGGCTCCACCCGCCCACAGGTGGACAGCGGGACCCTAGTTGTCCGACCGCTCCGCGGCCTCGTTGGGAGGACTCCCCCTCCCCCTGATGCCCGGGATTGTGTCACAGCCCAGCACCCCGTCAAGGGCGCTTCGCGTCACTCCGTGATGCGGCAAGCCGCACCCTTGACGGGGTGCTGTTCTGTGAAGGGCGGCATTTATCAGGGGGACGGGGAAAGAGTGGTGATGCCGTCTGGTTAGGACGCGGCCGGCTGCTGCTCGTCGGCGTACCGGGTGAGGTCGGCGTAGGCGCGGGAAGCGGTCGACTTGTCGACGCCGAGTACGCGCCCGATGTGCGCGAAACTCAGTCCCTCGTCGTCGCGCATACGGCGGAGCTGTGCGAGCTGGTCGGCGTCGAGCTTCGACGGTCGACCGATTGCCTTACCCTGGGCTCGGGCGTGATCCATGCCGCGCTGCGTGTTCTCTCGGATCGTGTCGATGCGCAGCTCTGCGAACACCGCCACGATCCCGAACAGGGCGCGGCCCATCGGGGTTGTCGTGTCGATCTGGGGTTCGGTCAGACTGCGAATGTCGATGCCGCGTTCGCGCAGCTCGTTCAACGTGTCGAGGATGATCCGTTCGCTGCCGCCGAGACGGTCGAGGCGGCGCACCAAGAGGGTGTCACCCTCGCGGAGGTAGTCGAGGCACGCGACCCACTGCGGGCGCGCAGCGATCCGGCTGGACTCGCCGTGGTCGACGAACACACGGGTAGCGCCGGCCGCGCGCAGCTCGGCCTCCTGCGCGTCCGGGTTCTGCTCCCGGCGCGAGACACGGGCGTATCCGATCACCTTCGTCATCGCTGCTCCTCGCCGCTCCGTCGTTCGGCCTCCTCGGCACGAACGGTCTTGATCCTCCACAGCGCGAGCGCTCCCCCGGCGACGACGACAAAGATCGTCACGGCGGCGCTCGGGGCCTGTCCCGTGTCGACGCACACGCCGAGATACCCAACGACGAAACCGGCGAGCATGAGACAGGTCGCGAGGAAGAACGCGCGGGCTCGCTTTGCCTGGTCGACGAGGCGCGTCGAGCGGGTCTGAGCGACGATCCCGACAAGGGTCGTCAGGCTCCCCGCTGCCATGAGCACAATCCCGGCCACGGTCATCTTTCGAGCCCACCTGTCGGGAACCGGTCGGACATGCGCCCGGGGCCGCTACGGCGCGCCTGGGGCGGCTGCTGGCCGCTCTGGCCGGCGCCCCTGGTCGCTTCCTTCGGGGACCGCTGGTAGCTCCCACTGATGACGGCTCGGACGTCTGCGAGAGGGTCGGCCGCGGGGGCCGGCTTCTCGACGCTGATCGCGTGGAAGATCGGCACGAGCGACGTCGGATCGGGGGCGTGCTTGTCGAGGTCGGGGCGGCTCATGGCGGATGCCTGGTTCCACTGCTCGGGCGTCACCCGGTCGAACTCGAACCGGAACGGTGAGCCCTCGGCCAGGTCGTGCATGAACTGCTTCGACGTCCTCCCGTTGCCCTCGCGGAACGGGTGCGCCTGGTTGACGTACGCGAACACCGTGGCGCTGGTGGCGATGAAGTCGTTCCGACTGATCGAGGCCCAGTCCGTCGACGTCGCGACCTGGTGCACCTCGGACAGGTAGCGGTCCACCTCGCCGTTGTCGACGCGACCGAACTCGCGCCCCGGACCCTTCGACATGTTGACCGTCCGGTACTCGCCGGCCCACTCGTAGACGTCTTGGAACAGGTGCCGGTGGATCGCCTTCAAGTGCTCCGCGTCGAACGTCTTCGGGATATCGACCATCCCCGCTTCCAGCTCTGCGCCGCGGCGGGCGGTACGCCCGTACTCGCGGTCTTTCAGCTCGAAGAAATCGCGCTCACCGAACTTGTTGCGCAGCGTCCCGTTCCCGAACTGCGGGTTATACGTCTCGGGGTAGAAGTACGACTCCCAGGTGTCGAAACCCTCGGGCACGTCAGGCTGCGCCGACGATGCCGGCGGCTCGTCGAGACACCTCGGCCGCGCGGTGAGCTGCGGCATCCGAGCGACGGTCGTACTCGTCCCCGTCGATCGCGCCACGCACGTAGTCGGTCAGGTTCTCGACGTCCTCGCGCGTGGGCTCCCAGCCCTCGTGCCAGCCGGCGGCGAGCGACTGCACCACGGCGCGACGCTGCTTGTCGTCGAGCTGCGCGAACAGCTCCGGGTACTGCTGCTCGATCTTCATCTGCGACTCGGCCACGGTGGCTCCCTTCGGTCCTCACCAATTCTACCAAATGATGCAAAAGGGCTCTACTCAATTTCGCATCAATTCGGGTTTTGCGACGGGGTTTTGCACCGCGTCGATCCGCGAATTTCCGGCACCTCGTCGACGGGCCTCTGTGTGGTGCGAAACCGATGGGTTTTGCACCCGCGGGCGCGACTGCTTGGCTCTCGCTATGACAACTCCCTGGGGCCAACCGCTCGCAACCTTCGACAACCGAGACGACTTCTACGGCGCATACCCGCAGCTCTTGGAGGGCTGGACGGTGGCGAAGCATCAGACGCGCGCTCCTTTCGGCGTCGACGTCGACTTCAAGGACGACTTTCTGGTCACCCTCTGCGCCCCCGAGCAGCAAGCCGGTGCGTATCCGATGAGCGCCGTAACTGGCGTCGCGACCGCCTTCGACCAGGAGACCGGCGAGATTCACGTTCTTGCCGAGAACATCACTCATGCCGACGCGGTGCAACGCTTCACGCGGTAGCCGTGCTCAGGATCGGGTGGACCGATAGAGCGGCCCGGTACGTCTGAGCAATTCGTCATAACCTCGACGGATGGACACCGAGCCGGATGCCGACACCGCCGAAGCTGCAACGCTGTTCGGGCTCCTCGGCCACCCGATCCGCCTGGGTGTGGTGCGCGCTCTCCTCGACGCCCACGAGCTGACGGTGCGCGAGCTGAACGATCGCATTCCGGGCTCCGACAACTCCCTGTCGCAGCACCTCGTCAAGCTGCGCCTGTTCAAGCTGGTGACGTCCCGGCGCGTCGGTACGACGTACGCCTACCGGCTCGCGGACGAGCGCCTGGCGGCGATCGTCGCCGCGGCGCTGCGTCCCTCGTCGGGAGCGTCCGCGTAAGGTTGGGCGTGCCCGGTCGGCGCTGCCCCCCGCGTCCCCCCACGCGCCCGCGCCGGCCGGGTGTCGGGCCTTCTACGCGAGAATGATCGCAACCCCTGGAACGAGCCACGTCCGACCGGGGGCGAGTCGGTCGGCGCTCCATTCGGCGGGGCGTCGACCGACGCCGGCCCCCAGCTCTGGCGACTTGCACCTATCGAACACATATTCGATACTGGCGACATGCGCGACGACGGCCCCCGCTGGCATCCCCAGCTCCTCGCGCGCGAGACGAAACCCGCTCACTGGGTCATGCTCGACGCTCGCGACAACGTGGCCGGAACGATCGAGCTGCGCCGCACCGACGACGGCCCGCGCTACCGGGTCGAGGTAGCCGGCGGCACGCTGCTGGGCTGGGCGACGTCGCTCAAAACGGCCACGGAGCGGCTGCACCGCGTCATCATTTCGGCGGGCGTGCCCGGTGGTGGGATCAACGGTTCGTGACCGTCAGAGAGGCGTAGGGGGCCGCGCGTGGTGCAAGTGTGGTCGCCCATGTCGCAGCTACAGCGCTCCCCCGAGCCGGGGGTGTGGTTCATCTTCGACAAGAGCAAGCGGATAGCGATCGTTCGCGTCGTCGAGGTGCGCGGGCGCAAGCTGCTGCGCTCGGTGACCTTCGATCACGACCCGGCGCAGCGTCAACTCATCGGGTACTTCCCTGAGGACGCGATGCGCCTCGCGGTCGAGTGCACGTGGGCGGAGTACGTCAAGGCCACGGGGCCGTCGACGAGCAACCGAAAGTGACGCTCGAGAAACTGTCACCGTCGACCGGTTCAGAGATCCCGCGCAGCGCGGATCATCGGCGCCGGTCGGTGGCCTTCTCGGCCGCGTGAGCGCCGACGAGGACGACGGAGAGGACGAGCTGTGCGATCGCGTGAGTGTCCATCAACCATCCGCGCTCGACCAGCTCGGCCGACACGAGTCGCTGCGCGCCTTCCTCGTCGAGGTCGAGGCCGATCGTGTTGGCAACCCACCCGCGGGCCAGTGCCACGGCGAACGGGTCGAGGGGCGCGCCTCCGGTGCTGCCGTCCTGGCTGAGCACGTCGGCCGCGGTCGCGCCGTGCGCGCGCAGCGCGTCGACGACGCCGTGCAGCGAGCCGGCTACGGCGAGTACGCCGGCCCCCGTGGCGATGATGCTCGCCCATTGGTCTTCGGTGGCGACGTCGGTCAGGCCGAAGTCCTCCCCCTCGGTGACGGCGAGACGCGCAGCGTCTCGTGCGGAGCTGTAGACGCTCCCGGCGTCGACAGACCTACCCATCAGGCACCCTCGGCGGCATCGTGGCGGGCTTTGCCATTGGCTTCGAGCTGGCGCTCTATGTCGTCGATGATGCGCTGAGCTCGCGCGGCCTGGCCGCGCCAGTGGTCAGCTTCGCTCGCACTCTCGGGGAGGTCGTTGTGCTGGATGCGGTGGTCTTCCAGCTCGGCGCGGTGTTCCATTTCGCCCGCGTACTCTTCGAGCGCGCCGACCAACAGGGCGTAGTCCTTGGGGTCGGTCAGGTCGATCACGACGGGATCGAACGGGTGCCCCTCGTTCGCGGCCACGGGTCACTCCCCCATCGGTCGACCGGCGGGGATGACGCCGGGGCCGACTGCGGGGAACGGCTTGCCGTTGTTGTACTGCTGTTCCAGCCGCTCGACCTTCTCCGCGATCGCTTCCTGCGCGAACTTGGACAGGGTCTTGAACCCCTCGTAGGGGATGGTGGCGACCATCGCGCCGCGCATCCGGTCGGTGTCCTCGGGCTCCTGGTAGATGGTGAGCTTCTTCGGCTTCCCCTTGGCCGCGGGCTTCGCGCTCTCAGCGGCGCTCTGCGGCGCTGTCGCGGCCTTTGGGGCTGCGGCGGGTGCTGCGGGAGCCTGAGCGGCTGCGGGGGCCTCCTGGGGCGCTTCTGCCGTCACGGGGTGATCGAACGCGCTCGCACCTGCGAGGGCGGAAGGACGGCGGGGAGGACGGGTCATGCGGATTCTCCTTCGATGACGGCGAGCTGTTCGGTGTAGATCGCTCCGAGCGCGGTCGCCTCGGCGCTCCCCCACTCGTCGAGGCCGCGTGCGGCCTCGGTGGCGTCTGCGATCACGACGCGCTTGGGGATGGGTCGCCCGATCAGGCGCAGCCCGCGGTGCTCCGCGAACGTGCTCAGCTCGTCGAGCCACCCGGCACCGCCCACGGTGCGCTCCTCGTGCTGGTTGACGATGATCCCGGCGACGTCGAGGCCGGGGTTCGTGTACGCCTTGACGCTCTCGATCGTGTCGAGGAGCTGGGCCAGGCCGTCGAGGCTGTACTTCTTCGAGTGGGTGACGATCACGGCACTGTCGGCCGCACTGAGGGCGTTGATCGTGAGCTGGTCGAGCGAGGGTGCGGAGTCGATCAAGATCAGGTCGTAGTCGTCGCGGACCTCTGCGAGGGCTTCGCGTAGACGCACCTCGCGGCCGACACCGGCCACGACAAGCTCGTCTCGGACGCTGCCGAGAGTGCGCCCGGACGTCGGCACGACGTCGAGGCCGGGCCAGATACCGGGCACGATGACCTCGCGCAGCGTGTGGGGTGCGCGGGTGCTGAGCGCGTCGGCCAGGCCGGCGTCAGTGGGCTCTAGGGGCTCCCCCGCAATATCGCTGGTGAGGTTGCCCTGCGGGTCGTTGTCGATCACCAAGACACGGCGACCGGCGTTCACTGCCGCGCGGGCGAGCTGAAACGTGGTCGTCGTCTTGCCGACGCCGCCCTTCTGGTTGCACAGGGCGAGGATGCGAGCGGGCATGAAATACCTCCATTGACGGTAATAACTCTATTGCGGGTGTTGCTGGTGTGGGGTGAACGAGGGAGGGGGGCGCGTGCGCCCCCCTCGGTTCGTCGATCAGAACGGGGTGTCGTCGCCGTAGCTGGCCTCGGAGCCGGCCTCCGTGCCGGCGGTGCCCTTCTCGACGCGGACGCGCTGCCCGCGGAGGCTCACGCTCACCTCGTCGGCGTTCACCTGGTGCTGAATGCGGGTGCCGTTCTCGCCCTTGTACTCGGTGACGCGGTAGCGGCCCGAGAACGTGACACGGATGTTCCCGGATGCCTCGGCGGCGTCGACGAGGTTGACGGCCTCGCTGCCGCTCACGGCGACGTCGTAGCCGATCGTCGCGCCGTCGGCGTAGGTGTCGTCGTCCTGCTTGATGCGGTCGGTCACGAGGACCCGCGCGTAGGTGTACGGGCCGCGCTCCCCCTGGCGCAGCTCGGGCGTAGCGGCCAGGTTGCCGGTGCGGGTGATGTAGCTCATGTCATGCTCCTTCGTTCGGTGGTGCTGGTATTACCGGAAATAGGGTTATTACTGCGTCAGACGATGTAGCGCTCGACCTCCAAACGGCGTCCGTCCATCTGCGAGGGGTACAGCACGTATTCCAGGGTGCTGTCGGGGTTCGGGTTTTCCAGGCGGACGCCCTGCACGGGCGAACCGGGCTCGATCGGTCCCAGCTCGTACATGACCCGGCGCGGCGGGTTGTACGTGTTGCCGTCCCAGCTCTTGATCCGGTCACCGAACCGAAGATCGGCCAGACGGGTGATGGTGAGCGTTTCGAGTGCCATGCGTTCCTCCTTGGTAATAACTCTATTCTAGGTAATGACTCTATTACCGTCAAGCCCTAGCGGCTTCTCCGCGCAAGAGATTTGCCACGGCCTCGGCCAGAATCCAACGGCGATCCGCTGCGGCGCGATCCTCGGCGGTGTAGTCGCCGTAACCGGCCTGGTGCTCGAAGTCTTCGCGGCCACGCTGCGCCATGCTCAGCAGCTCGTCGATGCCCTCGACCAGCTCGGCGCTGACCGGGACGACGCGCCCGCCCCCGTCGACGACGAGAGTCAGCGGCTCGGCCATGCCCGCGACGTGCATCGCGTACCCGTCGCCCTCGCGCTCGACGTAGGCCGTGAGCACGGTTGCGCTCTCGTCGTTGTCGAAGTCCACGCGCCCGTAGCTGTCGGGGTCTTCCCCGAGCGGCCAGAGCTGCGGCTCCAAGCGGTCGCCGGTGTCGTACGGGGTCAGGTTGTAGGTGCTCATGTCATCCTCCGGTGTCGGTAATACCTGTGTTGACGGGAATAGAGTTATTTACGGGTGGGGTCACGCGGCGTAGTGAGCTGCCACGCGGTCGATGTGGTCGGGTCGGAATCCCGCCCAGTGGTCTTCATCGTCGACGACGACGACGGGGGCGGAGGTATAGCCAAGCTCCTTGACGTACTCCAGCGCTTCCGGGCTCTCGCTGAGGTCGACGACGCGATACGGGATGCCCTTGCCGTCCAGCGCGCGATAGGTCGCGGTGCACTGCACGCACGACGGCTTGCTGTAGACGACCAGCTCCCCCGAAATCATGTTGCTCATTGTTCCTCTCCTCCCCCTCGTTTTTTGCCGTGAAGGCGAATTCATTCGCCGCTAGGGAGGACGGCCGGAGTGCTAGTGACCGTGGAATACCGGACTGAGCGCAGCGAGGGAGGATATGCCGCGAAAGCACTAGCGCGCAGGTTGGCCGACCGTACGCTGCCGAAGGCTTCACGGCAAAAGAACGGGCCGAAGGCCCTTGCAGTCGGCCGGCTCCGTCCGGCCGTCGATCAGCCGGCGGCGGCTCCGTCCGCTGCCGGCCGCGGTGGTCGTGACCGGTTCTCGAGAATCGACCGCGGGGGAGGGCGGCGCGGCTGCGCCGCCCCCGATCTGCTCAGGCGAGCATCTGG
>NZ_JBIBJJ010000007.1:0-2125 GCF_042958465.1 Microbacterium sp. NPDC007973
ATGCGAAATGGCCACCCAGCGTTGGGTGGCCATTTCGTTAAAGGAAGTCCGGCGGTGTCCTACTCTCCCACAGGGTCCCCCCTGCAGTACCATCGGCGCTGAGAGGCTTAGCTTCCGGGTTCGGAATGTGACCGGGCGTTTCCCTCTCGCTATGGCCGCCGAAACACTATTGATGTGTTCGTAAACCAACAACGATTGTTCATTGTTGTGTTGTTCTCGACCGTACATCGAGAACCACTCAGTGGACGCAAGCACCTAAAACGGTGTGTTATCAAGTCATCGGCTTATTAGTACCGGTCAGCTTCACGCATTACTGCGCTTCCACATCCGGCCTATCAACCCAGTAGTCTGGCTGGGAGCCTCTCACCCACAAGGGGTATGGAAGTCTCATCTTGAGGCCGGCTTCCCGCTTAGATGCTTTCAGCGGTTATCCATCCCGAACGTAGCTAATCAGCGGTGCTCCTGGCGGAACAACTGACACACCAGAGGTTCGTCCAACCCGGTCCTCTCGTACTAGGGTCAGATCCTCTCAAACTTCCTACGCGCGCAGCGGATAGGGACCGAACTGTCTCACGACGTTCTAAACCCAGCTCGCGTACCGCTTTAATGGGCGAACAGCCCAACCCTTGGGACCTACTCCAGCCCCAGGATGCGACGAGCCGACATCGAGGTGCCAAACCATGCCGTCGATATGGACTCTTGGGCAAGATCAGCCTGTTATCCCCGAGGTACCTTTTATCCGTTGAGCGACAGCGCTTCCACAAGCCACTGCCGGATCACTAGTCCCGACTTTCGTCCCTGCTCGACCTGTCAGTCTCACAGTCAAGCTCCCTTGTGCACTTACACTCGCCACCTGATTGCCAACCAGGTTGAGGGAACCTTTGGGCGCCTCCGTTACATTTTGGGAGGCAACCGCCCCAGTTAAACTACCCACCAGGCACTGTCCCTGAACCGGATCACGGTCCTAAGTTAGATATCCAGAGTGACCAGAGTGGTATTTCAACAATGACTCCACACTCACTGGCGTGAATGCTTCACCGTCTCCCACCTATCCTACACAAGCCACACCGAACACCAATACCAAGCTGTAGTAAAGGTCACGGGGTCTTTCCGTCCTGCTGCGCGTAACGAGCATCTTTACTCGTAATGCAATTTCGCCGAGTTCGCGGTTGAGACAGTTGGGAAGTCGTTACGCCATTCGTGCAGGTCGGAACTTACCCGACAAGGAATTTCGCTACCTTAGGATGGTTATAGTTACCACCGCCGTTTACTGGGGCTTAAATTCTCAGCTTCGCCTTGCGGCTAACCGGTCCTCTTAACCTTCCAGCACCGGGCAGGCGTCAGTCCGTATACATCGTCTTGCGACTTGGCACGGACCTGTGTTTTTAGTAAACAGTCGCTACCCACTAGTCTCTGCGGCCACCACACCCTTTCGGAGCAAGTCCTAATAAGTGGATGGCCCCCCTTCTCCCGAAGTTACGGGGGCATTTTGCCGAGTTCCTTAACCACGATTCTCTCGATCTCCTTGGTATTCTCTACCTGACCACCTGAGTCGGTTTGGGGTACGGGCAGCTAGAACCTCGCGTCGATGCTTTTCTCGGCAGCATAGGATCACCCACTTTTTATCCGCATCGTGTCTCAGCCTATGTAAGTGACGGATTTGCCTATCACTTGGCCTACGCACTTGCACCAGGACTACCATCGCCTGGCTTGGGCTACCTTCCTGCGTCACACCTGTTAATACGCTAGCCGCACCAGCATGGGGTCGAGCGTTCACACACACCCGCCTCACCCCGAAGGGATCGGCTAAAGCGTGAGCTAGGACTCTTAGCACCACTGGATTAGCTTGGGCGGTTCTTCGCCGGTACGGGAATATCAACCCGTTGTCCATCGACTACGCCTGTCGGCCTCGCCTTAGGTCCCGACTTACCCAGGGAAGATTAGCTTGACCCTGGAACCCTTGGTCTTTCGGAGGACGTGTTTCTCACACGTCATTCGCTACTCATGCCTGCATTCTCACTCGTGTAGCGTCCACGGCTGGGTCACCCCGCCGCTTCACTCGCCACACGACGCTCTCCTACCCATCAACACGGCTGGACCACGAAGGCCTACCAAAAATGTCAAT
>NZ_JBIBJJ010000007.1:2222-5567 GCF_042958465.1 Microbacterium sp. NPDC007973
ATGCCACAACTTCGGTGGCGTGCTTGAGCCCCGTTACATTGTCGGCGCGGAATCACTTGACCAGTGAGCTATTACGCACTCTTTCAAGGGTGGCTGCTTCTAAGCCAACCTCCTGGTTGTCACAGCAACTCCACATCCTTTCCCACTTAGCACGCGCTTAGGGACCTTAGTTGGTGGTCTGGGTTGTTTCCCTCTCGACTATGAAGCTTATCCCCCACAGTCTCACTGCTGCGCTCTCACTTACCGGCATTCGGAGTTTGGCTGACGTCAGTAACCTTGTAGGGCCCATCGGCCATCCAGTAGCTCTACCTCCGGCAAGAAACACGCAACGCTGCACCTAAATGCATTTCGGAGAGAACCAGCTATCACGAAGTTTGATTGGCCTTTCACCCCTATCCACAGCTCATCCCCTCAGTTTTCAACCTAAGTGGGTTCGGTCCTCCACGACGTCTTACCGTCGCTTCAACCTGGCCATGGATAGATCACTTCGCTTCGGGTCTAGGACACGCGACTCAATCGCCCTATTCAGACTCGCTTTCGCTACGGCTACCCCACACGGGTTAACCTCGCCACGTATCGCTAACTCGCAGGCTCATTCTTCAAAAGGCACGCTGTCACCCCTACTAAGGAGGCTCCAACGGTTTGTAAGCAAACGGTTTCAGGTACTATTTCACTCCCCTCCCGGGGTACTTTTCACCTTTCCCTCACGGTACTTGTCCGCTATCGGTCATCTGGGAGTATTTAGGCTTATCAGGTGGTCCTGACAGATTCACACGGGATTTCTCGGGCCCCGTGCTACTTGGGATACTCTTCACGCCAAGAACAAGCATTTCGACTACGGGGTTCGCACCCTCTATGACCGGCCATTCAAAACCGTTCGTCTATACCCTCTTGTCACGTCGACTGCTCGGCAGAACAATCCGAAAAGTCCCACAACCCCCAACATGCAACGCCTGCCGGCTATCACACACGCTAGGTTTAGCCTCTTCCGATTTCGCTCGCCACTACTCACGGAATCGCTGTTGCTTTCTCTTCCTGTGGGTACTGAGATGTTTCACTTCCCCACGTTCCCTCTACCCGCCCTATATATTCAGGCGGGAGTCACCAGGTACGCACGCGCCCTGGCGGGGTTTCCCCATTCGGACACCCTCGGATCAAAACTCGCTTATCAGTTCCCCGAGGCTTATCGCAGATTGCTACGTCCTTCTTCGGCTCCAGATGCCAAGGCATCCACCGTTTGCTCTTAAAGACTTGAAATCACATGAGTTGAATCGTCAAAAAATTGACTAATGATCTTTAAGATCATCTTCACGACACAAACCCGAAGGCTCATGTCGAAGATGCTCGCGTCCACTGTGTAGTTCTCAAAGTACGGGCGGAACCCCTCCCCCACACCCACCAACCGGTGAGAGCAAGAAGAGGCCCTCAAGGAAACAGCCACCAACCACCCCAGCCCAAAGACTGACGCGACCAGCGCCCGGCCCCTCAGGACCCAACAGCGTGCATGTGTCAACAACTCCGATCCAGATCATTCCAATGGCAAGCCACGTACTAAACCCGAGAACCTCGTCCCCGACACCCCATCAAATGTTCCACCCATGAGCTAACCGGCAGACACATTCGGTCTGATCCGGCGCCTGGACACTCACAACCCGAAGGTCATCAGTGCCAGATGCTCCTTAGAAAGGAGGTGATCCAGCCGCACCTTCCGGTACGGCTACCTTGTTACGACTTAGTCCTAATTACCGATCCCACCTTCGACGGCTCCCTCCACAAGGGTTGGGCCACCGGCTTCAGGTGTTACCGACTTTCATGACTTGACGGGCGGTGTGTACAAGACCCGGGAACGTATTCACCGCAGCGTTGCTGATCTGCGATTACTAGCGACTCCGACTTCATGAGGTCGAGTTGCAGACCTCAATCCGAACTGGGACCGGCTTTTTGGGATTCGCTCCACCTCACGGTATTGCAGCCCTTTGTACCGGCCATTGTAGCATGCGTGAAGCCCAAGACATAAGGGGCATGATGATTTGACGTCATCCCCACCTTCCTCCGAGTTGACCCCGGCAGTATCCCATGAGTTCCCACCATTACGTGCTGGCAACATAGAACGAGGGTTGCGCTCGTTGCGGGACTTAACCCAACATCTCACGACACGAGCTGACGACAACCATGCACCACCTGTTCACCAGTGTCCAAAGAGTTGACCATTTCTGGCCCGTTCTGGTGTATGTCAAGCCTTGGTAAGGTTCTTCGCGTTGCATCGAATTAATCCGCATGCTCCGCCGCTTGTGCGGGTCCCCGTCAATTCCTTTGAGTTTTAGCCTTGCGGCCGTACTCCCCAGGCGGGGAACTTAATGCGTTAGCTGCGTCACGGAAACCGTGGAATGGTCCCCACAACTAGTTCCCAACGTTTACGGGGTGGACTACCAGGGTATCTAAGCCTGTTTGCTCCCCACCCTTTCGCTCCTCAGCGTCAGTTACGGCCCAGAGATCTGCCTTCGCCATCGGTGTTCCTCCTGATATCTGCGCATTCCACCGCTACACCAGGAATTCCAATCTCCCCTACCGCACTCTAGTCTGCCCGTACCCACTGCAGGCCCGAGGTTGAGCCTCGGGATTTCACAGCAGACGCGACAAACCGCCTACGAGCTCTTTACGCCCAATAATTCCGGATAACGCTTGCGCCCTACGTATTACCGCGGCTGCTGGCACGTAGTTAGCCGGCGCTTTTTCTGCAGGTACCGTCACTTTCGCTTCTTCCCTGCTAAAAGAGGTTTACAACCCGAAGGCCGTCATCCCTCACGCGGCGTTGCTGCATCAGGCTTTCGCCCATTGTGCAATATTCCCCACTGCTGCCTCCCGTAGGAGTCTGGGCCGTGTCTCAGTCCCAGTGTGGCCGGTCACCCTCTCAGGCCGGCTACCCGTCGACGCCTTGGTGAGCCATTACCTCACCAACAAGCTGATAGGCCGCGAGCCCATCCCAGACCAAAAAATCTTTCCAACCCCCACCATGCGATGAAGGCTCATATCCAGTATTAGACGCCGTTTCCAGCGCTTATCCCAGAGTCCAGGGCAGGTTGCTCACGTGTTACTCACCCGTTCGCCACTGATCCACCAAGCAAGCTTGGCTTCACCGTTCGACTTGCATGTGTTAAGCACGCCGCCAGCGTTCATCCTGAGCCAGGATCAAACTCTCCGTAAAAAAGAAAAGCACACAACACCGGGAAAACGATGCTGCAGCGAGTTTGAAACTGACCAAAGAGAAACATCATTACTGACGTATCCATACGCCAACCCCCGAAGAGGCTGGTCTTTGATCCAAAGGAATTTCTCGCAATCCAA